>CAYFRL010000020.1:0-36357 GCA_964345595.1 uncultured Actinomyces sp.
GCGCTCCGGATGCATTTACCGCCCAGTCCGATTACGATCAGGCTTATCCTTGATAATTCACTTGTACGCAGTTGTATGTGAATGTATATGGCCGAAATGTAGGGTTACCGGCAATAATGCTCGAAGGCTTTAAGGAATTTATTGCACGCGGCAACGCTGTCGACCTTGCTGTTGGCGTAGTCATCGGAGCTGCGTTCACGGGCGTTGTTGATGCTTTGGTGGGACAGGTTATAAGCCCGCTTATCGGCGCTCTCTTCGGTCAACCGGACTTCGACAGCGTCGGCCAATTCCAGATCGCGCTATTTGGAGATCCCGCTGTAATTAGACCCGGCACAGTGGTCACGGCCCTATTCAATTTCCTGGTCGTTGCCATTGCGCTCTACTTCTTCGTCGTACTGCCGCTCAACAAATTGGCGGAAGCTCGCGCTGCAAAAGAGGGTTTGGAAGACGACGTGGCCCCAGAGATTCAACTGCTGACAGAGATTCGGGATACGCTCCAGGCTCCGGTGGACGGCACGCACGCCAAAGAATAGTCCTAGTCAACGTCCCCGTCGGAGGGGACCCCCTTTTCCGGTTACCCCATCGGCCACAGCCCGCAAGAACATTCTTGCCCTTCGTGGCCGCTGGGGCGCCAGCAGCAGGTAGTAGCCGATGTATTTGATCATCCACCACAGGTAGCCGAGTTTCCATGCGGTAGGCAAGAAGGTAGCACGCTGCAAAAACAAGGTGTTGCGCATCATGTAATAGTTGCGGATAGGGGAGTGCACGTGGACGGCGGCCTGCCGCCCCGGCACGCGGGCGATGTCATCACCAAGCGAGTGGTGCAGAACCGCCGAACCGCACGCCAGGACACGGTATCCGAGTTCCCCGGCTCGCATGCACCAGGCCAGGTCAACGTGGTCGATGAACAATGATTCGTTCATCGGGCCAACCCGATCCAGCACGTCCACGGGAATCAGGCAGCCTGATGCAAGCACAAACGGAACCTCCATGCAGGTTCCCGGCGTGGGAATCTTGCGCCGTTTTGGCCCCCAGCGCGTGAAGGAGTACACAAGCTCTTGCCCCGCCTGGCCACGCGGATCGAGTGGCACGGGGCCAACCGCCGCAACCGGGGTCCCCGCGCCATCCTCTGTGAGACAGTGCCACAGCTGAGCAACCATGTCCTGATCTGCCACGGAGTCCTGATCGCTGAGAAGAACATGAGTTGCATGTAGCCGCTTCGCGTATGCGATGCCGCGATTTTGCGCGGCCGCGATGCCCAGGTTCTCTGGCAGAAGCAGCGATCGGCACTCGAATTCGTCTGCCAATTCAGCCACCGCAGACTGGTTTCGACTCCCGTTGTCCGCGACCACGACCTCGTCCACCTGATCTGCCAGCGAAACCAGTAAGTCCCGTAGCGGCCTCAACTCTGGGTTGAAAGTGACGATAACCGCCACGATTTTTCGGGACATTTCTGGGCTCCTCAACTTGTCGGAGCAATGATACCGGGAATGTAACGCGGTAGACTAAGGACGCTGACGAGCAAGCGATTGAGGAGACCGAATGCGAGTGGTAGTGACCGGCGGTGCCGGGTTCATTGGCGTGAACTTTGTGCGGATGCTGCTGACCGAACATCCGGATGTCCAGGTGGAGGTACTTGATGCCTTCACGTATGCGGGGAACCGCGACTCCTTTGCGGGGCTCAGCGAAGATGAGCAGAGCAGGCTCACGATCACGGAGGGAAGTGTTGCCGACGCGGAACTCGTCGACGAAGTTGTCGGGCGCGCCGACGCCGTCGTTCACTTTGCCGCCGAATCGCACAACGATAATTCTTTGACGGGCCCGGAGCCGTTTATCACCACCAACCTGGTCGGCACATACGTGCTGCTGGAGGCCGTGCGGAAACACGACGTACGGTTCCATCACGTTTCGACCGATGAGGTCTACGGCGATTTGGAACTGGACGACCCAGCCAAATTCACTCCGGAGACGCCCTATAACCCATCCTCACCGTATTCGGCCTCGAAGGCCGGATCGGACATGCTTGTGCGAGCCTGGGTGCGCAGCTTCGGGGTGAGAGCGACCATCTCAAACTGTTCCAACAACTACGGCCCCTACCAGCACATTGAGAAGTTCATCCCCAGAATGATCACGAACCGGCTAGTGGGGATACGTCCCCGCCTATACGGTGAGGGGAAAAACGTGCGGGATTGGATCCACGTCGACGACCATAACCGCGCCGTTTGGGCAATTCTTGAGGACGGCAAGATAGGCGACACCTACCTAATAGGTGCTGACGGAGAAGAATCCAATCGAGAGGTGGTGTCTATCCTCAACAGGCTCATGGGTCACCCAGAAGACGACTTTGATCCGGTCGCAGACCGCGCCGGACACGACCTGCGCTACGCGATCGACGCCAGCAAACTGCGCGACGAACTTGGTTGGCAGCCGCGCTATACCAGTTTCGAAGAGGGCCTGTCCGCGACCATTGACTGGTACCAGGAAAACGAATCATGGTGGCGCGCTCAAAAAGAAGCTGTGGAAGCTAAGTACGCACAGTCGGGTCAGTAGGCCGCATCATGGACAGGCCGCAAGTAGTCGTGGCGATGGCAACGTTCAACGGGTTGCCGTGGATTAGCAAACAAGTCCAGTCGATCCTGGGCCAGCGCGGAGTGGATGTCCGCATGGTTATCTCCGATGATGGTTCGACCGATGGGACGGTTCAGTGGCTACGGGAACTGGCGGCGCTCGACGACAGGGTTCATATCGCCCCAGCCAGAGGTGGGGAGGCCGGGGTTGGACCCAATTTTCTTTACCTGACTGAAAACGTGCAGCCGATGGCCGGCGAGTATGTCGCGTTTTCCGACCAGGACGACCTGTGGCATCCGAATAAACTCGTCCACCAAATCGGATTTCTAGACGGACACGGAGGCGACGCGACCTCATCGAACGTTCTTAGTTTCGATTCGCGTGGGAACGCGCGGGTGATCGTGAAGAGTCAGCCTTTGCGCCGCTGGGATTTCATATTCGAGGCGCCGGGTCCAGGATCCACTTTTCTTCTGACCGATAAGGCGTTCTGGCTGGTTCGGGAGGGTTTGCGAGACATTGACCCTCAACACGTGTGGCTGCACGACTGGCTGATCTACGCCCTGGTCCGCGCGGCCGGAGCCAGGTGGGTGATCGACCCGCGTCCTCACGTCGCCTACCGTCAGCATGACAAAAACGAGTTGGGCGAGCACCGCGGCAGACGGGCGATCAGTTTCAGGTGGGCGAACCTGCGCAGTGGACGGTATCGGGAGCAGTTCGAACTGGTCGCCAAAGCGGCGGTGGCTCAGGGGCGGCGTCACAGGCGCGATGAGCGCTGGCTAAACGACTTGGAGAACCTGCGATCCCAGGTGACCAGGCCACCGGGCCGTCCGCGCCCCGGCCTGCTGCGGTTCGTCCCTGAGATGCGACGTAAACGCTGGCAGGGGTTGGCACTTGGCGGAATGGGTGTTCTTGGGCTCTGGTAGAGGAAGGCGTCAATAGGTGAGTGAACTTCGGGTCGAAGCGACCGACATCCCGGGATTACTGCTGGTACACATGCCGGTGCATGGGGACAGCCGCGGTTGGTTCAAGGAGAACTGGCAGCGAGAGAAGATGGTTGCGCGTGGACTGCCCGATTTTCGGCCGATACAAAACAACATTTCATTCAACGAGGCGGCAGGAACGACCCGCGGCATCCACGCCGAACCCTGGGACAAGTACATTTCAGTTGCGACGGGCCGGATTTTCGGGGCGTGGGTAGACCTGAGGGAAGGCCCCTCGTTCGGGCGTGTGGTGACGTCCGAGTTGGGCCCAGAAACGGCCGTTTTTGTTCCGCGAGGCGTGGGTAACTCTTTTCAGACCCTCACTCCGAACGCCGCGTACACGTACCTGGTCACCGATCACTGGTCGCAGGCGGCCTCGTACACGAACCTAAACTTGGCCGACGAGACCGTCGCAATCGACTGGCCTATTCCGTTGAAGGAAGCTGAGATTTCCGCGAAGGACCGCGCCCATCCTCGATTAGCCGAGGTCGCTCCGGTCTCTCCCAAACCCGTTTTGATTATCGGAGCGGCAGGGCAGCTAGGTAGGGCTCTCGCGGCCGAATACGGCGAGCGCGCTGAACTGGTCATGCGAGGCGACCTAGATTTTTCACGGGCCCTGGAATCGCAGCGGGATTGGCGCTCATACAGCGCAGTGTTCAACGCAGCCGCATATACGGCGGTCGACCAGGCTGAGACGCCATCTGGCCGGGTCCAGGCTTGGGAAACCAACGCGCAAGCCACGGCCGCGCTGGCAGAAGTGTGCGCCCAAAACGGGCTAACGCTTGTGCACTTTTCCAGCGACTATGTCTTCGATGGGCGCCAGCGTTCACCCTACACAGAAGCGGCCCCACTTTGTCCGCTGGGCGTGTACGGGCAAACAAAAGCGGCAGGCGACATCGCTGCGCTCACGAACCCTCTCACCTACGTTCTGCGCACGTCTTGGGTGATAGGGGACGGCAACAACTTCGTTCGAACAATGGCAAGGCTGGCAGGAAGTGGCGTTGACCCGCGGGTAATTGATGACCAGATCGGCCGACTGACCTTCACGAAAGACTTGGCCCGTGCCGCCCGGCACTTGACCGAGTCAGGCAGCGCACATGGGCTGTACAACGTGACAGGCTCGGGCGAACCCGGCAGTTGGGCGGACATCGCTAAGGCCGTGTACCGGGCCACCGGACACGACCCGGACCGGGTCACGCCGGTCACCACTGCGGAATACTACCAGGGTCAGGATCCCGAGAAGCCGGTGGCGCCTCGCCCGCATTACAGTGTTCTCGACTTGGGGAAGATCACGGATACTGGTTTTGCTCCCGCTGACCAGTGGGGAAGTCTGGGCGACTATTTGGCTAGGGAAGAACTCCGGTGACCTTCTCCTGAACCAGAAGATCGCTGGTCCTTTCCTGGTTTTCCTGCCAACCATCCACCACAAGAACTGAACCGCCGCCCGCCCAAAGCTGGAGCATCTTACGGGTATCGGGCGTCTGCAAGAACGTCCTGCCGGGTGGAAGAGGGATTCCCGCCAAAAGATTGGTTTCTTCAGCCCACAGTGGGCCGTTTGGAAGGGGATTTACGGGTTGATCGGACTGGGTCATCAACTCCCCCGGAGCTTCAGTCGCCCCGGCTGGTAAGGAGTCGTTCCAGTGAAGGCCCAAAGGGTCGGTGGGCTGGGCCAGAGCGACCGCTCCCGCAGCAACGGCCGCCCGCAAAGTCTCAGAGTTATTGCTCACAATCAGGTCCGCATCCTCGGCGGGGGAGGGCTGCCACCCGCGCAAAAGCAGGCCCGCCTCCCAGATCGACTTTTGCCAGCAGTCCGGCAAATCCAAATGAAAGCGGTCCTCTCCAAAAGCAAATTCGGAGTCCAAATAATTGTCGACTTTGGCGATCCACCGGGCCAACACGGGTCCTGTCAGCTCGACTCGTCCCGTAGAATACCAAGTGAGAAGGGGACCGCTGTACTCAGACAGCATCCGCACCCAATCTCCGCTGGATGGCCCGCTCAGTTCTGTCATGAGGTAAGCATACGGGATGCGGCAGGACCGCCAGATTTTGACGCCACGCGCAGCAAAATAATTGACAAGTTCGCCACGCGCAGCAAAATAATTGACAAGTTCGCCAAGCCGCTTGACTAATTGGAATTACACGAGTGTAATTAAGCTTGTAGCGCCACTGATAGCGATAGCCGCCGCCGACAGCGATAGCGATGTGGCTGAGGCGAAACCGCGGCAGCTGGCCGACTAAAGGATTAGTCGGATCAACTTAACTGGGCTCGAAGTACGTAGGGAGGATGGCTCGTGTGGAACATCTTTGGAAAAGGTGAGATTGCCTGGTCCGCAGACGACGCATCCCTCTCAGAGATGGCTGACGGTCCCCTGGCCTGGCAACAACAAGCTCTTTGCGCTCAGACAGATCCAGAAGCGTTCTTCCCCGAAAAGGGCGGGTCGACGCGGGAAGCCAAATCCGTATGCCTTTCTTGCGAGGTCAGAGAAGAGTGCCTGGAATACGCTCTGGCGAACGATGAACGTTTTGGGATCTGGGGTGGCCTTTCTGAACGCGAGCGTCGGCGCATGCGGCGGGCAGCTGGCTGATCGAAGTAAATGAAGTCGCGGTCTGGTTCATCCGCTAAACACGCAGTCCACGCTTTCCTGGTAACCGGGGGCGCGGGGCGCAGCCCTGAAACCCAACTGGATCAGCTGGGTGAGGTGGTGTCCACCCTGGGGGAGCAGACGGTCCGCCCCGACTTCGTCACGCTGGTGGCTGTCGGAGGGATTCCGGAGGAAGCCGCGGCGGCTCTTCGTGAGACTTTCGGTGACCGTGCGGCGGTCGTTCAGCTGTCCCAGGCCCAGAATTTTGGGACGGCCGTGCGTCAAGCGCTGACCGCCGTTCCCCAGGTGTCCCAAGGGGAGGCGGCTACCTGGTACTGGCTGCTTCACGACGATTCCAGCCCTGAGCCTGCCGCTTTGCAAGAGATGCTGCAATCAGCCAGCCAGGGCGCCTCCATCGCAGTGGTCGGCCCGAAACAGGTTTCCTGGGACGACCACAGCAAACTGCTGGAGCTTGGGATAGAAGCGACCCGGAGCGGTCGGCGGGTGCCCCTGGGTGTTGCAAAGGAAATCGACCAGGGACAGTACGATCACAGAACCGATGTGTTGGCTGTCGGATCGGCAGGGATGCTGGTGCGGGCCGATGTTTGGAAAGAACTGGGCGGGCTGGACCCCCACCTGGGCCCGTTTGGAGATGGCCTGGAGTTCGGACGGCGCGCACGGCGGGCAGGCTACCGCGTGATCGTTGCACCCAAAGCCGTGATCGCCCACAAACAGCAGTCCATTGACGCCTCGGCCCCCGCAGCCAGCTACCGGCAAAGACGCGCCTCACAGCTGTACAACTGGATGCTTTCGCTGCCGCCCGGGCTTCCTATCCTTTTGTTTCCTCTGCTGCTTCTGTGGACGCCTGCGCGAGCCCTGGGCAGACTGATAACGCGCCGACCGAAGCTCGCAGCCGCCGAAATCGGCGCCTTGGCAGCGCTCATGGGTGCGCTTCCTTCGGTGCGAAGAGGGCGCCGGAAGGACTCTCAGGCAGCGGCCATCCCGCGAAGGTCCCTGCGGGCGTTGGAAGCAACACCCAGATCGCTTGAAGCTCGCAGGCGTCTGGCCAGGCGTGTGCGCAGGCAACGGCAAAGACCATCCGAGCTGGTGGAAGCCAGAACCAGATCAGCACTTGCGGCCCACCGGCGATCATCCAGACTCACTTTGCTGGCGGCCCTAGCGGTGACCGCACTGGCATCTGGATACTTCTGGTACCCGTACCAGGCGGGCATGACCGGGGGCTCCTGGGCAAGTTTCCCCCTCAACTTCTCTTTGCTTTGGGACCAGGCTTGGTCAGCGTGGGTGTATGGGGGAGTTGGCGCGCCAGGTCCCGTGAACACGCTGCTGCCCCTGTTGTCTTTGCTTTCAGCGCCGTTCGCCCTCTTTGGTATTACACCCACCGCAGTTGCTGTCGCGGCGCTAATGGCTGCTATGCCGCTAGCGGCATTGGGCGCGTGGCTTCTGTCAGGTTCTTTCACGACCACACCGTGGGTGCGGGGCTCCGCGGCGCTGATATGGGCGTTCCAGCCGGCGCTATTATCTGCCGTGGGGGAAGCCAATCTCTCAGCTTTGCTGCTTTGGGTGGGGTTTCCGTTCCTCTTCACCGGCTTATGGCGGGCCACCAGAGGGAAGCGGCCCCTGCGGATCGAAGGGGTAGAAGACACAGTCATCTTTCCGCACACCGACGCCGTGTTTTGGGCTGCGATTGCAGCGATTGGGACGGTTGTTGCGGCTTCTGGATCCCCCTTTTCGGTTTTGTTGGCGGCAGCTGCCGGAGCGCTATTAGCGAGCACCGCGGCCCGGCCGCGTCTGAGCCCGGCATGGAGACAAATTGGAGTCACCGGCCCGGATGCTGAGGTAGCCCGGGAACTTAAGGACCATGACCGAGCGCTTCAGCGGAGCAGGCCCGCAGTCGTAGCTGCGTCGCTAGCATGGGTCCCGGCGGCAGTCTTAGTCGCGCCGACCCTCGTTTGGTCTTTGCAGACGCCAGTCGGCGCTGATCGTTGGCGCGGGATGCTGCTACCTAACACGACAGAGCTGAACCCTCTGTGGGCGGTCACGCCCTGGTGGTCATGGCTCCCGGCCGCGCTCCTGCTGGTGGCAGCAACGGCAGCTCTGGTGATGAGCCTGCGCGCTGCGCAAAGGAACGGTTGGGCGATTATCTCAGCTGTGTTCGTTGCCGTTTTGCTGCTTTGGGGCATGGTCGCGCAGCCTGGGTACGCGCCCGCCCTGTACCCGGCTGCGGCGCTAGCTCTCTTGGCGGCCGCTCTCATGTGTCTGCCGGATACGGTCTTGCGGGCGGAGCCGACCACCGGAGCATCCACCTGGCTAGCCCCCGCGCTGTCCGTGCTAGCGGCGGGTAGCGCGTTCGCGGGGGTGCTGCTAGTTGGACCGCTGGGGTCTGGCCCAGATGCGCTTCAGCGGTCTAGTCAGAGCGCCGTTCCGATGGTCTCAAAAGAGGCGGCAACAAGTGAGCGTGCCGGGCGCACTCTGGTCCTCACAGCGCAAGAAGGCAAGCCGACCGTGGCTAGGCTGTGGCGGCAAGGCTCGTTGCAGCAGGCAGACAAATCAATCGGGCTGAGGACCGCCACCGGAGACTCTTTTGTGAGAGCCGAGGAAACCCTCGCGACGGCCGTGGGGGAACTTGGCGCGCGGCCAACCACCGAAGCCGCGCAGCAACTGGCGGACCACGCGGTGGAACTGATTCTGCTCACTCCGGATAGCGATTCTGGGCCCGGTTCACTGGAGTCCAATCTGGATGCGACCGAGGGGCTGGAAAGGATCGGCACCACCGACGCCGGCTCCATGTGGCGCGTGCGGGTCGATGGTGTGAGGCCGTCCGAAGCAACCATAGGTGGGTCGACTGGTCGCAAATTTGCGACCAGTCGACCCACGGTCCTTGTTTTAGCGGAACCCGCAGCCCCGCACTGGCACGCATCGTTCGCCGGGCAGACGCTTTCCCAAATCCCGGACCCTGACCCTGAGGCCGGTTGGCGTCAAGCGTTCCAAGTTCCCGCTGGCGAGGGCGAACTCACCTGGAGCTACTCGCCCCCATGGCTGCCGTGGTGGAAGTGGGGAAGCCTGCTCACTATGGCCCTCGCAGCGGTCCTCGCATTGCCGCTACGTCATTCCGGCGCGACCTGGTACACGGTGGAAGAAGTCGAACCAGAGGCGGAAGAAAGCGAGGGGGTCGAAGATGAGGCTTAGAGTTGGCGGCGATCGCGGGTTCAGCAAGCTCCGGGCAGCTGCCGCGCTGCTGGTTGGATCGGCGCTGGTTGCGGCCCTAATCTTCCTTGGCGGAGCCGCGCGCTCACTCCATCATTCCGAGGGCGCGGAATCTGGCGCGGAATCTGGCGGGGGAGGCGAATCGGCCGAACCAGCGAACCTTTGGACGGTGGACACGAGCCGCGGAGCTGTCCGCTTCGCTTGCCTTCCGGGGCTTTTCGGAGAGGAAACCGACCCTGAACTAGACGTTGAGTCCCGCATCGTGGGCGGAAGCGGTCTGCTCCAAAGGGAGCTAAAGGATGGAGTTTGGGCCGAACTAGCCGCAGGGGCGCCGCAGCAGAGCGAAGATGGAGCTGATTTCTCTCCCCCATACGCAGCGGGTGGGCGCGTCTACCCAGCGGCCCTGTTCGTCGATCAGTGCGCTGCCCCCCTAAACCAGTTCGCCTTCAGTGGCGCTTCAACAGCGACGGGTGAGGACCCGATCCTGATCTTCGCAAACCCTGCTGATGCGCCGGTTCAGGTGCAGGTCACGGGATACGCCTCGGGCGGACCGCTGGGCACCGCCCCCGCGATCACGATTCCGGCGCAGTCCGTTTCCAGTTGGCGCCCCGCGGTGTGGTTCCCAGGTGAAGATCAGCTTGGTTTCCGGGTGGAAGCGGGCGCTACGGGCGTGTCCGGCTGGTTACAAAGTACGGGTTACGCGGGCGAGGTGCCCGCAGGTTCCGCGATTCTTCCCGCCAGTCCGCTGGCGGCCGCACTGGACTTTCCTGGCGCGGGCTTGGTGCAAGGGGACGCGTTTCTGCACGTGTTGAACCCCGCGGCAGAGCCGGTGCGTATCAGCGTCACGGCGCTCACAACGGATGGAGAGCAGCAGCTGTCCGCCATGGGCGAACTCCTAGTCGAGCCGGGTGCCGTTACGATCACCATCGCTGGCTTGCCGAAGGACGCAACCTCTTTGCGCGTTGCGAGCGTGGACTCGGATCCGATTGCGGCTAGCCTCTCCGTGCAGCTGACGGGAGAACACGATCCAGTCGCGACGGACCGGGTGACTGAGTCTCGCCACCTGATAGCACCTGCCCTTCCCGTTGGCACCGCTCCCACTTTCCCGGGTGAAGAAATTCGCGGCATCTTGGAAGGGCAGGGACTCACGGACATCCAAATCCGGGCTGCCGCTGTTGTGGGGGATAGGTCCGAGGTGATGAAGAGCGATACGGTCGCCGACCAATCATTCCCCGCATCCATTGCCTGGCTGATCGAGGCGAATAGCGAGTACGGTCCGGTAGCGGCCACGGTCCCGTATTCGGGAGTACCGGCGGGCTCCGCAGAGCAGCTGGTTATCCTGGAACCCTAATGGCGCGCTTCACGCCCAGCCTAGGAGCTCTTCGGGTTCCACTTCCAACAGTTGGGAAATCCGGTCGGCCAAGAGCAGAAAGAGAAAATCCTGACATGAACTGCCTTTGCACCGTTGGAGTACGCCTCTGCGGTAGATGACAATGCGGTGGCGCAGTCCCCTGGACCTGTCACGCGGGAAGATTCGGGCCAGCGCAACGGAGTGCTCTTCCCAGGGGGCAGGCTCGGAGGGGGGCACCTCTTCCACTCCGAACTCAATTTTGTGGACCTCGGGGAACTTCTCACCGTAGTTGTTGATGACGTTCAGGACCATCTGGTCGAACTGTTCGCGTCGCGTACGCCAAATCGGCAGTGCGGGGAAAGAAATCGGGGTGTGCTGCTGGCGTCCGTGGCGGTCTTTGCGTCGCCTTTTGACGCGAAACATGTTGGCGGGGCGTCCCAGGTCAACTTCCTTCATTCGACCAGCATATCCCTAATCGGGCCGCGCGCCGGGGTCTGGACTTTTACTGCTGAACGCATTGGCTAGAATGGGAAAGCAAGACTGCATCCTGGCATGTGGTCAACGTCGATCCGAATTGTGATTGTCAACGTTCGCAGTTGACGGTTTGAGGGGTGGCAGTGCGTTTCTGTTCTAAACCTGGGTGTACTGGTCATGCGGTTGGGACCCTCACATACGACTATCAGAATTCAACTGTTGTGCTGGGGCCCTTGGCCACGTCGGCAGAACCGCACAGTTACGACATGTGCGAAAGGCACCTGACGCAGCTGACCGTCCCCAAGGGCTGGGACGTTATCCGTTTGGACATCAACTACGAGCAGGCGGCCCCGTCCGAAGATGATTTGATGGCCTTGGTCGAAGCGGTGCGTGAAGCCGCAACAGGGGGAGCCCGGCAGGTGAGCGGCGGTTTTACCTCTCTAGAACCTTCCGGGTTGGAGGAGTTCGCGGGCGCGGCGAAGAGACACGCACATCTGGAAGTGGTGGACGGGGCGGTCGCTGAAGTGAAGCGCGCTGAGCCGAGTTCACCCGAGCCGCCGCAACAGGGACCATTTTAGGGTCCAGTATGGGCGCCTGGTGGGTGAAAAAGATGACAGCTAACACACTTCGTGACACGATCGAAATATGACTTCGCGAATCTTAGTGGTTGACGATGACGCTGCTCTGGCGGAGATGATCAGCATCGTGCTCAGCGCGGAGGGATACCACGTGACCGAGTGCTACGACGGTGCGCTCGCGGTGCCCGAGTTTCAACGTCTTGCGCCGGATCTAGTGCTTTTGGACGTGATGCTGCCCGGTAAGAGCGGCATCGATATTTGTGAAGAGATCCGGGCACAATCCAACGTTCCGATTGTGATGCTGACGGCCAGGTCTGACACTTCGGATGTGGTCGCTGGTTTGGGGGCTGGCGCCGACGATTACGTTCCGAAGCCGTTCAAACCGAAAGAGCTGGTGGCGCGGGTGAAGGCGCGTCTGCGTTCGATTGAGCAGCCGGATGAGGAACAAATAGTTCTTGGCGATCTCCACATTGATGTGTCGGGCCACACGGTGCACCGCGGGGGAGAGAGAATAAGCCTCACCCCGCTTGAGTTCGACCTGCTGGTGACGTTGGCGCGGGCACCTTGGAAGGTTTTCACCCGGGAAGAGCTTTTGGAACACGTGTGGGGTTACCGCCACGTGGCGGACACCAGATTGGTCAACGTACACGTGCAGCGTTTGCGTTCAAAGGTGGAGCAGGACCCTGAGAGTCCAGGTTTGATTGTTACTGTGCGCGGGGTGGGGTACCGTGCCGGCACAGGTAGCTGACAGCGGAACTCGCTCGGGCACCCCTAGGCGTTTTCAGCTGCTGCCCGGAAGATCTCTTTCGGCCAGGGTGGCGCTGACCCTCACCCTCACCCTCTTGGCGCTTTTGTTGCTGGTGGGGCTGATTGCTGGTCGGCAGATGCAAAGTCAGCAGTTCCACTTGCGTAAGGACGCGATTCTTGAGGACGCGGGCGTGCGTTTCACCCAGTTCAACGCGGCGTTGGATTCATCTACCGCGGCGACGACCGATCAGGTTCAGGATTTGGTGTCGACTCTGGTCGCCACTACGCGTGATTCTTCTGCCGGTGCGGGCGCCGTGTCAGTGATGCTGCTGCGTTCGCCGGATTCGTCCACCAATTTCATTGTGAACGAGTTGTCGAACCCGCAGATGCGAGAGACGATCAGCCCTGAAATGCGGGGCATGGTCGAGGCCGGGGAGAGCACTTGGCAGTCCGTCGCCATTCCGGTGGAGGGCCGTTCGGGGGCGCCCGGAATGGTCGTCGGGTCGCTGGTGGATGTTCCGCAGGCGGGGCCGTACGAACTGTACATAATCTATTCCCTGGAAGCGGAGGAACAAGCCGTTGAGCAGGTCATTCGGATCTTCGGCGTTGCTGTCCTTCCTATGCTGCTGGTTCTAGCGGTCGCATCTTTTTGGCTGGTCTACGCGGTTTTGCGCCCCGTTCGCTCCACAGCGCAAGCTGCGTCGTTGCTGGCCGGGGGCGACCTGGAAAGCCGCGTGGAGGTCGAGGGTCAAGATGAGATGGCCCGCCTTGGCACAGCTTTCAACAACATGGCTGAGTCCTTGCAGCTTCAGATCGCGGAGTACGACGCGCTCTCCCGTTTGCAGCAGCGCTTTGTTTCCGATGTGTCCCACGAGCTGCGCACTCCGCTGACGACGATCTCGATTGCTGGAGAGATGATTTACGAGGCGCGGGAGGACCTGGTCGGCGCTCCCCAGAGATCCGCTGAACTCCTTTACTCGGAAGTGGGAAGAATGCAGGAGATGCTGGCGGACCTGCTCGAGATTTCTCGTTATGATGCCCAGTCAACCCAGCTTGATCTGGAAATGACTGATCTGTACGCCCTCACGACGAAGACGATGGAATCGGTGAAGGAGCTTGCAGACCATTTGGAAGTCGAGGTGACGATCACTCCCAGACCCGAATATCCCCTTGCTGAGGTGGATGACAAACGGATAGAGCGGGTCATCCGGAACCTGTTGGTGAACGCTTACGAACATGCAGAAGCAAAACCGGTAGAGGTTGTGGTGCTGGCCGACCCGGGACAGATCACGATCAGAGTTACCGATCACGGGGTAGGGATGAGCGAAGAGACGATTGCTCGCGTCTTCGATAGGTTCTTCCGCGCCGATCCAGCGCGGGCCCGCACAACGGGAGGGACCGGACTGGGCTTGGCGATAGCCAAAGAGGACGTGGCGGCCCACGGAGGGCGCATCACCGCCACGGGCAAACTCGGGGAAGGTTCCATGTTCGAAGTAGTTGTGCCGCGCAGGTTCGGCTTTCCGCTTGTAGCGCCGGAGGAGAGCGGATGAAAACTTGGAAACGGCACCTAATCGGCGCGGCAGGACTGTTCTTGGCGCTATCTCTCAGTGGCTGCTCCGGGATGCCGACATCCGGAGAGCCCCAGGCTTTCAACTTGGCGGCGCCCAACACGGATCCGGTGGAACAACTTGGCTTTGGTCCACAACGCGATTCGACCCCTGAAAGGATCATTAGCGATTTCTTGCGAGCCACCGCCGCGGGAACGACGGACGACTTCGCGACGGCCCGGAAATATCTGACCGCGACTCAGGCGATGGCATGGAATCCAAGAGGCAACGTGATCGTCTACCCGACCGATCAAACACCAACGCTGACGGTGAACGATGTGTCTGACAACCTCGTCAATGTCACCTTGGAAACCTCGGTCAGCGCAACGGTCTCAGCAGAGGGAATTCTTTCACCCCAGGACGGCACCGAGATTGAAGCGAAGTTCTCGGTCGTGAAGGACAGCGAGGACCAGTGGCGCATTCAGCAGATGGATGACGGAATCCTTCTGTCGCAGGCCAACTTTCAAGCCGGGTATCAGGCGATGCAACTCTATTTTCTGGTCCCCGACCAGGAGTCTTTGGTGCCGGATCCGCGCTGGTATCCGCGCAGGCGCCTAGCGTCCTATTTGGTGACCGGGTTGCTGGGCGGTCCCAGCGAACAGTTGGCGCCGTCCGTCTATTCGGCATTGAGCGACTCCCTCACCCTTCCCACGCAGGGCGTGGAAGTTGCCGGGCAGACCGTGCGGGTAATGATGGAAGGGGAACTCCCAAGCAGCGAATCTTCGCAGAGAAATATTTCTAGGCAATTGGCCGCAACGCTACTCCAGATGACAAATGTGACGGGTGTGGAGGCCGAAATTAACGCTACACCCCTGCCAGCCGTGGAGGATCCTTTTGGCGAAGCCCTGCAACTGGACGGTGAAATTGCTCTTGATGGCGCTGGGATCGTTGTTTCTGACGGGGACGTCTGGGTTCCGCTTGTCAGCGCCGGCGTGACAAGCGGGGATGTTCACGCCCCCGCGCGCGGCCCCGCCGCCTTGACCACGATTGCCTGGCTAGAAGGAGAGGACACGCTGGCCATTGTGAGAGGCAATGAGGTACTCAGATCACAGATCACAGGCGCATCGCGTCCCACCGTTGATCGCTGGAACTGGGTGTGGACGGTAGAAAACGGAGAGCGCATAGTCGTCTTGGATTCGCGGGGAAACCGAGTCGACCTGGAGATTCCCGGTGGCACCAAGGGTTCGCTTGAGAGCATCTCAGTATCACCGGACGGAGTCAGGTTGCTGCTCTTATTCGGGAATGAAAGCGGATTGCAGCCTTACATTACTGCTATCTCTAGAGATCCACTGTCAGCCCCGCGCAAACTGTCCGGGCTGGAGCCTGTCGGGATGGCCGGTTCCGGAATACTGGATGCCAGCTGGGCGGGGTACTCACACCTTGTATTCCTGAACGAGGTGGACACTGAGCGGCTGGTCACCGTAGTGACCGTGGGCGGGTTTGCACAGTCCCTGGGCGCGCCGCCCGATAGTCGGAGGATCAGTGGTGGGGCGCACTCAAATCAGATCCTGCTTGAGACCGCCTCTGGCGCTTTCTTTTCCCGATCCGGCGGGGTCTGGCGACCTCTAAAGACCGACCTGCAGGACATCTCCTACGCTGGGTGACTCACCAGAAAAACGCGCCGGTTCCTTTCCGTCCACAGGTGCGCGAATTGTTTGCCTAGCGGAATGTGTGCAGATACTCCTGGGTAATGACTTGGCGGAAAGAACTGGTGAACCTTTTCTTGCCCGTGGCTTGCGCGGGCTGCGGCGCCTGGGATTGGAACATATGCCCAGAATGCGAAAGACTCCTAGACGTTGAACCGGGCCTGTCCGCGCTGGAAAGCTCACCGGGTGAACCCGACATTCCGATTTATTCGCTTGCGCGATACGGCGGTTCCGTGCGACGCATCATTATTGCCGCGAAGCACCAGCCGGGCAGGAACCTTGATGCTTTCTTGTATCAGGCAGGGGCGGTCCTTTCTCAGCAGGCCTCGGTAATTTTGATTGGCGCGAACGAAGTGTGGGTTGTACCGGCCCCCTCTTCTTTCCGGCGGCGTTGGGATCGGCGGGAAGTGACCGGAAGCATTGCTGACGGAGTCAGGGATGGTCTGGCGGCACTGCTTCCAGAAGCGGATGTGCGTGTCCGGGCTGCGGCACGTTTGAAGTCCGGGCACGGAAGTCAAAGCGCGAAGAGCGGAGCAGCACGCAGGGCGGGCCGCAAGGATTCTTTTGTGCTAATAGCGAAACCGCCGCCGGGCACCGCTGTTGTCTTGGTCGACGACGTCCTCACTACGGGGGCAACCATGGACGCTTTGGCAAGCGTCTTTGGTTTGCACGCGCAAGTGGGTCTGGTATTGGCGCGTGCATGAGCGGCAGATGGCGCCCGCAGCAGACCGTTCAGCGCTCTGATGTGTCGATGATCACGTATGATTAATAGACCGATCGGTGCGAACCGGCCGGGCTATTGGCGAATAGAAAAAGGAGGCGTCCTGGGCTCTGGGGGAAGCACCTGCCCCAAGCTGAACCTGTCTGATCATTCCCTTCCACGGTTCTTGGAGGATCCTAATGGACATCATCATTAACGGTCGTAATACCGATATCAGCCCGACATTTCGTGAACTTGCCGAAGGCAAACTGGAGAAGGTCACGTTGTTTTATCCCCGCGCGCAAAGGGTCGACGTAGTGGTCACCCGTCAGCGCAACCCGCGTCAAGCGGACACGGCGGAGCGTATTGAGCTGACTGTGTACGGAAAGGGCCCGGTGATTCGGGCTGAGGCTGAAGCCTCCGATCGTTATGCCGCCATCGATCTGGCGGTAGCAAAACTCTATGAACGACTACGCAGGCTGCGTGACCGTTCAAAAGACCATCGGCGCCACCGCGCTGAACCCAAACTAGAAAGAGAGCTCGCAGCTGCCCACGGAGACGTGGAAGAGATCGCAGACGACTTCTCCGATGCTGAGAAGTGGCGTTTGCGTAGCGCGGAGGATCTCCGCGTCGGTGAGGCCCGTGAGGAACAACTGGGTGATTCGCCGGTTCTAGTCCGCCAGAAGGTTCATGAGGCGGCCCCGATGAGCGTTGATGACGCGCTCTACCAAATGGAGCTGGTGGGTCACCCGTTCTTCCTGTTCGTTGATGAAGAGACCATGCAACCCTGTGTCGTCTATCATCGCAGCGGTTGGACGTACGGCGTAATTCGTTTGAACACGCGCGTAAACGGGGACTGAGCAATCGGAGTTGGGGACCGCCGACGCTGGCGGCCTCCAACCATTTAATGCGCGGCACTATCTAAACCCACTTTACGCTCAGCGCTGTAAGGGGTATGTCGCGCTTTGCAGGTCGGTTCCGTACACTAAATGAGGGGTGGCGCCATCAGGGCGCCTATTAGTCGCAGCTAAAACGCAGCAGAAGCAAGGAGCTCGCGTGTCTCTTCTCGACAAGATTTTGCGTGCCGGCGAGGGTCGGACTTTGAAGCAGCTGGATCGTATCGCCGATCAGATTGATGCTCTGGCCGATGAGTTCGAAGCGATGACGGACGAAGAACTACAGGCCAAGACGGATGAGTTCAAAGAGCGCCTAGCCGCGGGAGAGACGCTGGATGACATTCTGGTGGAAGCATTCGCGACCGTGCGTGAGGCGGCTTGGCGAGTGTTGCACTTGCGGCCTTTCCACGTTCAGCTGATGGGTGGCGCGGCTCTTCACCGCGGGAACATTGCCGAAATGAAAACAGGTGAAGGCAAGACTTTGGTCGCCACGATGCCGTCTTACCTGCGTGCGCTTACTGGGGACGGCGTTCACGTTGTCACTGTGAACGATTACCTGGCCAAGTACCAGTCAGACATGATGGGCCGCGTCTACCGTTTCCTTGGGCTGAGCTGCGGGTGTATCTTGAACGGTCAGACGCCTGAGGAACGCCGGGAAATGTACGAGTGCGACATAACCTACGGCACGAACAATGAGTTCGGTTTTGACTATCTGCGCGACAACATGGCCCAGCGCAAAGAAGACATGGTTCAGCGCGGACACAATTTTGTGATTGTTGATGAGGTTGACTCGATCCTTATCGACGAGGCGCGCACGCCCCTCATCATTTCTGGCCCGGCATCTGGCGACCTGAACCACTGGTACACGGAGTTCGCGCGGATGGTCCGCACGATGCAGCGCGACGTTGACTATGAAGTGGACGAAAAGAAGAAGACCGTTGGTGTTCTTGAACCCGGCATCGATAAGGTCGAAGACCAGCTGGGCGTCGAGAATCTGTACGAGGCGGCAAATACGCCTTTGATCGGATTCTTGAACAACGCAATCAAAGCCAAAGAGCTGTTCCACGTGAACAAGGACTACATTGTCGATAAAGGTGAGGTCCTCATCGTCGACGAGCACACGGGGCGTGTCCTTCCTGGACGCCGGTACAACGAGGGCATGCACCAAGCAATCGAAGCCAAAGAGGGCGTCGAAATCAAGGCGGAAAACCAGACCCTGGCGACCATCACCTTGCAGAACTATTTCCGTCTCTACCCTGAAGGTTCACGTGCCGGTATGACAGGCACGGCGGAGACCGAGGCCGCGGAGTTCTCATCCACCTACAAAATTGGTGTTGTCCCGATCCCCACCAATAAGGAGATGATCCGGGTTGATCAGGCCGACCTGGTGTACCCGACTTTGGAGGGGAAGCTAAGAGCAATCCTGGATGACATTCAGGAACGCCACCGCGCTGGTCAGCCGGTACTGGTCGGTACGGCTTCGGTGGAAAGCTCTGAACTTTTGTCGAGTCAATTGCGGCAGCGCCGCATCCCACACCAAGTGTTGAACGCTAAGCAGCACGAACGTGAAGCGCAAGTTGTCGCGATGGCGGGCCGGAAGGGCGCTGTCACCGTAGCCACGAACATGGCGGGACGCGGAACCGACATCATGCTGGGTGGTAACTCGGAATTCATCGCGCAAGCGAACCTGGAAGCGGCCGGACTGGACCCGGTAGAAAATGATGAGGAGTACCGTGCGGCTTGGCCGGAGGCATTAGCCGCCGCTGAACGTGCAGTTGCCGCAGAACACGATGAGGTCACAGAACTGGGCGGCCTATACGTTCTGGGAACTGAACGACACGAATCGCGCCGCATTGACAATCAGCTTCGCGGCCGGTCGGGTAGGCAGGGAGACCCGGGGGAGAGCCGCTTCTACCTGTCGATGGAAGACGACCTGATGAGGCTGTTTAACTCCTCAATGGCGCAGCGGATAATGGCTTCTGGCGCATACCCAGAGGATATGCCGCTGGAATCCAAAGTCGTCTCCCGTTCCATCGCCTCAGCTCAGGCTCAGGTGGAGGCGCGCAACCAGGAGATCCGGAAGAACGTCTTGAAATACGACGACGTCATGACGGGGCAACGCGAACTTGTCTACCAAGAGCGCCGAGTCGTCCTTGAAGGGGCGAACATTGAAGATCAGCTCCACTACTTTATGGAAGAGCTCATCACGGATTTGGTTGCTCAGTACACGGCTGCGGAAGCAAGTGTCGACTGGGACCTAAACGAGCTTTGGAACAACCTGCGCGGCTACTACCCTGTTTCGATCACCGCTGATGAGGTGCTAGAAGAGCACGGCGGTTTGCAGGGCATAACCCGCGAAGCTCTCACCATGGAAATCCTGGGCGACTTGCGCGCCGCATACACGGACCTGGAAGAACGCATAACGGCTAACCCCGTTGCCCAAATACAGTTGGGCGAAGAGCCAATGCGCGAACTGGAGCGCCGAGTCGTGCTCTCCACGGTTGATCGACTTTGGCGTGAGCACCTGTACGAAGTCGACTACCTGAAGGAGGGCATCGGTCTGCGAGCCATGGGGCAACGTGATCCCCTGGTGGAGTATAAGGACGAGGCGGCCCGAATGTTCCAGTCGATGATGGGCCGGATCAGGGAAGAGTCAGTCCAACAAGTATTCGGATTTGGACGCCAATTCGATAATGCTTTGGAACAGCAAGCACAGATGCAGGCTCAGGCTGCTGCAGCTCTCAGCGCTCCCACCGCTGCTGCGGGGAAGCCGACTGAACAGCCGAGCGCTGCGGCATCAGAAGGGGCGAACCTGGCAAGGGTCGCTTCAGTAATGGGTAATGTCGGCAGGCAAGCGCAGCAGACCGGCCGGATGAACTTTCAATCGTCTCAAAGCGAGAGTCGCGCTGGTGGGCAGGGCAGTGGCAACAGAGCGCAACGGCGTGCAGCACAAAAGAAGAGGAACAAGCAGAAGCGCCGCTAGACGATCTCAAGAGCCGTGATTTTCCAGCGTCCCCGGAAGACCTCTAGCCGCATGGCAACCGCGCGGCAACGCCCCTGCTCTTGAACCACAACCGACGTCTCAACGACCTTGTCGCTGATATGACACGCCCTAGCATTCCGCACACGGGCGGGGATTGTCTGCGGGATCCGGTTTGGAAGGGACCGCAGTCGGGCTTCCAGACGCCGATACAGAGGGGGCTCAATCCACCTGCGGATTGTGACTATGTCGCGCCGCCCCGCAAGTATGTCAAACAGAACCCGCGCCATATTACGGCTCCACGGCAACGGTTCGGGCAGTTCACGCATGCGTATCAGCGGCTTGAGGCCGTCTGGCGATGGGGGCTTTCGTGGGCGGTCAGCATCAAAAGACTCCTCTTCACGCAGGTCCCAACGAAGCAGTGGCAGCTGGTTTACGCTTGCATCCCCCGGCGCGCTTGAGCCCGCAGTTCCGTAAACGGCGCCTATCGCCGGGCCGTAGAGGGGCGGTATGACAACCGGACGCCGGTCGGGGCTTTTGACGGTCTGGACGTTCACCCGTTCGCCCCTCTCGGCTTTCGATGTGTTCCCCCGTTTTCCACCGGCTTGCCCACAACTATCCCTGGCCAGCCGGGTCGCTGAACGCTGCGGAGCTGGCCCAACGCATTTCTTGCAGTCATCGTTATCGGTAAAGTTTGATGGCCACTGGAAATGCCCCACATATCTGCCAAAAAATGAGTTTCCATATGCTTGGCAGCAGCATTATTAGGTGTGGGAGATGTTGAAATCAAACGATGAATCATTGTTGCTGAGAGCGCAGGTACCGAGTGGTCTGAATGCGCTTGATAGAGTGGTAGTTGGCGGTCCATGGCCCCCCTTTTCTGCGTCGAACTCTCACTAGCGTGCACCTTGAAATGAGCGAGTTCAACAGTCAAAAAAAGTCAGTGGATAACTCTAAAGAGGGTAAAAAGTGCTTGCGGAGAACTATCTAAAAATCTCTGTGGATATCGGAAACCTGACAATTAATATGAAGCAACATTCCGACGTAGTCACCTGCAAATATGGGACTAGCGGTGCGGGAGTCTTCTGCCCGTCCACAGCCTGTGCATTAAACTGGGGACATTGTCCACAGGGGCGACTGAACTGGACCGGCCGTATCTCTGGATACCGGCGATCGAATGCTACTTATGAGAGGCGGTTCCCATGCGAACTTTCCTGCCGCTGACTGCAGAAGAACTATTGAGCGGAGTGCCCCCTACGCGCAGGGGATATGTTCTAAAAACAGATGCGCCTGAAGAAGATCTGAAAAGTGACGAACTGTTGGACGAAGCAGCTTTCGGCTCGCTTGCCCTCACGCTGGATTCGCGAGGCGTTCCCCGGCGCATCGTGGCTGTGAGCGCTGTGGAGGACCCTCTTTCGTGGGAGCAGATTGAGTGCATTTACGTGGATGATGAGGCCGCGGCGAACCTGATCGAGGCAGCCCGCGAAGCTCAGACGCAAGAAGAACTGGACGCGTTGGTTGAGCAGATTGGGCAGCTAACTCCCGATTGGTACGACATTAGCGAGCTAGATGACCTGCGCCGCATCATCGCCGGTTAGCGCTACTCGACGTCCACGGTAGCGGTCTGCGAAGTTTCGCAATACCAGGTGAGCGCTGCTGGTATCGACATCCAATACGCGCTCTTCAATGAGTGCGCGCTCTTCGGGCTTGTAGTAGCCGGCGTCTTGAAATATGTGAATGCGCAGCTGGATACCCACCAAATCAAGTTCCGGGTGGAATTGGGTGGCGTACACATTTTCGCCTGCCCGGATCATCTGAGTCGGTGCGAACTCGCCAGAAACCAGAGTGGCTAGTCCAGGCGCCAGTTCTGTGACCGCCTCATGGTGTCCCACATAGGCACGGAAGGGCGAGGCAAGACCTCTGAGAAGCGGATCTTCTCTTCCATCCTCGGTGAGCGTCAGATATGGCGCTGAGATTTCCTCCGTGTAAGTGCTATCGACGACACCGCCCATGTAGGAGTTCAGGGTGCCTATCCCGTAGCAAAGCCCAAGGAAAGGGAAGTCCGCTGGCAATATGCGCGAATACAGCTCACGCAGCGCGGCTTCTACGTCTTTTTGCCAAGAAGACTTCGTTTCTTCCGGAGCGCTTGAGTCGAAGCGGGAGCCGCACAGAATGATCCCATCCCACTCGTCCAGATCCAAATAGGGAAAGGGATCCTTCTCCAGGCGCACCCAGTGAAGCTCTTCTTCTTTCAGACCTGTGAATCTAAGCAAAGACTGGCGCTCAGACTGAGCAAGCTCCTCTTGTTCACGGGTCGTAAGCATTACAAAACGGGCTGACATGCTGGCAGTATACCCGTGCGTGCGGCGCGCCACCCGGGAAGTTCGCGCGGGGCGTTTTCGCGCGATAACCTGGCAATATGAACGATTCCCGAAAATACTTGGACGATCTACGCCTGGCTCACTACCTGGCCGACCAGGCGGACGCTTTGACGATGAAGCGTTTCCTGGCGGTGGACCTGCAAGTCGACAGCAAGCCGGACATGACTCTGGTGTCCGACGCTGACCAGGCCGCTGAAGACCTTATCAGAGCCCACCTATCGACGACCAGGTCCCGCGACTCTGTTCTGGGAGAGGAACGCGGCGTAACCGGGTCAAGTCGGCGCCAGTGGATTCTCGATCCGATCGATGGGACCCACAATTTCGTTCGGGGCGTGCCGGTCTGGGCGACTCTGATCGCCCTAGCTGAAGACGACCAGGTTGTTGTGGGCTTGGTTTCCGCACCGGCTTTGCAGCGGCGCTGGTGGGCTGCAAAAGGGCTGGGCGCCCATACCGGAACCTCATTACAAAGGTCACGGCAAATCCAAGTGTCGCAGGTAGAAAAACTGGATGAGGCATTCCTGTCGTATTCGTCGCTGGACGGTTGGTTGGAAGCAGGGCGCGCCGCTGAGTTCTTGAAACTGCAATCAAGTTGCTGGCGCAGCAGAGCCTTTGGGGACTTTTGGAGTTACATGCTTGTGGCCGAGGGCGCCGTTGATGTGGCCTGCGAACCGGAGCTTGCCCTGTACGACATGGCGGCGCTGGTCCCCATCATTGAGGAAGCG
This sequence comes from uncultured Actinomyces sp., assembly GCA_964345595.1. GTDB lineage: Bacteria > Actinomycetota > Actinomycetes > Actinomycetales > Actinomycetaceae > Scrofimicrobium. The sequence continues at coordinate 23,438 of CAYFRL010000020.1, forward strand.
GGGGGCCGGTTTACCTCCCTATCTGGAAAGCCTGGCCCTTGGGGAACCAACGCGGCAGCGACAAACGGCCTTCTTCAGGACGAGGTTCTACGCGCAATCGATTGGACCGAAGAGTAACTCATTCCCATTCGTTAGTGTCCACCGCGGCCAGCAGTCCGCGGGCTCTTTCGACGATGTCTGTGCGCTGCCCCGCAGACAGGGGGGACTCCAGATCCTGAAACGGACCCGTCCCCTGCGACCAGGCGTCAAGGGCGCAAGACGGCTCCCCTTTCGCATGAGAGCAGTTTGGCAGGCAATACTGCGACGCCACGGCGATGCCCGGATAGGAGTTCAGCACGTTCTCGGTGGAGGCGTGACTCAGACCAAAGGAACGCACGCCCGGCGTATCGACCACCCACCCGCCGCCCGGTAGTTGGAGTGCTACGGCTGAGGTAGAAGTGTGCCGACCTTTCCCGGTTAGCTCGTTCACCTCGCCAACCGAGCGCTCCGCATCTGGAATGAGGGCATTGATTAGCGTTGATTTACCCACCCCGGAGTGACCCAGCAAAACAGAAAACTTCCCCTGCAAGAGTGATTCCAAGGCTTGGACGCCGGTTTGCGCGTCTCCTACCGACGATGTTTCCACGACGGTTAGGTCGAACCCCGCGAACCGATCGACGAAATCATCCGGGTCGGCCAAGTCGGTTTTGGTGATACAGAGAATGACCGGAATATCGGCCTCGTCCGCGGCGACCAAGCACCGTTCGACCATGCCCGTACGGGGCTCCGGGTCGGCAGCGGCGGTGACTACGACCAGCTGATCCGCGTTCGCGACAACGATCTTCTCACCTCGGGAACCGGCGGCTTCTTCCAGTGAGCGGCGCAGAACGTGTTCGCGCGGCAAGATCTGGACCAGGCGAGCCAGACTGCCTTCCGCCCCCGAAAGATCCCCTGAAATGCGCACGCGGTCGCCGATGACGATTGAGCCGCGCCCTAGTTCGCGCGCCTTTACGCACTGGACCAGGCTGTCTTCAACCCAGACGGTATACCGCCCGCGGTCGATGCCCACCACCTGCCCGATTGGCCGATCTGAGTAGTCGGGGCGCCTCTTGGAGCGAGGCCTAGACCCCTTACCCGGGCGGATGCGGACGCGCGGGTCATCGGTGCCGATATCTTCCCTACTCACTCTGTTCGCCCGCTCTCACCGCGGAGGCTAGTGACGGCGCCTGCGGGGGAGAGACCCCTTCCAGCATCGCTTCCCAGCGTTCCGGGAAGTCGGGCAGCGTCTTCGATGTACAGGCGATGTCGTCAACGGTCGAACCCGGCAGCGCAAGACCCATGAGAGCGCCGAATGTGGCCATGCGGTGATCCGCGTAGGCTCGGAAGTCAGCTGGATGCAGGTTTGACGGCTGAATTATGAGCCCATCATCCGTTTCTTTGGCCGCGGCGCCGCACCGGTTTAGCTCTGCCACCAAAGCCGCTAACCGATCCGTTTCGTGTCCCCGCAGGTGCGCTATGCCGCGCAGCCGGGACGGGCTGGAAGCCAAGGCGCAAAGCGCTGCAACCGTGGGGGTTAGTTCGCCAACCCGGCTCAGGTCGATGTCGATGCCCTCCCAGTGAGATTCTGGGCCGGTGACTACCAGGTCTGTTCCGTGTTGACTGACTTTTCCACCGAATCTTGGCAGAATGTCGGCCCACTCAACCCCGGCTTGAGTGCTGCGGGCAGGCCAGTTTTCCAGGCGCACCTGTCCGCCGCATATGAGCGCCCCGGCCAGGAAAGGTCCAGCATTTGAGAGGTCCGCCTCTATGCGAACCGGATTCCCCGCCGGTTTATGGTTGCTAGCCATGTAGGTGCTAGAGCCCGTTCTGGACACCGGCACCCCCTGGTCTATCAGCATTTGCTCCGTCATTTCGATGTGTGCGGCCGACGGCGGTTGCCCGCTCAGTTCGATGCCGAAAGATGTGGGCGCCGCTGGAGCCGCAAGCAAAAGTGCCGACAAATACTGAGATGTGGCGGAACTATCGAGCACCACGGTGACAGGCATGGAGTCGGTAGGAGTTCTGCCGGTGAGCCGGAACGGTAACTTGCCTGCTTCGCCAAGGTACTCGACTTTTGCTCCAAGCTGCTCTAGGGCAGTAAGCAGATCTTCCAGCGGCCTGTGGCGAGCTTCCTGGTCCCCGTCGAAGACAACCGATCCCTGACCAAATGCTGCCAGAGCGGGGACGAATCGCATCACGGTCCCCGCGAGCCCGCAGTCTATCTTCCCTGCCAAAGTCAGTTGCTCTGGCGCGTGCACGACCAGTTCCCCGGGGGTTGGAGAGGTGAACGAGACCCCTAGTTTCTGCAACGCCTTGGCCGCAAGGATCGTGTCGCGACTGGCGAGTGGATCGGTGAGGTGCATTGGGCGTTCCGATGTGGCGCCCAGCAGCAGCGCACGGTTCGTTTGCGACTTCGATCCGGGCAGCCGCACCGTAGCGTCTAGTGGACCCGGGCATGCAGGCGCGTGCCAGGGGGCCGACCCCGGTGCGCTCAAGCCTTCTTCTTTGCTTCGAGCGCGGCTGCATGTGCGGCTGCTTGGGCGGCCTCTACCGCTTCCGCTGCCTGTTCCTTCACCGTGCGGACCAGTTCGCGTTCCTGCTGGTGGTAGTGGCGCTTCCATTTCAAAGAGGGCTTACCCTCTCGGTCAACAGTGGCCAGAAGCAGTCCGCCAAAGCCGGCGCCGTAGTCCAGTAGGTTCCGAATCTTCAGTTTCCGGATTTCGCGCACCGGCTTGGTGCGGTGTTCGGACGGCTCCGATTCATCTTGCCCGGCAACATTGACAGCAGCAATGACGACAGTGTTTGCAGCAAGGAGAGCGGCAGCTGTCCTTTTCTTCTTTCCAACGACAAAGTAGATTCCAAGGGCTGCACTACAAGCACCGGTGACGCGTGAGATCAGGGTCGCCTGCGGCACCGTCAGCTGCGGCAGGCCCATCTTGTGCGCGCGATCAAACAGGTAAATGAGCTTCTGTGCGTGCGGTTCAGGTTTGACGGCTGCGCCAATTCCGTCCACAACAAAAGGAGCAGCCAAGAGCGGGTGAGCAATACCACGTAGAATATCCATGTACCAATCATTACGCGATTTGGCGCCCAGCGCCAGCGGCCGGAAGCATGAATGCGATAGTGCGGAGGAATTCTCGACTGTGAGCGCCCCGGAGGTTTCACCAGGACTGCTTGGTCCGGGCCGAAGTGAACGCCGCGCCGCGATACTGGGACAAGAAGCTCTGTTCGCAGCGGAGGCGTTACCACTCTTGGACCAAATGTACGGGGCAGCGTGGCGAATGACCCGTAACCAGGCCGACGCCGAAGATCTGGTCCAGGAAACATACCTGCGCGCTTACGACAGGTTCGGGCAGTACACGCCGGGCACGAACATGAAGGCGTGGCTGTACCGGATCCTCACAAACCTCTACATCTCCAAGTATCGGAAGGAAAGCCGCGAGCCGTACACCCAATCCTCAGAGGGACTTGAGTCTTGGCAGGAAGTGCAAGCAGCCGACCAAGAAGGTAGGACGCTTCTTTCTGCGGAAGCACACGCGGTGTCAGATTTGACTGAAGGCCATGTAAGGGACGCTGTGGCGAACCTGCCGGAAGTTTTCCGCATGCCCGTGACGATGGCGGACATTGAGGGGTTCAGCTACCAAGAAATCGCGCAGATCCTGGACATTCCTCAAGGAACGGTGATGAGCCGAATACACAGGGGAAGAAAACTGTTGCGTGAAGCGTTGATAGAGGTAGCGGCCGAATACGGGATTGGAACGGATAATGGGTGAGTCGAGTAACTGTCAGCGGTTCCAGCGGCTGCTGGAAATGGTGCTGGACCACCGGGCTGAGGCACAAGATGCTCAAGCACTTGCCGACCACCTGCAGGAGTGCCCGACTTGTCAAAGCCTGCATGCGGCCGAGCTTCACCTTAGGGAGATGCTCCAAAGCCGTACTTGCACGGCAGGGGATGTGCCGCCTCGGCAACTGCGCGTTCGCGTTATGGTTTCAATTCACCGGCAAACGCTTCATCGGATCGGCCAACTGGAGCCAGAAGACTTCTCAGACGGCAGCGCGCGGCAAATGTAACGGAGTTAGTGCTGCATATCTCTACTGAAGTGGTTCCGATTGTGAACCGGGCGGTGTGGATTGTCCCGCGGGTATGCGAAGATAGCAAGGTTGAACGATGATCGGGAGGAGAATGCCATGAGCAAGCGTGGACGCAAGCGTCGTGATCGCCGCAAGAAGGCCGCCAACCACGGCAAACGCCCCAACAGCTAGTCCCCATTTGGGAACTGACTTCGCGGCCAGAGCCTCAACTCCACGTTGAGGCCTGGCCGTTTTGGCTATCTGCCTGCCAAAGGCGCGCGAGTGCCCTCTAGTCTTCGAATGCTGCCCGAAGCAGTTCCGCAACCTGCTCCCGGTGTTGCCAGCCAAGTCCTGTGGCCGGTGAGGCCGCGGCGGGCCGCGAGACAGCGGTGACGGCCCGTCCGATGCCCATGAACAAGTTCAGTGCCAAGAACGGCCACGGACCTTGGTTTTCAGGCTCATCTTGAACCCAGAGGACTTCGGCAACTGGGTATTTCGCCAGCTGTGCGATGAGTTCGTCTTTGGGCAGCGGGTAGAGCTGTTCCAAGCGGACAATTGCAACATCGGTGCGACCTAACCGTTTCCGTTCTTTCACCAAGTCGTAATAGACGCGCCCGGAGCACAGGATTAGCCGCGTGGCATCAGAAATACTTGGGTCGACTTCCCCGATGACCGGCTGGAATTCGCCGCTTGAGAACTCTGAGATGTTAGAGGTCGCAGCGGAGAGCCGCAGCAGCTGCTTCGGCGTGAACTCTATCAGCGGTTTGCGGGGCCGTAAGTAGGCCTGTCGGCGCAGCAGGTGGAAATGGTTTGCTGGCGTTGAGGGCTGGCAGATCCGCATGTTCTCTTCCGCGGCCAACTGTAAGTATCGCTCTATGCGTGCCGACGAGTGGTCGGGTCCTTGCCCCTCATAGCCGTGGGGCAGAAGCATCACCAGGGAGGACTGCTGCCCCCATTTCTGTTCAGCCGAAGAGATGAACTCATCGATGACCGTTTGAGCGCCGTTGGCGAAATCCCCAAATTGTGCCTCCCAGAGAACCAGCGTGTCCGGGCGTTCAATGGAGTACCCGTATTCGAATGCGAGCGGGGCATACTCCGAAAGAGTTGAGTCAAAAATGTAGAAAGGGGCTTGACCTTCGACCAGGAAGTCCAGCGGGGTGAACTCGCGGCCATCGTTTTGGTCGTGCAGTGTGGCTTGGCGTTGGACGAAGGTGGCGCGACGGGAATCTTGTCCGGTCAGGCGAACCGGGGTGCCGTCCATCACCAACGTGCCGATTGCGAGTAGTTCCGCGAAGCCCCAATCTACGGGGACTTCTCCACGTGACATTGCGAGCCGTTTTTCACCGAGTTCACGCAGTTTCTTATGTGGCGTGAAATCGGGTGGGAACGACACGTACGCTTCACCAATGCGTTCCAGTTGGTTTTCCGGGGCGGCGGATGTCCAGCCGATCATCATGCCGTGACCGGGCTGCTGGGCAGTTGGGACTTCCAGGCCGTGGCGTTCGTTCTCTTCTGGCTGCCACCCGTGCTGCCTGGTCTCTTCCAAAATGGTGGTCAGGTGGTCCTCGTACTTCTTCAGGTAGCTGGCCGCCTCTTCCACGGTGATGTCGCCGCGCCCAATCAGGTTGCTTGTATACACCTCTCGGGTTGAGGGGATTGAGTCGATCAGCTTGTACATGACCGGCTGCGTCATTGATGGGTCGTCGCCCTCGTTGTGTCCGCGACGGCGGTAACACACCAGGTCGATCAGCACGTCCTTCTTGAACTCTTCCCGGTACTTGAAAGCGAGTTTCGCGACGCGAACCACGGTTTCGGGGTCGTCACCGTTTACGTGGAAGATGGGTAACTGCATGCCTTTGGCCAGATCCGTTGGGTACCTGGTGGAACGGCCGGCAGTTGGCCCGGTGGTGAATCCGATTTGGTTGTTCACGATCACGTGCAGGGTGCCACCGGTTCGGAACCCGTCGACCTGACTTAGGTTGAAGATCTCCGACACGACTCCCTGCCCGATGAACGCCGCGTCACCGTGGATGAGTAGCGGCATGACGGGGAACGAGGGATCGCCAAGTTCGTCTTGCTTGCCTCGTACAACCCCTTCCAAAACGCCGTTGGCTGCCTCTAAATGTGATGGGTTCGCCGCCAGGTAAACGTTCGTGGCAACGCCGTCTGCCGCCGAGTACACGCCCTCAGTGCCAAGGTGGTATTTCACGTCCCCCGAGCCCAGTTGCAAGCTGGTCTGCTGCCCCTCAAATTCGGAGAAGATCTGCGCGTAGGACTTCCCGGCAATGTTTGACAGCACGTTTAAGCGTCCGCGGTGAGCCATGCCGATTGCGACCTCGTTCAAACCTGCGTGAGCGGCAGAATAGAGGACTTCATCAAGCAGTGGGATCAGTGACTCGCCACCTTCAAGAGAGAAGCGTTTTTGACCGACAAACTTGGTTTGAAGGAACTCTTCGAACGCCTCGGCTTGAATCAGAGTGCTGAGGATCCGGTTCTGCTCACTGGGCGTTGGCTTCTTGTAGGGAAGCTCAACTTCCTTTTGTATCCACAGGCGCTGAGCGGGATCTTGGATGTGCATGTATTCGATGCCGACGGTGCGCGTGTACGTGTCGCGCAGCTGACGAAGCAGCTCCCGCAGCGTCATCTGGTTAGTGCCGCCAAACCCGCCGGTTGGGAAAATCCGATCCAGGTCCCACACATTTAAGCCATACCGCGCCAAGTCTAGGTCCGGGTGATGCCTGAGCCGATAGGCCAATGGATCCGTGTCGGCCGCCAGGTGGCCGCGCGACCGGTAAGCGTGGATTAGCTCAACGATCCGCGCCGACTTACCCTTTTCTCGCTCTTCGTCATAGACCAAGTCCTTTTCCCACCGGTATGGGGGGTAAGGCACCTTCAGCGAATCGAAAACTCGATCGTAGAAGCCATCTTCGCCAATTAGTTTTCTGTGGACGAGGCGAAGGAATTCGCCCGAACCGGCCCCTTGGATGACGCGGTGGTCATACGTCGAGGTGACCGTCATAGTCTTCCCGATACCAAGTTCAGCCAGGCGTTCAAGTGGCAGTCCCGCCCATTCGGCCGGGAAATCTGTCGCGCCGACACCCACGATTACCCCTTGGCCTGGCATTAGCCGAGGCACCGAATGCGTTGTCCCGATCGTTCCCGGGTTGGTGAGAGAGATCGAGGCGCCCTGGAAGTCACCAGCGGTGAGTTTGCCGCTGCGTGCGCGCTCGATCAGGTCGTTTATCGCATCGCGGAACTGTAGGAAGGTGAGGGTGTCCGCGTCTTTCACCACGGGAACCATAAGTGAGCGGCCTCCGCCGCGCCTCGGTACGTCTATGGCCAGCCCCAGCCCGACGTGAGCGAACTGCTCAACGGCGGGTTTGCCATCTTCTTCCAAGAAACGCACGTTCATTTCAGGCATTTCCACCAGCGCCTCTACCAGCGCATACCCGATCAGGTGGGTGAAAGAGACTTTGCCGCCCGTGGTTCTAGCCAGCTGCCCGTTGATGACAGCTCGGTTCTCGATCAGCAACTTCGCAGGCACCTGCCTGGCAGAAGTTGCGGTGGGAACCGACAGTGAGGCTTCCATGTTCTTCACAACGGCACGAGCCGGTCCGCGCAAAATCGACACTTCGTTCTCTTGGGCGGCGGGTATCCCGTTTTCGACGCGCAAATCGGATGGAAGTTGCTGCGCGTGGCTGCGGGTGTAAGGCGAGGTCGCCTCGCTCATCACCGTCGGAGGGGCGGGCGGCAAGTCCGATCGAGTAACCGAAACAACGTTCCCAGAAGGTTCCGGGTGGAGCCCATCCGGATCGTGGTCCTCAGCAGAAAAGGCAGCGTCGACAGATATGTCGCTTTCTTCCAAGATCGCGGCGCCCTCAGCGCCCTGTCTTTGCACCGCGGACACCCCCTCTTCGGGATGTGCGGTGAAGAAGTCGCGCCACGTCTGGCTGACCGCGTCTGGTGAACTTATGAATGCCTCGTACATTTGGGCGACGTACCACTCATTGGGGCCCCACTTGTTTTCTTGGTCCGCCACTGGTTCGTTCGACCCATCATCTGTACTCAAAGAAGCCCCCTTGCTAAAACTGCAACTGCTAACGACGTCAAGTTTAGGCCCAATCTACGCGGAAAAGTAGTTATCGTCTCGATGTGAAGATATTTAAGTAATGCTTCAGATTGGCGTGACCAAGACTGCAAGCAACTGGGACCAAAAGCCCAGGTTTGAGTGACGTTTCCATTTCGTACAGCTACAGACGCGGAAGACCGAAATGGATATGATTAGCAAATCATGGAAGGTGAAAGTACCAGGCCGCCCGGGCCAAATCGGGATGCGTCTCAACGTGGGCAGGTGAACCAGTGTTAACAGACTGGCTGCTCGTCTTGTTAGGGGTCCTCCTCACGTTCGGGACGGCCGTTTTCGTTGCGGCGGAGTTCTCTTTAGTGGCACTTGACCCCGCCTCCGTCTCCAAGAAAGCAGAAGCCAACCCGCGTCTGCGCCTGGTCGTGCGCGGGCTCAAGAGTCTGTCAACACAGCTGTCAGGCGCGCAGGTGGGCATCACGCTGACCACAATATTGCTTGGCTACACAACCCAGGTCGCATTGGTCGACATATTCTTCAGCTGGTTCGACTCGTGGGGTCTTGCCGTAGCTGCTGCCACTGGAATCGCCGGGCTTCTAGCGGCCATCTTGGTAAACGCATTCTCAATGCTGTTTGGGGAACTAGTCCCAAAAAACATGGCTCTGTCGGATCCACTGCACACCGCATCGCTTGTTGCCCCGTTGCAGCTTGGCTTCACCTGGCTGTTCTCTCCGGTGATCAAAGTGCTAAACGGAAGCGCGAACGCGCTGCTGCACCGAATGGGGATTGAGCCACAGGAAGAGCTTTCTTCCGCCCGTTCCGCTGCTGAGCTTGCGTCCCTGGTTCAGCACTCGGCCGAATCTGGCACGCTGGCCGTGGGCACGGCCGACCTGCTGACTCGCTCCATCACCATGGAGGGGCTCACCGCAGAAGATGTGATGACCGACCGCGGCCGAATGACCAGTCTGATGGAAGAAGACACCGCGGAAGATGTTATCGAGGCGGCCCGGACCAGCGGACATTCACGATTCCCAATAATCGGCAGTACCAGCGACGACGTGGTCGGATTGGTGAACCTACGCGGGGCTATCGCGGTTCCTCACGACCGGCGAGCCGACGTGTCAGTCATGTCGTCGTCCCTTTCCATTCCCGCGCCCAGAGTCCCCGAAACGATGCGGCTAGCCCCGCTCCTCGTTCAGCTGCGTGACGAGGGCATGCAAATGGCTGTCGTCGTCGACGAGTACGGCGGCACCTCGGGAATCGTCACCTTCGAAGACGTGGTCGAGGAGATCGTGGGCGAGGTCTCTGATGAGCACGACCGTCGCCGCCTCGGAATCCGAAAGACCGGTCCTGGTCGCTACCGCGTTCCCGGCACCCTGCGGCCAGACGAACTTGCCGGGCAGACGGACATCAAGCTTCCCGAGGACGGCCCGTATGAGACGCTCGGCGGTCTGATCATGAGCGAACTCGACCGGATCCCAGAGGTAGGGGACACGGTCACGATCGGCACAGTGACGCTAGAGGTGCGGGCAATGGACCGGCGCCGAGTAACCAGCATCCTGATAAACGCCGAAGAGTCGGAAGGAGCTTCCCAGTGAGTCCGGTTTGGGGCCTTTTCCTGACCGCCCTGTTCCTGGGAGTGAACGCGTTCTTTGTGGCGGCAGAGTTCGCCGTGACAAGTGCCAGACGCGCGCAAATCGAACCACTTGTTGCCCAGAAGAAGCGCGGTGCGGTACAGGCCATGTACGCACTAGAGCACGTGTCTTTGATGCTTGCAATCTGCCAGCTTGGTATCACCATCATGTCCACTTCACTGGGCGTCATCGCTGAGCCCGCACTTGCCCATTTGCTGGAGGGCCCACTTCGAGCCCTTGGTGCTTCCGATGTGGTCATTCACGGGGTGGCTTTCTTGGGTGCGTTGCTCATCGTTCTATACCTGCACGTTGTGTTCGGGGAAATGGTGCCGAAGAACATTTCCCTGTCCGCCCCGCAAAAGGCACTGCTCTGGTTGGCACCACCACTGGTTGCCGTCGGCCGTTTCTTGCGCCCGTTAGTCGTCGCGATGGATAAGACCGCTAACTGGTTCCTTCGCCTTGCAGGCATGACACCGCAATCCGAAATCTCTGCGACATTCACAGCTGAAGAGGTCGCAAACATCGTGCTGGTTTCCCAAGAAGAAGGTGTCCTGCAAGATGAGTTGGGGCTGCTGTCGGGCACCCTTGAGTTCTCCGAGGAAAACGCGGGGCAAGTGATGCTACCGCTGGCGGGACTGCTCGTTCTGCCCGCGGAATGCACCCCTGCGGACGTGGAAAGAGCGGTGGCTCAGACAGGCTACTCACGTTTCCCGGTCGCGGACGAATCTGGGGGGCTGCGCGGTTACATCCACTTGAAAGACGTTCTCTACGCGGATGAGGAAACTAGAGAACAGCCGGTGCCTGAATGGAAGATTCGGCCGCTCTTAGAGATCGAAGAAGACGAAGAGATTGAAGACGCTCTGCGAATTATGCAAAGCTCAGGTACTCATATGGCGAAGGTTGTCCCGGTGGAGCCAGCAGGCGGGACTGACAGCGCGGAACCGATTGGCCTCTTATTCCTAGAGGACATCCTTGAACGATTAGTGGGAGAAGTACGCGACAGCTTGCAAAGAACGATCGGTCCAGCCACGTAGCGGGGCCGCATAAACGGCAAAGACAGGAGCAGATTTAGTGATAATCTTCTCAAGGGCTTTTCTGGCAAAGCCCGAGTTGTAGGCTGAAGACGGCCACACATCTGGAGGGAATCGGCGTTGGGGAATTTGAACGGCTTTAATGCTTGTCCGCTGCCAAAACGCAGCACGGTGCACGCCGTTACCGCACCCGCAACGCTGGCACCCGCCGAGTCGTGCCCGCTCCCTTCGCGCGGCAGCATCCGGGATGCAGATCAGAAACCGCCTAAACGTCGCTCAGTTTCGCGGTGGGCATTCGTTGGCGCCGGGGCTTCCGCAGTTGCCCTTGCCGGGCCAGTAGTGGGTTTCGCTTCGGCCTCTCAAAACGGATTGGCAACAGAGAAATCCTTGGGTACCTTCGCCGGTGGCGAGACCTGGGGTGCCGGGGAAGAGCTCTACCCCAGTTTGCCAAGTGAATCTGAACTGAACGCCGTCGCTGCTGCTGCCAGCCGCGCAAAAGTGCGCACTCCAATCGAAGTTTCGTCCTGCGTCGCAGCGGACCAGTCTGCAGATGGTGCGCGCGGCATCACTCAGCGTTTCCAAGCCGTTTGGCCGCTACAAGAAGGCAGCTACACGGAAACGTCAAGCTTCAGTTGGCGTGTCTCCCCGATTTCCGGGCAAATGCTGATGCATGAGGGTGTTGACTGGGCGGCTGCCGCAGGAACACCTATCGTGGCGGTGGCCCCAGGAACCGTAACGGAGATCGGTTACAACGACCGCTCTGGCAACTACCTGGAAATCACCCACGAACTTAGCGACGGAACCACTTTTACCAGTCTGTACATGCACCAGGATGGCGGGGCCATTATCGTGGCAGACGGACAGACTGTAGAGGCCGGACAGCAGATCGGCGCCGTCGGCTCCACGGGGTGGTCTACAGGCCCGCACCTGCACTTTGAAGTGCGTGATGCTTCGGGGCAGCCCGTGGACCCCCATGTTTGGATGCAAAACCTGGACGCAGTGTTCCCAGGACAGATCTGCTCATGATCCCGGTTGCCGCCGACCCTTTCCCACATCTGATAGCACACAGAGGTGGGGCGGATGAGGCACCCGAAAACACGTTCCTGGCTTTTCAACAGGCGTACGACCTGGGTGTTCGCTACTTGGAGACCGACGCTCAGGTGACGTCTGACGGGATCATAGTGCTCAGTCATGATGAGACCGTGGACCGGTGTTATGACGGCACTGGTCAGATTTCTGCCATGACTTGGGATGAGATTTCCGCGCTTCGTAACGAGGCGGGGGAGAGAATGCCGCGCTTGGATGAGGTCCTGGAACGCTTCCCCGATTACCAAATCAACATCGACGCCAAGACCGAGGAAACAGTAGAGCCACTAGTGGCAACACTTGCGGACGCGGGTGCGTTCGGCCGCTCTTTGGTCGCCTCTTTCTCTGAGAAAAGACTAAATCGGGTAAGAGAACTTGCTGGCGAAGAACTGACAACATCGTTGGGCGTTGCCGCAGTGGTGCGGTTGATGTTCGCCTCTGAAACTGTCTCTTCCGCTGAGACTTGGCGGGTGGGTGGGCCAGACCGTTCTGTTCGCGCAGTGCAGGTCCCCGAGAAGTCGCGGGGCATTCGCGTTGTGAACCCCAGGTTCATCGCAACCGCTCACACCGCGGGGCTGGCGGTCCACGTCTGGACTGTGAATGAGGCCGCAGCGATGGTTCGGCTCCTGGATTGGGGTGTTGACGGCCTGGTGACCGATCGGCCAACAATGCTTCGCGAGATCCTGCGGGTGCGCGGGCAGTGGGCCGATTAGGTTTCTTGCCCTGCTTTCTGTGCCGGCCGACTTAGGTCGACTTGCACGGCCTGTGGGCACCGCTGTTTGGAGCAGTACGCACTTCGTGACAAAGCCGTTGTTCTGATTTTGCTTAAATTGGACGCATTTCACAGCTATTGTCTAGACAATCGAATAGTAGGACTTAGGTCAAGGTGAGCGCAATGTTCAAAGTCGTTCGTGTAGCTGTTGCTCTTCCTGGTCTTGTCCCGGCCGCCCTGGTCGTGTCCTCATGTGCCAACCCTGTCTCCACAGTTACGCAGAATGC
>CAYFRL010000021.1:0-30011 GCA_964345595.1 uncultured Actinomyces sp.
GGAAACACCCCCGCGCTAGCGGGGAATTGACTTCCTGATCAGCGAGTTTAGCTCAGGGTATCCGGATTTTCTGCAGCCTGCGGACGCGCCACAAGTTGATACCCGTCAAGATCAATAGGTCGCGGCGATCTGTCTCCATGAAATCTCATTTCGAATCCCTGCTCGTTGCGTGCAGTATGGATCATGGTTAGGTTGTCGGCCCCGGCTACAGAGGCGGCGCGCTCCCAGATTCGGTCGCGAACACGGCTCGACACATTGCCAAGAAAAACGTTAGCACGAGGTTCTATTAGAAATCTGGAAAGATATCCTCGTAAATGGTCGGGAATAGCTGGCGTTAACAGGACAATGAACATTAGATCACCACTTTTCAGCATCGCTCAAGGATTCGAGCAGGCCTAGGTGCTCCTCGGAGCCATACTGGGTATGACCGACCTCTTCGGAAGTTAGAGTGTCGCCTATCAAGCGGTCATCCTCACGATTAGGCAGGTGTGGCCGTAGCAACTCCATTAGAGCGTCGAGCATTCCGGAAAGAATTTTCTCTTCTTTGATGGCTTTGCGGACTCGTTTTCTTACCGCGACAGCCACGTCTTCTTCGTGGGAGCACGCGAAGCTGATGGGTATGGTCACAGTGGGCTTGTACAGGTCCGCAAGATCGAAGAGTAGCGATCGAGCATCCCCTCTGTGAATGATCCCAAGCGCCGGGTTTACACCGATTGCAGCGCAGGCGGAAGCGGCGCAGCCGTACAGCAGAGAGTTGCTTAAGTTGAGTGCGACATTCACCGGGTCGGTACCTTCAACTCTCCTCCTGAAACCCTTGATGCCGTGTTTTTGTGCTAACTGCCTGTACAGCAGCTTCATGCGCTGCCCCTCCAATCCGCGCATGGTGCGAATGGATCCACCTTCCATCTCTTCCAGGCCAAACTGGCGCTTGTAGAGGTACATTGCCGCAGTTCTTTGGTGGCGCTCATTGCTCACCAACCTTGCTTGGGCTATGGCCCAACGCGCAGAAGTGGTTAGAGGCGCGGCAAGGGAGTAAGCGGACACGCCGCCACCTCCGGTGAAGAGCACTGTCGCTCCAGATCGAGTACAGGACGTAATCGCTGGGTGGGTGATGCTCGTGCCTGGCCCGAGCACCAGGAGTGCGATGCCACCGACAGGAATCTGGATTAAGTCTTTATGATACTCGCCATCACTTTCCCATAGGGCGACCACCCCTGTGCGGTCCTGGACTATTCTGGCCCGCTCCACGTAGGCGAAGGACACGCGGTCCTCCAAGCGAACCTGATGGTCCGCAGGAATTGTCGAAAAAGCAATAGCTGTGTCAGACATTGCCATAGGTGTCACCTCTGACAAGACCGACTAGGGGATCGTACGTATAACCAGAGGGCAGGGGGCCTGCATAGGTGCCAATCAGGGCTCCTATACCTGTCTCTACCGGGCTTACGTCATCAAGAAAAGCGGCCCACTTCCCGCCGTACCTGATTGGAATACTTCCCTCCAGGGCACGTCTAATCTGAGCCTTGTCTCCCTTTTCGATAGAGTGCACGTCGGCACTGGTCCCGCTCCAGCCACCGGGAGTGGACTCTGGGTCCTGTCCCGTCGGGATGTACCTGTGTGTATCGGTGTCAAGGAAGCGCGTTTTTGGATATTCGTCACCGGCAGTCTGGCTGGGGTGGGGAGCTAGGTGATTGAAGCAGTCCAGGTCCGCATCTGCTGAGAAGACCTCATCGGGATCGTATGCGACCTGATTTGCCTGACTGAGGCGCAAAGAGGCCTCGGCCAATTCCTCCATATCCTCCGGGGTCTTCAGATCCTCAATTGAGAGATCGCTCGTCTCCACAAAGTCTTGAATGTCTGCTGGAACAGCGAGAGATCTTCGGTCCTTCAGGTAGTTCCATGAGCGATTAAGCGCCGCTGCCGGATAAGGTCGATGCCAACCATCCGACTCTTCTCTCACGATTCGCAATGGCAAGTTGGTATAGCCGCGAATTCGACTGCTTCGGCGCGGATCGTTGCGTCGCCATACCCTTCCTGCCCGTTGCACGAGCGAGGGGGCTGGCGCCAAGTCAGTGCTCATGGCGTCAAGGTCAATGTCCAACGAGGCCTCAACCGCCTGTGTACCGACCACCACGATCCCCTCACCATCACCGGCTTTGCCCAACATTTTCTCAAGGATTTCGGCGTTTTCTTGCCGGTGCTTCGCAGTCATTCGACTGTGTAGAACGATGGGAGTAATCCCGCTGCCCTGTAAGCTTTTGGCGATCGCCTGCGCCCTGTCAACGGTGTTCGCGATGATCCCGATCCGGGCCGACGGACAGGTATTCAGAAGCTCCTGCGCCCATCTGACATGTTCCTGGCAGGAGTCTGCCACTGAAACCGGCGCAATGTCGATTACGTACGGATCCATGCCGATAGAAGACTCTTCGAGAGGTGCTTGAGAGGCCGAGACGGCTTCGGCCGACGGAAACGAAACGCGCCCTCCGGACCGGTAGGTCGTTCTTTTGTACGCACTGATGAACTGGTCGTGGTGGCGGGTGGTGAGGGTAGCGCTCAACAGAGTCACTCTTGTTCGAGTGGCGCCCAGCCATTTGAGAAGGCCAGTGAGCAGTCTGGTTTGATATTCCTCCAAGGTGTGCACTTCGTCAATGACCACGTGAGAATTAGCAAGTGCCAAGAGCCGCAGGTGTGTCCATTTCAAGGGTAGAGCAGCAGCCAGGGCCTGGTCGATGGTCCCAACAGTCACTGGGGCAAGGAGCCTGCCACTGCCTGCACGAACAAACTCTGTCGGATACAGACCATCAATGCTTTCGAGGTTTTCGGACCCTGACGAAACAAGTAGCTCACGACTGTAAAAGTCTTCGAGGCTTGCTAATCCATGCGCCAAGACTGCGACATTGGGAGTCTGAGCGAATGCATTTCTGATTCGCCGCATCATCGCGTTCGTTGTCGCCTGTGTAGGCAATAGAAAAGTCAGAGCTTCCGAACGCTCGCTGTGCCGAAGTAGTGCGGCTTCAGTTTTGCCGCTGCCGGTTGCAGTCATGACAATCCAGAGTCCATCACCCGCGTCGAGAGCCTGTCGCTGTATCTCACGAGGGGAGTTGAGACCCAGGATGGCTCTCAGGGGATCAGTCATGTCGTGGTATGCCCCAAGTGTGCTATCTAGCAGGCCGATGAAAAACGGTGTTCTCTCAGAGATCCAATTGCTCCCAGCATTCGGGTTCAATGATCCGGCTGCGATGCGTTTCTGCGCATCTTTCACCGAGTGCTCCTGAGAGGCCAACCTATCTGCGAGGACCACCATCCCAGATAGCAGTATGGTTTGCACTGGCGGGATTGGAGTCGTTAGGGCTTCCGTCGAAACTGAGCACGCCTTAGCTAAATGCTCAATCAGTCGCCATCGACTTTCTGCCCACTTACCCCCGTTGACTTCAGAGTGACTCTTCTTCTTGTGACTCCGAGAGTCGAATCTAAATGAACCATGATGCCCCAGTGTCGTGATAGCGACGGCAATCTCGTCCACTGGCGTCCTGAGTGACAGTTCCCCACCCACAGCCAGTTCGGCCGCGCCAATCTGCTCGTGTCTCCGCAGGTATTCTGATTGAGTCTGAGGTGCAGAGAGGTGTAGATGGGGATATCCCAGTCCTCTGTAGCGCTCTCTCAGCTTACTGGCCCACTTGGGTTGGGGATGCTGTGCCTGCTGGAGTGCGAAGACCGGGCTGGCTTTGCCGATGTCGTGCACACCAGCAATGAGCATCGCGATCTCTCGCGCATGTGGGCCAAGAGCCTCCGTGAGTAAATCGCGCAGACCTGCGCGAAGCCATTTGTCCCAAAGGACCCCCATTGCAGTTGCGGCGTCTAACAGATGACAAGAGAGCGGATAATGTCCACCGCTTCCGGTCTTCGCCCAGAGCTCATCCAGCATGGTGGTCAGAGCGGCCGGATGGTGAGTAGCCCGCACCCATATGCTTTGGCGCGCCCCACCCCCTTTGCAAGCAAGGCGCGGAGTGCTTCCACGTCTCCCACCACTGCAATCCCGTCAACGGTGTCCACCTGTATGACCTTTCCGGACGACCCTCCACTTCGTCTTCCGCCCAGGACTTCACGATGGTGATTGAGTACGGTTACGTCCGCGAGTGCCGGAGCAAGTTTCTGTGCGAGCCACGGCGTCATTGAGACTTGAGGTAGTTCAGAAGCGCTCTGGAAGTCATCCTCGTCGAGATCTAAATCGGACGGCACGTCATACGGAACCGGTCTAATACCCCCGGTGCTCTTGCGCTGAATGGCGTTGATGGATATCCGGAAGGCCACCACCATTCCTTTTTCGAGGCGCATCTCCGGCTCGGTTTTCGTAAGAGTCTGCGGCGTTGGATTTGAGGGTCTTATGTCCGAGCGAATCAGATACGTAGGTGCCTGACCGGGGAGCCGCTCAAACCGAAATAGGATTTGCGCTTGTTCGCGAGGATTTCCGGGGAGATCACCGAAGAGCGACATTACATCTCGGTGCCGGTCGTCCGCACTCTCTCGGCCCTTCCATTTGGCGCGGCGTCGTAGCTCGTGTTGCGGTACTTTTGTCAAGAATTTCATGCTAAGTGTCCTCTCAGATTGCCGATCATTCTCGACCAAAGGCCAGCACGGGGCGTTCCTCATCGTCGAGCCGCACCGGTAACTGTTCGCGAACGTTTCTCATCCAGTCGGCGAGCGGCAGTCGATCAACTTCGACGGTGTCCCAGTGGTCTGGGAAATCGCGTCTTAAGCGGGCAGTCGCAGGAGCAGTGTTCGGCGAGACGCTCAAAGTCGGGAGTTTTGCGAGCAAGCCACTCTCTCCCATGCCCAGGTAGTAGGGAAATGTCGGTGCGAATGCCTTTCGGCCGAGGTAAGTCGCGAAACGTGGATGGCTCAGGGCTAGCGCGATTTCTGAGGTTCTAGCACCGCATTCGAATTCAACTAGGAACTCCGCGTTGGCTAAGTAAGTTCGCCGGACAATAGACGTCAATGACTGGCCGTCGGGCGTGAAATGTGCAGATTTACCCCAATTCTTGCCAGTAAGTAGGCGATACATCCGTTGTTGGTAAAGCACATCCTCGTCGCGGGGGTTGATCGTTTGAAACTCGTCGATTAGAGACCCCGCCTGGTCTGTCCGGACCACGGTCGTTAGTGAGTCAAGCCACGTCGGCCATTCACCGCGAACAGCCCCAAGCGATGCCGCTACCAGGCCTTTTAGTGCGCTGGCAGTGGGGCGATCCTCGGTTCGTACGATGTTGCCGGTTAGTCGCCTGCCCGCCCATGACTGGAGGGGTGCGGACAGGCGTAGATATACGGCGCTCACGATAGTATCCAGTCCGCGACTAGCGAGGATATCCCGTCCCGATTGGTCACTTCAATGCCGAACTGGTCCAGGTTTGGAGCCGTTCCAGCGATGGCTTCTGGTGCTGGGAAGTTCTCTGGATCAAACTGTCTGGCAGCCTCCCACTGGGCGCGAAGACTCTCAATAGTCGGATTCAAGAAGCCTTCTCCCAGCCGACTCTGCACGGGGGCCTCAAAGTTGTAGGCAACCCGGTATTCTTGCGCCTCCACCAGTACCAGAGCCGGCAGCACGTAAGGTGCCGTTGAGTTTTCCTTCCCGCGGGGCATGCCGTAAATGAGCGCGGTGACCATTTCCTTGAGCTTTTCCCTTGCATCCGGTTGATCGAAGCCGGTCCAGGACTCTTCCAGCTGTTTTCGATCAATAGTCACCGTGCGATAAAAGACGCCGTTCAGGAAGTGAGCGATTCCCAGGTACGCTGCGCCCTTGTTTCCCTCTTTTTTGGGCCGCTCTTCCACCGTCGAGAAATAGTCGGCCTCAATGACCGTCTCGTGGGTAGACACGGCGGGTGAGACGGCTATGGCGGCCTCGGTTTGGAGAAGCGGCTGCATCGCAAACATACGGCCGAACGATGCTATTGCTAGTGCACCGGTTTTGCCGGCCAGGATGAACTCGGTGTCTTGATCGGCGGTGATGGCGTGCGCGGCTGCTTCGATCTCCTCTTTTGACAGCCAGATTGAGCGGCCGGCTTCAGTTCCGTCTCCTTCTTTTGCTGCGGTCAGACCACCGATTCGCTTCTTGGCTTCTTTGGTCAGTGCTTTGATGTCGGCCCCTGGATTTAGCTCTGCAGCCCTTGCCGCTACAATCTCCGCTATGTTGGCTGAGCGCACTGTTCTATCGCCCGTGGCTTTTTCGTAGTCGACGCGTGCCCCCCGCTTGATTGATTGGGAGGAGAGCAGGCCACGTTGAACTCCGCCTTGGAGCATCCGTTTGGGAAGGCCTGTGTCATCCCTGTTCAGATTCGACCAAGGCTCTTCGTTGACAATGTGTAGGGTGATTTGGTTAGCCATCGTTGGCTCCTTCTATTCTTGTTCGGCGGATTCGTTGATTGACTTGCGGGCAGAAAATCGACGGTAGTACTCGCGCAGTGGACGTCTTCTCTCGGCTCTAGACTCGCGCGTTAGCCCGTTGCCCCAGCGAAGCAGGAGTTTCGTTAGCGCGAAGTAGTCCACCGGGACGTTGAACGCTTCACCCAGGGTTAGTATGCGATTTAGCGTCAAGGTAGCTTCATCGAGTCTTTGGTCCGGGAGCTGCTCTAGACGTAAGCCAATCGCATCGGGTGAACTGGGATCGGGACGAAAGATGCTTGAGTCGTCGCTAGAGTGGCCCTTATTCGCGAGCGCTGACGACATGAGTCGGAAGCTTTGCCCCAAGGGCAGGGTGCCTTGAGGAATCTTTGGGTGACTCGCGATGATGGCTGCGCTGCGTAATAGAGCCGTGTCATCGGTGCGTGCTGAGTTCGAAAAGCTGAGAATCTCGCCGTAGGCGCGGTGCTCGGAATGCTCATTCAACCCGTGCCGTACACGCGCGGTTGCGCCCCGTTCTTCTGCTGTGTCACGGATATGGAGAACGTAGCCCACCATTTGTTGCCATCGTTCCTTTTCATGTTCCGGTGCTGATTCGCTCATTGGACTGTCCCTTCGTCTTGGTATTTGCGAGTCCAGTGATTTAGCTTGGATTCGACTTCTGCTCGCGCCGCTTCGAGGTGACCCCGCAATTGGGCTGCATGGGGTGCGGTAACAGCATCGAAGGTGTCGACCGCGGATTTTCGAAGCCGATTCAAGCTGTTGTTGGAAAGGGTCGTGGACGTTTCCAGCTCGGCCATTGCCGATCGGAAATCGCCGGAAATATTGCGCCAGAACAACGCCGACGCATCACTGCGGCGAGATTCTAACGACTCGAGTATCGCCGGGGGACGATTCGACTTGTCACTTGATCGAGCCCGACGAAATGGCGAAGTAACTGCGCCGTGCAGACGGCGCACTAGCTCGGCGTATTCACGAGTACGCTCAGCAACGACCTGCGAAGGTGCCCAGGTGGACGAATCTCCGATCAGCACTTCGGAAGCACGAACTGATGGGGAGGATGCGGTCCCACCGATCTGATGGCGAAGAAACATCACCGGCTCATCCTCTGACGGAAGCATCATCAACCTGCCGCTAACTCGCATGGCCTGGGCTTTGGATTCGGCATTCCACTCAACTGCTAAATCAATGATGTCCCGTTGAAGATCAAGACGCTGAGCTTTCAGCTCACCAGCCCTGTTCTCCATATACAGATACAGCGGGTCAGAGGTATTCCGAGTATCCCACCACCGCTTTCTTTCGGCCTTGTCAGCGCCTTGAGCAGGATGGTACCAACGCTCAGGGATCCCGCCGATCCGAACGCCGCTAAGTAACCCATTTTCCCAATACAGAACCGGGGCGTTCGAGCTCCAGGATGCCTGCCAGAGTGGGTGAATTCCTTCCGCTGGGTCATAAGCGGTTGCACCGGTTCTGTCCGCCCATGCGGGAAGTCCGATCCCATTTGCCCAGTCTCTCGGTGTGTTGAGCAAGATGGTCTCGAAGAGATTCTCGCCGATACGGAGCACTTCAGTGGCAGTGTTGTCTTTGCCAAGAAACCTGAGCCCCGGGGCGCCCATCGCGCACTTCTCGCTGCGTTCTCCGTAGAAGTTGTTCCCGGCCGGAGAGAAACAATGGAATACCGCCAATGCGGTTATTGCTTCGGTCTCGGTCAACGTTGCGGGTGTTGTGGACGGAAGTGACCAAAACGCTTCTGCCTGGTCGGGCGGCATGTAGGGGAATAGCTTTTTTATGGGCTGGTACCCGGTCCCAATCCTGCGTGCTGTGTCTTTTGGTCCCGCACTGCGTTCGGCAGGCCTTTGTAGGAATGGTTGGGTATCATCGTAAATGTCAGCAGCGGCACCAATTTGCTGAACTGCGGCCGAAACGGCTTCTTCGTTGAAGCGTCCTGCCTTCAGCACGGCCCGGCGACCGCCTTGGTGTCGAACCACTAACGCCGCGACTTGTTGCAAAACGCGAAAAGTCGCAGAGATAACCAGCCCTGGGTTCTCAAGGTTGAGACCCCGTAAACGATCCGCCTGTAACAAAGCCTGTTCAAGAGAAAGTGCGCCAGCTGTCGTGTCCACCCAGGCGACATCAGTTAAAGCGTTTTTGATCATGAGTTGAGGATAGGAAAACGGCTACCGCTTATCAAGTTCAAGATACATGTCGCGTAAATTAGTTCTTCCTTCGCCCGATGAGTCTTAAATCTGGTTTGTTAGAGCAAACGCCCCCGCTGACGCGGGGAAAGCATCTCGAGACGGCTCGAAGTTCAAGATACATAGAAACACCCCCGCTCATGCGGGGAAGCATGGACTATGTTACCTAAACGGCCATCCTCGCTGCTCCCGGCGTTCTTTTTCGCTCTGTCTGGCAATAATACTAGGAAAGACAAGCGTAGACAATCGATAATACCATTATCTTATGAGCACAATTAGCGTAGGCGAACTCCGCCAGAATCCGACCCGTATGCTGGAGTTGGTGCAAGAGGGCGCTTCGTTCACGGTCACGCGGCACGGCCAGGAGATTGCTCGGATAGTGCCACCAGAACCCCCGAGCGCTCTCATTCCCCCAAAGAGCAGCGGCCCGTCTAGGATTCTGTCTCTGGGGCCAGTGGAGCCGGGTGGTGGAGCAACGGTTGATGAAGTCGCGGAGGAGATGAAGGGGGACTGGTGAGCTATTATCTGTTGGACCCTTCTGTCGCTATCCACATTTTGTATGGGGAGTTGCGGGCCGCGAAGTGGTTTGAAGAACAGACAGGCCGTGCAGAGACCAAGATCTTGGCTTCGCGGATCTTGAAGACGGAACTGACCCGTGTATTGCGGCGCGACAACCTGCCGGTGCGCCGCCGGGACGAGATAACAGACTATGTTTTCACTATTCCGCTCACGGACGGAATTCTTGCTGAGGCGGAAGCGATCGTCCCGCACTTGAAGACACTCGATGCTATCCACCTTGCCTCGCTCATTAGTGTTGGCATTGATGCAACGGTTGTGACGCATGATGAGCGGATGAAGGCTGTCGCAGAACTGGTCGGCTACAAGGTGATCGACCCGGTGGGTGACTGATCGACAGCCCAGCATCTTCACCCCAGCATCTTCACCACAGAGTGCACGGACAGCTCGCAAACCGCAAACCCACCACCCCACCCCCAAACCAGCCCCAAGCGGGACGGAGATCACGCAAAACTCCCTTGCTATACCACAAACCCCCGCATAATATTAAAAGCTGCGCCCAAGTGTCCGAGGTGACCTGTATCCACACGTCAGTAAAGCGCCATGACGTGCAGGATCGGTGTTCAGTTAGGGATCTGGGGGCAGCGCGCGCACCGTAATTTTGCTGGGAAGGATCCCCTTTGGCTGCCAGTTCTACTGCCGCATTTGAGCCCAAGACCCGTATCTCCTTCGCTAAGCTCCGTGAGCCTTTGCAACCTCCGAACCTGCTTGATTTGCAGATTCAGAGTTTTGACTGGCTGCTCGGCGCGGACGAGTGGAAAGAACGCGTAGAGATCGCGAAGGAAAACGGGCAATTTGATGTTCCGGATGTTTCCGGTTTAGAGGAAGTTTTCGCTGAACTTTCTCCCATTCAGGACATGGGGAAGACCATGTCGCTTTCGTTCCAGGCGCCCACGCTGGAACGTCCGAAGCACTCTGTTGATGAGTGTAAGGAAAAGGACCTCACCTATGCCGCGCCGATGTATGTGCGCGCGGAGTTCTTCAACCATAAGACCGGTGAGATTAAGGGCCAGTACGTCTTCATGGGTGATTTCCCGCTGATGACGCCGCAGGGCACGTTCATTATTAATGGTACTGAACGTGTTGTTGTGTCGCAGCTGGTGCGTTCGCCGGGTGTTTACTTTGAGCGTGGTCTGGATAAGACGTCGGACCGTGAGGTTTTCTCGGCGCGTTTCATTCCGGCCCGCGGCGCTTGGTTGGAGTTTGAGATTGATAAGCGCGACGCCGTTTCTGTGCGGATTGACCGCCGTAGGAAGCTGTCTGTCACGCATTTCTTGAAGGCGCTTGGCCTTACTGAGAGTGAGATTCGCACCGAGTTTGCTGATTACCCTCTTTTGCTGGAGACCTTGGAAAAGGACACGGCACAGACGCAGGACGAGGCGTTGACGGACATTTACCGCCGCGTTCGCCCTGGTGAGCCAGCAAACCCGGAGGCGGGGGAGACTCTGCTCAATAACCTCTATTTTGAGAACAACAGGTACGACCTGGCTAAGGTTGGCCGTTACAAGATCAATAAGAAGCTGGGTCTGAACACAGAGCCGCACGCCACCACTTTGGAAATTGATGATGTGGTCGCGGCAATCAAGTACATGCTTGCTTTGCAGCAGGGCGAGAAGACTCTGCCTGGTATGCGCGGGGATGAACCGATCGAGGTTCGCGTAGAAGCCGATGACATTGACCATTTCGGTAACCGCCGTGTTCGCGCTGTTGGTGAGCTAATTCAGGGTCAGGTTCGCACTGGTCTTTCGCGGATGGAACGCACGGTCCGTGAGCGCATGTCAACGCAGGAGCCCGAGTCGATCACGCCGAACTCGCTGATCAACAACCGTCCTGTTGTTGCCGCTATTAAGGAGTTCTTCGGGACTTCTCAGCTGAGCCAGTTCATGGACCAGAACAACCCGTTGGCGGGGCTTACGCACAAGCGACGCTTGAGCGCACTTGGCCCGGGTGGTCTTTCCCGTGACCGCGCCTCAATGGACGTTCGTGACGTTCACCAGTCGCACTACGGGCGCATGTGCCCGATTGAGACCCCTGAGGGTCCTAACATTGGTCTGATCGGATCTCTTGCGACGTTCGCGCGCATTAATCCGTTTGGTTTCATTGAGACGCCTTACCGCGCAGTGAAAGATGGTCGGGTTACGAATGAGATTCATTACCTGACCGCGGATGATGAGATCGACCAGAACATTGCTCAGTCGTCTTCTCCGACGGATGCTGACGGTAAGTTCACGGAAGAGTTCGTGCTTTGCCGTGTTTCCGGTGAAGACCCGATGCTTATTCCGGCCGATGAAGTCACCTACATGGACGTTTCTTCACGGCAGATGGTTTCGGTTGGTACTTCCCTCATTCCGTTCTTGGAGCACGACGACGCGAACCGCGCACTCATGGGCGCGAACATGCAGCGTCAGGCCGTTCCACTGCTGACGACGGAAGCCCCTTTGGTGGGGACGGGAATGGAACGCCGCGCAGCTGTTGACGCCGGCGACATGGTCCTGGCTCGCAGCGCCGGTGTGGTCACCGAAGTGTCGGCGGATAAGGTCGAGGTTGCCACGGATGCCGGTGGTCGCGACGTTTACAAGCTGAAGAAGTTTGAGCGTTCTAACCCTGGTAACTGCACGAATCAACGCGTGCTTGTGAACGAGGGCGACGTGATCGTCCCCGGCGATATCATCGCTGACGGACCGGCAACGGATGACGGTGAGCTTGCCCTCGGCAAGAACCTGCTTGTCGCGTACATGTCCTGGGAGGGACTGAATTACGAGGACGCGATCATCCTGTCGCGCCGCGTCGTGGAAGATGACGTTCTCACCTCGATCCACATTGAGGAGTACGAGGTCGACGCGCGTGAAACGAAGCTCGGCGTGGAAGAGATTACTCGGGATATTCCGAACATCTCCGAAGAGGCCTTGGCTGAGTTGGACGAGCGCGGCATCATCAGGATTGGCGCGGAAGTTCAGGCTGGCGACCTGCTGGTCGGAAAGGTGACGCCGAAGGGCGAAACTGAGCTGACCTCGGAAGAGCGCCTGCTACGCGCGATCTTTGGTGAGAAGGCTCGAGAGGTGCGGGACACCTCGCTGCGAGTACCTCACGGCGAAGAAGGAATCGTCATCGGCGTGCAGGAATTCACTGAAGATGAGGACGACCTGGGCCCGGGCGTGCGCCACAGCGTGCGCGTATACGTGGCACAGCGTCGCAAGATCACGATCGGTGACAAGCTGGCTGGCCGCCACGGGAATAAGGGCGTTGTCTCCAAGATCCTGCCGGTCGAGGACATGCCGTTCCTGGAAGACGGAACACCAGTCGATATCATCTTGAACCCGATGGGTGTCCCCGGCCGTATGAACGTTGGGCAGGTACTTGAGTTCCACCTTGGTTGGATTGCCCACCAGGGATGGGATGCGACCGAGGCGAAGCGCGAAGGCGCCGACTGGACGAAGAACCTGCACCCGGACGCGCTAGAAGCCGATCCGAAGTCCCTGGTTGCTACGCCCGTGTTCGACGGGCTGGAAGCGGACGAACTGCTTGGGCTGCTGTCGGTTGCCCGCCCGAACCGAGACGGCGACCGCCTGGTCGACGAACTTGGTAAGGCGCGCCTCTACGACGGACGTTCCGGTGAACCGTTCCCATACCCGGTCGCGGTGGGTTACAAGTACATGCTGAAACTGCACCACCTGGTGGACGATAAGATTCACGCGCGTTCCACGGGTCCGTACTCGATGATTACGCAGCAGCCTCTGGGTGGTAAAGCCCAGTTCGGTGGTCAGCGTTTCGGTGAGATGGAAGTGTGGGCTCTGGAAGCGTACGGCGCCGCCTACGCGCTGCAGGAGCTGCTCACGGTGAAGTCGGATGACACTCTTGGCCGCGTGAAGGTTTACGAAGCCATTGTGAAGGGCGAAGATATTCCGGACCCCGGAATCCCCGAGTCCTTCCGCGTGCTCATTCAGGAAATGCGCTCTCTGTGCCTGGCGGTTGACGCTTTGGACGCTGAGGGTAACGTGATTGACCTACAAGAGACCGAAGAAGACATGCGCGCAGGTGAGGAGCTGGGGATTTCCCTGGACGCCCGCCCCCACGCCGCTTCTTCAATCGACGCAATCTAAACTGCTCGCCCGGGCTGAGCGGCCCGGGCTGGCACCCCCCTTCCGCGACTGGAAACAAGGAGCGAAAACTTGCTCGACGCAAAGAGTTTTGATGGTTTGAAGATCTCTCTGGCCACATCGGATGACATTGCCGAATGGTCTTATGGTGAGGTCAAGAAACCGGAGACAATCAACTACCGCACGCTGAAGCCAGAAAAAGACGGCCTGTTCTGCGAACGTATTTTCGGACCCACCCGGGACTGGGAGTGCGCGTGCGGCAAATACAAGCGCGTGCGCTACAAGGGCATCATCTGTGAACGCTGCGGCGTTGAAGTGACCCGTTCAAAGGTGCGCCGTGAGCGCATGGGTCACATTGACCTGGCCGCGCCCGTCACTCACATTTGGTACTTCAAGGGCGTCCCGTCACGCCTCGGTTACCTGCTGAACTTGGCGCCGAAGGACCTGGAAAAGGTCATCTACTTTGCCGCGTTCATGATTACCGAGGTGGACGAGGCGGGCCGACGTGAAGACGAAGCCATGCTCCGCGACGAATTGGACGTGGAGAAGAAGCGCCTGGAAAACGGTCGGGACACGGTCATCAACCGCCGCTACGAAACCCTGGAGACGCGCGTTGCCGAAATGGAAGCCGACGGCGCAAAGCCTGAGGCCATCGAGACGGAACGTAAGACCGCTGAACGTGAAGTGAAGCAGCTGCGCCGCAAATGGGACCAGGAAATCGACATGCTGGAAGAGGTTTGGGACCGGTTCCGGAACCTGCAGGTCGGCGACTTGGAAGGCGATGAGAACCTGTACCGGGCTATGAAGACCCGCTACGGCACCTACTTTGATGGGGCAATGGGCGCGCAAGCGATCCAAAAGCGCCTGCAAGACTTCGACTTGGCCGCAGAGGTTGAGGTTCTTCGCGACACGATTCAGAACGGGACCGGTCAGCGCCGCACCCGCGCCCTGAAGCGCCTGAAAGTTGTGAACGCTTTCCTGCAGACGGGCAACAGCCCCGAATCTATGGTGCTCACGAAGATTCCGGTGATCCCACCGGACATTCGCCCCATGGTGCAGTTGGATGGTGGCCGCTTTGCGACCTCCGACCTGAACGACCTGTACCGCCGCGTCATCAACCGGAACAACCGGTTGAAGAGGCTGCTGGACCTTGGCGCGCCAGAGATCATCATCAACAACGAGAAGCGGATGCTACAAGAATCCGTTGACGCATTGTTCGACAACGGCCGCCGTGGCCGCCCGGTGTCCGGTGCTGGCAACCGCCCGCTGAAGTCCATCTCTGACATGCTGAAAGGCAAGCAGGGACGGTTCCGTCAGAACCTACTGGGCAAGCGCGTGGACTACTCGGGACGTTCCGTCATCGTTGTTGGTCCGCAGCTGAAACTCCACCAGTGCGGTCTGCCAAAACAGATGGCTCTGGAACTGTTCAAGCCGTTTGTCATGAAGCGCTTGGTTGACAAGAACTACGCGCAGAACGTGAAGGCCGCAAAGCGTAAGGTTGAGCGGCAGCATTCAGAGGTGTGGGACGTCCTGGATGAGGTCATCCGTGAACATCCCGTGCTTTTGAACCGCGCCCCGACCTTGCACCGCCTGGGTATCCAAGCGTTCGAGCCGCAGCTAATTGAGGGTAAAGCCATCCAGCTACACCCGCTTGCTTGCGGCGCGTTCAACGCGGACTTCGACGGCGACCAGATGGCTGTTCACCTGCCTCTTGGCGCGGAAGCGCAGGCAGAGGCACGGATCCTCATGCTGTCGACGAACAACATTTTGAAGCCGTCCGATGGGCGCCCAGTGGCGATGCCTTCGCAGGATATGATCTTCGGCCTGTTCTACCTGACGCAGGACCCGGATCCTGAGTTCGAAGCGGACCTGGACGAAGAAGGAAACGTCCTGGTTCCCGAATACACTTCGGTGGCCGAGGCGATCATGGCATTCGACGCGGGCCGAATCAGTTTGAACCGGCCGGTCAAGATCCGTTTCGATGAGATCGTTCCGCCGACAGACTGGACCGCTCCGGAAGGATGGGCAGAAGGCGAGCCAATCGAACTCGAAACGACGCTTGGCCGGGCCCTGTTCAACGAGGCGCTGCCTGAGGACTACCCGTACGTCAACCGCGCGGTGAAGAAGGGGCTGCTGTCATCAATTGTGAATGACCTGGCCTCGCTCTACCCGAACGTGTTGGTTGCGGAATCTTTGGACGCGCTCAAGTCGGCCGGGTTCTACTGGGCGACCTGGTCGGGAGGCACAATTTCGTTCTCCGACATTGAGCAGGCTCCCCACAAGGAAGCCATCCTGGCCGAGTACGAGGAGAAAGCCGCCGAAATCCAGAACCAGTTCGACCTGGGTCTCATTGGAGATGACGACCGCTATCGCGAACTGGTGGACATCTGGACAGAGTGCACCGCGAAGGTTGCCGAGGACATGCGGGACAACTTCTCATCAGCAAACCCGGTCTACCGCATGGTTGACTCCGGGGCGCGTGGTAACTGGTCCCAGATTCAGCAGCTGGCCGGGATGCGCGGACTTGTGTCCGACCCGAAGCAGAAACTGATCGAACGGCCAATCAAGGCTAACTACCGCGAAGGTCTTACCGTTGCCGAATACTTCATCGCAACGCACGGCGCCCGAAAGGGAACAGCCGACACTGCGCTGAGGACCGCCGAGTCCGGTTACCTGACTCGCCGCCTGGTCGACGTTTCTCAAGACGTTATCGTCCGTGAGGAAGACTGCGGCACCCGCCGCGGGGTCGAGGTCGTTTTGGGCACGCCAGACGAGGACGGGAAACTAATTCCGTCCGAGATCATCGAAACGACGGCTTACGCGCGCACCCTGGCACGGGATGCAGTTGGCGCTGACGGCGAGATCGTAGCGGAAGCCGGCGCAGAAGTTGATGCAGCACTGGTTGAGACAATGCTGGATGCGGGCGTGGAGAAGATTCGCGTACGCTCAGTTCTCACCTGTGATTCCCTGGTAGGCACTTGCGCCAGCTGCTACGGCCGTTCACTTGCGTCGGGCAAGCGGGTCGACATCGGTGAGGCCGTGGGCATTATTGCTGCTCAGTCCATTGGTGAGCCCGGAACGCAGCTAACGATGCGTACGTTCCACACCGGTGGGGCCGCCTCTGGTGGCTCTGACATCACGCAGGGTCTGCCGCGCGTGCAGGAGCTTTTCGAGGCCCGCACACCTAAGGGCGAGGCCAAGATGACCGAGGCCGCCGGTAAGGTCCGGATCGATGACGAGGATCCTTCAATCAGGAAGATCATCATCACCCGGGACGACAACAAGGAAGACCTGGTGATCGAGGTATCTAGGCGCCAGGATTTGCTGGTTGCCGACGGGGATCAGGTTGCCGCTGGCACGCAGCTAACCGAGGGACGTTTGGATCCGAAAGAGGTCCTGCGTCTGCGCGGTGGCGGCGCTGCACAAACGCAGTTGGTCAATGAGGTTCAGGAGATCTACCGCTCTCAGGGCGTGGACATTCACGCTAAGCACATTGAGGTCATCGTCCGTCAGATGATGCGCCGCGTCACCGTGCTTGAGCCGGGCGACACCCACTTCATGCCGGGCGAACTTGTCGATGCCGTCGCATTCCGTGAGGAAAACCGGCGGATCGCCGCCGAAGGTGGCACGTCCGCAAAGGGACGTCAGATGCTCATGGGCATCACGAAGGCATCCCTGGCAACCGATTCTTGGCTGTCTGCCGCGTCCTTCCAAGAGACCACTAAGGTACTCACGGAAGCCGCTATGAACGCCAAGACCGACCCACTGGTTGGCCTGAAGGAAAACGTGATCCTGGGTAAGCTCATCCCCGCAGGGACCGGGCTTGCGCGGTACAACACCGTAACGGTGGAGCCTTCGGCAGAAGCGATGGCCGCGTCGAACTACAACCCGATCGACTTCCCCTCACCGGAAGACACCGAAGGGTTGGAAGACTTCGAACAGTTCCTGGCAAACATTGACCTGGGTCCAGGTTTTTCTAGCCAACCGTAACTAGACGGCTAGAGTGCCGGAGCTTTCCCCGCGTGGGAGGCTCCGGCACTTTTGTGTCTAGATAAAACGTCCGACCGGAACATTCGGACCCACAATCTGCTGCTGTAAGCGGCGCTGCGGCTGTGATCCGGGTAACCTAGAGTTCGTTAGGAGTCCAAGGGACTCACAGTTCAACAGAGAGGGGATGTGAATGAAGAAATTCTTCAAATTCGTATTCCGCGCCGGCCTTCTAGCTGGGGCAGCAGTAATCGCCCTGCAGTTTCAGCCAGTGCGCGACTTTGTCAGCAAACTTGGAATCGAGATGTAACATCAAGCTTCAAGCTGGGAACCCCGGGGCCTTTCAAAGGCTTCGGGGTTTTGCTTTGCTTGCGAAACGCTGTAGCTCCCGGTGTCCTTGAGGATCGGGAAACGGCTACTCGCTCCGCAAAGCCTCGACCGGGTCTTTGCGTGACGCAGCGGAAGAGGGAATCAGCCCGGCTAAGAACGTGAGTCCCATCGAAATCAACACCAGGATCACAGCGGCACCGGCGGGCAAGATCGCCACGTTGGAGATGCCAAACTTGGCATGAACGATAGCGTTTGTGGGAATGGTGAGCGCCAGCGTGACCAGTATGCCAAGCATTCCCGCAACAAACCCGACAATGAGCGTCTCAGCGTTGAAGACCCGGCGAATATCCCGCTTGGATGCGCCGATGGAACGGAGAATCCCAATCTCTTTTCGTCGTTCCAACACGGAGATGTAGGTGATGACGCCGATCATGATGGATGAGACGACCAGGGAAATCGCTACGAAGGCAACCAACACGTAGCTGATGACGTTAATTATGTCGGTCACCGAAGACATGAGAGCGCCAACCAGGTCGGTGTAAGTGATGACTTTATCGTCCAGACCAGCTGCTGCCATGTCGGCGTTGTACTGGTCCAGGATCTCAATGACGCGGCCCTTGCTTTCAAAGTCGATGGGGTAGATGTCGATGGCTGAAGGCTTAGCGAAGTCTGCGTAACCTAGGCGAGCCAGGTTGCCGTCGAAGGAGCTTTGCCCGGTTCCCATCATGCTCATCAGCAGTTCGGTGAGCTCACCCTCATCCATGTTGAACTCGAAGGCCCCCATGAACGCGTCCTGGTCGATGCCCATTGCGCTGGACATGTTTTCTGCCAATGAACCCATCGCGCCTTCTATGGCCGCGCCGATCTGGGATTCAAGAGCGGGTCCGATCTGCGCTGCAACCTGGGATGAGATGACCCCCGTTGCCTGCTGCATGTAGGCGGCCATGGCGTTCTCCACCTGACCAGAAATTTGGGCGGTTTGAGCGGAGAGCTGCTCTTGAACGGCCCGGCCTATGCCCTCGGCAAGTTGCGCAGCAAACTTGTTTTGCACGTCCGTGAGCTCTTTCTCCAAGTCATCGAACAGATCCTGGGCGCCCTCCAGAATTACGGTGGCCTCAGGGGACTCCAAGAACTCTGGAAAGTTCGTTGCAACGTCGGAGGGGTCAAGTCCGTTCAGAACAGCCCACTGAAAGTAGGCTTGCACCAGGTCGTTTGCCAACTGTCCGGCGGCTTCTTCATCGACCTCGACATCCTCAATGGCTGCACCCAGGTCGCCCCACTCAATCCCCGCGATGATCTTCTCAACGTCAATGTTGCTGGCCAGGTCCTCCACGTCCAGGCCGCCCAGTATCTCTTCCAAGCCAAGGGTTGGCAGACTGCCGGGATCTATTTGCATGTCGGGAAGTGAGATTCCAGAGAAGTCCAGGGCGCCTGGGTCAATGCTCAGTTGCGATTGGTCGAACGTGAAGGCGGCCGCGATAGCCTCTTCATCAATCGTCATCAGCTTCGTGATGTCGAAATCGTCCCTTTCGGTGTCCTGCTCTTCTTCTAGGAACGTGCGACCGCTAAACACGTTGGTTGACGGGCGATCCAACTGTTGCTGCACAATTTTTGATCCGGCTGCCTGGTTGATCAAATCCCGCGTCAAAGTGGGTGTGTAGTAGATACCCGGTTGCAGGGCGACTGCTGTGGCTCCCTTAACAGGTTGTACGATCCCCACGATGTTCAAGTCCTGACCGTCTTCAACCAGTGACTTCATGAATTTCTTGTCGCCGGTCTTATCGGTCCACACGCCATAGGTTGGGTCGTAGGAGAAGTACTCAAAGGCTGGGACCATTTTGAAAGTCACGTCCAGGATCTCCTGGTACGTGAACCGTTTGGTCTCGGTGGAGACAGTCACCGGTTCATCGTTCACCATCTGCTCCACCATCGTGGTGAGTTCTGCGGGGTCCCGCAGGTCCATGATGTAGGACATGAAATCGCTCATGCCCCCGGTTGGGGTGAGGACAACTACCAGCTCGTCTGCTTTCTCCGGCCATTTTCCGGCGACAACGTCGTACTGGGATTCGACGACGGAAGTATCGTCCATGATCTCGTGGAACATGTTGGTGCTCATCGCTTGAGCCATGAAACTGTTCGCCATGTCTGCTGAGCCGAAGCCAAGTGCCGAAAACGTCGTGTCCGGGTTTACCTGCCGCGCACCATCCGAAGTGTTGCTAGAGAAGATCTGTGGGGTTACGTTGTACGAGTAGTGAATGGAGTTGACGTAGTCGTCAATGCCGCCGCCGTTATCTTCCAGGAAGCGCTTCAGGGCCGCCAGGTCGTTTGAGCCGATCGACTCAAACATGCGGCCCATCATCCGAATATCGTGAACCGACGATTCTGCTATTTCGGGGTCGTCCGAGGTGTCCGGATCGATATCGCCAGACACCGCCATCATGGACATCAAGTCCATTCCTTGGCTTTGAATCGAGAGTGGATAGACGGAGAGCATCTCTTCTTCGACGCCCTTGATGTAGTTATTCACGCCGTTGGCCAGCGCCAGAATCGCTGCTATTCCAATGATCCCGATGCTGCCCGCAAAGGCGGTCATCAGGGTCCGCCCCTTCTTTGTCATCAAGTTATTGAATGACAGGGCTATCGCCGTGAGGAAAGACATGGATGACTTTTTTGTGGGCGAGGTCGCCTCGTCCACACCGGTGGCCAAGTAAGGATCGGAATCGGACTCGATCTGCCCGTCACGAAGGGCGACCGTGCGGGTTGCGTACTGGTCGGCCAATTCCGGATTGTGGGTGACCATCACGACCAGCCGGTCCTGCGCGATTTGGGTGAGCAGGTCCATGATCTGCTCACTGGTCTTCGAGTCAAGGGCGCCCGTCGGCTCATCAGCCAACACGATGTCGGGGTCGTTGATGAGCGCCCGCGCGATGGCGACGCGCTGCATCTGCCCACCCGAAAGCTGACTGGGGCGCTTGTGCATGTGCTCGCCCAACCCGACTTCTTCAAGAGCGGCAATCGCGCGCGCACGTCTTTCCGCCCGCGACACTCCGGACAGGGTGAGGGCAAGCTCAACGTTTGCCAGGACACTCTGGTGGGGGATCAAGTTATAGCTTTGGAAAACGAAGCCGATCCGGTTGTTCCGGTACGTGTCCCAGTCCCGATCCCGGTAGCGCGAGGTGTCCGTCCCCTCGATCACCAGGTTCCCCGAATCGTACCGGTCCAGTCCACCGACGATGTTGAGCAGAGTTGTTTTCCCGGAACCAGACGGTCCCAGAATCGCCACGAACTCGTTTTCTCTGAAGTTGATTGAGACATCGTCCAGCGCTACCTGCGTGAAATCGCCGGTCGTGTAGGACTTGCGGACGTTGCTCAGCTGCAGCATCGGGCCCCTTCCGGGCGCTTGGAACAAGGCGGGCTAGATCGAAATCGTTGACATCAGTCTAGTGCCGGGGCGCCTTCAGCCAGCGAAAAGTCGCGCATTCGGGCTGCGCTTTGCGCGAACACTCATCCGAAGCGGCCAGCGATGTAGTCCGAGGTCTGCTGGTGTATCGGGCTGGAGAAAATCCGGTCGGTTGGTCCATATTCGACCAGTCGGCCCGGTTTCCCCGCCGATTCCAAATTGAAGAAGGCCGTGTTGTCAGAGATACGCGCGGCCTGCTGCATGTTGTGGGTGACTACGACGACCGTGTAGTTGTTTCTCAGCTCCGAAATGAGCTCTTCAACCACGCCTGTAGAAATAGGGTCCAGCGCGGAACACGGCTCATCCATCAGCAAAACCTCTGGGTTCACAGCGATGGCCCTCGAAATGCAAAGACGCTGCTGCTGGCCCCCCGACAAGCCGCCACCGGGCCTATCAAGCCGGTCTTTTACCTCGTCCCAAAGGCCCGCTGCCACAAGCGCTGACTCCGCCAGGTCGTCTGCCTCAGAGTTTGCCAGGCGGCGGCTGTTCAGACGGACACCAGCCAGCACGTTCTCTTTGATACTCATCGTGGGAAATGGGTTCGCCCGTTGGAACACCATGCCGACCTGCCGGCGCACCTGCACCGGGTCAACACCGGGCCCGTAAAGGTCTTCACCGTCTAAGGTGACCCGGCCCCGGACGCTGGCCCCAGGGATAACCTCATGCATCCTATTGAGTGTGCGGAGCAGTGTTGATTTACCACACCCAGACGGTCCGATGAAAGCGGTCACCGTCCGCGGCTCGACCCACATGTTCACGTCTTCCACAGCCAGCGCGGACCCATAGTAGGCGTGGAGCCCTTCTATACCAATGCTCTTTGACAATGCCTTATCCCTGTTCAGCTCGCTTGGTGGTAAACCTGGATCCGAAAGAGCGGAGCCGCGCCAGGCCAGCCGGACCGGTTCGGGCCGCCAAATTCAACGCTGTCACCAAGAGAATCAGCGCTAATGCGCCGGTCCACGCTCTATCCAGGAAGGCTTCGGGCGGGGACCCCTGATTCGAGAACTGGGTGTAGATGTATACAGGCAGGGACTGCATGCGGCCAGCGAAAACGTTGTAGTTCATGCTGGCGGTGAACCCCGCCGCGATCAGAAGTGGGGCTGTTTCCCCGACCACCCGGGCAACCGCTTGCATAACGCCGGTGGTGAGCCCGCCTGCCGCTGTTGGTAGCACCACCTTCAAAATTGTGCGCCACTTGGGGACGCCCAAGGCCAAAGAGGCCTCCCGTAGCGAGTGGGGAACCAAGCGCAACATTTCTTCAGCCGACCGGATCACGACGGGCAGCATCAGTATTGCGAGGGCCACCGCGCCAACAATACCCATGCGGGCTTGCGGGCCAAGGATCGCCGCGAACGCCGCGTATGCGAATAGCCCGGCAACAATGGACGGAATCCCTATCATCACGTCGACCAGGGAACTAACAACCCCGCTTGCCCTGCCGCTCCCGTATTCGACCAGGTAGATAGCAGTGAGGATACCTATCGGAACCGCGAGCGCGCTCGCTGCCGCGGTGATGAGTGCTGAGCCCAGAAGCGCGTGAAGCGCGCCGCCGCCAGCGCCTGTCACGTTCCGCATCGAGTGGGTAAAGAACTCCACATCAAAACGGGCAGCTCCCCTGGAGATGACGGTGGCCGCAATGGACACCAGGGGCGCCACAGCCAAGACGAACGCGGCGGTCAACGCGGCCGTAACCAGGCGATCCGTGCGCTTGCGTTTGGTGGCCCGCCCGAGGTCGACGGAAGCAGCCCTTTTGGGTGAGGAAACCTTCGTGAGCTGCAAAGGCGCCTTGGGCGCTATCGTGGTCATTGTTTAGGTCCTTTGGTGACGTTGGCGGACCCGCGCCGGACAATCCGCCTGGCCGCCGCGTTTATAGCGAAAGTTGTGATGAACAGGGCCAGGCCCGTCGCGATGAGGACGCTCACGTCCAACCCGAACGCTTCTGGGAAGTTGAGCGCTATGTTCGCGGCGATGGTCGACGGGTTTTGAGAGGTAAGCAGATTCCAAGAGAGTATTCCAGTCGCAGAAAGCACCATCGCAACGGCCATGGTCTCGCCAAGAGCGCGCCCAAGTCCCAGCAGCACGGAGGATAGGATGCCCGGCTTCGCTGGCGGCAAGATGGCTAGGCGTACCATTTCCCAGCGGGTGGCCCCAAGCGCCAGGGCTCCTTCGCGAACTGACTGCGGCGATCCTGCGAAAACTTCCCGGGCAAGTGCGGTGATCAGTGGCAAGACCATGAGAGCCAGCACCAGGGCGGCAGTGAGGATCGTGCGCCCCGTCCCAGAGACGACGCCCCCGAAAAGTGGTACCCAGCCCAGGTGTTGGTTCAGCCACTGGTAGAGCGGCACCATAGCCGGCGCAAGAACCGTTATTCCCCATAGTCCGTACACAACGGAGGGCACTGCGGCCAGTAGATCTATAAGGAACGCAAGTGGTTTCGCGGCACGAGGCGGCGCGTAGCAAGTCAGGTAAAGGGCCACCATGACAGCGAGCGGCACGGCCAGCAGAAGTGCTAGGGCTGAAACCCAGAGGGTGCCAAGCAGTAAAGGGGCAGCATAAGCGACGAACCCGTTCGGAGTGAGCGCGGCCTCTCCCGGTTTTTGGAACAGGGCAGGCAGGCTCTGCCAAACCAGGAAGAAAGCAACGGCAGCCAAGGTGAGCACCACTGCCAGCGCTGCCGCTTTCACCAACCGGCTGAAAGCCTGCTCTTTCCGGTCAGGTCCAGGCGCTGTCAGGTTAACGGCCATTGCCTGCCACCAATCTTTGCCGCGGCCTGGCCGATAAGCTTTTGCAATTCCTTCGAGACGGGTGCGCTGCCCGCGCCACGGGCCGCTGCCAGCTGACCCTCTTCACTGCCAATCCACATGAAATAGCTCCGAACTAGCTCTGCTTTGGTCGGGTTTTCGTACGTTTCGCAACCGACAAGGTAGCTGATCAGGACTAGCGGGTAGACTCCCGGCTTCGTGGAAGCGTGGTCCACCAGAACTGCCAGGTCGCTGGGCCCGCGCCCCGGTTCCCGAGACGATCCGGCAAGAGTGGCTGCCGCTGCTTCTTCTGAGTACTCCGTGTAAGTCTCCCCGCTGAGCAGGCGCACCGCTGGTAGTTCCCCGGCGCGAGAGGCGTCCGCGTAGCCAATCGTCCCGTGACCATTTGTGACGGCCTCGACAACCCCAGATGTGCCCTGAGCGCCCTCTCCACCCAAGCCTTTCGGCCACGACTCGGTCGGGCCGAACTCCCACATGCTAGGTGCAGCGGATGCGAAGTATTCGGTGAGAGCTCCGGTGCTTCCTGAACTGTCAGAGCGGTGGACCGGCGTGATCTGGACTGGTGGGAACGTGGTCCCCGGATTCTGCTGAGCTATGGCAGGGTCATCCCAGCTGGTGACGTGTCCGGCAAAGATTGCGGCGAGTAGCTGCGCGTCAGCGTTTAGTGCCTCCACTCCCTGCACGTTGAAAACGATCGCTAGAGGAGAGAGGTAGGCGGGCAGCTGAACCAAACCACTATCTGGGCTGCATGCAAGGAAATGTCCGTCGCGGATCTCTTCTACTGTTAGAGGCCTGTCGGTAGCCGCAAAGTCGGCGGCGCCCTGCTCAAAGGCTCCCCGTCCCGCCCCAGAACCAGCCGGTTCATAGTTGACTGTCACAGACGGGTGATCCGCTTGGAATCCGGAGACCCACACTTCCTGAGCCGCAGCTTGGGAGGACGCGCCGGTGCCAACCAGTTCACCGGAAAGCGTCGAATGCGCACTTTGGGCAGCTGCTCGTTCGTTCACCGCGCAACCGGTGAGGGCCAGCAAACCCGCTAGCCCGGCTGCCATGATCTTGGTCCCGCGTTGAAGCTTGCCGCCTTGCCCCGCGGCTTGGTTGGCTGCTTGTTTTTCTTCCATTTGTCTCAACGCTAAGAGACCGAAGGAAAGCGCAGGCTTCTGCGGGGTGAACACTTGGTGAACAGTGTTTGAATAGTTGGTGGGGCCGTTAGCGGCGTGTGCACGCCTCATGCTCAACGGCCGCATCAAGATTGAGAAACGGTACGGTCATTTCTGGGCGTCAGCCCACGGCCGGGCGGCCGAGCGCGATACGGGTTAGCTCGTCTGAGGTCATTGCGCCCGTCGCCTCCATGAGGCTGCGCCGCGCTGCGTCGGCCGCGTCTGCGCCTCGGCGCAAGGTGTCAGGCTTCACCTTGAGGTCGCCGCGTTCCGCGCGAACTGCCAGCTCTTCGTAGTTGGTACTCACAGTGCTATTTCCCTTCGCTCAGTAGGTGTCGGAACAGATCACTAAGTGGCATTGCATGGAAGATGACGATGGTACGCGGGGCCGATGCGCTGCGATCACTTCGATGTAGCGTTCGGTCTGCCCGTGCGGGTGTCCCACATAGACGGTCGTGACCCCTCTCCTGGCCCTCCGTCAATCTCGGCCGACGCCTCCGCATGCAACATCGCATAAAGCGCGTCTTCAGGGGGGATACCATGCTTGCCAGCGCTGTTCGTGAACTGGACTCCCATGCTCAACGTGTAGCACACAAAGAGGCCACAGAATAAATCAGCGGTCCTCCGCCTCGCGCGCAACCAACGGATCATTAGCGGGCCGGGCACTGACGTGTCGGAGGCGGGAGCTATGATCAGGACAACGCATTTGTGAAGGGATGTGCTGGGGAAGATGGATCGTGAACTCTCAGTGCTGGAAATCTGCGCTGGGGCGGGTGGACAGTCTCTGGGTCTAGAACAGGCCGGTTTCAGGCACGAATTGGCCGTTGAAATTGATAGAGATGCGGCCGCCACCTTGCGGCTGAACAGGCCCGATTGGAACGTGCTAGAGGGCGACGTTCGTGAACTCAGTGGTTCGGCATATAAGGGTGTGGACCTACTCGCGGGGGGCATACCGTGCCCTCCGTTTAGCGTGGCCGGAAAACAGATGGGGGCTGAGGATGAGCGAGATCTTTTCCCCGACATGATGAGACTTGTTAGCGAAGTGCGCCCCCAGGCCGTGCTTATCGAGAACGTGAGGGGCTTTGCTTCGGCCCGCTTCGACGCATACAGGGAGTCGGTCTTGGCAGAGCTCACTCGTCTTGGCTACAAGTCGGATTGGCGAGTGATCTACAGTTCGGACCACGGCGTTCCTCAGTTGCGCCCCCGCTTTGTGCTGGTTGCTTTTCGAGATGACCGATTATCCCGGTTTGAGTGGCCGGAACTCTCTGCTGAGTCGCGAACCGTGGGCCAAGTGCTCCACTCGGATATGGCATCGCAGGGTTGGAAAGGGGCGGATGCCTGGGCTCTTGGGGCTAACGACATTGCTCCAACCGTTGTGGGAGGCTCAAAGAAGCACGGGGGTGCAGACCTGGGACCGACCAGAGCAAAGCAAGCATGGCTCAGACTAGGTGTCGATGGTCGTGGTATCGCGGATCAAGTGCCCGGGGCTGATGACCCTGTCGACCTGATTCCCAGATTGACCAACCAGATGGTCGCGCGGATCCAGGGTTTTCCTGCTGAATGGCAATTCTCGGGAAAGAAAACTTCCGTGTATAGGCAAATTGGAAATGCATTCCCCGCCCCCGTTGCCGCGGCTGTCGGACGATCGGTCAGGAACGCATTAGCCGGCGTTTCGAGACGTCATGTAGCCTGACCGCCTACTCCTCATCAAGGTGAGGGGCCGGTCCGTCGGGGTCCTCACCGCCTCGGGCTCGCCGCCAACGTTGGCCTCCCAGCATAGGTCCGGTTCCGTCTTCCGACGGCACCACCTTCAACGAGACATATTCGTCTGGGCCCAAAACAGGTCCGTCGAGTTCCAAGGCCAGGGCGCGATGATATGCGCCGCTCAGAATCAGATAGCCTTCATCGCGCAGCACAGAGCGTGAACCACCGTTACTTCTGACGCGCTTTTGCGCGTCTAGCTGTCGAGCAACTGTTGCCACCGAGTTACGGTGAACGGCTAAGCCCTCAGCTGCGCGAAAAAGCCGGTGAACCCGCTGCGTTCCATGCGCATGATCAAAAATGTGAGACACGTCTTGTTCGGGAAGGACTAGAAGAACGTTTGGGGGAAGCGGGGCATCTTTCCAAAGCCAGAGAATAGACTCACGCCCAAACGAATTGAGGCTCACTTTCCGGTCCCTGTTGGCAGAGGTCCTTCGAACTTCTTCTGTTACCCGGACCAGTCCTAGGGACCAGGTAGATTCCGCGTCGTTAGCGGTGGCTAGTAACGCGATTTCCCCGAATACCTCCGGCGGCAGCATCCAACCACCGCTCTTCTGGCTCCATTTTGCGTCTACCTGTTGTCCTGCAATAAGAAAGTCCGTCTTCACGCCATCGACGAATTTGAACTCTCTTTGAGCATTGATTTCGAATAGAGTTCCGAAGTGGGTCTTTTCGGTCTTCATCAACTGATCCCACCGGTAACGGCCCGTTTCTTGGCCGTTGTAGATCATGTCATACGTATGCCGGATCACCCGTGCCCAGCGGGTGCCGTCCGGATCGAGTCGCCGCAGCTCTGCGGCGACTGCGGTCACGCCTTCATCCCAGTTGGTCACTGGCTCTCACCGCCCAATTCGCCCATTTGGACTACTATTCTATAAATGCGGGCGCGCCGCAGCAGAATGTCTTTCAAGGTCGGCGGATAGCGCCTTCCTCCTTAGCAGAACCTGTAGCCAACCCCTCGCACGGTGGTGATGAGTTGCGGCTTCGCGGGGTTCTCTTCGATGCGGCCGCGCAGCCGCTTGATGTGCACGTCCAGAGTTTTTGTGTCCCCGAAGTAGTCGGCTCCCCAGACGCGGTCAATGAGCTGAGCGCGCGTGAGCACCCGGCCGCTGTTGCGCATGAGGAACTCTAGAAGCTCAAATTCGCGTAGCGGAACTGGGACCTCAACTCCGTGGACTTGTAGGGTGTACCGGTCTGTGTCCAAGGTGACACCCTGCTCCGAAAGCACATCCCCGGCCTTATCCGCATTTGCGCTGCTGTTGCCCACATTCTCGACCTCTTGCCGCCGCCGCATGACGGCGCGGATTCGCGCGATGAGTTCTCGAGTGCCATACGGCTTCGTGATGTAGTCGTCCGCGCCAAGTTCCAGGCCGACCACAACGTCAACTTCGCTGTCCTTGGCGGTGAGCATGATGATTGGCACCGTTGAAAAGGAACGGATCGTCCGGCACACTTCTGTCCCGGGCAGGCCGGGCAACATCAAATCCAGCAGGACCAGATCGAAACTGTCGTTGAAGGTCCGGACAGCTTCGTTCCCATCCGCGACCGTGGTCACCTGGTAGCCTTCCCTTCCAAGAAGGTACTCAAGCGGAGCCGAAATTGCCTGTTCGTCTTCTACCAGCAGGATTCTATGAGTCATAGCCGCCGTTGTCGTCCTTCCCGTCAGGAACGTCCATTAGTGGAAATGTGAGTGTGAACTGGGATCCTTGCCCTGGCCGGGACCAAAGATCAATAGCGCCGCCGTGTCCGCGCATGATGTTTTGTGCGATGGAAAGTCCAAGCCCGGTGCCGCCCCCTTCTCGAGAACGCGACCGATCCACGCGGTAGAACCGCTCAAAAATTCGGTGTTGATGTTCCACGGGGATCCCTTCACCCTGATCTGTGACCGTCACCATGAGGGTGTCTTGCTCAAAGATCATCGTCACGGTCACCGTGGACCCCGGTGGGGAATATCGAATCGCGTTGGAAAGCAAGTTGTCGAGAGCAGATGACAGCCCGGTCTTTTCGCCAAATGTAATTGCAGGCCGGTCCTTATCAGCAGGCAGCACGAGTTTGACATCCACCCCTTGCTGCGCCGCGTACGTGCGGTGCGTTCCAACTTCTTGGGTGACAAGTTCGCGCAGGTCCACTGGCTTCCAGTCTTGCGGGCGCAAACTCGACTGTGCTTCGGACAGATGAATAATGTCCTGCGTGAGATTCCCCAAGCGGCGCGCCTCCGTTAGTAGTTGACCGGCAAATTGACGGACGATATCGGGATTATCGGCGCCCTCGAGCACCGCCTCGGCAAGCAGACCAACGGCGGAAATAGGGGTCTTCAGTTCGTGACTGACGTTCGCAATGAAATCCCGGCGCATTGCGTTCACGCGCTGCTCTTCACCGATGTCGTCGACCAGGACGACCAGGTGTCCGTCCTGAAGGGGGATCAGATGCATCCGCAAGGGCGGTTCGTTATCCCCAGACGGAAGGAGTGTCGCCGGCTTTCCTTTCCTGAGCGCCTTTTCCGCACGCTTCAAGAACCGGGGCTCCTTCAGCTGGGCGCCCGTGATCGGAGAATCCGCACGTGCGGCCGGGTTCGCGTAGACGAGGCGTAGCGTCGGACTCAAGATGACGGCAAAGCTGTCCAGCTCACGTAATATTCGCCTGGCAGCCGACTCGGGCCGGGGAGGAACAGGGTCCTTGCTCATATTTTTGAGTT
Source organism: uncultured Actinomyces sp. (assembly GCA_964345595.1). Classification (GTDB taxonomy): domain Bacteria; phylum Actinomycetota; class Actinomycetes; order Actinomycetales; family Actinomycetaceae; genus Scrofimicrobium. Next base: position 29,411 of record CAYFRL010000021.1, read on the forward strand.
TATTGGGGTACGAGGCGGCCTTACCAATCCGTCCCGCGAAGTTTACCTGTTGTTCACCCGACGTATGCGGGAGGTCGCCTCTTTTGGCCCGAGAGCAGACAATATGAGGGTTTTTGCGAGCTACGAGGACACGGGACGCTGCGGCACAGAAGAGTATCGGGTTGGGGATGGGTAGGTGTGTGCTCGGCGCAGGTTGCTCTGGTGCTCACCCGGACCGAGGCTTTCAAACGTCTCTGCGGGGTGAGGTCTGAGGAGTCAACGATAAGAGACATTGTTCAACTCGGCTTTTCCCACGCCCAGGCCCACCTGATTGTTCGGCGGGTGACTCCGCCGGGCCTGCCCGCCATCTCAGATTGGCTCGAAGCGGTCTCCGTTGCAGAGCTAGGCCGACAGCGCTCAAATCTAATTTTCACCGCGACCCCCGCGGAATATCCTTTGACCGAGAAAGAAATTGTTCGCCTGGCCGCACAAAGCATTGCCCAGGGGACAGACGTGTTTGTTGCCAGGGCAAACCTTGCTGTTCAGCTTGTCCGAAACGGTTTTGGGGAGATCTTGGCACCCAACACTTACGACCCAACATTCTTGGCGTTGAACGGGTTCA
>CAYFRL010000021.1:30111-34004 GCA_964345595.1 uncultured Actinomyces sp.
GAGATCTTGGCACCCAACACTTACGACCCAACATTCTTGGCGTTGAACGGGTTCAGCAGGTTCAAATGCCGGGTGGGGTGCGCCTTGAGTAAAACGGGTGGTGGGCGCGGGACTAACCAGTATCAGATTAAGGGCCGCAGCAAATGAAGCACGCGGTGACACCCAACGAAACACACAGGTTAGGCGCGTCTTCTGATGACGATCACGGGTGCGCCGCCGGTGATTGCTAAGAAGTCTGAGAGGGGCCAACGGTTGGGGTCCCTTTCCCTTAGGGTGGGGCGCTCTTCTCTGGCGTGCCTGGACGTTTGAACTTTGAAGGGGCCTGTATGGGTGGAGAGTACAAGACCGGAATCCACCGCTGATTGGGCACTAGTAGTCTAGTCATGGAACCCCGGCTTCAGGCGTGGGGAGAAGTTACTTGCGTCCCATCCCACACGCTGGCGCGTTGACGCGGATAAACCAAGCGATTACGCTGATTCCTGGTACTCGACACGTCGGGTTCCCAGTCTGTGCCGTCAGGTCCGCGCTTGCGGATTGAAGCGGGACAGCAGCGGGCTCCAACTCCGTGAGCTCCGGGCGTTATCCTCCTGGCCGGCAACGGTTTCAGTCATGACGCACCGGCCCCAGCGGTGTTTTGTGCCCGCAATTGGGGCTAGGCGTTGAGAGCAAGATTTACCACCCAGTACCAATAGAGACGGAGTAATAGTGCCAACTATTCAGCAGCTCGTCCGCAAGGGACGTAAGCGCAAGCGCGCGAAGTCGGACAGCCCAGCGCTGCAGGGCTCGCCCCAGCGCCGCGGTGTTTGCACGCGTGTCTACACCACCACCCCGAAGAAGCCGAACTCCGCGCTAAGGAAAGTCGCCCGTGTGCGCCTGTCCAACGGCATCGAAGTCACCGCCTACATTCCCGGTGAAGGTCACAACCTGCAAGAGCACTCCATGGTGCTCGTCCGTGGTGGACGTGTGAAGGACCTGCCCGGTGTTCGCTACCGGATTGTGCGCGGCGTGCTTGACACCCAAGGTGTCCGCGACCGTAAACAGGCACGGTCCCACTACGGCGCTAAGAAGGAGAAGAACTAATGCCACGTAAAGGCCCCGCTCCGAAGCGCCCACTCGCAGACGATCCGGTATACGGCTCAAAATTAGTTTCCCAGCTGGTGAACCGCGTCCTCATGGACGGCAAGAAATCCACCGCTGAGCGCATTGTTTACGGCGCAATGGAAATTGTTGGTGAGAAGACCGACCAGGATCCGCTCACCGTTTTGAAGCGCGCATTGGACAACGTTCGCCCAGCCCTTGAGGTCCGCTCACGCCGCGTTGGCGGCGCGACCTACCAGGTTCCGGTAGAAGTTCGTCCTTCACGTGCCACAACGCTTGCCCTGCGCTGGCTGGTTGACTTCGCCCGGAAACGCCGCGAGAAGTCAATGACCGAACGCTTGGCTAACGAAATCATGGATGCCTCTAACGGCCTGGGCGCCGCGGTGAAGCGTCGCGAAGAGATGCACAAGATGGCAGAGGCGAACCGCGCGTTCGCACACTACCGCTGGTAGTAGCCGCTCCCGCTCCAACAACAGTAAGGACAACTAGTGGCACAGGAAGTGCTGACAGACCTGAACAAGGTCCGAAACATTGGCATCATGGCCCACATCGATGCTGGCAAGACCACCGTTACGGAACGCATCTTGTTCTACACGGGTATCAACTACAAGCTGGGTGAAACCCACGATGGCGCCTCCACCACTGACTGGATGGAGCAAGAGAAAGAACGCGGTATCACGATCACGTCTGCCGCGGTGACAACCTTCTGGAAGGGCTACCAGATCAACGTCATCGACACGCCCGGCCACGTCGACTTTACGGTCGAGGTCGAACGTGCGTTGCGCGTCCTGGACGGCGCGATTGCGGTATTCGACGGAAAAGAAGGTGTCGAACCTCAGTCTGAGACCGTTTGGCGTCAAGCCGACAAGTACGGTGTACCCCGCATCTGCTTCATCAACAAGATGGACAAGATGGGCGCCGACTTCTACTTCTCGGTTCAGACAATCATTGATCGCCTCGGCGCAAACCCGATCGTCATGGAACTGCCGATCGGTGCGGAAGCTGAATTCGAAGGTGTCATCGACCTGGTGGGGATGCGTGCCCTTTACTTCCCCGCGAAGGACGAGGCCGGCCAGCCCACCATGGGTCAGGTCGTCACGGAAGGTGAGATTCCGGCCGAACTGGTTGATCGCGCCGAAGAGTACCGTGAGAAGCTGATGGAAGCGGCAGCTGAGGGAAGCGACGAGCTGACCGAGGCTTACCTCGAAAACGGCGAGCTCACGAACGAGCAGATCAAAGAAGGTGTTCGCGCCCTCACGATCTCTGGCAACAACTTCCCGGTTTACTGCGGCACCGCCCTGAAGAACATGGGCGTACAGCCGGTGCTGGACGGAGTGATCGACTTCCTGCCCTCACCGCTAGACGTTGGTGAAATGGTTGGTTTCGTGCCGGGCAAAGAAGAAGAGCAGCTCACTCGGGAACCTTCCGAAGATGCGCCCTTCTCCGCTTTGGCGTTCAAGGTCGCTGCGCACCCGTTCTACGGCAAGCTCACCTTCATCCGCGTTTACTCCGGAAAGGTCGATGCGGGTTCCCAGGTTCTCAACTCCATCAAGGGGAAGAAAGAGCGCATTGGAAAGATCTTCCAGATGCACTCGAACAAAGAGAACCCGGTTGATGTTGCCCACGCCGGCCACATCTACGCCGTTGTTGGCTTGAAGGACACGACCACGGGTGACACCCTGTGCGCGATCAACGATCCCGTTGTCCTAGAGTCCATGACTTTCCCGAAGCCCGTCATTCACGTGGCGATTGAACCGAAGTCCAAAGCCGACCAGGAAAAGATGGGTCTGGCGATCCAGAAGCTGGCTGAAGAAGACCCGACGTTTACGGTGGAACTTGACCAGGAGACCGGTCAGACCGTCATCGGCGGTATGGGCGAGCTTCACCTGGACATCCTGGTTGACCGCATGCGCCGCGAGTTCAAAGTGGAGGCGAACGTAGGTAAGCCGATGGTCGCCTACCGCGAAACCCTCACGAAGCCCGTGGAAAAGTTCGAATACACCCACAAGAAGCAGACCGGTGGTTCGGGCCAGTTCGCACGCGTCATCATCGCTTTGGAACCCATGGCGGCAAACGCCGAAGAGGACTTCATCTTCGAAGACAAGGTCACAGGTGGCCGCGTTCCGAAGGAATACATTCCCTCGGTCGGTCACGGCATCCGCGCGGCCATGGACACCGGCGTGCTTGCCGGGTACCCGGTTGTCGGTGTCAAAGCTACCCTCGTCGACGGTGCATACCACGACGTCGACTCTTCTGAGATGGCCTTCAAGATCGCCGGAACAATGGCGATGCGTGAAGCTTCGAAGAAGGCGGGTCCAGTGCTGCTGGAGCCGGTCATGGAGGTAGAAGTCCGCACGCCAGAGGAATACATGGGCGACGTGATTGGCGACCTGAACTCCCGCCGCGGATCCATCTCATCGATGGATGAGCAGCACGGCGTTCGCGTTGTGCGCGCCAATGTTCCACTGTCCGAAATGTTTGGGTACGTCGGGGACTTGCGTTCAAAGACGCAGGGCCGCGCCGTCTACTCCATGCAGTTCGATAGCTACGCTGAAGTTCCAAAGGCTGTGGCCGAGGAAATCATCGGAAAATCTCGGGGAGAGTAGTCCCCAGGGGGCGCGTCGCCCAACCCATTCAACCCTGATTGGTTTGGGCGATACGCCTCACAAAATGTAATAAACCCTGTAGGAAGTCAGCCTTGGCGATGTTAGCATTACTAAGAGCTTAAGAGCTGATAGATACTACCCGAGTCCAGGAGGACAACAAGTGGCGAAGGCCAAGTTCGAGCGCACAAA
>CAYFRL010000022.1:0-33454 GCA_964345595.1 uncultured Actinomyces sp.
ACAATCAAAAAACACACACTATCAAGTTCACAAACAACACCCCACAAAGGGAGCTGCCAGACTGCCGATTTCTTGCTTCCGGTTTGTCCGACGAGTTTCAACTCTACCAGATCGCCGCCTCATCTGTCCAGGCGAACTCACGTGATTGTCACCACGTTGATCTCTTGAGTTTTCACTTTCGCCCTCTCGGGCAGGAATTACTCTAAGACATCTGTTGCACCGTGCGCAAGCCGTCCGCCAGTGACACGCGACACCTCGATCAGCGTGGCAAGTCTGGACCGGTCAGTCCTGGTCCAGCGGCTTTAGGACGGCTAGATGCCGTCGCCCCTTTCTCAGCAAAATCAAAGCCCCCGGCAGTAGATCCTGATCTTGTAGGACGTAGTCTGGATCCGTTAATTTCTCGTTGTTCAGCGCCAGGCCGTTGCCCTGAATCGTCCTGCGTGCAGACGCACGGCTTGGTTCCAGTCCAGCTGCAACCACTGCGTCTGTAAGCGTCGTCTTGCCCAGTTTGATTGGCCCGCTCGGTAGCTTATCCACTGCACTCGTGAGCGTCTCCGCTGAGATTCTTGCCAGATCGCCAGAACCCCAGAGAGCTTCGGTCGCAGCTTTTGATTCTAGAAGAGCTTCTTCGCCGTGAACGAAGCGCGTAACTTCTTCTGCCAGGCGCTTCTGTGCGGCTCTCAGGTGAGGAGCGGCTGCAACTTGCTCTTCTAGGGCCTCTATCGTCTCCCGATCCAAGAAGGTGAAAATCTTCAGGAATCGGATGACGTCAGCGTCCGCCGTCTGCAGCCAGAACTGATAGAAGGCGTATGGGCTCATCAATTCCGGATCAAGCCAGATTGCGCCGCCTTCGGTTTTGCCGAACTTTGTGCCGTCTGCTTTCGTGATGATTGGCGATGTCAGTACGCTGACGGAGGTGCCCTCCACCTTCCGGATCAGATCCATCCCCCCCACCAGGTTTCCCCACTGGTCGTTACCGCCGGTCTCAAGAGTGCAACCGTAGCGTCGGAAGAGTTCCAAGTAATCGTAGGCTTGCAGGACCTGGTAGCTGAACTCGGTGTACGAAAGTCCTTCCTCCGAGTTGAGCCTGCGGGAAACAATGTCTTTGTTCAGCATTGTGCCCATGCGGAAATACTTGCCTATGTCCCGCAGTAACTCAATAGCGCTCAGCTCGCCTATCCAGTCCAAGTTATTGACCAACCGAGCTGGATTGTCTCCATCGAACTTCAAGAAACGTTCGAGTTGCGCACGCAACCGCGCTGCCCATTGCTCCACCACATCCGTGGTTTGCAAGGATCGTTCTCCAGATGCCCGTGGGTCGCCGATTAGGCCGGTTCCGCCGCCTACCAGCGCCAGCGCTCTGTGCCCTGCATCTTGTAAGTGACGCATGATAATGACTTGGACTAGGTGACCGTGGTGAAGAGAGGGGCCGGTCGGATCGAAACCGCAATAGTAGGTCACCGGCCCGGAGTTCAGTGCTTCTTTCAGCGTTTCCCAATCGCTGTGCTGCGCGATTAGGCCGCGCCACTGTAACTCCTCGAGCAGGTCGCTCATTGTCTCTCCCTTGCGTCTCGATTGCCTGACGGCACTGATCCGCAGACCAGCTTACTTCAACTCGCCTCTGCCCATTCCCTGGCGTTTACTGAGCGCTTCTTTGCTGCCTCCAACTGCTCGGCGACCCGTTCCGGCGCGGTCCCACCTTTCCCTGAGCGGGCAGCAACCGAACCCTGCGGCGACAAGACGGTCCTCACCTCGAAAGTTAAGTGTTCAGAGATGCCCTGCATCTGTTCGTCCGACAGCTCCCAGAGCTCCACGCCCTTTTCCTCACAGACTCTCACGCATTCACCTGCGATTTCGTGTGCTTGGCGGAAGGGAACTCCCTCTTTCACAAGCCATTCGGCAATGTCGGTTGCCAGGGAGAAACCTTGCGGCGCCAAGTCGGCCATGCGCTCGTAGTTGAGTCGCATAGTTCGGACCATTCCTGAAACGGCCGGTAAAAGCACATCTAAGGTGTCGATCTGGTCGAACACCGGCTCTTTGTCTTCCTGCAAATCTCTGTTGTAGGCGAGCGGTAAGCCTTTAAGTGTTGCGAGTAGGCCAGTGAGATCACCGATCATCCTGCCCGCTTTCCCCCGAGCCAACTCTGCCACGTCCGGATTCTTCTTTTGCGGCATTATCGAAGAGCCTGTGGAAAACGCGTCGTCCAAGGTCACGTAGTCGAATTCCCTGGTGTTCCAAATGATGACTTCTTCAGATAAGCGGGATATGTCGATTCCGATCATCGTGAGGATGAAAGACAGCTCGGCCACCACATCGCGCGCTGCCGTTCCATCAATCGAGTTTTCTACTGACGAGGCGAACCCGAGCTCCTCTGCAACGAATTGCGGGTCAAGTCCCAAAGTATTTCCAGCAAGAGCGCCAGAGCCGTAGGCCGAAACGGAAGCACGTCGATCCCAGTCTTGGAGCCGTTCCAAGTCCCGCAGAAGAGGCCAAGCATGCGCCGCTAGCTGGTGCGCAATCAGCACCGGCTGCGCGTGTTGCATGTGCGTTCGTCCGGGCATGATTGAGTCTCCGGCACGCGTCGCCTGGTCCAGCAGTGCATCGACTAGGTCTAGGGTGAGCGCGCCAACGTGCCTAGCCTCTCTGCGTAGATATCGCCGGATCAGCGTGGCGATCTGGTCATTCCGGGATCTGCCCGCCCGTAAACGTCCGCCCAGCTCAGTGCCCGCTCTATCCAGCAGGCCACGCTCCAAAGCAGTGTGGACGTCTTCGTCTTCTACTAACGGTGTGAAGTCCCCTCTTGCTACATCCGCCTCAAGCACATCGATTGCGTCCAGGAGTCCGCGGAGGTCCGCGTCGGTCAGCAGCCCCGACCGATGCAAGGCTCGCGCGTGAGCTCTGGATCCCGCAAGATCGTCTTCTGCCAAGCGCCAATCAAAGTGGGTCGAAACACTGAGCCTACTCAAGGCCTCGTCCGGTAGCCCCGAGAACCGGCCTCCCCACAGGCTGACCTTTTCTTCCTTGTTTTTTTCAGCTTCCATGGACTCAATGATGCACCCTAAACGCCCGGGGAGTGGCTGCGTCCGCTCGCTGACAAAAAACATCGAGCAGTTACCGCCGATCAATGACTACAGTTGAGTAGGCGAACCTTTCGCCGCTGTGACTACTAACAGGATGTGTCCTCGTGGAATTCCACTCAGAGCAGCTGACTGAGCCCGTAGAACCTTTGATCCCGCTCGTGGAATCAGAGGTCGGCGAACTAGAAACTGTCATTGTGCATCGGCCGGGTCGTGAGATCGAGCGACTAACTCCGCAGAACCACGACGAGCTGCTCTTTGACGACCTTCTCTCTCCGACCGCAGCTAAACGGGATCATGACTATTTCGTGGACGTCATGGAAGCGGAAGGCGTATCGGTACTGCATTTTTCTGATCTGCTGATCGGTACTCTTGATCACCCCAGCGCCCGCAGACACATCCTGGAAAACACGATTAACCGTCTCTACTTGGGCCCGCTCCTCGCTCCTGAGATTGAAGAATGGGCGGACTCGCTTCCCTCCCCCGACCTCGCTTCTGTGTGTATCGAAGGCCTCACATTGGGTGACTGGAAAGACGTCTCAAAGACTTCTTCTCTGGTGGCTCAGACACTTGAGGACGATGACTTCCTTATCGGGCCGCTGCCGAATCACCTCTTCACACGGGACGCCTCGGCATGGATGTACGGCGGCGTCGCAATCAACTCAATGAAGCGGGAGTCGCGACGTAGGGAATCTTTGCACTACTCCGCCATCTACCAATGGCACCCGCTCTTTGCGAAGTCCTCCTTTACGCGATGGACGAACGGCACCTCGGGACCTGTGCGATCCGTGGAAGGCGGCGACATTTTAGTCTTGGGCGACGGAGTACTTGCAGTCGGCATGTCGGAGCGCACCAATCCCCAGGGTGTCGAAAGGCTGGCCACCAGGCTTTTTGCGCAACATCAGGCGGATCGCGTCCTGGCGATAATGCTGCCGCACACTCGCGAATTCATGCACTTGGACACGGTGATGACTCAGGTGGGCGAAGATTCCTTCATCATCTATCCAAAACTTTTGGACGCTAGAGCGGTCTCGCTCGTGCGGGATGGAGAGAAGGCCGTACTAGAAGATAGCGAGCTGCCGCTGCGATTGGCATTACCTGCAGCGCTTGGGCGCCCGGTTCAGTTTGTGATCCCGGACGGTAGCGCCTCAGAGCTCGCTCGAGAACAGTGGAACGACGGATTCAACATGCTGGCACTGGAGCCCGGAAAAGTGATCGCCTATGACCGCACTCCAAGAGCGATCGACGCGCTTCAAAAGGCGGGGATTGAGGTGCTGACAATCGACGGCTCAGAGCTTGGTCGAGGCCGCGGCGGCCCCCGATGCATGTCCTGCCCAGTCAGGCGCAAACCGCACAGTTGAGAAGTTCCTGGCCCAGCCTCAAGCCTGCTTGGCCGGGCGGGCCAGGAAACAGCCTAGACTTGCAGCCCCCGGCCGTGGCGAGCATCGCGAGCCGCCGCCTGTTTAGCAGAGAGGCCATAGATTTCAATGAACCCACGCGCATGCGACTGATCGAACGTGTCCCCGGTCTCGTACGTCGCCAGATTGTAATCGTATAGGCCGGTGTCCGACTTCCTGCCTGTCGCAACGGCCCGCCCACCATGCAGTGTCATGCGAACGGTGCCGCTCACATAAATCTGTGTGTCATCTATGAATGCGTCCAGAGACTGTTTCAGCGGTGAGAACCACTGACCGTCATAGACAAGCTCGCCCCAGCGTAGATCGACCCGCTTTTTAAACCGGGCTTGCTCTCTTTCAAGGGTCACGTTTTCTAGCTCTTCGTGGGCGCTGATCAGCACGATCGCGGCCGGCGCCTCGTAGATCTCGCGAGATTTGATCCCGACCAGACGATCTTCGACAATGTCGATCCTGCCGATGCCCTGCGCCCCAGCGCGCCGGTTAAGTTCTTGGACAATTTCAAGCACTGATTGTTTCCGACCATCCAGAGCAACGGGAACTCCCTGCTCGAAGGTTATCTCCACTTCATCGGGCAGCGGCGGATAGGTAGGGTCATCCGTGTAGTTGTAAACGTCTTTGGTCGGAGCATTCCAGATGTCCTCCAAGAAACCTGTTTCTATTGCCCTACCCCACACGTTTTGATCAATTGAGAAGGGGTTGTGCTTTGTCGTTTCAATTGGGAGTTTGTGCTTGTTGGCGTAGTCGATGGCAACGTCTCGCGTGAGAGCCAGGTCCCTCACCGGGGCGATGCAGTTCAGATCAGGAGCGATCGAGGTGATGGAAACTTCGAATCGGACCTGATCATTCCCTTTACCGGTACAGCCATGGGCGACCGTGCTGCCACCAAACTCCCGAGCCGCCTTGACCAAATGCTTGGAAATAAGAGGACGTGAAAGCGCAGAAACGAGCGGATAGCGGCCCTGGTACATTGAGTTGGCCTTAATTGCGGGCACCAGATAGTCCTCAGCGAACTCCTCGCGCGCATCAACGACGTAGGATTCCACGGCGCCGCAGTCAAGTGCTCGCTGGCGAATGACTTCTAGGTCCTCACCGCCCTGGCCGACGTCTACCGCCACTGCGACGACCTCTTGACCGGTCTGCTCTTCTATCCAGCCGATCGCAACCGAGGTGTCCAGGCCCCCTGAATAGGCCAGCACTACCCGATCTTTTCCTTTAGTCATGCTTCGTTTTCCCTTCTGATGGAATGCAGCCCGCGGTGGGCACTATTGGTGAGTTGCAGAAGGCTCTGCCAACTGCAGTAATTTCTCGTAGGTCTCTTGCGCCCCCTGCGAGTCCTCACAAATAAGTAAGAGTGTGTCGTCTCCGGCAATGGTCCCGATGACCCCAGTAAGACGTGCACTGTCAATCGCCGATCCGAGCAGGTTCGCCGCGCCAACGGGGGTGCGAAGTATCAAGAGGTTTTGAGCGATGTCGCCGCCGACCAGTAGATCTTGGCACCACCTGGTCAGCCTCGCCAGAGAGGCTTCCATCTGATAGGTGGGTGACCCATCCCAGTTCGGCACCGTGTATACCAGCGCACCCTTGTCATTGCGAACCTTCGTGGCTTGAAGCTCTAGCAAATCGCGGGACAGCGTCGCCTGCGCTGTGTCAACCCCCATTTCCTTCAGAGCCAGCCTGAGCTGCTCCTGGGAAGAGATCGGATGTCGGGCCAGCAGTTCCGTGATAAGGCCGTGCCTCGCTGCTTTTGTGCCCGGCTGCGCAGCGCCACCCGATCCGTCTTCGCTCATCCTGTACCGTTTCTTCTTTCAGCTGATCGACTACTGAATAATCATACGGTACACAGAGTATTTATCCATACTCCGTCCATTCGAGGTGAAGAAGTCAGGCGTCTGTGAGCGCCTCCGCGATTTGATCGGCCCAGGTGTTGATGGCACCCCAGTCTCGGTAGTCGCCCTCTACAGCGCCTGCAACGTAGCCAATTGACCGTTCACGCAGGTTTAGCGCGGTTGGGTCGTATTTGCCTGTGAACGTACGCTGTCCGTCGAAAACTGCATCAACGGCGACCGGCCCGATGCGCCGAATATCACTCGGACGGCTCTTTGGAACCTCGGACATCCCCACGGAAAAAGCCCAGGACGGCATGGCCTCTAGCTCCTCGTGGAAGCGCCCCACAAAGTCCTTTGCTTCTTCAGTCCACTGCCGCAAATAAACGGAAGAGCCGACCACAACGGCCCCATATCCATCAAGGTCAAGAACACTTTCCGGTGGCAGCTGCTCCACATCTAGGCCGTGCCCGCGCAGGCGGTTTGCGATCGCGTCCGCGACCTCCTGAGTTGAGCCATGTCGGCCGGATGCGGTAACCAGAATTCTCATGCCTCTAGCCTCTCGCTGTTTTTTCCAATACCGAAGGACCAAGGCTCTACGCCCTGAGCGTCGCTCCCAGCCGCTTCGTGACATCATGAATCGCTTTTTCTCTCACCCTCGTCACTTCTTCCGATGTCAGTGTGTGGTCCGGAGCACGCAGAACTAGCGAATACGCAAGAGACCTTGAACCATCCGGCACCTGGTCTCCGGTGTAGACATCGAACAGGTTCAACGATTCAAGCGTATCCCCCACACTTTGCTGCAGGACGCGTTGTACATCCGCCGCTGGGATGGTCTGATCCACTACCACAGCCAGGTCGATCTTTGCCGGCGGGTAGGTCGAGACACGCGTGACTCGGACGGGCTCCGCGGGCATGAGATCGGTCAGCACATCCAAATCCAGTTCGAAAGCGGCTGTTCTGGCTGGCAAACCGTATTCATCCACAACGCGCGGGTGAAGTTCACCGGCCAAACCCACTAACACTATCTGCTTGCCGCGGCGAACAAAGAGTGTCGCCACCCTTCCCGGATGCCACGGGGCGACAGCCGCCGGGTTTTGCGCCGCCTGTGGGATCGGAGGTCCGGGGACTCTTTTCGTGCCCTCAGGAAGCCAAGCGCGGCTGGATTGCAGGTCTACTCCGATTGCCTTTGCGGCTGTCCGTGCTTGCTCAATCGCATCCACCCAGTCCCATCGCCGCTGCGAGCCAAGTCCCTCGCCCTGCTCGCCTCCGCACACGGCCGCGACCTTCCAAGGCTGGGCCGGGACGCCAGCTTCCAGCCGCGCGAGTTCACCCGCGTGCGGCCGATCATTAACACCAAAAATTGGTGCGGGAGCAGTGCCCTGGGGACGCGTTACCATCCCCGTCTCAAAGACAGCTAACGACGCGTTACCTCGTGAGGCATTCCGCTCAGCGACAGCTAGCAGCGAATCCAGGATCGTTGTGCGCAGCCAAGGGGCATCTTCCCCGAGAGGATTACGAAGTTTCACCGCCACGCGACGCTCGTCATCTTCTGCGAGCATTTGCCTGTCATGGGCGTCTCCCACAAACGGATAGGACAGCACCTCGACCATTCCCTGCTGCGCCAGGGTCTGCGACACTCGGCGCCGCGCCCACTGCTGGTCGGTGAGCTGCGCCGCCCCTTGAGTGGCGGGCAGGCGATACGGGATATTGTCGTAGCCGTCGATTCGGGCAATTTCTTCCACCAGGTGCGCTGGACCTGTGAGGTCTGGCCGCCAACTGGGTGGAGATACGACTACTTCCTCCCCATCGATTTCCGCGCGGGCTCCGATGAGCGAAAGTATCTCAGTGATCTGCTCCGGGGAATAAGGGTGACCGGTGAGACGCTCCGGTTCAGCCAAGGACATGCGCACAGGCGGTAGCGGTTCTGTCTGGTCGTAATCGAAACGTTCGGGGTCAAGAGTCCCGCCGCCGTACTCTGCCAGCAGCTCCGCCGCCCGGTGCACCGCTACAGGAGCAAGGTTAAAGTCGACGCCGCGCTCGAAGCGTTTGGATGCTTCCGTACTCAGTTTGTGGCGCCTGGCCGTGCGGGCAATCGAGACCGAGTCGAAGTGCGCGCCTTCGATGACTACGTCGGTCGTGTCGGGACCTACTTCCGAATCCAGTCCACCCATGACGCCTCCCAGACCGACCAGGCGTGAACCGGTGTTTCCCTGCGGAGAATCGGTGATCACAATGTCTTGCGGATCAAGGATTCGCTCTGCGCCGTCAAGTGTTGTGAACGGTTCGCCTGGCGCTGCACGGCGGACGACAATCGGCTCGGCCATCGCCTCTAGCGCGTATGCGTGTAGCGGTTGTCCCAGGTTAAGCATCACGAAGTTCGTCACGTCGACAGGTAGTGAGATGGGACGCATTCCCGACTGCTCTAGGCGCTCCACTATCCACCGCGGAGTTTCCGCCTGCGGATTAATCCCCCGCACGACTTGGGTGACGAATCGGTCGCAAGCGGGACGCCCTTCCAGGTCACTTCCTTCAGCGACTTCCACCCGGAATCCTTTGTCGGTTGCGGGTGGCAGGGGTGATCGCAAGTTCTCTGGAAGCCCCAGGTCTTTAAAGGGCTGGCCCGTGGCGTGTCCGTACTCCCGGGCGAGTCCCCGCACCGCAAACCCATAGCCTCTGTCCGGAGTAACGTTCACTTCCAGGACTTCCTCGCCCAAACCAAGTGGGCCAACCAGGTCAGATCCAATTGCGCCTATGCGCACATCTGGAAAGTCACGTGGCAGGACTATGATGCCTTCATGATCATCCCCGAGGCCAAGCTCTCTTTGTGAGCAAATCATGCCGTCGGAAACGTGCCCGTACGTCTTGCGCTGAGCGATAGGGAACGGGCCCGGCAGGACGGCACCGGGTAAGGCGACAGCTACAAGATCGCCCGGCTCAAAGTTATGCGCCCCGCAGATGATTCCCCTGGAAGGCAGCTCCGAATGCTCCTTGCCGGTACCTGGCACGTCGTTGTGCGCCCCAACATCCACTCGGCAGTAGTTCACGGTTTTCCCATTTGAGTGGGTCTCTTTTTCCATCGTCAGAACGCGTCCCACGACAAGCGGGCCAGTGACGGAAGCGGGGTGGATTTCTTCTTCCTCGAACCCGACTGAGACCAGCGACTGAGCAACGTCACTGATCGAGGCGTCCTCGGGTACGCTGACGTGGTCGCGCAGCCAAGATAGCGATAGGTAAGGCATGTCAGGCGCCCTTTCCGTAGAGTCCAAACTGACGGGAAAAACGCATGTCACCTTCGACGATGTCTCGCATGTCAGAGATTCCGTGGCGCAACATCAATGTTCGTTCCAACCCCATTCCAAATGCAAAGCCCGTATATTCTTCCGGATCGATCCCATTCGCGCGTAGAACGGCCGGATTAACCATGCCGCACCCGCCCCACTCGATCCAGCCGGCTCCGCCCTTTTTCTGTGGGAACCAGAAGTCCATCTCCGCGCTGGGCTCCGTGAACGGGAAGAACGAAGGTCGTAATCTAGTCTTCACTTCCGGCCCAAAGAGCGCCTTCGCTAACGCGTCCAGAACACCTTTCAGGTCGGCCATGGTCAGGCCCTTGTCAACCGCTATCCCTTCGATCTGGTGGAACACCGGCGTGTGGGTGGCATCCAAGGCGTCAGAACGAAAGACTTTCCCTGGGCAAACCGCATACAGAGGGACCCCGTTGTTTAGCAGTGCCCGGGATTGAACGGGAGAAGTGTGCGTTCGAAGCACCAGGTGACCTTCTTCTTCGCTGGTGCCACCGGCCGTGCGCCCATCAACGTAGAACGTGTCGGCCATTTGCCGCGCGGGATGGTCAGCGTCGAAGTTCAGCGAATCAAAGTTGAACCATTCATGTTCGACTTCCGGCCCTTCTGCAATTGACCACCCCATCCCTAAGAAGAAATCGGACGTCTCGTCGATGAGCAGGCTCAGTGGATGACGCGCACCCTCTGGCGACCGGCCCTGGGCCGTGGTCACATCTACCGCTTCATCGCGCAGTACGGCTGCTAGGTGCTCATCTTCGAGTACCTGTTGACGTTCCGTGTACACCGTGTTCAGTGACTTTCGAGCATTCCCCAGGTTCTGCCCTGCTGCCGCTCGCTGCTGGGGTAAGAGCTTCCCTATGGATCGGTTTGCCAGCGTCAGTGGGGACCTGTCCCCAAAGGCTTGGATCTTGAGGGTCTTCAACTGCTCAAGGCTTGCAGCATCCGCAATGTCATCGCTGACTTGAGCTGTCCACTGCTCTACAGCTTCTGTATCCAAGGGGTCCAGCGCCGACTGAGCCCAGCTGGCTTCCGATGGATTTTTGGGTTCCGTGTGCTCCGTACTCAATTACGCCACCTTCAAGAATTCATGTCCCTGAGACCGTGCGGCCCGCTTCAACTACACCAGCCTAGTGGAGGTAAAGGCGCCATGAGTAACGCGTTCACATCTCACTTGCGCAAACGGATGCCTGTTCGTGCCGGGCTGCGATCCTCGGTCGACGCAGCACGATCAAGCGCCCCCGATCGGCTTGTACACTGGCGTTGTGATCGGACGATCATAACGTCTTGCCGCGAAGGAGAGCTAGCAATGTCGGCACACTCGAATCTCCCTGAGGTCTCCAGGCCCCGCCGCTGGAGAATACCGCAGCTGCAGCAGCTGTCCGCTCAGGGAACGAAGCTTAGTATGCTCACCAGCTACGATGCGCTGACGGCGCCTCTATTCGAGGCCGCGGGTGTACACATGCTTCTTATCGGGGATTCCATGGGAAATGTCATGCTCGGCTACGATTCCACTTTACCCGTGGAGCTCACCGATATTTGCCGCGCAACCGAAGCCGTATCTCGTTCAACCTCGAAGCCATTAATTGTTGCCGACTTACCTTTTGGTTCGTTCGAAGAAGGACCCTCTCAAGCCTTCGCCGCAAGCGTCAAGTTGTTGAAGGCCGGTGCCCAAGCTGTGAAGCTAGAAGGAGGGACCCAAAGAACCGAGACGGTTCGCTTCCTGGTGGCTAACGGAGTGCCGGTTGTTGGCCATCTGGGTTACACGCCGCAGTCCGAGAACACTCTTGGCGGGCCGCGGCTTCAGGGAAAAGGAGACGCCGCCGACACCCTAGTGAAAGACGCAATGGCTCTAGCCGACGCGGGAGCTTTCGCTATCGTGCTTGAGATGGTGCCGGCGAGCTTGGCCAGCAGAGTAACCGAAAAGGTAGGTGCGCTCACCATCGGCATCGGTGCAGGACCGGACTGTGATGGACAGGTCCTTGTTTGGTCGGACATGGCAGGGATGACGGACTGGTCACCGAGTTTTGCCCACAGGTTCGCTGAAGCCGGAGCAGTCATTCGCACCGCGGCGACCCGGTACGTTGAAGCCGTTAACAGCGGTGAGTTCCCCGGCCCGGACAATACCCGAGAAACATAATCTCTGGTCCGGGCAGCCCCTGGCACCTGGTTAAGATGGTGGTATGACTTCTTCATTGCACCTTGCGCGGCGAGCGCCACTTGGGAACTTATCGGCTGGAACTATCTCACCATTGAGGTCCGTCCCAAAGGAGATTGACAGGCCGGAATACCTATTCCACGATGGTCCGGAGGTCGTCACCACCTCCGACGTGAAATCTCCAGAAGTGATCGAGAAGATCCGTCGTGCGGGGAAAATCGCAGCCGACGCGATGTACCTGGCAGGCGAGGCCATCCGCCCTGGCATCACCACGGATGAGCTGGACCGGATCGCACACGACTACATGGTCTCTCAGGGGGCTTACCCTTCCACCCTTGGATACATGGGCTATCCAAAGTCGGTTTGCACGTCGATAAACGAGGTGATTTGTCACGGCATCCCAGACGATCGCCCCCTTGAAGAGGGGGACATTGTGAACATCGACGTTACCGCCTACAAAGATGGGGTCCACGGTGACACATGCGCCATGTTTGGGGTTGGCGAAGTCGACGAAGAATCTAGACTTTTGATGGAGCGGACGCACACCGCAATGGAACGCGGTTTGAAAGCGATCATGCCGGGAAGGGAGATCAACGTAATCGGACGAGTGATCTCGGCCTACGCAAGGCGATTCGATTACGGCGTGGTCCGTGACTATACGGGTCACGGCGTCGGGGAAGCTTTTCATTCGGGTCTGATCATCCCCCATTACGATGCCTCTCCCCTCCACAATGACTTGATGGAAGTCGGCATGGTCTTCACGGTTGAGCCAATGCTCACTATGGGCGATGTCGACTGGGAACAATGGGATGACGATTGGACAATAGTGACTCGGGATCGTGGCCGCTCCGCGCAGTGGGAGCACACTGTCGCCGTCACGGAAGATGGTCCGGACGTCCTCACTTTGCCCTAGGGCTTGCACTACGATTGAGGCAAAGCTCTGATCAACCGGTGCCCAACGGCGGCCAATTGCTGGCCATCAGAGCAAAAGACTTGCAGCGACATGCTCTCGGAAGGGGCTGAACTATGACTGAAGTGGCGTGCGGCATCGATATCGGCGGTTCGGGTATCAAAGGTGGGCTGGTTGATTTGGCAACCGGTGAACTAATTGGGGACCGAGTCCGCATTGACACGCCCCACCCGGCAACCCCGGAAGCCGTTGCTTTGACATGCGCAGAGGTCTTGAATCAGCTTGGTGTGGGGACGGACGTGCCAGTGGGAATCGCGATGCCAGCGCCGCTGCCGCAAGGCATTGTGCCGTTTATGGCAAACCTGGACAGCTCCTGGGAGGGAGTGCACGCCCCCAGCATGTACGAATCCTTCCTGGGCAGACCTGTTGTTGTTCTGAACGATGCAGACGCCGCGGGGCTAGCAGAAGTGGTTTACGGGGCTGCGAAAGGGCAAAGCGGTCTGGTCATCGTGACAACGCTAGGCACTGGCATCGGCTCGGCGCTGGTGTATAGAGGGGTCCTGGTGCCTAACTCTGAGCTCGGCCACCTGGAAATTGACGGCTACGACGCGGAATCAAGAGCTTCAGCTGCTCAGCGCGTGGAACAGGATTTGGGCTGGACCAAGTGGGCCAAGCGATTGCAGCGCTATTACTCCCACGTAGAAATGCTCTTCTCCCCGGACCTATTTGTTGTGGGGGGTGGCGTCTCAAAGAGCGCGGACAAGTTCTTGCCAAAGCTCGACCTGAGAGCTCCCATTATTCCAGCGCAGCTGCGCAATCAGGCCGGGATCGTTGGGGCCGCGGTGGCGGCTGAGCGCGCATCAAAAGGTGAGTAGACTAGTAACCGGATGAGTTGGCCGGGTGGTCGCGGCTCTTATAGGGTCGAGGAACGTCCGGGCTCCACAGGGCAAGGTGGTGGCTAACAGCCACCCGGGGCGACCCGCGGGCTAGTGCCACAGAAAAGATACCGCCTGCGATTGCAGGTAAGGGTGAAATGGTGTGGTAAGAGCGCACCAGCGGCAAAGGTGACTTTGTCGGCTAGGTAAACCCCACTTGGAGCAAGACCAAGCAGAAGGTTTAGGTTGCCCGCCT
This sequence comes from uncultured Actinomyces sp., assembly GCA_964345595.1. Classification (GTDB taxonomy): domain Bacteria; phylum Actinomycetota; class Actinomycetes; order Actinomycetales; family Actinomycetaceae; genus Scrofimicrobium. Next base: position 13,817 of record CAYFRL010000022.1, read on the forward strand.
TTTACCTTCGGGTAGGTCGCTAGAGGTCCGCGGCAACGCGGATCCCAGATGGATGATCACCGCCGCTACTCTTGGTAGCGGTACAGAACCCGGCGTACAGGCCAACTCATCTCTCATCTCAAAAATTGAAGGGTAACCATGCATATCTGGCTGCCACCATCCGAAGGAAAACGCGCGCCTTCGTCGGGCTCCTCACTGAAGCTCACCGACCTGTCGTTCCCGGAACTCGAGGAACCGCGGCGCGCAGTGATAGAAGCGTTGGTGTCGGTGAGCACGCAGTCAACGGCAGCCGAACTGTTGGGTTTAGGTCCCAAATCGGCGGCTGATGTCGCAGTCAACTCCGTCCTCTGGGATTCGCCGTCAGGTACCGCGTTCGACGTCTATGCGGGCGTGTTGTACGAAGAGTTGGGTGCCTCGAAGCTCAGCGATCTTGCTAAGAGCCGTTTGGAGATGGTCACGATTTTCAGCGCCCTCTTTGGGGTGCTTCGACCAAGCGATCTCATTCCGAACCACCGGCTAGCGATCGGCGTAAAGCTGCCACCCTTTGGGGCAATGGGCAGATGGTGGCGGCCAATACTCGCTCCCGTCGTACAGAGCTCCACCGATCGACCAATTGTAGATTTGCGGTCAGGACCGTATCAGTTGGCGCATCCTGCAAGGAATGCCCACCGGATTGAAATCAGCGCCGCCACGGTGTCCGGTGGAAAGCGGCGGGTGATCAGCCACAACGCGAAGCTTTGGCGCGGCCGGGCAGCCCGCTTCTTATTAGAGCAAGAGCAGCTGGACGCCAGCTGCACGCTAGCAGACATCACCTCTGCTCTTGCTGGATGGAACCCGGGGGGCGACGCAGTCGATGTGGAGATTGGCCCGCGGGAGGCGACCCGAACAGGAGGTTCGCTAACCCGCGTCACCGTGCTCACGGAGCGAAGCGGCCCAAGCCGTTAGCCTCTTGACGTTCTCGCCACTAAGTATTCCGTTTCTTCACTCTGGTAGAGCCGGTCCGCCGGAAAGGTGGCGAGCTCAGAAATTTCGGCCACGGGCAGTTCAACTGGTGGATCGATAAGCGCACCGTCGCGCATTTCGAGAACCACCCGCGGCCCAAGCCTGTTTTGGAGCCTGGCGTACTCCTGCAAGACTCGCTGCGGCAGGGACGCTGCGATTCGGTCGCGTTTATCAGTCAGCCCAGCAATTTGGTCCCCACTCTGATTCAAGTCCGAGTTGAGTTCTTCTTGCAGTCGCGCTTCTTTCACTTCGATGGCGCCAGCGTTCTCTTCAGCTGCCTGGATGCCCCCTTGCAGTTTTTCGCTTTCTTCCATGAGTTCCATGGTTCGATCGTCAAGTGCGGTGATCCTGGCGTCCATACTCGCGATCTCGTGTTCCATGGCGCTCATGTCGCGAAGCGGAACCTTCCCCTCGTTCAACCGGGACTGCTGCAAAGCTCGGCGTTCTTTAACGCGGCGGACTTCTTCTTCTACCGCCTGAATTTGCCGTTCCAGCCCCTCTTGTTCTGCCCGCGCTGCGACTATTGCGCCGCGCAGATCTTGGGCCCGGGACTGCAGCGCCGCCAATGACTCTCTTACCGGATGTGTCTTCTGTTGATGCAGCAAGCGCGCTATCGAGAGATCCAACCGCTGCATTTCAACCAGTTGCGTCTGGTCCAAAGGGAGGGCCTTCATCGCGGTCAACCTTTCGTCGGGAGATGTAAACTCCACGGCTCCGTAATCTGCGTGGAAACGTCAACAGCAATTCTACCGGCAAACTGGGCTCGCAGTTCCTTCGCAAGTTTCGGGAGCCAGGGCCATTCGGTTGCCCAATGAGAGCCGCATATGAGTGCGGGCGAACCGTTCATGAGATGCTCAGAGCCTGGGTGATGGCGCAGGTCAGCGGTCACATAGACGTCGGCACCTCTTTCCCGAGCCGTCTCCAGGAACGAATCTCCCGAGCCCCCCGATACCGCGACGGTTCTCACTTGCGCTGACAGGTCACCCCCCACATTCACTCCGGTTGGACCAGCGGGCAGTTTACTGGCGACCAGTTCCGCGTATTCTTTCAGCGTCTGAACCCGAACCGTGCCAAGACGTCCCGTACCAGTGCCCGGTGCATCGCCAGGTATCAGCGGTTCAACATCTGACAGCTCGAATAACTCTGCGAGCGCATCCGCCACGCCACCTGCGTTCACGTCAGCGTTCGTATGGGCGGAATAGAGGGCCACATCGGCCTTAATTAGCGCGCGAACCATGCGACCTTTCGCGTCGTCATCACTCACGTAGGAGGTGCCGCGCAAATAGAGTGGATGATGGGTGATCAGCAGGTCGTATCCGCCTCGCACCGCCTCGTCCACCACTTCTGGAACCGGGTCCACGGCGAGCAACACACGCCGTACTTCGCGATCCCTACTTCCCACGACCAAGCCAACCCTGTCCCAGTCCTCGGCACTTTCGGGCGGGTATCTGTCCTCTAGGTACTCAATGATTTGCCCGGTCGTTAGTTCTGTCACGGAATCTCCAGTTCAACTTTTCATTACAGTTTGGACGAGGCGACCTAGAGTCGCAAAACCATCATAGGAGAGTACGGATTCCAGGTGGCCTTGGACCGAGGCTACCCCGGGACCGCTCAGTGCGTGAACGTAGTCAGTGAGTGGTTCTGCATCCACTCTCAGTTCCAGAGCGGGCGTGAGCGAACCATCTTTCCCGATCGCGGTGAAAGTGTTGTAATAACCGATCCGGGCCACTTCTCCCAGAACGCTCACTTCCAAAGTGGTGCCCTGCCGCGGCTCGGGAAGTTTTTCCAGGGACAAACAGGCAAGATCGCACAAGATCTGATGGCTGAGGCAGACGGTCAAGAGAGCCTTTTGTTCTCTTAGGCGCTCCCCTATTAGCTCTCTCAGACTAATAATCCGCGGATCGTCGTGGCTGCGGGGATCCCCAGGACCCGGTCCGAATACGACAAGGTCAGGAGAGACGATATCCGTAATTTCATTCCAGGCCAGCACTTCAGCACTGAGACCAAGTTGGCGCAGCTGATGAGCGAGCATCGCCGTGAAGTCATCCCCACAGTCCACAACCAAAGCGGTGCCGGAGCCGGCACGGAACCCTTCTTGTTCGTCACGCCAAAAGGGCGCGAGGTGACGGTTGCGCAGGTGGAGTGCCTCTTGAACCGCGGCGGCGGATACAGCGGGGTTCGCTTCTGAGTCGGCCGAGCCCTTCGAGAGAGGCGGGACAAGCCCCAGTGCATTCAGCACACCACTCACCTTTGCACGGGTTTCGGCGGCTTCCGACGCAGCGTCCGAGTGTCTGACCAGGGTCGCACCCGCGCTCACCCGCACGCTGCCGGATCGGTCTAGGAAGGCGGTTCGGATCAGAATGGGGGCATCCAAGTCGTAGCGGCCGTTTCCTTTGGTGAATCGTGCAAGCACGCCTGAGTAGTACCCACGCGGGCTTTGTTCGTTGCGCGCAATAACAGCGCAGGCATTTCCCATCGGAGATCCCGTCACCGTCGGCGCGAACATGGTCAATCGGAGTATCTCTCGAGGGTCAAGTTTTGAATGCCCCTCCAGCAGATACTCCGTGTGAGTGAGCCTGGACATCGGCTTCAGGTACGGTCCGCGCATCACACCGCCGTCCGGGCAAACCTCGCTCATCATCTTCAGTTCTTCATCCACCACCATCACGAGCTCCTCGCTTTCCTTTCGGTCCGCTAAGAACTCCAGTAGGTCTTGGACGCTTGGAGCGGTGTCTCCGTGTCGCAGCGTGCCAGAGATCGGGTTCATCCGCACGACGCCGTCAGTAACGCTCACGTGCCGCTCTGGTGAGGCACCTACCGCGATTAGCTCGGGAGTGACAAAAATGAACGTCCAGTAGGCTCCGCGTTCCCATTCCAACAGCCGCCTAAACCACGACAGCGCCGCTAGGTTCGCGTTCCCACTTTCCAGGGCCGCACTGTAGTCGCGGCGGATAACGAAGTTGGCCCCCTCTCCACCACCGATCTCTTTCTCAATGACTCGCTCTGCGACCTCGGCGTACTGCGTGTCTGATAAGTCAAAACCCAAATCTTGAAGGTCCGGAATATCCGATGGCAGCTCCGGCACCAGCGACGACAGCGGCAGCGAACTCTTGTCCTGCGCCTCTAAGCACAGGATGGGCAGGTCGTCCTCAAGAGCAGGGAAACCTCTTTCTTGCACCTGTCTAAAAGGCACCATAGCCAGCACTTCTTCCGCTTCGAGCGGGATCTGATTAAGGCGCCGCACCTCGGTAACCGGACCAAGCAAAAGGTCAACAGTAGTCGAGCGCTGCCGATGTACCAGGGCGAAAGACTGGGCGTGCGTAAGTTCTGCTATCAAAGTCTGAATGTCGTGCTTCGGGGTCATGATTTCCACTTTCTGCCCCAAGCACGGCCACCACCAGTCGGGGCGGTCGCACGCAAAATGTTCCCGCCTACAGGCCGGGCCACCAAGCGTGGTTCTCTTGACTCATGTGATCAGATTAGTGTCGGCCAGGCCGTCGCATCTACGCGTCTCAAAGTTCGCGCATCTACAGGCATCCACACGAGTGCTAGAACGCCTCGTCTTCCGCGTCCGTCAGCACGGTGATGTGCCCCATTTTTCGGCCTTTCTTGGTCTCTGCTTTGCCGTAGAAGTGAAAGTTCCAGTGAGGACGATTTGGGATCAGTTCGAGCGCAGCCCCTAGATCCTCGCCCAGAACATTCGTCATGATCGCACTGGAGAGCAGTCTGGGTTCGGGAATGGGCCATCCGCAGATCCCACGAACGTGGGCGGCGTACTGCGAAAGATTACATGCTTCGATGGTGTAGTGGCCGGAATTGTGGGGCCGCGGCGCTAGCTCGTTGACCAGTATTTCGCCATCGTCTAGCAGGAACATTTCCACGCCCATCACCCCGACCAAACCGATCCCACGAGCAATTTCCAAAGCGATGCGGCTGGCGCTTTCAGCGGCCGCGTCAGAAATAGGGGCGGGCGCTAAACTTCGATGCAAGATGTTGTCCCTGTGCTGATTTTCCGCCACAGGGAAAGAGCGAAACTCGCCACTGCCGTTCCCTGCAACTATCACTGAGATTTCTCGCTCAAAAGGTACCCATTTCTCCGCTATACAGGGCGTCCGCTCGACCATCTCCAGTGCTTGGGCCATCAGTGGGTCGCCGGGTGTTTCCAGGACCACTTGCCCTTTTCCGTCATATCCGCCCCGTCTAGTCTTCACCACGCAAGGGAAACCTATGGCCGCAAGCGCACCTGGCAACTCGGCCGCTGCGTCCACCAGTTTGAATGGGGCGACCGCGACATTTACGCTCTCAAGGAAGGCTCTCTCGGCGCCCCGATCCTGGCAGATTTCTAGGGCGCCTGTTCCTTGCGGAAGCTGAGCGTCTCCGGCCGCCGACCGAAGAGCTTCGGCGTCCACATTTTCGAACTCGTATGTGATTACGTCGCACTTGGAGGCCAGCTCTGCAACCGCTTGGACATCGTCGTAGTCGGCAACAATTTGGGTGGCGCAGCGTGATGCCGGGCAGTCCGGAGTTGGATCAAGGACCACCACGTCGAAGCCCATCGAAATTGCCTCCTGGGCTATCATCTGGCCCAGCTGGCCGCCTCCGACTATCCCGATAGTCGCTCCAGGGAGGATCACTCGTCAGACTCTTGCAAATCAGCAGTCGACAGCTCCGCCGCCGCGGCGGCAGCAGCGCGGCGATCCGCAAGTCGCGCCTCAATCACCGGATCGTTCGTGGAAAGTATTTGAGCCGCGAGCAGTCCAGCGTTCACCGCTCCTGCCTTCCCAATTGAAACCGTTGCCACCGGCACGCCAGCGGGCATCTGCACAATGGAAAGCAGGGAGTCCATCCCGGACAGGGCGCGACTTTGGATGGGTACGCCGATCACTGGCAGCGTGGTCTTCGCCGCCACCATCCCGGGCAAGTGCGCCGCTCCGCCCGCGCCCGCAATAATGACCTGTGCGCCTTTATCGCGCGCCTGCTCCGCGAAAGCGAACATTAGATCGGGCGTCCGGTGAGCGGAGACAACCTGCTTGTGAAAGTCTATGCCCAGCTCGGTGAGCACGTCGCAAGCATGGCGCATGGTCTCCCAATCCGAAGAGCTCCCCATAATAACCGCCACGCGCGGAAGGTTTTCACGCATCGTTTTCTTCCCTAGTTTGTTGTTCGCTAATTAGAACACTGAGCGCTCGCGGATAGAGCGAATGCTCTAGCCTGTGCACGTGCGTTTCCAAGTCTTCTAACGTCCAAGACCCTTCGATGGTAACCGCTTCTTGAACCACCACGGGTCCGGTGTCAATCCCCGCATCGACCAGATGGATCGTAACTCCGGTACTTGTTGCTCCGGCCTCGAAGGCAGCTTCAATCGCGTTTCTGCCCGGAAAGCTCGGTAGCAAAGAGGGGTGTATGTTCACAATTCGATTCTGGCGTTCACCCAGGAGAGTGGGACCAACTATTCGCATGTAGCCCGCAAGAGCAACCCAGTCGATCCGCAGATCATTCAGCGCCCGCGCGATCGCTAGCTCGTATTCCACCTTCGAATCGAACAAACCCGGCCAGATACACAGAACGGGAATGCCGTAATGGGCCGCTGTTCCGATCACGGGGGCCAGCGGTTGGTCGCACACCAGCAACGCAATTGTTGCGTCCAGGTCTCCTGAGCGGGTAGCTTCGACCAGCGCCTTGAAGTTTGAACCACGCCCAGACGCGAATACTGCGACGCGCGTGCGGCTCATCGAAACTCAACGCCGGGCGACCCGGCTTTCACCGAGCCGACCACATATGACTGGGTGCCCAAGAGATCCTGAGCAACCTCAACTTCATCCGGGCGGACGGCCAACACCATGCCCAGTCCCATGTTGAAGATTTCGTACATCTCTCCCCCGGGAATCTGTCCGTAGGTCTGTACTGCGGTAAAGATGGGCGGGACGGGCCATGATCCTAAGTCAACGCTCGCTTTTAAGCCCTCCGGCATCATGCGGGGCAGATTTTCGATAAAACCTCCCCCGGTGATGTGAGCGGCGCCTTTGATGAGACCCCGGCGAATCAGCGGAAGCATTGCGAGCACGTAGATCCGGGTCGGCTCCAGCAGAACATCTGCCAGGCGTTTTCCGGACAGTTCCGGCAGCTGAGTGTCCACAGTGAAATCGTTTTGCTCGAAGAACACTTTTCGCACCAGTGAGTACCCATTGGAATGGAGGCCCGATGAGGGCAGCCCAATCAGAACGTCGCCTGCTCTCACTTCGTTGCCCGTAATGATTTGAGATTTCTCAGCGATACCAACGGCGAATCCCGCCAGATCGTACTCGCCCTCCCGGTAAAGTCCGGGCATCTCCGCGGTCTCTCCGCCAATAAGTGCCGCAGCTGCCTGCTCACATCCATCCGCAATTCCAGCGACGATCTCCTCGATCCGTCCCGGCACGGTCTTGCCAGTGGCAATGTAGTCAAGAAAATAGAGAGGCTCTGCCCCCTGGGCAACGATGTCGTTCACGCACATCGCTACGCAGTCGATGCCGATCGTTCGGTGCGAGTCGGCCTGCTGAGCTACCAGCAGTTTGGTGCCGACTCCGTCCGTTCCAGAAACGAGCACCGGCTCTTTCACGCCCAGAATGGAGAGATCGAAACAGCCTCCGAAGCCGCCCAGGGCTCCCATCGTTCCCTCTCTCTTCGTCCGGGCTGCATGCGTCTTGATTCTGCCGACGACCTCGTATCCCGCACTCACGTCAACACCTGCGCGGCTATAGGCGTTTCCCATATGGGCTTCTCCTTGGTTGCTGCTTGTAGACGTCAAGATCATCCGACCGGTAGTGAGGCAAGATAGTCGGATTCAAAATCGTAAAGCGGCGTTGGGTAGTTGCCATCGAAGTACGCCATCAACAGTCCGCCGTTGGGGGCATCCAGGTTCAGACCAACTGCTTCGACCAGACCTTCTTCGGAAAGAAACTCCAGTGAGTCCGCTCCGATTACCTGGCGAACCTCTTCATTCGTATGGTTTGCGGAGATCAGCTCGTCACGCGACTGGATGTCTAGTCCGTAAAAGCTTGGGTAGCGCAGCGGTGGTGCGGCTATGCGCACGTGCACCTCGGTCGCGCCGGCGTCGCGCAAGAGTTGGACGATTCTCTTACTGGTCGTGCCGCGCACTATCGAATCATCCACCATGATCACGCGTTTACCTTCTACTACTCCGCGGACTGCCGAGAGCTTCATGCGCACGCCCTGCTCCCGCAACTCTTGCGTGGGCTGTATGAAGGTGCGCGCGACGTACTGATTCTTAACCAGGCCCAGCTCATTTGGTATGCGAGACGCCTCGGAAAAACCGGACGCTGCTGATATGGACGAGTTCGGCACCCCGATGACCATGTCGGCATCCACCGGCGCCTCTTTTGCTAAGAGAGCGCCCATCTTCTTTCTTGCGGCATGGATGTTGACCCCAGCGATGTTTGAGTCTGGCCGCGCAAAATAGATGAACTCCATGGGGCAGATGGCGGGCAGAGTATCGCGGGTGAAGTGGTCTACGGTATACCCATCATCGGTTATCTTGATGACCTCTCCCGGCTTGATGTCCCGGATGAAGGCCGCCCCAGTCGTTTCCAGCGCGCACGTCTCCGACGCAACCGCGATCGCTCCGTTCGGGGTCTTTCCCATGGCTAACGGCTTGAACCCGTTCGGGTCAAGCGCCGCATACATCGCATCCTCTGTCAGGATCAAGTACGCAAATCCGCCTCTGATCTGGCGAAGAGCGTCCTTCAGCTTCTCCAAGAACGTCGCTTCGGGTGAGCGGCGAATCAAATGCATGAGGATCTCTGTGTCTGAGTCAGATCGGAAGATTGCCCCCTCATCTTCCAGGTTTTTCCGCAGAGTCACGGCGTTTGTCAGATTGCCGTTGTGGGCGAGTGCTATCTGCTCGTCGGTGAAGCGAAAGCGTAGCGGCTGGACATTGTCTATGTTTCCCCGCCCGTGGGTCGCGTAGCGCACATGCCCTAAAGCGGAGAGGCCCACCAGCCGATCAAGCTTCTTTTCAGTGTCGAAGACCTGGGAAACCAGGCCCAGTCCCCTGTCTCCTTTTAGGAGTCCGCGGTTGTTCGCCACTATTCCGGCGCCCTGCTGGCCGCGGTGCTGCAAGGCTCTCATTCCGAAGTACGTGAGCCGGGCAGCGTCAGGATGTCCCCAAATGCCGTACATGCCGCATTCCTCTCTAAGGCTGCTGGCCTCACCAAGCGAGGCAGGGATCGTTTTCTTCACTGACTTCTGTTGGACCGTGTGCGGCAAAAGGTGAATCCTTAATCCTCGAGCGCGGCTTGGAGCAGTTTTTCTACCTTCTGGTAGACCGGCACTAGGTCTCCAAGCCCCCTTCTGTAAACGTCCTTATCAAGCTTGTCTCCAGTGGCCTGGTCCCAGAGTCGGCAGTTATCCGGTGAGATCTCATCCACCAGGATGATCCGTCCCGACGGCTCCCGCCCGAACTCCAACTTGAAATCGATGAGGTCCACACCAACAGCAGCAAAAAGTTCCCGGAGGATGGCGTTCACGGCTAGCGCTTGTTCGCGCACTTCTGCTAGATCTTCTTCAGTAGCGATCCCGAGCAATCGGATATGATCGTCGTTCAGTAGCGGATCTCCCAGGTCGTCGTCTTTGTAGAAGTACTCCACCAGCGGCTCGCTCAGCGCGGTGCCTTCCTCCATCCCCAGTCGTTTCGAGAGGCTTCCGGCCGCCACGTTCCTCACCACAACTTCAAGTGGGATAACCTGCGCGCGCCGCACCAGCTGCTCAGCAACACTCACCTGGTCGATGAAATGGTTCTCCACGCCGCGGCTGGAAAGGTGATCGAAAAGCAGTGCGCTGATCCGCGCATTCAGCTGACCCTTACCCTCGACCACATCTTTCTTTTCGCCGTTGAAAGCCGTGGCTTGATCTAGGTATTCCACCCAGAGGATGCCCGGATCTGAAGTCCGGGATAACCTCTTAGCTTTTCCCTCGTACAGCACATCACCTTTGGTCACTGCTGGGCCCTGTGTCACGGGTCCCTCCTGATGAAGAGAGTTAGCGCCTACACGCAAACACTAACTGCCCGCCACAGCTCGGTCAAAGCGAGTTCGCATAATGGTGGACGCTCAGCGCTCACTCAACTGCCTACAGACGAACTATATTCAACCGGCTACGCTGTCCCTAAGAAATACAACGCGATCGGGAACTCTGGCCTTGTTGTCTCGGCGGTGGGTTTGGGCTGCAATAATCTGGGCCGCGCCGGTTCTTTGACTGAGGAATTTGCAGGATCCGAACGCGTGGTCCGAGCCGCCCTGGACGCGGGCATAACGCTCTTTGATACCGCAGACAGCTACGGCAAGACGCCGGGCCTGAGCGAGGAATACCTAGGGAAGTCTCTGGCAGGCCAAAGAGACCAGGTGGTCATTGCCACGAAGTTTGGGATGCCCATGAACAAGCCGGGCAAACCGGATTTCGGTGCACGCGGATCACGCGGCTACATTATTCGGGCGGTCGAAGATTCGCTGCGCCGCCTTGGTACTGACTGGATAGACCTCTATCAGTTTCACACGCCCGATCCGCTCACCCCGATTGATGAAACCCTTTCCGCACTTAGCGATCTAGTGCATTCCGGGGAGGTCCGCTATATAGGCCATTCGAATAGAACCGGATGGCAGATTGCCGAGGCGGCCCACGTCGCCCAAGAAGCGAACCTGATTCCGTTCATCAGTGCCCAGAATCATTACAACCTGCTTGACAGGCGCGCTGAGCTAGAGGTGATTCCCGCCGCCGGGCACTACGGGTTGGGCGTAATCCCCTACTTCCCTCTGGCAGCAGGTTTGTTGACCGGGAAGTACACCACAGGAATCGCCCCGGCTGGATCGCGTTTGGCTGTCAACGATAAGCGAGACATGCTTGGCGGTGCGGATCTGCGTCAGCTGGCCGCATTTGGCGCCCTGGCTGCAAAATCCGGGGTGAGTCCCGTCCAAGCAGCGATTGGTTGGCTGATCAGCAGACCCGCCGTTTCAAGTGTTATAGCCGGGGCAACCCGGGTAGAGCAGGTTGAAGAGAACGCGCAAGCTGCCGACTGGATTCCATCAGAAGAAGACCTGATCCGTCTTGATGAGCTTTTTCCGCCAGAGCCGCCCGCGGCTTTGTTCTAGGAACGCAGGACCGCTGATGCCAACTCGGGCACGGCCAAAGTGAGTTCCCGATCAATCTTCACTGCTGCATACCGGTCACCTCTGGTTTCTCCCCTGTTGATGATGACAACCGGTTTGCCAGCGTCCGCGGCTCGCGTGACGTAACGCAACCCGGAGTGCACCGCAAGAGATGAGCCGAGTACTAGAGCCGCTTGAGCTTGGTCCACCGTACTAATCGCCAACTCGACCCGTTCCACCGGGACAGTCTCTCCGAAGAAAACAACATCGGGCCGCAGGTCCGACCCGCAGATGGGACAATAGACCAGCACAAATCCCTGCGTTTCTTGCAGCACGGCGTCCGCGTCGGGAGCGATCTCCACGTCATCAATCATTTCCTGGAAACCCGGATTAGCCTGCGCAAGCATTCCCTGAACGAACTCACGACTGAAGCGGTGCCCGCGCATGCAAAGCGCCCTGTCGAAGCGCCCGTGCAAATCTATTACAGGGCTGGCCGAGCCAGACCCTGCCCGTTGGTGGAGGGTGTCAATGTTCTGCGTTATGATCCCGCCAAATGATTCAGGGGCTCTGAACTCCCAGTCCGCAAGCGCCTGGTGGACCGCGTTCGGATGGCGCTCAGCCATGAACTGGTAACCAAAGTAGGTCCGAGCCCAGTAGTGTCGGCGGTAACTCTCATCACCCATGAACTGCTGGAATGTCATAGGGCTGCGCGGCGGAGCGTCCGCGCTCCGATAGTCGGGGATCCCAGAAGCCGTCGAAACGCCGGCACCGGTTAGAACTACGACCCTCCGGCCGGAAAGCGCGCGCCGTGCTGCATCGATTTCAGAGTCGCTCACAGCTCCTCGTGAACGTCAGGGTCCCCGTCGAAGAGTCTGCCGTCGCTGCGTCCCAATGCTGTGATGGATTCCAACTCTTCTCTGGTAAGACTGAAGTCGAACACATTGAAGTTCTCAGCAATCCGACTTGGAGTGGCACTCTTCGGGATCGGTATGCATCCGCACTGAATCTGCCAGCGCAAGACGACCTGGGCGGGTGTCACCTCGTACTTCTCTGCGAGAGCCATGATCACCGGCTCCTTCGCAGGCTGGCTTGCTTTCCCAAGAGGACTCCAAGAAATGGTGCGGACACCCATGTTCTCCTGCAATAAGACCTGCTCTGCTTGCGGGAAGTAGGGATGACACTCAATTTGGTTTGCCTGGGGCAAGGTGCCTGTTTCTTCTTCCAGCCGCTTCAGCTGCGAAATCGTGAAGTTGCTGACGCCGACGGTCTTGATTAGCCCCGCTTCCTGAGCGTCAAGGATGGCCTGCCAGGCCTCCACGTAGAGATCCCGGGCGGGGTTTGGCCAGTGGATAAGGTACATGTCGAAGTAGTCGAGTCCCATCCGCCACAGCGACTCCCGGATCGCGTGATCAGACAGCGGTCGTTCGTGGTAGCGTCCAGGCATCTTAGAGACGATGAACAGGTCCTCTCGCGGAACGCCGCTTCGTGCTACCCCTTGGCCGACCGCTGCCTCGTTGTCATAGTTAAACGCGGTGTCGACCATCTTGTAGCCGACACGCAGCGCTTCCCCAACTGCGGAGATCGCGTCTTCACCTCTTAGGGGATAAGTGCCGAATCCAATAGCGGGTATCTCGTTTCCGTCCCTCAGTGTCCACGTGGTTTCCATCTCCTCACGCTACCGCACGGACTTCGGGATCACTAGGACCTGTTAGATCAGCGCCTCTACTGGCCGCTTGAGCTTGATTCCGCTTTGAGTCGCGGCTCGCTTGTTAGTTCCGGCCTGACTCCCGCCTTCCCGGAGTAGAACGACCGAACTCGTTCCATGTCAGCGCTCATATCGCCAGTAACCGGGAGGAGTGGCCCAAGCCCCGTGGTGTTTGTATTCGAGTCCACGAAGGCGAGGATCAGTGGCAGCCCACTTTGCTCCGCGATCCTATAGAAGCCAGAGTGCCAGTAAGGTCTCTTTTGGCGGGTGCCTTTTGGCGTAATTGCAAGCACGGAGCCCGGATCGCTCCTGAGGGTCCTGGCCATATCGCTCACAAGTCCGCTGCTGCTCCCCCGGTCCACCGGAATGCCCCCGAGCGCCCTCAGCACCGGTCCAAGTGGCCACCAGAACAGACTGTCCTTTGCGAGCCACCGATAGCGCAGCCCGGTCTGTCCGGCTATGGCCAGCATCAAGAAGAAGTCCCAGTTGGATGTATGCGGGGCGCCCACCAGAATCGCCCCTTCTTTCGGTGGCAGTGACTCGACCACGAGTTTCCACTTTGAGAATCGAAAGAACCCGGAAGACAAAACCTTGGCTAGCGACATGCACGCATTCTATGCGGCCGGAGAAGCAGCTGCCCAATTGCGGTTCGATAACAACACACGAATAGATGCATCTTCACCCAGCGCGGCGCATACAGTGAGGCTATGAAAAGGAGAACGCGCTCCGTAGCGGCGCTATTCGCCCTGATCGCCACCATTTCACTAACAGGTTGCGGCGCAGCAGGAGCGCCCGGATTCTCCAACTCTGAAGGCATGGCCTTTGAAGAGACGTACGCCATGTCTGAGGACGCCGCAGTCGGCGAAATGGCCCAGGCCGCGGTAGACGCCGGGTCTGAGTTCGGCATGTCGACAATAGCGGTTTCCGGCTATGCCGATGTGGTCACCGACGATCCTGCCGCCTCCGCCAAGAAGTTCAAAGAGGCGGTTATTTCGGTCGGTGGAACGGTTGAGAGCGAGTGGCAGCAGAACGATGACAACTTCAAGTCCTCTTCCGTGACGGCAAGCATCCCTGCGGACAAATACGATGAGACTCTTGCGTCGCTTGAGGATCTTGGACGCATCCAATCGAGCAGCACGTCCGCCATCGACTTGGCACAGCAGTACATCGACGTGGAAGCCCGACGCGGAGCGCTTGAAGACTCTCTCAAGCGCGTCCAGGCTCTGGCCGACTCGGCTTCCACCACGCAAGAGCTTCTGCAGGCTGAAGAGCTGATGGGTCAGCAGCAGGGTGAGTTGGATTCGCTCAACCAGCAGATTGAGTGGATGGACCGACAAGTTGAAATGTCGACCCTCACGGTCAGCTTCAGCACTGAGCAGGTACGTTCTTCGGAACCGTCCTTCTCTCTCGGATGGTTCGGCGCCGTCCTGCTCATGTCGCTGCGGTACATGCTGTGGGTCGTCGTGTTCCTGATTCCTTGGGCCCTGATCGGAGTTCCGACGGCGTTTCTGGTAAGGCGGCTCGTGCGCCGCCGCGCCAAGGGATCACCGGCGGCCAACGCAGAGCCGACGGACTCCAGGGAACTTGCAGAGGCAGAAACAGTTGTCTACGCCCCGGAAACCCAGGAAGACTAACCGCGCTCCCGAAGGAGTCGTCCAAACGCCATCGTCGCGAGTGCAGCGGCTTGATCCCCGAGGATTGCGTCGTCGAACACGGCACGTGGAGAGTGGTTGAATTCGACTTCCTCGTCCGGCATTCCCGGGGGCGTTGCAAACATACCCAGGAAGGTTCCCGGCACCTCATCCAGCACAAACGCGAAGTCCTCTGATCCCATCATGGGGCTTGGCACCATGTGCACTCGATTGTCCCCCAGGACGCTTCGCAGATCTGCAACGGCCATGTCAGTCGTGTTGTCGTCGTTGATCGTTGCGGGGTAAAGGATTTTGAACTCCACGTCGGCTTCACACTCGTAAGCTGCCGCTGTGTGAGTCACCACCCGGTCCAATCCGGTGCGAACCTTTTCAAGAGACTGAGGTGTGAGAGTGCGGATGGTCGCGCCCAGCTTCACTTCTTCAGGAATCACGTTCACGGGATTCGTCCCTGTCGACACCTGCGTGACAGAGCAGACCACCGGATCAAATGCGTCCATCTTCCGAGCTATGAATGCTTGGATTGACAAGATGATCTCGGCCGCCGCAGGAACCGGGTCGATCGCTAAGTGCGGGGATGATCCGTGACCGCCGCGGCCCTTGATCGTCGCGTAAAGCTGGTTCGAACCGGCTGCCGCGCATCCGTGGCGCGTCGCTAGGACACCCCTGGGGCCGGGCGCGACATGGATCGCGTACGCGGCGATAGGACGATCGCCAGCAGCATCAAGAACCCCTTCGTTGATCATGATTTGTGCGCCGCCGTACCCTTCTTCGCCGGGCTGGAACATGAAGATCACATTCCCAGGAAGCTCTTCTTGGTGTGCCGACAGCAGCTTGGCGGCTCCCACGAGTCCCGCGGTGTGCAGGTCATGCCCGCACGCATGCATCTTTCCCGTTGTGGACGCGTAATCAAGGCCGGTTAGTTCTTCTACGGGCAGGCCATCCATGTCTCCGCGCAAGAGCACAGTTGGACCGGGTTTCCCACCACGCAGGACCGCCGTTACTGAGCTCAGTTGGTCGCCCGTGGTCACTTCCAGCGGAAGGCCTTCAAGCGCATCAAGGACTCGCTTCTGCGTCCGCGGGTTGTCCAGACCAAGTTCCGGATCCCTGTGAATCTCACGTCTCAAGTCGACTAGTTCGGGCAGGAGTTCAGCGCCCTCCGACACGAAGTCGGGCATCTTCTGATCTTGCTGTTCCATGCTTATTTACCTTTCTTCGTAAAGAGATTCATTTGATTTTCGCGCTCAGCTTCACGCGCACCATCATCCAAGCTGCGACGGCAAAGACGCCGGCACACAGTGCCCATATGACTAAGTAGCCGGGAAGAGTCGCCTGTTTGTCGGCGTCCCGGAAAAGTACCAATACCTGTTTGAACACGGCGCCGCCAACGGCACCGCCCATCGCTAGAAGCGCATTGTAGAGTCCGGTCGCGATGCCCGTCTTATCATCCGGCGCGGCTGCCGCTACCAGTGCGGGCAAGGAACCCATGAGTAACCCTAAACCGAAACCGGTGATCGTTCCGCTTAGCCAAAAAATCAGGAACCAACCGGGGAATGCGACTAGCAGCGCCTGCCCGGCTGCCCCCGCAACAGAGGCCCAAACCAATGTTCTCCGCATTCCAAATTTCGCTGAAACAAAGGACGAGGCGAACGCACCTAGCGTGGCCATCACCAGCATGAGGGCGATCATGCCGGCCACCAGTCCGGTCCCTGCGCCGAAGCCGTATCCGTAGATAGCCGGGTCTCGGGACAAGAAATCAGCGAGGTTCGCGGGGGCGTCAATAACGACAACGCCAAGCAGGAAACCGGTGATGTATAGAGGGCCGAGACTCTGCGACGTTACAAGGCCCAGGTCGACGGCCGGGCTCGGAGTGCGCCGCTCCCATAGAACCCACAGCACCAGCAGAACTGCCGTTGCCCCAAACAGGATCGAAGAGAGCATAGCGTGCGTTGGTCCCATATAGGCCAGAGCGGCGATAAGTCCCACCATTATGAGCGCAAGACCCGCAAAACCCACCCAGTCGATCTTCGCCGTAGCAAAATCGGTTCCCTCTTCAATGCGGAAGAAAACGGCGTAGGTGCTAATCAGCACCATGATCACCGGGACCAGCATGATGAGCGGCATAGACGATAGAAGATCGTCCATGATTCCCGCTGCTATGGTTCCAAGAACGATGCCGCCCATCAGAGAAGCGGACAGGATACTGATGGCGCGGTGTGCGCTCTGGCCGGACATCCTGGCGTAGACGATCGCAATGGCCAGAGGTAGCCACACGCCCAGAGGGCCAACAAGCAACCTAAAGACGAGAACCGCTGGCAGTGAGGGGACCAAGGCGATACCAATAGTCCCAATCAGCACCGAGACTATAGCGATTCTGAGCAGCTTCCTATGCCCGTAGATATCGCCCAATCTTGCCATCAGGGGAACGGTCACGGCCGCGGCCATCGCCTGAGCCGTCTGGAACCAGTTCATGGCCTCGACCGACACCCCAAGGTGTGCGGCAAATCCCGGCAGCAGCGGCGTGTAGTACCCCTGTACGAAGCCGCTGGTAACCTCGACAAATATCAGGAAAGCCAAGGTTACACTGAGTACTTTTTTCGCTGTGGTCTTCCGCTTCTTTGCTTCCGCTGCGCTGTCCATGCTCTCAGTCTATTTGGAGTTCGACGAATCCGCTCTATGACGCGAAAGTCCCCTGAAAATCAAGGACTGTCGCCCGCGTGTCTGATCGCCACTAAACTTGAACTCATGGGGTACAGGCTTTCTTTCCGGTCCAAGGGGTCGCTGGCGGCGTTTTGGTTCACAGCGTTGGCTGTAATCGTGTTCGTTGCGGTGGTCCTCACAACAGACGGTTCAACAGAGCTGCTGAGAGCCCTGCCACTTGGGGGCGTGATTCTGATTTGGGCCTGGTGGCGTTGGGAATGGCCCACGTTTTTCGCGTACATTGACAGTTCGAGCCGTCCGACTGATTCAGAAAACTCTTCTGCAGGTGGCCTAGTCATCCGCAATCAGATCAAGACGATCAGAGTCCCGTGGTCGGCGGTGAGGGGCTTCTCTTCCCGGTTCGGACTGTTCGTCATCGTCTCCGAAGGCGGCGACAACTCGCAAAAGGAATACTTCGTTGCAGCGGTTCCGTCCAACTCGGGCATGGTGCGAAGGGCTGCAAAACCGACCCCAGCGATCCGCCCGCTCGGTGGGAAGCAGGTCATTTGGGGCGGGCCACTGGTCGCCTCTCGGTTACTTGAAGACGAGCTCTTCTATCAGTCTCATCCAATTGAGCGTCCGCCTCTCCCAGCTGTCAGTGCCTCGACGATGAAAATGCCCGAGTTCTCCGGCGTTCTAGTAAAAACGAACTGGCTGCCCCTAATACTGCAGACACTCAGCTTGGTCGCCGCTATTGCGGTTTTGCTGGTCCGCTGATAGGCGCACGGAAGAGGGCGGCCCCTGGTGGGACTGCCCTATTTCACCGCGAGTGGCCGGATGAAGGTACTTCGTGCGTAGACGTTAGTTGCGCGCTGGTATCGTCTTCGGTTTTCGCGTTCTCTTTGCCGTCGTGTTTTGCTCGTTATTGCCAGTTTGAACCACGCGTCCCGAAGCAGAACAGGCTCGCGCCCACCCGTGAAACGTGCGCACACCACTGCTGCCAAGTCATCGCGGTTCCAAAGGAGCAGTGGGGTCTGAGCTGAGGCTGTGAAAATCACTTCCTGTAAACGGCATGTGGTTAGCGATCTTTGAGTTGGTCAGTCACGCGGCCTTGGGTGGCTATCAATGCTAGGGGCGTACCGAGGGCAAAGCCGAGCAAGGCTGTGGAGGCGAGTGTGCGCAAGAGGAGGCCGACGGTGTCGGTCCCGAGTGGGGCTCCGATGCTGATGGCCGAGATGGTGATGGTTAACAGGATTGCGACAGCAGTAGCCGGAATGACAATGAGGGCCGTTTCGAGGGAGATTAGTCCGGCAATGACGGATCTGGGCGTCCCAAAGGCCCGGTAGACTGCTAATTCCGAGCGACGGCTCCATATGCTGAACGCCAGGACCAACGCGACGAGCGCACTGGTGGCGATCCAAGGGTGTTTGTCGGCGTCGGCGTGCCATTGTTGGCTTGGGCTAGCTGTTCCTGATTCCGGAGCCAGGTAGGGGATGATCTGCGTGTTGGAATTTGCCCCAAAAGCGTACTGAAGTATTTCTCTTCCGTGGTGGGTTGCTCCCGGTTCCATCCTGATCCAGCAATCTGTTAATGGTTGATCGGGGTGGCTGGTGATGAGGAGGTGGGAGGTGAGATGGTCTGGGCGGACTGTTGGAGAAGTTCTGGCGTGCACTGTTGTCTCCGTTCCGCTTTTGTCACGGATTGTTGATCCCACACTGATGGAACCGAGCGCCTCCAAATCAGTCCCAACAATGACGCCCGTCGTGGGCGAGTTGGCTGCCCAGACTTGCAACGCGTGGGGGGGATGCCTTTCGCGGGCAGTGGCGGGGTTTGAGGCAGCGTTCGCATAGGGGTAGGGGAAATACCGGTCAGTCCGCCGACCGCTTCGATGCCACCGTAGTGGTTGAGCGATTCGATTCGCAGATGGCGCCATCTAGCGGCACTCCTGGGCTACCCACGGCTGACCACACTAGTCCGCCTGATTCTTGGCGGGACCATTCCTGTTCGAGAGCTGCGCGGGACTGGCCAAAAGTGAGCACGCCGAAGACAGTGAGCAAGGCGGTGATGACAAGTCCGGCACCGATGGGGTGTGGGCTGAGGTTACGTTGTGCTTCGGTGAGGAGCTCTCTTGGGCGCCAGATCATGATCGTCCTCGCTCGGAGACAACCTTGTCGGAAGGGATGTCACTATCGCCCAGATAGACGATTCTATCTGCCAACTGAGCGATGTCTTCGTCATGCGTCGTGACCAACAGGCTTGTGCCTCTAGCGGATCGGAAAAGTGCTTTTCCCACGATTTGTGCGGTTCGTTGGTCCAAGTTTGCAGTGGGTTCGTCCGCTAAGAGGATGGATGGGCTAGTTACGAGTGCGCGGGCCACGCCAACGCGTTGGGCCTCACCGCCTGAAAGTGTTCGTGCTTGCCTGGTTCCGTAGTCTCCTAACCCCACATCGATAAGTTTGGCGACCCCAATAGCGTGAGCTTTGGCGCGGGTTTCGCCTTTAGC
>CAYFRL010000023.1:0-2248 GCA_964345595.1 uncultured Actinomyces sp.
TCGCCAGGGTAAGCCTCGGAGATACTGCCCAGGACCTCATACTTGTCCCCATCATCGCTGCGCTCAACCAGTGTGTACAGACCGTCTTGTTCGCGAAGTGCCAGTGCCATGTCGGGGCGACGCCCAGTAAACGCTGCGATGCCCCATTGATCGGCGTCTTCAGCCCGAGCTGTGTACCACGCCTGGTGTGCTCGGAAGAACGCGCCGACCCCCATGTGCACAATGCGCACTGGTGCCAATGGAAGAGGTTCCCCCGCGTCTGCCATATTCTGGCGGTTCAGCGCTCGCCCCAAATCTGACGTCATTCGTTTCTCCTTTGATACAAAACTCGCCTACTTCAGATCGTCTCAACTGAGGTCGGAAAAGGAAACGAAACCCTTACAAGTAGCCCCTTGTTGCCGAAACTTGCCGGAATTACGGGCATCAAGACGCCTCGTTCACCTCTGGTTCGACAGGTGAGCACCGGCGATTTGCGCCGCCAGGTGACCCGCTCCGTAACCGTTATCGATGTTGACAACGCCAACTCCTGGCGCGCATGCGTTCAGCATTGAAAGCAGCGGGGCTATCCCGCCGAACGCGGCGCCATAGCCAACCGAAGTTGGAAGCGCAACGACCGGAGCGGAAACCAATCCCGCCACAACTGAAGCAAGAGCGCCATCCATACCAGCGGCAACAACAATCGATTTTGCCCTAGAAAGCAGTTCCTGCTGCTGAAGAATCCGATGCAGCCCGGCAACACCCACGTCGACGACAAGCTCTACTCGGCAGCCAAGATATGAGGCGGTGAGCACGGCCTCTTTGGCGACCGGTAAATCGGACGTCCCAGCCGCTACCACCACAACCAGGCCGCCTGTCGGCGAGGGCGGCTCCTCTGGCCACGCGGCAAAACGCGCGTCGCTGTAGAAAGCGGCGTCCGGAAGCTCCTCTTCAATAACCGCCCATTGCTCCAAAGTGACGCGGGTAAAGATCGTTGGCTCGCCCTTTTCCCTGATCAGTGCTGCTATGGTCCGAACCTGATCCACCGACTTTGGCTCACAAAGGATCGCCTCGGCATATCCCCTCCTGGCCCGCCGCCCAAAATCAAGACGGATGTGCTCGGCCGCTAAATCTTGCTCGCCCTCCATTAGCTGCCCCTCACTCCGACCAGTGGCAGCGTGAACGCCCC
The DNA here is from genome assembly GCA_964345595.1 of uncultured Actinomyces sp. Lineage (GTDB taxonomy): Bacteria > Actinomycetota > Actinomycetes > Actinomycetales > Actinomycetaceae > Scrofimicrobium. The sequence goes on from CAYFRL010000023.1 coordinate 1,166, forward strand.
CGACTGGATCCCCCTCAGATCAAGGGCGGCGAACCGGAAGCCTGCGGCCCGGACTCCTGCATCGATTTGATCGGCCAACTGTGCGCCTCGAACAAGTTCAGCGGCGGGCAGCTCAATTCGAGCAACATCGCCATGGTGACGCACCCGGCAGTCACTGAAACCAAGGGATCGCAGACACTCTTCAGCCGCATCAACCTGGGCAAGCTTCTCGGGAGTGACCTCTTCAAAATGAGGGATCCGTGAAGCCAGCGTGGCCGCGGTCGCGATGGACACCTTCGCTTCTTCACTGATCGCAGTGGACGTGAGCGGGCAAGCGCTGACGCCTTGCATCACGTATGCGGACACCAGATCAGCCCCGGAGCTCCAGCGGCTGCTCCGAAGGATCGACCTAGAAGAGTTCCACCAGCTCACTGGTACTCGGATGCACACAAGTTACACGCCTGCCCGCCTGCTCTGGTTGGCTAGTGAGCACCCTGAAATTGTTGCTAAGACTTCCCATTACCTTTCTCTTGGGGAGTATGTGTACAGCCGCCTGGCTGGGATAGTGGGCGTGGCAACATCGACGGCGGCGTGGTCGGGGATGTTGGATCGTAAAACGCGAAACCTCGATCATTCCCTGTTGGACATCTGCGGGGTGAGTGCAGGTCAGTTCGGACCGGTTCTTGATCCCGACGAACCGATCTGGGATGTTTCTGAGGCGGTCGCCAAACGCTGGCCGGCTCTTCGCGGGGCAGCTTGGTTCCCCGCGATTCCGGATGGCTATGCGTCAAACTTGGGGGCGGGTGCCACCGGGCCGGGTGAAATAGCAATGTCAGCTGCGACGTCGGGGGCAATGCGCACGATCGTCCCCGGGATCCCTCAAGAATTACCCACCGGCCTGTGGTCGTACACGTTGTCCCGGCATGAGTCGATTGTTGGCGGCGCCCTGAACGATGTTGGAAGGGTGACGCTCTGGCTCGAAGCGACATTGGCCGCGATACCTATTGAGCAGGTGAACGCGATTTTGCGCCAACCACCCGCTGAGTCAACGCCTTTGGTGCTTCCGTTCCTAACCGGTGAGCGGTCAACGGGTTGGGCAGGCAA
>CAYFRL010000023.1:2348-26691 GCA_964345595.1 uncultured Actinomyces sp.
CGCCTTTGGTGCTTCCGTTCCTAACCGGTGAGCGGTCAACGGGTTGGGCAGGCAACCGGCTTTCCAATCAGGCAGGTTGATGCGAACCGCGTAACGATGCGGGGCGCCGCCGTGCTGGCACTGTCGGTCCTTCAGCCAAATCTGCCTGTCGCCCAACTGCCTTTGGGTGACGTCGTATATCCGGACCTGGATCAGCGACCGTACTACCAAGCGCGCCTGGAAGAGTTCGAAGAGACGTATCAGAAACTGATCAACCCGTGATCTGACCCCGGTGGGCTCCTGGCTCCAGTTTTCCGATCTGATCTTCGAGTTCTCGAATGACGCGAACGGTGTCTTGATTGCAAGAGGCGAGCGCGCCTCGTAAAACGTCAAAGCCCACCATTTCTTGTTCCGTTTCCAGGACCGCGTCTCGCAGCTGGTCGTAGCTTTCCGCCAGGTTCGCTATGTGGGTCATCACGGGCTGCACGTTAGCTGATCCAGCAAGGAAACCAGCCCAGCGGGCCAAGGCGGCGGTGACTCGGTCGCGCTCTGCAACAATCTCGTGTAGCAGTGCGTCTAAAGATTCCGGTGTCACCGGTTCGGGGAACGCAAAGGTCCGTGCGACGAAAGCACCCCGGTGAATGTCGCTCTTCTCATCGTCGCTGACGGTGTGTAGAAGGTCCGTGAGTGCCAACCGGGTGACTGGCTGCCAGCTTTTCCTGTCGCGCTGATCCAAGAAGCGCTCAATGAAGAAGGCGGTGAGCACAAATGTTAATAGCCCCGCTGCAATACCGGAAAGAATCACGGTTTCTTGCCACACTCCGGTTGCGACGTCCATCCAGACCACGGCGATCATGGCAAAAACTGCCAGACCGGCAGCGATGGTTCCCCAAAGTTTCCTAGAACTCCAGGCCGATTTCTGGGCCATGCCAATCCCCTCAATTAACTAGACCCCTCCCGCTTGTGCTCACCATAGCCCGACCCGACCCGGAATGAGCGGCGGGGAGCTCGCCTATCATTGGGCCATGATCTCGAGCAGCCGAACCCGCGCCTCGTCCCTACCCGAAACGATGCTGGCAGCCGCCTTCTATGGACCAGGCGATCTCCGTTTGGAGGAACGTCCCGTTCCGACCCCAGGTGTCGGCGAGGTCCTGGTTCGCGTCAAAGCCAACACACTCTGCGGGACGGACGGGCGGATTCTCAGCGGCCAGAAAACCAGCGGTGTGCGCAGGGGCGTGATCCTCGGTCACGAATTCGGCGGTGAGATCGCGAGAGTTGGCGAGGGCGTCGAGAGCTACGCCGAGGGAGATCGGGTGGCCGTTTATCCGATTGTCTCTTGTGGGCGGTGTTTTCACTGCTTGGCTGGCCGGGAACAGCTCTGCGAAGAGGGCGAGCTGTTTGGTTACGCGATCGACGGAGGCCTAGCGGAATACTGCTTGGTGCCGCGGCGAGCTGTGGAGCGCGGAAATCTGATTCCTGTGGACGCGTCGCATCTTCCCGGACTGTCGATCAGCCTGGTGGAACCTGTTTCTGCATGCTTGCATGGCTTTGGCCAATACGGTGTGAATCCGGGCGACACTGTCGTCGTTTTCGGCGCGGGACCGATCGGTCTGATCCACATCCAACTAGCCAAGGCAGCCGGTGCCAGCCAAATCATCGTCTCGAATCGGTCACGGGCCCGGCGGGAGCGCGCGATGGAGCTGGGCGCAACCAGAGCCATTGATCCCCGGGAAGAATCGGTGGAAAGAGTGGCACGGGAGCTGACTGGGGGCCGCGGAGCCGACGTCAGCGTTCTCTGCGTCGGCGTTCCGGAGCTGGCGAACCAGGCACTCGCGTGCGTGCGAGGCGGTGGTCGCGTGAACTACTTCGCAGGATTCCCGATAGGCAGCACTGCCGAAATTGATCCGAATCTCATCCACTACAACGAACTGATCGTGACAGGAGGTTCCGGTGCGACGCTTGAAGAGGCGCGCCAAGCCGCAGAGCTGCTCAGTCGCGGCGTCATCAATGCGAACGCTCTAGTCAGCGACTTCTACCCACTGTCGAAGGTGGACGAGGCGTTCCAGGCTCTCCGCGGCGGGGCAGGTCTGAAAGTGGCAGTGACAGCCGAGAACTAGCGGGCGCCTTCAAGCAGACCCAAAGCGTATTCGAGTTCCACGTCTTCGCCCCGCGCGACCCGCAGCGTATTTTCCGTATTCATTGGCACCCTGCGCGTTGGTGCCACCCCACCGACGCCGTCTTGGCTGTCCAGCTGAATCTGGAACTCGTCGTCCAGGGAGCGTCCCACTGGCCAGCGGACCGTGATGTCTCCGGGCATTGCTGCCTGTGGTCCCATCATTCCAAACGATCCGTTAGTTCCGTAGAATCCCACAACTTCCCCATTTGATAGCCGACTGACTCCCAACGCCACTCCTTCGCATGAGCTGATACACCCGGAGTTGACCAGCGCTATGACAGGACCATCAAACACGACAGGTGCGGGCCTGATAAAAACGGCCGGGCTTTCGGGAATGCTTTGCGCGTCGACTATTTCCTCTTCGCCCGTCTCAGAATTCACCATGGCTACGTATTCATAAAACGTGGGCTCGGAATAAAAGGACCCCAGCATGTCGGCGGCCATCTTATCTTCGCCACCTATATTGTTTCGCAGGTCCAGGATGATCCCGGGCCCGTCTGCGTCGATTGCCTCGTCGATCGCCGCTCGGAACTGGTCCAGGGTAGGACCTGCTGGGTGTGGGAACAGCCCAATCGAAAGCGCCGTGCTGGGACAGCGGCGTCACCGTCATTCTCCCCCAACCGAAAGGATCTGCGCGCCCGCGTCGATTCCGGCTACGGCCGCGGGACCAGCCGGGTCCACCCATGTGACAAGCGCGGCGCCATCATCAGTCGTGGTTACTGTAAGTCCAAAGCTGGCGCCAACGAGAGCCTCGTCTGCTTGCTCCAACTGGATGGCCATGACGTGCCCGTCGGGAATGCTGCGCAGATCGTCACGCAGGGCAACGTAGTAGGCGAGGAAGTCGGCCTCTTGATCTGCCGCTTCAAACGCTGGCTGAAATCGGTCTGCCAGCGCGTCCCAGTCGATTCCCTTCCACTCGGTAAACGCGTACTCGCGGCTAATGCGACCGTGCAACGAGGCAAATGCTTCCGCGTACGGAAGCTCGCTGTAGTCATCCCCTGCGAGTCCCTGCGCGCGGGGCGGGTCAAGCGCTGCCGTGAGCCCGAACAGCACCGTGCCCACAGCTAGTAATAGTCCCCCAAAAAGCCCCCGCACGGCCGACCTCATGAGACCACTATTCACCTCTGTGAACAGTAGCGCTCAAGAAAAGAGAGTCAGTGCGGGGGCATTTGGCCTAGTCGAGTGCAGCTAGCGCAGCGTCATAGTCAGGCTCTTGCTTGATCTCGGGAACCTGCTCCGTGTAGATCACTTTGCCGTCGGAGTCGATCACCACAACGGCGCGGGATAGGAAGCCGGCCATCGGGCCATCCGCCTGCGTCACCCCGTAGTCCTCACCAAAAGAAGAGCGGAAGGCGGACGCGGTGATTACCCCGTCAATCCCTTCTGCCCCGCAGAACCGTTCGAAAGCAAACGGAAGGTCCTTCGAGACGCAAACAACGGTCGTGTTGTCTAGCTCAGAGGCCAGTTGGTTGAACCGGCGCACAGAAGCCGCACACACGCCGGTGTCGACAGACGGGAAGATGTTCAAGATGACCCGGCCTGCGGGAAGTTCACTCTTCTTCACTTCCGAAAGGTCTTTCTCAACCAGAACGAAGTCTGGTGCGGTGTCCCCAATCGCGGGAAGTTCACCAATCGTATTTACAGGATCCCCAGCTAATGTAATTTGTGCCATGAGTCCATGGTCCCACTTTTGTGGCGATTCGTGAAGGCCCCCGCCATTGTTCGGGGCTAATCCAAGGGGATACTGTCGATATCCTGCTTTCGTCTCCTGTCACGATCCCGGCGTTGCCGGAGTGCCTGTTCTCCTGGCCCCTTGTAGGCCTTAGCCCGTTCTTTGCCATCCATGGAACCGAAGAATAGGTACTTGCCCTTTTGATGCTCGCGCCTGCGGGCATCTTCTGCCTGGCTGTGCAGCTTCTTGTGCACTTCCTTTACTTCTTTCGCGAATGCCTTGTCAGGATCCGCTTCCATGAGGTCCCGTTTGGTGAACTTTCCGCCCCCGGACGGTCCCACATATAGCGGACCTTGCAGCGCCGCGGGGTCCAATTCTTCTGGGCCAAGTGGTTTCACTTGCAGCGGCTTTTCAATCTCCAGGTGGTCTCGCGGCACCCCATCCGGAGCATTTTCGACTAGCCAGGCAACAATGTTTTCGCGCACATACGCACGCAGGTCCCACGCGGCAGCCCAGTTGTCCGCTGACACGGTAATGAGCAGCTCCAGGTGTGAGGCGGAAACTTCAAATACTTGGACCGACCATGTTCTGCCATCCCAAAGCGGACTGTCTTCGACTAGACGACCAACTTCTGCCCTGATCTCCGCAATCGGCGCCGACCAGTCAACCTGAATTGAGGTGACAGCAAGCTGCTTCACGTGTTTGCGCGTCCAGTTCTCGAAAGGTTTCGTGGTGAACTCCGTTGAAGGAAGGATCAGTCGCCGCTCATCCCAAATCCGCACAACAATGTATGTGAGAGTGATTTCCTCAATGCTTCCAGGCTGCTCCTCACCGGGAACCACCACCGTGTCACCAACGCGAACGGCATCTGTGAAAGCCAACTGGAGTCCAGCGAACATGTTGCTCAGGCTTGTCTGCGCTGCCAGGCCCGCAATTACTGACAGGACACCAGCGGATGCCAAAACGGAAGTGACGGGAGCGCGAGTTTCCGGGAACGTCAACAGTCCGAGGGCGATCGCCAGGAAGACAACGGCGGCCTGACCACTTCGCCGTAGGACTTGGGCTTGTGTTCTGAATCTGCGCACATCTCTTCCGGTGGAGACATTCACCAGCATGCTCGGCTCCCCCAGCATCCCAAGAGCCGCGTACCAGAACCACGCGCTGGTCGCTATGACAATGAGCAGCAGTCCGTGGTGAACGTCTTCATACCAGTCCGGTTGTATCTCCGGCTGAGCCAGCGTGTACCCGACCCACAGACCCAAAACGACAAGTGCCACAACCAGAGATGTGCGGGCCCTTCGCGGGAACGAACGCCATGCAAGTGAACGCTTCGATTCTTTCCGCGCGATCAGCAGAATAACCAGGCCTGCAAACAGTCCCACCGCAGCGCCAATGAAAGCCCCCAACCAGATGGCGTGGTCGGGTCCCGTCAGTTCTCCCAGCTGCTCCATTGCGTCCATAATGACCACTCTACGAACAAGTCCCGGCCCGCACACTTCGAGCCGCCCACAAGTTTTGGCCCGCTATGCGGTCGCAGGGTCCGCGCTTACCCCATATGATGTGGATATGGCTATTTCCCCGATATTTGATGGCGTACCGAACTCACGCGGCCTTGGCGGCCTGCCACTTCGCGGCGGCGGACAAACCCCAGACGGGGTACTTTACCGCTCTTCCTCCCTGCAGAGCATCACGCCAGAAGGACTGCAGCAGTTTGCGGCCTCTCCGATTGGCATGGTCGCGGACCTTCGCACCCCCGGTGAGCGCGCAGCTGCCGCGAACAGGCTGCCAACGGACCGACTGGTTGAGACCATCGATGCCTCAATAAACGTTGGAAACATGACGCCGCCCGATTTGGATAAGTCGCATGCCTCTGCGCATCATGCGCTCTCAGAAATGGCGAAGAAAATGGAGGGTGGCGCGCTGAAGACAGTGGAGCATCTCATTCCTTCGCTAGGTTTCCTGTATGAACAGATGTTGCACGAGGCCGCCAGCCAGTTCGCAATCGTCGCCAGCTTGGTCGCTCAAGTAGAGCCTGGGCGCGACAATGCGGTCCTCATCCATTGCACCGCGGGGAAAGATAGGACGGGGATTGCAACCGCACTCATTTTGGACACGGCCGGGGTTGAGCGGGAAGCCGTCATTGAGGACTACGCCGTTAGCCAGGACTATTTGGCAGAGGGCTGGTCGAAAGAGATGCTGAAGAAAATGCAGCAGGCAGGCGTGCCTCTTGAACCGCGCTTGGTAGCGGTGGTCACCACGACCCCGCCTGAAGCCATTGAAGAGGCGCTGCGTTGGGTGGATAAGCACCACGGAAGCTCGGCAGACTACCTGCGTCACGGGGGTCTCACAACGAAGCAGGTGGACGCGGTAATCGGAGCGCTCAACTAGCGGTCCGTGCGCGCACTCACACTCCGCGCGGGCGGGGAACCGACGTACCGGCTGAGCCAAAGGAAAGGTACGCTGGGAGCATGATTCAATACAGATATCTAGGATCGTCCGGGTTCAAAGTCTCAGAGATTACCCTGGGAAACTGGGTAACACACGGGTCTCAGGTGGCTAACGATGCCGCGGTGGCCACCGTACACAAAGCCCTGGATCTGGGAATCACTTCTTTTGACACCGCTGACGCGTACGCGAACACAGCCGCCGAACAAATTTTGGGCGAGGCGCTAAAGGGCCAGCGACGTGCATCTTTGGAGATCTTCACCAAAGTCTTTTGGCCTACGGGTCCCGGCGGGCCAAACGATTCTGGGCTCTCCCGCAAGCACATCATGGATTCAGCGCACGCCTCGCTTCGGAACTTGGGGACCGACTACATCGACCTGTATCAGGCGCATCGCTTCGACCACGAAACTCCCCTAGAAGAGACTATGGTCGCCTTCGCCGATTTGGTTCGCCAGGGCAAGGTTCTTTACGTTGGTGTCTCCGAATGGACGGCAGAGCAAATTCGTGAGGGCGCCAAGTGGGCAAAAGAGCTGCGTATCCAGCTAGTCACGAACCAGCCTCAGTACTCGATGCTGCATCGCGTTATTGAGGACCGCGTGATCCCAACGTGTGAGGACCTGGGAATCACTCAGATCGTCTGGTCACCAATGGCGCAAGGAGTCTTGACGGGGAAGTACCTTCCGGGCCAGCAACCTCCGGCGGGGTCACGCGCCACCGACAAGGAGGGCGGCGCTGCATTCATCCGTTCGCTCATGACCGATGACACTCTCACTGCTGTCCAAGACTTGAAACCGATTGCGCAAGACGCGGGCCTGACCATGGCGCAGCTGGCTATTGCTTGGGTGCTACAAAACCCGAATGTGTCTGCCGCGCTTGTTGGTGCCTCACGGCCAGAGCAGCTGGAAGAAACCGTTCAGGCTTCCGGCGTTGCTCTCACGGACGAGGTCATGGAACAGATCCGGAAGGTGTTGGAACCGGTTGCTAACACGGACCCTGAGCACACGTACTCCGTCTCTCCGGCGACCAGGCCCTCCTAGGCGGCGGCAATGAGCGTTAGCGTCGAATTGCTTTCACCTGCACTTGATCCCGCAGAGGTGAAGGATCCCGCACTGGTCGCCACCCACATTTGGAAGACTTACGGCAAAGGAAACTTGAAAGTGCGGGCGCTCGATGATGTCAGCTTGGCTGTGAGCAGCGGCCAACTGACCGCCGTCATGGGACCGTCAGGATCTGGGAAGTCCACTCTTCTCAACTGCCTGGCCGGCCTGGATCGTGTCAGCGCGGGTTCGATTCTGCTAAACGACCAAGAGATGACGGCGCTCAGCGAGAAGGACCTAACGCTGCTTCGGCGTGATCAGATTGGTTTCATCTTTCAGGCGTACAACCTGATCCCCACGTTAACGGTCGCGGAGAACATCGCATTGCCTGCGCGGATCGCGGGGCAGAAGACTCCAACCGCACATGTGGAGGCTCTTGCAGAGGCGGTTGGTCTGGGCAAGCGCTTGCACAGACTCCCCTCGGAGTTGTCCGGTGGCGAACAGCAACGCGTGGCTTGTGCTCGGGCCTTCATCACTTCGCCCGCCGTCGTCTTCGCTGACGAACCGACGGGTTCACTGGATTCGGCCACGGGAGATCAAATCCTGGCGCTCCTGCGCCGCTCCGTTGATGATCTCGGTCAAACGGTCGTGATGGTCACTCACGACCCGCGGGCGGCCGCATGGGCTGACCGCATCATTTTCCTTGGCGATGGCCGCATCGTCGGCGAACTTTGGAACCCGGACACACAGACGGTCCTCGCTGCCCTCGGCGAACTGTCCGGGGAAACAGGTGATGTCCAGGAGCTGCCCGAGGCCGCCTCGTCTACCGAGGAAGAAGTGAGCCAGTCGGAAGACGTCGTCGACGTCCAGGTGACAGTCGCAGACCCGGAACGTGACGAGCGCGAACTTGAGGACATCACGGCGCCAATGCCGCTATCCGAGCAGGCAGCACAAATCGTTGACCACGCGACAAACATCCTGCAAAGTCTGGAAGGTCCAGTGATTGACCGGGGCGAGCAGGTTGAAAATACCCCGCAGACGGACGCCGAACGTGACAGACTATACCCATGACCCGGCGGGCGACGCGCTGACCCGCAGATGAAGTTAGGGAAGGACCCTCATGTCACCCACTCCCCCACAACAACCCACTGCCGGACCGGTGGACGCAGAGGCAATTGCCGAAGCCCTGGCCGGACCCCCGGAAAAAGTGGGCATAGTAAGCCTGGTCGGCCTAGCTGTGGACCAGGGCAAGACTCTTCTCACCACCCAGGTTGAACTGCTCAAACTGAAGGCGGGGCAGGCAGCCAAGAAGTTCGGAGCGGGCGCCGGATTTGCTATCGTCGCCCTGATTTTGGTCTTCTACCTCATCTTCTGGATCTTCCGCACGGTGGAAATGCTCTTCCTGCTGATCGTCCCAGCATGGGCGGCGGCGCTGATCACGGCAGGGATCCTGCTGCTGCTCATAATTTTGCTGCTCTCCATTGCTGGTTTGCTGATCAAGAAGGCAACCAAAGATGTCCCCGATGTACCCGAGCAAATTCAGTCCGACGTTGACGCGGTTAAAGAAGGGTTCAGCAAGTGAGCAAATCTTTGAAGCAAGAAGAGACTCAGCTGCGCAATCAGATCGAAGAGATCCAGGCCAGCCTCAGTTCAACCCTTGGCGAACTTGCCTATCAAGCTCAGCCAGCCGTGCAAGTCGAGCACGCCAAAGAAGCAGCAAAGCAAAAGGTTGAAGAAACCAAGTTTGACCTGATCGAGACGTGGGATGCCGCCAAAGCCGGGGACCGTGAAGCGATCAAGAAGCTGCTGATACTGGCGGGAGCTGGCGCGGGCGTCAGCGCACTTATGGTGCTGTTCGTCATAAGCCAAACTCGCCGCGTGAAAGACCGTCGCCAGTGGCGCAAGTTCGCACGGCAGCTACGCAAAACGACTCCTCCGGGGAACATTTCTTTCACTGTTAAGCCCTGATACCAGGAGTCAGCTGCGCCGCTTCCCGCGAGAGGGAATGGCGAAGTCAATTCTGCGCGGGTTAGAATGGTTCCACGACAGATTTGATGAAACCAGGGGACCGTCTAACGGACCCGCAAGAGTTAGAGGGGGTCGACGCCATGGGGCGCGGCCGTCAAAAGGCAAAACAGATGAAGGTCGCTCGGCGACTCAAGTACTTCAGTCCGGATACTGACCTGGCTGCGCTTCAGCGCGAGCTGTCGGGTTCCTCTGAGGACGATACCGACTACCAAGACGCTGGCAGCAGTGAGGAAGAGTCGGACGACTATGAGGACAAGTACTGGGATCCCGACAGCTGGCAATCTCTGGACTCCCGCTAGGTTTCACTCGCCTTACCAAATGCGTCACCGGGTTGGATAGGCGCGCCCTTTTCCGAATGAAGATTGGGATTTGCGGGCGGTTGCTCACTGGTCGACGTCCACCTCTACTTCAACCGCGTCTGGCACGTCAGCGGAGAGCTCATCAAGCAGCAGGTCCTCCGTGTCGCCCATCTTCGTTCGGTAGGCGGTGCGGCTCATCAGGTGGGAGGCCACGGGAGCGGCCACCATCTGGATCCCTATCACCAGCACGCATGCAAGCGCCCACTGCCAAGTGCGAAACGTGAAGAATATCCCGGCGCAAAGCAGCAGCAGACCGAGCATCTGAGGTTTGGTGGCCGCGTGCATTCGCGCGTACAGGGACCGGAAGCGGAAAAGGCCAAGCGCGCTCAGGAACGTGAACAGGGCGCCCGTCAGGATCAGCGCACCGCCCAGCAGGTCTAGCCACGCGTCCACTCCGGCTGCGCTCATGCCTCTTCCTCTTTCCCTGTGCCGTCGGGATTCGCGTCCGGCCCCGGCAAAGGAGCACGGTCAGCCACCTGGTTGATCTTCTCAGCATCACCGAAACTGCTGCTTTGCAGGAACCTGGAAATAGTCGTGGAAGAGAACAGCCCTGTGATTGCGAACAGGACCAACAGCACCAGCAGGTCGGTGCGCTGCCACCACACGATCAGCAGCACAGTGAAACCGATACCCACAGAAGTGAGCAGGTCCGTGGCAACGGCGCGGTCCAAAATTGTGGGGCCGAACGCGACGCGAATGACCGCCAGCAGGGCCGCAGCGATCAGCAATCCTGCTGAGAGCCACATGAAGATCTCCCAAGTGAGGGCCATTACGCCTCCTTCTTTGCAGTCTTGGCAGTCTTTGCAGTGCTGTCAGCACGCCTGCGCGTCATCACTCCGGCGGACTCTTGGACCGAGTATGGCGCCACGGCGCGCAAGATTCTTGCCTCTTGGGCCCAAGTGGCGGCCTTGAGTGCTTCGACCCCGCCCTGGCCTTCAACATCCAGGCAGTGCAGGTAAATAAACTTTTTCTTCCGGTCAACGTCGACCACGACCGTGCCCGGCACCAGCGTCGTCATGGCAACCAGGATCGACAGGTACTCCGGAACGTCCGTGCGAACCCCGATCCGCAGTATCGCATCTTCACGCGGCCGCTTGAACAGGATCAGTGCTGAGACGTGGACTCCTGCTCGCGACATGTCCCAGATGAACCGGGCTATCAGAACAACGAACGGCCAAAAGTGCAGGCGATACACACCCGCCCGGTTCGGAAGCGGAAAGAACCACTGCACCAGCACCACAACGATCGCGGCGCCAACCAGCGAAAGCGGGTGCAGATCCCCAAACGCAGCTATCCAAACGAAGAACAACCAGATGGTCAGATCCATGCTCAGATGTAGTCGGGGCCTGCGCTTGGCGGCCGCGATTCTGCGTCGGCGCAACTCGGAGGGGCTAGTCACCTTCGGCCTCCTCCCCAACTGTTTCGGGCAGCTTATACGGCGGCTGAATGGTGCCGCTTCCCTGCGGATCTTCTCCTTGGAGAGTCCCGGTATCCCACGGCGCCCTGGCCGGGTTCGAAACGTCGTTCGAAATGCCTTCGCCTCTCCCTGTTGGGCCCAGAACCGCCTCAATGTACGGTCTACCGCTGATCACTTCCTCGGCAGAATCCGTGACGTACCCGTAAATTGGCCCGGCCGCGAAAGCCATGAACAGCTGCACCACAATCAGGCCAGCCACCGTTCCGTACATGAGCGGGTTCGACGCGCCCCCACCTCGTTCACGGTCCGTTCGGGCAAGTTCTGCAACGCGGTGGGATCTTAACTGGTCCCGATCAGATTCGACGGCCTGCCGGAAACGTCGCGTCTCCCGGTCACTTAGTTCGCCCCGCTGACGGTACCTGGCGGACAGGTCGCTTCTTGCCTCGGGCGTCTGCCAGAAGGCCCGATTCCAAAACTTCACCACAACGTACAAAGTGAGGAACGAGGTCACCAGGCCCGCCGCCAAGAGCGCCCAAGCCATCGGGGTAGCCACCTGGACCGAGGATTCCGCCAGCCCCAGCTTCCCAATGAAACCGGAAAACGGAGGTACCCCGACCAGGTTGAAACCCGTGATCAGATACATGATGGCGATGACCGGCGCGGTGCGGGCCAAGTCCGATAGGCGCCGACCAGATGTCGTTCCAGAGCGCCGCTCGATCAGGCCGACAATCAGGAACAGAGTGCCTTGCACCAGAATATGGTGCGCCGCGTAGTAGATCGCTGCGGCCAAGCTAGCGACCGTTGCCAGAGCGATACCCCAAACCATGTAACCAATGTGGGACACCAGCGTGAAACTGAGCAGCCGCTTCACATCGTCCTGCGCGACCGCTCCCAAGATGCCGACGATCATGGTGAGAATCGCTAAGACCCCCAAGAAGTTCGTGAGCGGATTTTGTGGAAACAGTTGGAACTGCAACCGAATAATCGCGTAGATCCCAACTTTGGTCAGCAACCCCGCAAACACGGCCGTGACCGGCGCCGGCGCAGTCGGATAGGAGTCGGGAAGCCAAGCGGATAGGGGAAATATAGCCGCTTTGATTGCGAATGCCACCAGCAGCATTATCTGCAGCAGCGCCGCGACGCCCGGATCCAGCTCTGGGATCCTCTCCGCCAGCAGGGCCAGATTGACGGTCCCCAAAGCGCCATAGACCAGGGCTATTGCGGTCAAGAAAATGGCTGAGGAGATCAGAGAGACGACGACGTAGACGGTTCCAGAACGGACGCGGCCACGCGTCCCGCCCAAAGTGATGAGGACAAACGAGGCGGCCAACAGGATCTCAAAACCGACATACAAGTTGAATAGGTCGCCTGTGAGAAACGCATTTGAGACGCCGGCCACCAAGATCAGGAAAGTCGGGTGGTAAATGGCAATAGGCGAGTTCGGCGCCGAGTCGGAGACATTCTCCGCGATCGTATAGGTGAGGACCGCCAGCGTCACCACCTGCGCGGTAACCAACATGAGCGCTGCGAGCCGGTCCGCGACCAGTGTGATCCCAATCGGCGCGGCCCAAGAACCCAGGTCCAAAGCCATTGGCTCGGTCGCTGCGCCAAGAAGCAGCAGGATACCGACCAACAGTGACACAGCCAGGGCGGTCAGTGATATCGCCTGCTGTAAACGAGGCCTGCGCACCAAAACCAATGCCAGGCCGGCGGAAAGCAGGGGAATGAGAACGGGCAAGGGAAGAAGCCACGTCAACTCAGAAAAGGAGGTCACGAATGCTCAACCTCCCCGAACTCTTGCCTTTCCGGCCCAAAGCCGATCAGGTCTTGGTTGTAGTCAATCCCTGGGTCTTCCGTACCCTCAACGCCATAGTCGTCACCAAGCCTCGCCCCTGTCTGCGCCAGGCGGCCAAGTCGGCGGTCCTCGATATCATCCACGACCTCGTCGTGTCCCGTGAGCCGCCACGAACGGTATGCAAGTGCCAATCCGAAAGCAGTCGTTCCAAGCGACAAAACGATCGAGGTGAGGATAAGTGCCTGAGGCAGCGGGTCCACAATTTCGGCGGCGTCGCGACCGAGGAGTGGGGGAAGCCCCGCCGGTCCGGCCATCGCCAAGATGAGAACGTTGATTCCGTTGGTCATCAGAGACATTCCAATGAAGATGCGCGATAGGGTGCGCTCCAACGCCAGGTAGACGCCCGCCCCTACCAGGGCCCCGGCCAGGATGAGCATTGCGAAGGAAGGCATCAGAACACCTTCCGATCCGCATCCGAGCTGCGTGAGGAGCGCGAACGCGCCCTGTTGCGCGACTCGTTCTGTCTGTCTATTTCTGAGCCAAGCGCGGCGACCAGGTCAATCACCAGGCCTACCACCAGGATGTACACTCCGACGTCCAGGATCATTGCGGTGGTGAAGTGGATGTCGCCAAGCGCCCCCAGATGAATGTCCACCGGCGTCGACTGCAAGACCGAGTTCCCAAAGAGTAGAGGCATCGCGCCGCCAGCGGCTGCCACAAACAATCCCATTCCCAAGATGCGCCCTGCGGGGATCGGCATCGCTTCGCCAAGCTCATGCCGGCCGCCGGCCAAGTAGCGAAGTGCGAACGCTAAGCCAGCGACGACGCCACCCGCGAAACCTCCACCGGGGCTGTTATGGCCGACGAAGAGTAGCCAGATGGAGAGCACCAGCATTGTGGGGAACAGGACCCGGGTTGCAACTTGCAGCACCATTGACCGGTCCTGTGGCTGCAGCGCCGCTGCGCCCGGCAGGTACTGTTTGGCGCCGCGTGGGGCGCGCTCTATGGCCCCCGTTCTTGAACGCAGGTAAATCAGCGAGGCCACACCGGTTGCCGTCACCAGTAGTACCGACAGCTCCCCGACCGTGTCCCACGCGCGGATGTCCACCAGGATCACGTTGACAATGTTTTGGCCTTGCCCAAATGCAAGGGCCTCTTCGGGCATCAATTCTGATACAGGGTTATGGATGCGCGCAGTTGCCGCGACCCAACCGCCGACTGTGACAACTGCTCCGGCGCCCACGCCAACAGCCAACCGCCACCACCTTGAGGTTGCCAGCGGACGTGATGAGAAGAACTTTGGGAGTTTCCGCATGACCAGCACGAAAACCACTATGCTCACGGCTTCAACAACTAGCTGCGTCAAAGCCAAGTCGGGAGCGCCCTGTTCCGCGAAGAGCATGGTCACCAGCATTCCCACGCTCGCTAACGCGAGAACTGCCTTCATCCGGCGGCGGGAAATCGCAGTTACGGCGGCGGCGCCTATCGCGGCGACCACTATGCCAGCCTGCAAAAGATTGTCCCACGGCACCAGCGCCACGTCCGGCAATCCGACTCGGTCGATCGCGATGAACGCGAGCACTTCCATGGACACGAAAATGATTGAGAGTTCCCCCGGCAGTGAGCCCCGGTGCAGCAAAGAGGTGATTCGTGCGGCGACCAACTCAAGTTCCACGATTGACCAGGAGTAGATCTTCACCATGCCAGCGTCTGGCGCCCAGTATCTCTGCCAACGGGCAACCCTTGGCCGATTTCGGATCAACAGGTACGCGCCCAGCAGGATCAAAGCCGTTGCAAGTGCCGGTCCCCATCCGGACCAAAGAGCAAGGTGCGCGCTGCCGACCAGCCCAGAACTGATCGGCGCAGCAACCGCCTGCAGCGCCCCCGGCGCTAGACCCAAAAGGGCGCCCAGAGCCAAGAAGACAACTGGCAGGCGCATCATTGCTGGCACCGGCTTGATCTTCCGCTCCACCTGGATGCGCTTGGTCGCAAAAGATCCCCACCAGAACCGCCACGCATAGGCCGCGGTGAGCATGGCGCCACCAACCAGCAGCACAATCAGGACCCAGTTGAACGGGGTGGCGATGCTGGGAGCCAGCCAGGATGGGCTCGGACCTTTCATCAGGTCGGCTAGTAATGCTTCTTTGCCCAGGTATCCGGTAGTGACAGGCACACCCGCCATGGAAAGGGCAGCAAGTCCGGAAGCAGCTGCCAAGACCGGTTTCTTCTTCCACAGACCGGACAGCTCTCTCAGATCGCGCGTCCCCGTCGATGATTCGACGGCCCCAACTGTCAAGAAGAGAGACGCCTTGAAGCAGGAGTGGGCAATCAGCAGAGTCACCCCGGCAGCCATTGCTTCAGCGGTGCCCATTCCTACGGCTGCCATCATCAGGCCGAGCTGCGAAACGGTTCCAAACGCCAGAATCAGTTTCAGATCGTACTGGCGTAGCGCGCGATAGGACCCGACCAGCATTGTGGCGAATCCGAATGCAACTGCGAGTGCCGACCATCCAGGAATATTAGTAAACCCGGGCGTGAGTCTGGCAACCAGGTAAACGCCGGCCTTCACCATCGCCGCGGCATGCAAGTAAGCGGACACGGGGGTGGGAGCGGCCATCGCTCCGGGAAGCCAGAAGTGGAATGGGAACTGGGCGGACTTGGTTGCTGCCCCAATTAAGATCAGCAGGGCGGCCGTGATCACCAGTGGGGAAGAAACCTGCAGGCTGCCGTCGGCCGCCGCCCGCACCAATTCCGATACACGGAAAGATCCGCCCGGGGCCAGTCCCAACATGACGAAGCCCGCGAACATCGCTAGTGCACCCGAGCTAGTGATGATGATCGCCTGCCGGGCCGCCCCCCGCGCGGGGATCCTCTCATGGTGGTGGCCGATAAGAATAAAGGACAGGACCGTGGTGAATTCCCAAAACATGTACAGCGACATTGTTTGGTCCGCTGTTACCAAGCCAAGCATCGCGCCGGCAAAGGCGACGAATACCCCTGAGAAGCGGCCCAGTCCGTGCGCGCCAGCAGCAAAATAGCGCGAAGCGTAGATCATCACCAGCGCGCCCACGCCTCCAACAACAAGCATCATGAGCCAAGACAGGACATCCACGCGGAAGGCAACAACCAGGTCCAACGCGGGAACCCAAGATGCTTCCTCAACGACTGCTGCAGTGAAAGCTTGGCGAGTGTTCGCCAGTGCCCAAACAACCGCTGACATGGGCACCAGCGAAAGCACCAGAAATGCGTTCCGACCCCACCAGCGTACGAAGAGCGGGGCAAACATGGCTGCAACAAAGTGCAAAGCCACTATGAAGAACATGCATCTCCCCCCGGACAGTCGCGCAGCCGACCCTCTTCCGGCGGCCCCAGCCCTGAGGTAATCATACTGGCGAACGGGCGGGACTCCGAACGCTAACCCGAAACTTGGAGTGCGCTAATCTGGTTGCGAGGCAACAGTTTTTGAGCGGGATGGCCAAAGGTGCTGGGGAAGGGTTGACTTATGGCAGCAGTTCCAGTGGTTGTGGTCGGGGCGGTCCTGACCGTCATCTTCACGCTGGTCGGCCTTTGGTTCTTCGTCCGCGCAGTGGTTCGCATTGTTGACGTTATACGCATGGGGGCGCCTGAAAGTGGCCGGTGGGCTCACCCGTGGCAGCGGCTGATCCACACGGTTTGGCAGACGCTCACCCACCAGACGTTCAAGGAAAGGCCCCTGGTTCGCGCTGCCCACTGGTTGGTGATGATCTCTTTCGTCGTCCTGTTTGTCACCCTGGTTCGCTCCTACATCCAAGTATTCAATCCGCTAGCCACTCTTCCCTTCTTTGGGACGTGGGCGCCTTGGAATTGGCTGACCGAGTTCTTCGCCTGGGCCGGACTGCTGTCCATCACGTACTTGATGATCGTGCGGACAGCGACACGGTCGGTGACGGACTCAACCCCAAGGGCCTCCCGGTTCTTTGGCTCCACGAACTGGCAGGCCCGATTCGTCGAATGGATTATCTGGGTGGTCTCTGCCCTGGTAATAGTCCTGCACGGCTTGGATTACGCACTTGGCGTAAAAACCGGCAGCGCGCTAGGAACGACCTACCACTTTCCAAGCACGGCTTGGATCGGGTCTCTGCTTGCCTCCCTCAGCTCCGAAACGATCGCGAATCTGATCGTCATTGCCTCGACCGCAAAAGTTGTGGTCTCAATGATCTGGATGATCGTCGTCGGCGCATACATAACGATGGGGGTCTCCTGGCACCGGTTCCTGGCTCCCATAAACCTGTTTACCAGCCGGAACCCCGATTTGAAGAAGGCACTGGGAGAGTTGCCTCCCATCCTGGTGGACGGCCATCCCGAACCGAACTTGGACGAACTGCTTGAAAAGTCCCCCGAAGATTTGACCTTGGGCCTTGGGACGACGGCGGACATGACTTGGAAAGACCGACTGGACGTCATGTCCTGCACCGAGTGCGGTCGGTGCCAAGAAGTCTGCCCGGCTTGGAACACTCAAAAACCGCTCTCTCCGAAACTTCTCACCCTGGCTCTGCGCGACAATGCGGCAGCGGCCGCTGGTTTCACCGGGGTTCCCGCCGATTCCCAAGACATCCTTGGCGCATTGCTTACGGCTGGCATCACCGGAGAAGGCGGCGTTCCCACCTCGAACGCCGATCTGGTGCCCGGCGTCCTCGGATCGGAAATGATCTGGGATTGCACCATGTGTGGCGCATGCGTGGAACAGTGCCCTGTCGACATCGAGCACGTGGACCGAATCGCTGACCTGCGCCGGTTCCAGGTACTCATGGAATCCGCGTTCCCCAAAGAACTGCGCAGACCACTCAAGGGCATGGAGACCAAGGGGAACCCTTACGGCCAAAACCCGCGGAAGCGACTGGAATGGGCGAAAAACCTGGACTTCAACGTGCCCGTCATCGGTGAGGATGTCGAAAGCGCAGACCAGGTCGACTATCTGTTCTGGGTAGGCTGCGCCGGGGCATATGACGACCAGGCAAAGAAAACTAGCGCCGCAGTCGCAGAGCTCCTACATACGGCCGGGGTTTCCTTTGCAGTTCTTGGCTCGGGCGAATCCTGCACCGGTGATCCTGCCCGGCGCGCGGGGAACGAAGTCCTCTACCAAATGTTGGCAGAAGCCGCGATCAGCACTCTGAAAGAAGCGCGCGCACAGAAGATAGTCGTCACCTGCGCGCATTGCTTCAACACCATCGCGAACGAATACCCTCAGCTGGGCGGGAATTTCGAAGTCATTCACCACACGCAGATCCTCAATCGGCTGGTGAGAGAAGGCCTGCTCAAACCGGTGCCCCCACCTGTCGAAGAGTCTCACAAGATTACTTATCACGACCCCTGCTTCTTGGGGCGTCACAACCGCGTATACTCGGCGCCCCGTGAACTGGTTGGCAGCGTTGCCGGCGGAAATTATGTCGAGATGCCCCGCCACGGAGAGGACGCGTTTTGCTGCGGCGCCGGCGGGGCCCGCGCGTGGATGGAAGAAACACGCGGGTCACGCATCGCCACCAACCGGTTGGAAGAGGCGGTCGGCACAGGCGCGGAAACCGTCGCCACGGCCTGCCCGTTCTGCACGCAAATGTTCGACTCTGCCAGCGCCTCAATATCGGGGGAGATCCAGCCTGAAATCAAAGAAGTCTCGCTGCTCTTGCTGGACGGTGTCCGGCGCGGCCACGGGTCTTCGCCTTCAGGCACTGACGGTTCCTAGCCCGTCGACGCACTGCCGCAGCTAGGACCCCGCCGGTGCCAAGCTACTGCCCGGCGTCACCTGCGTCCTCTGATTCCGGTTACCCTTCGGGCACTTCTTCTGGCGGTAAGAGCTCTTCAGGTGCGACCAGGAAATCATCCTCGTCAATCACCGCAACATTGCGGGTCGCAGCGCTTATAGCGGCGGCAGCCTGGTTGATCGCGCGGGACGCGTCAGCTTGCTGGCGCCGGCCCGCCCGCGTTATCAGTCCCGAGGGGAGGACGTGTTGGAACGAATTTGCCCAGTTCACCTCGTACAAATAAACCTGGCCGCGGATCCACGGCTCCCAACGAAGTGCGCGCGGAAGCTCCTCCACGGGACGCATGCCGACCAGGACTTGCGCTCCACTTTCCAACTCGACCAGCATCGCGTGCGGCAGGGGACCCGAATCGCCGTCCGGATTCTCACTGGTCACCGCCTGAACCTGGCCAAAAATCTCTTCCAGCGCGCGGCGTAAATCATCCTCAGACAGAGGCTCGCTCGTGTAAACGCTCAGGTTCACAGCGCTTTCCGACTCCGGCGTCAGCAGCTGTCCACTGCCGGCGACTCTCACTTCCCCGCCCAACCGCCGTGCAATCCGGCGCATCACCGAGATCGCGTTCAGTTCAACACCGACGGGCATTCCCTCTGGGAACGCGCGGGCAAGTTCGTCCCTAGCTTTGATTTCTTCAGTGGGCGCGGCGCCGCGAACCGCTTGGGATCGAAGCAGCCAAACTGAGTCGGTGCCCTGCGAAAGGCCTAACTCTTCACGGGTCTCGGGGGCGACCTCCCAAGGGCCTTCCAATGTGACACCCTCAGTCAGGTGCAGTACGCCCGGATTGATCCAACCGGCCTCATTCCAAACGGAGATGGCCAGTGCCTCAACCTCTTCCCCTGATCGGTCTGGCGGCAACGCAAGCAAATGGTAGGCGCTGCCCATCCCCAGATCCAACTCACCCAAGACCTGACCGGCATCGACACTAGTCGCAAGGGACGCCGCCGTGTCGATGACCAACTCTCCCGTGTGCTCAATCCGAAAGGTGCTGGTTGACTCGTCAGAAAAGTCGAAGTCGACATCTGCTAGTCCCGTCGCCGCTTCTTTCTTCGCGGCCATCTTCTCCCAAATGGAGCGGCGCTGGGGAGCCTGTTCGGTCATCGCAGCGCCTAACTCTTCGGGCTCTGCGCTGTGTGATCCAGCGGATCGTCTTCGAGTGCGACCTCATAGTCACTCAGCTCAGTGAGTTCGAAGCGCAAGTAAGACCGGGATGGGGTAGGGCCGCGCTGCCCCTGGTAGTGGGACCCTAGCGCCGACGACCCATACGGGTTCTCCGCCGGGCTGGAAAGGTCAAAGAAACACAGCTGCCCAATTCTCATGCCGGGGTGCAACAGGATAGGCATGGTCGCCGTGTTGGAAAGCTCCAGCGTCACATGCCCAGAAAACCCGGGATCAATGAAACCAGCGGTCGAGTGGGTGAGCAAACCCAGCCTTCCCAGAGAAGACTTCCCTTCAAGTCGGGCCGCAATATCGTCCCCCAGTGAGACACATTCATACGTGGAGCCCAATACGAACTCACCGGGGTGCAGCACGAACGGTTCCCCGGGGGCCGGCGCTATTTGCCGGGTCAGGCCGGGCTGTTCTAGCGCGGGGTCGATCACCGAATAGCGGTGATTATCGAACAGTCTGAAGAATCGATCTAGCCGAATGTCGATGGAGGCCGGCTGCACCAAGCGCACGTCCAGCGGATCTAGTCTGATCCGGCCACTTTCAATACTCGTGCGGATGTCCCTGTCGCTTAGCAGCATGTTTCCTCTTTGCGAAAAGTTGTTACTGAAGAGTCCTGGCGCCCCGCTGGGCTCTGGGCCCTCGCGCGGATGATGAGCCGACCTGGAAGGCTGGCGGTACCAATCCGTCGGTCAGTTCCAAAAGCCGTTGAAGCTGCTCATGATTACGCCGAACATGCCGGTGACCATAGCGACTATCACGCCGCCAAACATGAGGACCAGAGTGATGATCCACGCCATGGCCTTGTACTTCTCGTAGCCCTCAAGCGGACGCCCCCACTTGTCGGTTTGAGCGCCGAACAGTGTCATGATCAGGTCGATCAGCGCCCAAATCCCGAAGCCCCCCAAGGTAATTAGCTTCAGTATTGCCGTGCCGATCTTCCCAAGATAGAAGCGGTCAATTCCGAACGTTCCCAAAAAATAGGCAAAGAGCCACGTAATCAGGAAAGACTTTGGCGGTGGAACAGACACGTAGACCGGCATCGGTTGGGCTGACTGCTGGGGCCTGGGGTATGACATTGTGGAGCCTTCCTTGGAACACGGTGACTAGAGAGCCAATAGTTTAAACCAAATAATCTCACATCTGCTCTAGCACCAGCCAGCCGATCAGTATTTTCCCAGTTCTAAGCCGATTCATCTTTGCCGTATGGTTGCGTAGCAGAGCCTAACCTTCCTTGAAAACACGGGGAAAAGTGCGCAAGGTAGTGGAATGCGCAAAGTAATTTCATTCTTCCGCCGGTACCCAGTTGTCGCCATGGCGCTGGTCGTGTTGGTGGTTTCTCTGGTTCTCTACTTCCGCGGCCATGCCTCCGCGGCCCAAATCATCATCACCGTTTTCGCCGGGTCGTTCGCCGTGTGGACGGCAATACAGATGATCCGCGACATCCTCCGCGGGCACTTCGGCCTGGACATCCTGGCCCTGCTAGCGATCGTTTCCACGCTGATCGTCGGCGAATACTGGGCTTCAATCGTCGTCGTTCTGATGCTCTCTGGCGGGGAAGCCCTGGAAGACTACGCCGCGCAGCGCGCCCAAAAGGAACTCACTTCCCTGCTGGATCGCACGCCAACCGTCGCCCATTTGTTAGAGAAAGCGGGCGAGGCGAACTCGGCGAACTCGGAACCAAGAGACATTCCTGTAGAAGATGTAGCTGTAGGTGATGTGCTGTTGGTTCGCCCCGGGGAAACCGTGCCAGTCGACTGTGAGTTGATCGGCCCTGCCGCCTCGTTCGACGAATCGTCTCTTACCGGAGAGAGTCTTCCTGTCAGCGTCGAACCCGGCGGGGAAATCCCATCTGGCGCGGTGAACGGCGTGGCCGCGGTCCGGGTTCGGGCGCTGAAGCGTTCCGCGGATTCTCAGTATCAGCAGATCATCCGCCTGGTCCAGGAGTCAGAAGATTCAAAAGCTCCCGTTGTCCGCTTGGCCGACCGCTTCGCCGTGCCATTCACTCTGACAGCCCTTGCAATCGGTGGCGTCGCCTGGTGGGCCAGCGGCGATCCTGTCCGATTCGTAGAGGTTCTGGTGCTGGCCACCCCCTGCCCGCTTCTCATTGCCGCGCCCGTTGCCTTCATGGGTGGCATGTCGCGCGCAGCCCGAAGCGGCATCATTGTGAAGGGCGGCGCCGCCCTGGAACAAACTTCGAAAGTGCGCAGCGTTGCCCTGGACAAGACCGGCACGCTGACCGATGGTGAACCCGTACTAGTTGGAGTGGAAGCGCAGCCCGGCGTGAACCGGGAGCGACTCCTGCAACTCGCCGCGAGCGCCGAGCAGTACTCGGGTCACGTGCTGGCCAGCGGCATTCTTGAAGGGGCATCGGCTCAGAACTTGCAGCTTCTCAGCGGTGAGGGAGTCGCAGAGGAAACCGGCCAGGGCGTCAACGCGACCTTTGAGCACAAGGCGATTCGGGTTGGAAGGTTCTCCTACATTGCGGAAGTGGCGCCAGAGGCCACCCGCGCAGACTTGGAGCCCGGTCATGTTGCCGTCTACGTATCTGAGGACTCAAAGTACCTTGGCTGCCTGATCCTGGCGGACCATGTGCGGGATGAAAGCGCCGCCGTTATCGCATGGCTCGAGTACCAGAAGATCGACAACATTGTCATGGTCACCGGAGACAGCGCGGGAACCGCGAAACAGGTTGCCGGAGAAATCGGCATTCATAACGTGCACTCATCGCTGCGACCCGCCGACAAAGTCGCCATCGTGAAAGACCTGCAGCCCAAACCGTCCATGATGATCGGAGACGGAGTGAACGACGCCCCGGTGCTGGCTGCCGCCGACGTTGGCGTTGCTATGGGCGCTCGCGGCTCGAACGCTGCCGGCGAGGCCGCTGACGTGGTAATCCTGAAAGATTCCCTGGCTCAAGTCCCCGCGCTGATCTCAATATCTCGAGACACCGTGAAAGTCGCGCTCACCGCGATCTGGCTTGGAATTATTCTTTCCACCGGACTCATGCTGGTAGCCACAACGGGAGCAATCCCCGCGGTGGTGGGCGCCCTAATCCAAGAGGTGCTGGATCTGGTCGCAATCCTATACGCATTGCGCGCACTGACAGGACGAACTCCCGCGCTGGACAAGTTGGACGGCCCCATAGCGAACCTCACGACCACTGCCGGGCGCCGCTGAGCCCAACCGGCACTGCGGCCCCTCCCTGCAGGGTATGCCTGCCGGGGGACGCCCGTGCGTTAGCTGCTGCGAGTTAGCTTCTGGCGTTAGCTTCTGTTCGCGACGTACATCCAAACGGATGTGAGAGCAAACATGACCAAGCCGAATACGGCCAGCCAGAGCAGACCCTCCACCACGAAACCAGTGATGACAACCGCTAACCAGACAATGAGCAAGAATCCTATAAACCAAAGCATGCGTCCAGCCTACGGTTGGTGCGGCTGTCGGGCAATAGAAGGGGCGGCTCAGCAGCCGGTTTTGAGTGATCGCTTGGAGTTGCCCTGAAGTCGAATACCTGCCCAGGAACATGCGCGAAGGCGTGGTTCATTGCACTTGCCGCACATGAATCGTTGGCCTCACTCTAGAAGTTAATGAGGACCGGGTTGGTCAAGGATGGTTCAAGGCAGCCAAGGCACCTCGACCGCCGCGCCGAACCGCCCAGTCTCTGCCACGGCCCTGCAACTGGGACGCTAGGTGCGCTCAGAGGCCTATCCGGCCAAGGCAGTCATTTTCCTCTGTGCCTGCAGGTTACAAAGAACGCGCACATGCAAAGGCCCTTCGAGGTTCACCTTCTTTACCCTCACCGACAGATTCCAACCGTCTCTCAGCAGTAACCCGATCTCTTCGCATAACCAATCGGGCACCCATCCGATAGCAGTACCCGAAACGGTGAGCAAGAGAGCGTTCTTGTTGACTGGGTTAGTTGGCTCAGGAAGAACACCTAGCTCTGTGCCAACGGTTAAGCCCGACGCAATATCTTCGGCATCCAGGTGTCGAATACCGGAAACAAAGAAATTTGTCTCATAAGCGTCTTCGTGCTCGGACGGCTCTTCGAGGACGTGAAAGGTGTCGGTGCCGCGCCTACCTCCGGAGCGCACGAGAATCTCCAACGGAAGATCCTCTTCATCTGATGTGAGCCCCATCCACCCTAGATACTGTGCATACCCGGCTCGCGAGGAACTCATGATCCGGTTTGCAAAAAACGGTGGAATGCCGCGAGACATGTACGTCTTCTCCAAAATCGGGTAATCAGCAAGTGGCGCGAACGATTCGCTCTCTTTCGCTTCACTCGTGTATTTGAACTCGAACGTGTCTTCGTAGCGTGTAAGTGTCCCGACTTTCAGGAGTCGCCTGCTTGACGGGTCTTGCCACACCACCACGACTGTGCGTGCTGGTACATGCTGCATATGACTAACCCTCCTTACCCGGCCCACATCGCGAAGCCCTCACCAGGGTCATCGCCTGCGCTTGACTTTT
>CAYFRL010000023.1:26791-32075 GCA_964345595.1 uncultured Actinomyces sp.
TACCCGGCCCACATCGCGAAGCCCTCACCAGGGTCATCGCCTGCGCTTGACTTTTCGGCCCTAGTCATGCGGAGCGCTTCCCGGACATTGGCGATCGTATAATGGTCACGCTGATACCTGGCGGTTGTGTCGATGCTTGTGCAAACCGTTGCCAAGAGACTGTTGCCCATGACGAGATGTTCTTCCTTTGCCGGATCCAGCACTATCTCTGAAAGCACCGCCCGCCTACCGTCAATGGTGGCGGGCATAATTCGCGCATGAGGAATGTGAAGGTACTCCGCCACGTGCTGAGTAATCCATTCTGCCCAATCTTCACCCCGGTAACGACCACTGCCATCGTTGTGTTTCTGGACGAACTTACACAACCATTCTCGGTCGGTCCATTGGTTGTCGCCTATAGCAATCGGATCAGCAAATCTCATCCATTCTTTTTCCTTGGTTCCAAGCTGCTCGTCGCTAAACGTCTGGGCAATAGTTTCGTTGATGTCGATCGCTTGCCACCTATCGAGATGAATCCGCACGGGATACTCTTCGCTATCGCCAGGATGCGCGGCCATTGAAAATGTTTCCCTTCCGACTTTAAGCGGACCGGAAGCCTGTCCTCAGCCCAGTCCCCGTCGGCTCACTTACCGCGTCCGGGTCAGTCCTCATTAGAACTTGGCAAGATGGTCGCGAGGCCAGAATTTCTCTTCGATGAAGTACATCCGGCCGCCACAGATCACTCGTTATTCGATTCCGTCTAAAATGTTCACATCTCATCTGGTGGTGAGGTTCTCGGTTGCTGTCACTATCCCATACTAGCTGGGCCTCACCTCTGTCCCGAGACAGCCAGCCGACTCTGTGGACAGTGACCCATCGCGCGCCAGGTCCGATCCGCAGTCCTTTCTTCGACTCCGACTGAATCGGTCCGTCTTTGCATAGATGTCGGCTACGCATTTCGCACCGTCCACCTACGCGTGTGCCTGAGCGTGCCAATAGTAGAAGCGATCTTTGTCGGATTCTTAGCTTCCTTTTCTACCGAATCCGGCTAGAAGGGCCAAGACATTTCGACCACACGGAAACTGACTTGAGCTGGGGCTATGAGCGTGTGATAACTGACCAAATTTGGAGCGGGTGACGGGAATCGAACCCGCGCTGTCAGCTTGGGAAGCTGAAGTTCTACCATTGAACTACACCCGCGCGTCTTGAGACATGACGTCTTTAGGACCTAACAAGGCTACCAAGGGCAGCGCCCATCCGCCAAACGCACGTCGCCAACGCCCTCAACCACGTTGGCCGGTAGGCTGACCACGTGAAACAAACAGCCCGGCCGCGTGAGGGCAAGCAACCCGTTGTGGCAGCAGCAATCCTGGATTCGCTAACCTCGCCAGAACGGCTGCTTTGTACGTCCCGCGCATATCCCGAGACTCTGAGAGGCCTGTATGAGTTCCCGGGAGGGAAGGTCGAGCCTGGGGAATCAGGTACCGACGCGCTTCATCGCGAGCTTCTGGAAGAACTGTCGTTGCGAGTTTCGCTGGGCGCGGAAGTGCTGCCACCGGTCGGCGGGTCGGCCAAACTCTCGCCCACAAATGCGGGCTGGCCCATTCTGGAGGGAAGAACGATGCGCGTGTGGCTGGCGAGCCCCCTTCCGCATCAGCGCGCCATTCCGGACGCGTCCCATTTGGACGCAATTTGGGTGAATCTGAGCGAAGTGTCTTTGCTGCCTTGGCTGCCCACCAACCAGCCAATACTCAGACAGCTGCTGCACGTGCTTGGCCGCTAACCTGTTTAGGTAGCGCGTCACACCCAAATGTGGCAGCGTGGGAATACGCGGCAGCGTTTTCCGAACCTGCTACTGCCAACCGAATCGGAGGAGACTGCATGAGCACGGTAGAGGTAACCCAAGAGAACTTTGAATCAACGATCAACGATAACGCGATTGTGCTACTCGATTTTTGGGCCGAGTGGTGCGGGCCGTGCCGCCAGTTCGGGCCGGTCTACGAAAAGGCTTCCGAGGACAACTCGGACATCGTCTTTGGCAAGGTCGACACGGATAAAGAGCAGGAACTGGCGATGGGCGCACAGATCTCATCGATTCCGACGCTCATGGCGTTTCGCGACGGCATCGCCATTTTCCGTCAGGCAGGGGCCCTACCGGCACCGGCACTCACTGATCTGATCAAGCAGATCCGCGAACTGGACATGGATCAGGTGCGCGCCGACATTGCAGCTGAAGAGGGCGACCCGGTCTAGCAAGTCCGCCTTGCTAGCCGTCGAGGGTTCGCCGTCCTTCAAGGGCGCGGCCCAGCGTCACCTCGTCCGCGTATTCCAGGTCCCCACCCACGGGCAAACCGGATGCTAAACGAGAAACAGAAATCTCTAGGGGTGTGAGGAGCCGCGATATGTATGTCGCGGTTGCCTCGCCCTCAATTGTCGGGTTGGTCGCCAGGATGACCTCGGCAACGGACGAGTCGCCGAGGCGGCGGTAGAGCTGCCGGATTCGCAGCTGATCGGGACCGATCCCCGCCAGCGGGTCAATCGCGCCGCCGAGTACATGATATTTTCCGCGGAAAACTCGCGTGCGCTCAAGTGCTTGAATGTCTTTGGCTTCCTCCACGACGCACAGGACAGTTTCGTCTCTGCGCGTGTCCAAGCAGATTGCGCACACTTCGCTCTCTGTGACGTTCCCGCAGACGGAACAGAACTTGACGTTCATTTCCACGTCTTTGATGGCGCCGACAAGTCGGTCAATATCTTCCTTTTCTTGAGCGAGCAAGTAGAAGGCTATCCTTTGGGCGGACTTCGGTCCGATGCCCGGCAGCAGACCAAGCTCGTCGATCAGTGTCTGTACGGCGCCTTCGAACACCTAGTATCCCCTCTGCTCACCGGTCGTCTGGTCAACGACCGTTCCGCCCAGGACGTCTAGCAACGCCGGTAATCCCCGGTTCGGCGCGACCTTGATCGTTGCGTCGTCCGCGCTGACTTCGCCGTCCCACACCGGGTCGTCCGGGTGTTCTTCCGGTTCTCGCGTTGTCTGCTTCGGCGCTGGCGCGGCCTGTCGCACTTCGGCCGGTGACTCGATGGCGGGTGACTCGGCGGCCGGTGTCTTTTCAATTCTTGGCTTGATCGGTTCCGAGGTGACCTCGGGCCGCGCGGTCTCCGCCGTCTTTTTCGGCGCGACTGTCTGTGCCTGTCCGGTCGAAATCTCTAAACGAGTCTGCACCCCAAAGACCTGCCCGGCGATTCGCTCCAGGTTCAAGTAATCCGGACTTCCAGGGCTGAGCCGTCCCTTCACCGCGGAAGACGGTTCGATGCAGAGCGTCTGGCCATCAAAACTTACCGGTTTGGTTCCCTGCGCCACGACTCCTGTGACCCGACTGACGGAGTTTGCCTGAGCCACCAGCCGATCCCACGCTTCCTGCAGGTCTTGGCCGTCTTGAGCAGGGCCGTCTTGAGCAGGGCGGTCCTGGGTGGGGCGGTCTTGAGCGGGACCTTGCGGCGAGGTTCTCTTCGCTGGTTCTTTAGCTTTTGACGCGTTGTGGTCAGGCTGAGGCCGTTTCGCGGACTGATCAGCTTCTGTCGGTCGGCTAGGAGCCGGTGCGGGCTGCTGCGGAGCCGCTTCGCGTGGCCTGGTTTCCCGCTGAACTGGTGGTTTGGCGGCTGCTTGTTCGGGAGGCGTCGATGAGGGTGATTGGGCAGCCAGCTGGTCACCAGCGTTTGAGAGCAGGCGGCCCAAAAGCAACTCCAACTGGAGCCGATCACTCATAGTGCCACTCATTGTGCGAAGAGCTTCATCCACCAGGTCTGCGCTGCGGGACAGTCTGCGCACGCCCCAGGTGCTTGCTTGGTCCAGCATCCTTGCAAGCTGATCTTCTGGAATATGGGGCAGCACTTCCGCGGCTTGGGCCGGGATCAGTCCACAGACCAGCAGGTCCCTCATCATCTGCAGCAGGTCTTTCGTTAGCTGCGTGGGGTCAATCCCCGCCCGAGTGATCTCCTCAACCAGTTGGAAAACTCGGAAGCCATCTTGGGCTCCTACCGCGCCAACCAGATCTTCAAGCATTCCGGTACTGGTGAACCCGAGCAGCCCGGTTGCCTCTGACAGGGTGAGTCCCGCCTCGGACGATCCCGCGATGAGCTGATCCAACACGGACAGGGAATCGCGAACTGATCCTCCCCCGGCACGGATCACCAGATCGAGCACGCCCGGCTCCACCTCGACACCCTCTTTGGTGCACAACTCCGCCAAATAAGGGAGCATTACCTGCGGCCCAACCAAACGGAATGGGTAGTGATGTGTGCGCGACCGGATCGTTCCGATCACTTTCTCTGGCTCAGTGGTCGCAAAAATGAACTTCACGTGTTCAGGAGGTTCTTCGACGATCTTCAGCAGAGCGTTCGAACCTTCCTTCGTGACCATGTGGGCCTCGTCAAGGATGAAGATTTTGTAGCGGTCCCGACTGGGTGAAAAAGCTGCCCGTTCACGCAAGTTACGTGCGTCATCAACGCCGCGGTTCGATGCCGCGTCGATCTCCACAACATCTAGCGAGCCAGGTCCGCCCGAAGCCAGCTCAACACACGACGGGCAAACACCGCACGGAGTTGAAGTCGGCCCCTCAACGCAGTTCAAACAGCGCGCCATTATTCGCGCTGACGTGGTCTTTCCGCAGCCGCGCGGACCAGAAAAGAGATAAGCGTGGGTGGACCGGCCACTATCCAACGCGTTCTTCAAAAGGTCCGTTACGTGTTCCTGGCCGATCAGGTCCTCAAAAGTGTCGGGACGGTAACGGCGGTAAAGGGCTACTGCCACTTCGCTCCCCTCCGGCAAAGCTTCCAAACTTTCCAGCCCCCACGGATTAGGGCGGGCGGCCGGGATATAAAGATCCCCCGCGCACCCGGCAGAGCGACCTTATCCTTGCTGCCTTCCGGCCCTGGGGAGGTTCAGGTGATACCGTCACACGGGGGATCGGCTCCCAGTCTACACGGCGTACCGCGCCCAAGCGAAAGCCCGTGTTCTGTTGTGGAATGTTACGCTTCGACCCGCCTGCGGGGCACGTGAGGTTCCTCGCAAGACTCGGCCGCTCCTCCTCGACGATCTCCCGCGAACTGTTCCGGGGAGAGTGGCGGCCATCGAACGAGAGCGGCGCGTATATCCCTCACCGTGACGACGCCTTGCATGGGGAGGATCTCACGCCACCTCAATACCCGTCCGGCCATGCGGAACCAGCGAGCACCATAATGGCAGAATCGGGCGCGGCTCCTCCGAAGGCGTAGACGCCAACCAGATCACCCAGAACTGGCGCAC
>CAYFRL010000024.1:0-31881 GCA_964345595.1 uncultured Actinomyces sp.
CGCAGCTTCGGGTTGGTCATGGGGGTCTCCTTCTCGTTATGCGGTGGGGTCTGCGCCAGTCGGAATGCGGGCATCGGGCGGCCCTGTGGCAGCTCGCGGGCTCCAGCGGCCGCGTGCAGCTCGTCGAGCCAGGTGCGGCTGCTGACGGTCTGCTCCTCGTGCTGGTTGACGACGACGCCTGCCACGCGCAGCGCGTGGAACGACAGGTCCCTACAGGCGTATTCTGACCGAATGACAAAGATCGCGAAATACTTGGCGCCCGGTTCCCATCTTCTGCGCGAAACAGACTTCAGCCCCAAGGAGTGGGCGGACCTCATTGAGCTCTCGGCAATACTGAAGGCCCAAAAGAAAAAAGGTGAAGAAACGCAGTACCTAAAGGGGCGAAACATCGCCCTCATTTTTGCGAAGACTTCCACCAGGACCAGGTGTGCGTTTGAGGTAGCTGCAGCCGACCAAGGGGCTTCCACAACCTATCTTGATCCGGTGAGTTCACAAATGGGCCATAAGGAATCAGTTGCGGACACGGCGAAGGTGCTTGGGCGTTTCTATGACGGAATAGAGCACCGTGGGGATGACCAGCGCGATGTGGAGATCCTCGCGGCCGAATCTGGAGTGCCGGTCTGGAACGGGCTGAGTGACAAGTGGCACCCGACGCAGATGCTTGCCGATTCGCTGACCATGCTTGAGCATTCTGACGGGAAGCCTTTTTCGGAGATCAGCTACGCCTACGTGGGGGACGCCCGCTATAACATGGGCCGTTCACTGCTAATCAACGGAGCCATGCTTGGGTGCGACGTGCGGATTATTGCCCCGCGCGAACTTTGGCCGCCAGCTGACGTCATCGCCCAGGCTGAGGACATCGCACGCGGCACGGGCGCGCGCGTCACCGTAACCGAGGATCTTGGCGCGGTGAAGGGCACCGATTTCCTCCACACCGATGTGTGGGTTTCAATGGGCGAACCCAAAGAAGTGTGGGCAGAGCGCATAGAGCGCCTGCTTCCCTACAGGGTCGACCAAGAACTCATGGACCAGGCCGGTCCCCACACGAAATTCATGCATTGTCTGCCCGCTTTGCATGACCGCGAAACTATTATGGGGGAGCAAATCTTTGGGTCTTTTGGCCTAGACGGGGTCGAAGTTACGGATGAAGTTTTCAGCGGCCCCCGCTCGATTGTCTTTGATCAAGCAGAAAATCGGCTACACACTATCAAGGCTGCGATGGTCAGATCCCTTGGTCAGGAGCCGGAAGGCTCCAAATAACGCAGACGGCTGAGCAAAGAAAAGCGATCTGTGAGAGGTAGCTCACAGCCCTTTGTGCCTATTGTTTGACGCCCATAAACTGGTTGGGATCGCAAAGTAGGGTCAATAGGACGATTAGGAACAGTTTTGCCGCGCACACGAAAAAGTAGTTGGCGCGCTTTTGGGTACCCGAAAGCGATGCTGCTACTGGCGGCAGTTTTCTCTGTTCTTGGTTTGTACATCTCTCCTGTCGGCGCGGCTGTCACTGAAAGCATCGACCGACTGAACAGCAACAACTACGTGCTGAAAGTCTTGCCTTCGGCGGCCGATGAGGCCGTTTTAAGCCTGGCCTACAGTCAGCTGGGGCGGATCGACGAAGAGAACTTGCCGTTGCTTGCTGGGACCACGGAGTCCGGCGAGGTGATGGCCAGGTCGTACGAAGATCTTGAGGCCGCCTTGGGGACGGTCTCAGTCGCCCCTGTGTTTTGGTATCTCGAGGACATCTCCGCTTCCCTGGTCCGCAGTTATGAAGAGGGGAATCTGCCTCTTTCAGCACTCTTCGCCGCGGCAAAAGACGCGCGGGTCGTGGAAGGGCCAGAAGAAGTGAAGGGCTCAACGACAATCGTGGAAGTCGTTGACACGAAGAACCGTTCCCAGGAGCTGCAAGAAGCGATCTCTGAGTATGACCAGGCGTACCAGCAGCTCGATAAGGAATCCGCGGCTATCGCCGTGGGTACGTTGGATGTTGCAACTCTAAGCGAACAACGCCTACAGGAGATCGTGGCCGCTGACGGTGAGCTAGCAGAGCGCGCCCAGCTTCAACTGGACATGAATCTGGCTGCGAATCTGCCGGACCTTTCAAGTGAGTTGAATGGTGAGCTGAGCCCTGAGCTACTTTGCCCGATCCCTTGGGAGCCAACCGAGCTATTGCTGTGCGCGATCATGGGCAACTTCGAGCGGATGAATGATGCGTACAAGGTCGAGTTCGGCACTGACCTGCCAATCCTGAATGGCTACCGCACATTGAGTGAGCAGTACTATGTGAACGCTCAGAGCCCCACGATGACCGCCATTCCCGGCACATCAAACCACGGTCTTGGTCAAGCAATCGATTTCAACTGGGACATATTCAATGACTGGGATGATCCCGAGGTCGTTTGGATGATCAATAACGGCCCCCGCTTCGGGTTCCGGCTTCCCTCTGCGCTCGGTCCAACAACTGATCGGCCTGAGCCTTGGCACTACGAGTTCGGAACCAGCTACAGCGCCGACAACTCTGCCGACTTCTTGGGGCCCGCGCCGCAAGTGGTCTACAGGATCATCTCCCCCTGGAACCCTTAAAGAACAACTCGGTTACTTTCGGCCGCGTTTACTGGGTGGAAGCGCCCAATCTGGCACCGTCGGCGAAAACAGTCCCCACAAAGACATGACCGCACCAACTACGGCGGTAACTGCCGCTAGAACCGACAGTGCCACAAGCAGCGCGCCCGTGGCCCCGCCGCCAGCGCCTGGTAAAGCCAGCCCAAGAACTCCTATGCCCAGCAGAAACAGAGAGAAACCCGGAAGAGACAAGTAGATGAATCGATCGTCCGCTATGCCTTCTCTGGTTCTTGGCTTCTGAGATGTGCGCAGTGCCAAAGATGCGAAAAGTCCAAGCAGGCCGCCGGCCAGGGCAAGAATGATCATGGCACCACTCTAAACCGCTCCGGCAAAAAACGTCGGCCGCCTCTTTCATAGCCGCTTTCCGCTCCGATTGGGAGCGCCTTTGGCACCTGGAGAGAATCTTTGCGGGAGGGACACCGGGTAGACTCTACAGCGTGCAATCAGGTAATAATTTGCGACTATCAGAGGTCCCGTTCTCCATGTGGACACCCCGCGCCGCCGATTGGTTGCAGGATCGGGGTATAGACCAGGTTCTTGTTTTCGACGTTCCGATGACCATCCGTTTTCGATCGGTCACCAGCCGCCAGGGATTTCTCTTGCATGGTCCCGCAGGTTGGGGTGAGTGTGCGCCATTCCTTGAATACGAACCAGCGGAAGCCGCCCAGTGGTGGCAATCGGCGGTGGGTCAAGCAACCGAACCCGCGCCGCCGCCGCTGCGAACCCAGGTGCCTGTGAACGTCACTGTGCCCGTAACTGATCCAGAATCGGCTGCGCTGCGCGTGGCGAGCTCAGGTGCTTCCACCGCGAAAGTGAAAGTGGCAGACCCCAGATCGAGTGTTGAAGCAGATCTGAACAGGGTGGCTAGGGTTGCGGAGGTGCTAGCCGAGAAGTTTGGCGAACAGGGACGCGTTCGGATAGATGTGAACGGCTCTTGGGGGAAGGACCAGGCACTTGAACTGCTCGAACGGATGAATCAGGCAGCGCGTGCGGTAGGCGGCCTGGAGTACGTAGAGCAACCCTGCGCATCGGTGGACGAACTAGCTTACGTGCGGGCCCGGACCCAGGTTCCGGTTGCCGCGGATGAGTCGATCCGCCGGGCGGTAGATCCTTTGCGCGTGGTGGAACTTGAAGCAGCAGACATTGCCGTGGTGAAGGTCGCCCCCCTTGGAGGGGTCCGGCGCGCCCTCAAGCTAGCGCGGCAGTTGCCGCTTCCCATTGTCGTGTCTTCCGCGCTTGACACTTCAATTGGGTTGGCAGCCGGTGTGGAGCTTGCTGCGTCCTTGCCGGAACTTCCCTACGCGTGCGGTTTGGATACGGGCCGCCTGCTGGCAGCCGACGTGATCGAGCAGCGACTGAAATCAAAAGACGGTGCGTTGAGCGTGGACCAGGCACAGGCCGCGCGTAGAGCCCCCCTAGTGAAGGGCGGGGCACCTGTATCCCAGCATGTCCTGGGCCGCTGGCTGGATCGGGGCGAGAGCATTTTGCGAGAGGTCAGCTGAGTGGCAGAGAACCCATCGATCCTCACTGCGCGCACACTGATCGGAGCCCTGGTTGCCGCAGGCGTTCCAGCGGTCGCGTACTGCCCGGGATCCAGAAACGCTCCGTTTGCTTATGCGCTGGCACAAGCTGAAGACGACAAACTACTTGAGGTCGGCACTTTCAGTGATGAGAGGAGCGCGGGCTTTTGGTCGATCGGTTACATGAAGGCGCAGGAAGGGGATTTCCCCGTAGCCGTGATCACCACGTCTGGGACAGCAGCGGCAGAGCTGCACCCGGCAGTCGCAGAAGCCAAGCACCAAGAACTCCCGCTGCTGGTTATAACAGCTGACCGCCCCCACCACATGCGCGGCGTTGGCGCGTCTCAGACAACCGAGCAAGAAGGACTGTTTGGCCCATCAGTGTTGGACGACGCGGCTATCCCAGCAAATCTGGGTCGACCAGAAGAAGCAAGCGCGGTCTTGCTTCGCCTTATCCGCGCCGCAATCAGTGAGCAAGGTCCGGTGCACCTCAACGTCGCATTCTCAGATCCTCTGGTGCCTGCAACAGCCGACTCGCTTCCAGCCGTGACAGCTACCAAGTTCGTTGATGCCAAGCAAGATCTCCCATCCTGGGAAGATGTTTGCGATACGGGTCTAGACACGATCGTTGTCGCCGGGGATGGGGCAGATGACGCGGTCGTAAAAGCTGCGGAAGCCAGGGGAGTCCCGATAATTGGAGAGCCCAGCTCTGGTGCTTGCTCTAGCCCAAACTGGGTAGCTCACGGTCCGCTGGTCTTAGCAGGGCATCCCCAAACAGACACGGTCGGACAGGTCGTGGTTACGGGAAGACCCACCCTCACCCGGCCGGTAACAGCGCTTTTGGCCGATACCTCCGTGCGGAAAGTGGTCATTAGTGATCGGCGGGCATACTCAGACATCGGGGGTAACGCAGCGGTAGTTGCACCAGGAATTTCATCCGCACACCAAAGTCCTGCGCCTTCCAAAAAACAAGGCGAGTGGCTAGAGAGCTGGCAAACTGCGGCGCGAACGGCGGGGGCGGCGGTTGCGGAGCTTGCGGACGACCATTTGAACCTGCTGAGCATTTGTCGGCTGATTTGGTCGTCCCAGACAGACGCCCACCTGTGGCTGGCCGCATCAAACGCGGTACGCGGTTTCGACTTGGGCGCGGCCGGAATCGGCACTTCGCGAGTCTTCGCTAACCGGGGTCTGGCCGGAATTGACGGATCCGTTGCTACCGCACTCGGGCTGGCCAGCGG
Organism: uncultured Actinomyces sp.; assembly: GCA_964345595.1. Classification (GTDB taxonomy): domain Bacteria; phylum Actinomycetota; class Actinomycetes; order Actinomycetales; family Actinomycetaceae; genus Scrofimicrobium. Next base: position 5,378 of record CAYFRL010000024.1, read on the forward strand.
CGCGAAGCATCCGGTCCGCGCGGTTGTAGGAGACATGGCTTTTGCTGTGGACCTTTCGACCTTGGTGCAGGCGCCAGGTGGGCAGATCGACCTGCAAGTAGTCGTCTTGAATGATGCTGGTGCTGGGATCTTCGCATCCCTTGAACACGGCAACGCTCCGCAGGATGTCTATGAGCGGTTCTTCGCTGTCGCCCCAAGAGTGGATGTTGCCGCGGCCGCCAGCTCGGCCGGGTGGAAGTCCGCGCGCGTTACCAGTTTGGAAGAGCTCGAAAGGATACTTGAAGAACCGGTTGTGGGACTCTCAGTTATCGACGTTGAGATGCCGCGACCTGCCGAGCTGATCGAAGCCGTCAAGTCCCGGGTAGCTGAGGAACTCAGTTCTCTTTGACTTCCAGAAAACTCCCAGGCCACCTTCAGAAAGCACGCGGAACCATGATTGATAATAAGTGCGAAACATGATTGATAATAAGTGCGAAAATGGAAGAGACGCTTCTAAGTGAGGAGTTCTACTGGTGAGTGATTCAAACGGGCGACCAACTTCCTCTCCGGGCGGCCAGTCCCCTTACCGGTCGATCTATGACCCGGCAAATAGGTGGGCGCCAAGTGGGGCCGCACCGCCTTCTGCGGCGTATCCCTCGGCTCAAACGAACGGGCCGACTTCGCACGCGCAGCCGCAGCCCGGTCCGCCACCCGCCCAGTTTCCCGGCGTGCGAGTGGGCTATGGGCCCGTACCTCCCGCCGCTGCGACTTCCCCGCAGCCGCGTCGGCAGGCTCCGAATAAGACTGGGCCTGGTTGGGCGGCACTGATTCTAGCGATGGCCCTTACAGCCCTCGCGTCGGTCGGAACAACGATCGCGTTGACAGGCGGCACCGATACTAGCGGCAGCGCGGCATCCGCGATCGTTGCCACTCCTCAAAGCGGCACCACGGCAACGGTCCGGCCCCAGACGGGTTCGCCTGACTGGGAGGCGGTGGCCGAAGCCGTGAGACCAGCGACGGTGTCCATCCAGACGGATGGCGGCGGGGAGATGGGAACCGGCTCAGGCGTGATAATAGATGGCTTGGGGCACATAATCACGAACCATCATGTTGTTTCAAACGTTCTTGAGGACGGCAACATAACTGTAAATCTCAACGATGGGCGCCTCTACGCGGCCGAGGTGGTCGGCACGGATAAAACCACGGATCTGGGGGTCATACGATTGATCGACCCGCCACAGGATTTGGTCGCAGCCAACTTGTCGTCTTCGGAAAGCCTGCGTGTTGGTCAGCCGGTTATGGCGGTCGGGTCTCCACTCGGTCTGTCGGACACGGTCACGACCGGCGTGATTTCGGCTCTTGACCGGCCCGTGGTGGTGAGCGGGCAGACGGAACCGGATGCGGAAGCGGTGGTGACCAACGCGATTCAGATCGATGCCTCGATCAATCCGGGCAATTCCGGCGGGCCACTGTTTGATGAGACGGGTTCTGTGGTGGGGATAAACTCATCCATTGCTTCCCTGGCTTCAAGTAGTGAGAGCGCTGGGTCGATCGGCCTAGGCTTTGCCATCCCCATCGATCTGGCGAAGTACGTCGCCGGTCAAATAATCGAAAACGGCTCAGTTCAGCACTCGGTTCTCGGAGTGCAGATCATGTCGGGCAGTGCGAACCACGGCACGGAGACGGTTCTTGGGGCAGCAGTGGCCGAGGTGGTCGGGGGTAGCGCTGCAGAAGAGGCCGGTCTTCAATCCGGCGATGTCATTGTGGGAATTGGTGGTCACCAGGTCGTCTCTGGGCCATCATTGACCGGTTACGTGAGGCGGTACCGGGTGGGAGAGACCGTTACCCTGGACGTCATTCGTGAAGGTCAGCTAATGCAGGTCGACGTGACTTTGAGGGCAAAACAGTAGGGACCCGTTCAGTCTTCTAGGCTCAGGGCATCCAGGACGGGGCGCATCTTGGCCCGTGTCTCAGCTAGTTCCAGTTCGGGAACCGAGTCAGGCATGATGCCTCCGCCGGCAAAAACTCGGATGCTCTTACGGTCCTCGGAGATCTGGCCGCAGCGCAGGGCAATCCCGAACTGCCCGGAACCGTTCGCGCTCACCCAGCCAACCGGACCCGAATAGCGGCCCCTTTGAGTTCCCTCAAGGTCTTCGAGGATGTCGAACGCCAATTTGGTGGGAGTGCCGCACACAGCAGCGGTCGGATGCAAAGCGTCCACGATGTCCAGCACGTTCGCGTCCTTTATCTCGGCTGTGACATCGGTGGCCAGGTGGGTGACGTTGGGAAGGTCAAGCAGCTGTGGCTCAGTCGGGACGTTCAATGTCTCTGCGCGCGGCGCAAGCGCCCGGGCAACCGATTCCACCGCGAAATGGTGCTCGCTACGGTTCTTCAGTGAATCCAGAAGCTCCTGACCTTGGCCAGGTTCAGCTGTTCCCGCTAGGACGCGGGAGACCACGGAAGTTCCCTCCATCGCCGCGAGCATTTCTGGGGTCGCGCCCGACAATCCAGCGACGGAGTAAATCCACGTCGTTGGGTAGAGCTCCGTCAGGCGTTCGGCCAGATAACGCTCGTCAAGCGGGTTTGCGGAAGAGACGACAATGTCTCTGGTGAGCACAACTTTTGAGGCGGCTCCGGCCCGAAGCAGCGTGATGAGCCTGCGCACCGCCGACTGCCACTGGCTTTGGGTCATCCTTCCGGGGGCGGTCCACAGGCCGCGGGGCGCGGTGACAGGCTGCCTATCCAGGTCGGCGATAACTTCGTTGCCGCTGGGAGCGGGAACTTCCGTGCTGGCGGTGATTACCAGGGTTTCCCCGCCCGTCCGAACTAGGAGCACCCGGGGAACTATTAGGTACCCGGGCGTGTGCGCGGCAAATCCGAAAGAGGCAAGCGCAATGGGGCCGCTGCGTGCCAGTTCACTTTCGACCAAATCAGTGTTGACAGAGGACCGGGCGACCTCGTCCCACTTGCGCGCGGCATCGCGGATCGCGTGAGCACCGGTGAACTCAAATTTCAAGGCTTCGCCCCACCCGATGAGCTGTCTATCCTCCCCGATCCAGCTGAGTAGTCCGCTGGGACTGGGCGCCAGCGATAACAGATCGCCGGGTGCATCCTCCAGTTTTTCTGTTCGCACGAAGAGCATTGGTGTACGAATTTGCGATTCCATCTCTGTCTCCTGAAGGGTGCGGTGAGTTCCGGCCCATAAGGCGGTTCGGTGTAATGATAACCGCAGGCATGCCCGCAAACTCTAATCGGCCCGCCATGCGCAAACGCTATTTCGAACTAGAACCCGGGAATTACCTCGCCCGTGAAAGTGTAAGAATGGGTCAATGACCAAAGCTCATCCGCGATACTTTCCCAGCCGAGACCAAACCAGCAGTTCCGATATTGCCTCCGACAAGACGCGTGCCGATCTGACTAAACGACCTTCAGCTGTGGCGGCCATGTTTGACCAGGTTGCCAATCGCTACGATCTGATGAATACGGTGGCTTCCCTAGGCCAGGTTTACGTGTGGAGACAGGCAGTCGTCCAGGCGCTAGAGGCCGTTCCCGGACAACGAATCCTTGATCTGGCTGCGGGCACGGGCACCTCGTCCGCGAAGATAGCCTCGGCCGGCCCAAGCGTGGTCGCGTGCGACTTGTCGGCTGGAATGATCGAGGTGGGCGCTAAGAAACACCCAGAACTGGAGTTCATCCTGGGGGATGCGACGGACCTGCCTTTTGCTGATTCGGAATTCGACGCAGTCACCATAAGTTTCGGTCTGCGCAACGTAGTTGATGTCCCGGCCGCCTTGAAAGAGATGTACCGGGTGACGAAACCGGGGGGCACTCTCTTGATTTGCGAGTTCTCCAATCCGACCAACAAATCGTTCAACAGGCTCTACAACTGGTACCTGGGCACCGTGATGCCAGCAGCGGCTCGCGCACTGTCCTCCGATGACGTGGCCTACGACTATTTGGTCGAATCGATCTTGGACTGGCCGAACCAGCAAGAGCTGGGTCGTTCACTGCAAAGAGAAGGTTGGCAACAGGTTGAGGTTCGCAATCTTGCCGGTGGAATCGTCGCGCTACACAGGGCAAAGAAACCTGCAGCACAGTGAACGCACTGTGGCTCGGATCAGGCAACCTGACAACGGCTATCCGAAATACGCAACTCTAGGCTTTTCTTATTGTCGTCTTGCGGCCAATTTTTCCACTGCAAACGGCCAGAAAATGCATCGGATTAGCGGGATCGGAGTCGCGCCTGTAGATTATTTGCGAACGGCTGGGCCGAAGTTGTTCCTGCGAATTTTCGGCTGAGAGATCGGCGTACTTCAGGACCCACGTAGTTGAGGAGAGAAACCGCAATGGCGGATGACCAGATCGATAGCGGAGTTATCGATGCGGATGTCATCATCATCGGGGCCGGCCCGGCTGGTTCCGCGACCGCCTACTACTTGGCCCAGGGCGGAATCTCAGTTGCTGTTCTAGAAAAAGCGACTATGCCTCGCGACAAGATCTGCGGCGATGGTTTGACGCCCGCTGCGGTTGCCGAACTGCTTCTCATGGGGATGGACATCTCCGGCTGGACCCGTAACCGCGGCTTGCATGTTATTGGCGGGGGAAACAGCCTCTACTTTGATTGGCCCGATCAGAAAACTCAGCCCGGCTTCGGCCTGGCGCGGCCGCGCATGGATCTGGATCACGAGTTGATGCAGCGGGCTGTGGAGGCCGGGGCGCGACTTTATGAAGGTCACTCGGTTTACGGAGCCATTACCAACAATCATGGCCGGATCGTTGGGGTTCGGGCACGGGTGGGGCGGGGCGCCACAGCGCGCGAGGTAACGGCGACGGGCAAACTGATCGTTGACGCCGGCGGGGTCGCGGCGCGACTGGCAACGTCCGTCGGCATCGAAAAGAAGACAAACCGGCCCATGGGAGTTGCAGCTAGAACATATTTCCGGTCACCGCGCGCTGATGAAGAGTGGATGGAATCCCACTTGGAGCTCTGGAACGGAGAACCGGAACGTTCAGAACTGCTGCCCGGCTACGGGTGGATTTTCCCCGTTGGCAACGGCCTGGTAAATGTTGGATTAGGCTCGGTTGCCTCCACCTCGAAAGCGACGAAACTTCCCTATAGAGAAGTCTTTCAGCAATGGACAAAGCACCTGCCGGAAGACTGGGGGTTCACCCCCGAGAATCAAGTTGGCCCACTGCGCTCTGCCGCGCTCCCCATGTCTTTCAACCGGAAACCGCACTACACAAACGGGTTGGCGCTTGTTGGGGACTCCGGCGGCATGGTTTCGCCGTTCAACGGCGAGGGAATCGCCCCCGCGATGAAGGGCGGCAGGCTGCTGGCAGCGGCGGCAATGCAGGCACTGTCCAGGCCAACCGAGATCAGCTTCGACCGAGCAATGTCCGCCTACCCGCAGCAATTAGCTGACGAGTATGGCGGTTATTATTCACTTGGGAGGGTGTTCGTCGGGCTCATTGAGAACCCAAAAATCATGCGTTTTTGCACGTATTACGGCTTGCCTAGGCGCCGCCTCATGAAGCTCGTGAATAAGCTGTTATCTGACGGCTTTGAGCGCTCCGGTGGCGATATTGATGACCGACTCATAACCGCCTTGACAAAGATGGTGAAGAGAGCATGAGGCAAGCACAGACTATTCGCGCTACCGTCGAAGAAGGCAGCCGTCCGGACGAGTTTAGGTGGGAGAAAAGATGACTAACCCATATGTGCCGCTCCTCATCATGGCAGCAGTGGCTCTACTGGTGTCTTTAGGCGGCTTGGGAGCCTCAGCGATCCTGGGACCCAAACAGCGCAGCAAAGTGAAGGCGCAGAACTACGAGTGCGGAATCGACCCGGGTCCGCAACACATTGAGGATGGCCGGTTCCCAGTTAAGTACTACCTGGTGGCCATGACCTTCATCATTTTCGATATTGAAGTCGTCTTCCTCTACCCGTGGGCCGTGACGTTTGCTGGGGTTGGAGCATTCGGACTGATCTCTATGATCTTGTTCATTGCGCTTATCACCGTGCCATTTATTTACGAGCTGCGCCGAGAAGGCTTGGACTGGACCTAAGGGGGCCGAAATGGGAATTGAAGAGCAACTTCCGTCAGGCATTGCGCTCACCAGTGTCGAAAACGTGTTGGGACTGGCCCGTAAACACAGCCAGTTCCCGGTCACCATGGGCCTTGCCTGCTGCGCCATTGAGATGATGGCTGCTGGCACGCCGCGGTTCGATATGGCGCGTTTCGGTTTGGAAGTATTCCGCGCCTCGCCGCGCCACTCCGACCTGATGATTGTTTCCGGACGCGTCAGCCAAAAGATGGCTCCAATTGTCCGCAACGTGTACGACTCGATGCCCGAACCGAAGTGGGTAATTTCGATGGGCGCGTGCGCCTCATCCGGCGGCATGTTCAACAACTACGCCATCGTCCAAGGAGTCGACCACATCGTTCCTGTCGACGTTTATCTGCCGGGCTGCCCGCCTCGCCCCGAAGCGTTGATTCACGCCATTTTGACTCTACGTCAGCAAATTGGGGATGAGCCGCTTGGTGCGAACCGCGAAAAGATTGCCCGCGCTGCTGAGAAGGCCGCACTAGAGGCGACCCCGACCCACCGGATGAAGGGACTGCTGGCATGACCGAAGAAACCCAAGGTGATATCCAAGCGTTCGGCGCGCCGCGGAAGATGCCTGAGGACGAGGTCATCCGTTCTCGGACAGGAATGTTCGGCGTTCCCGACGATGGGGATACAACCGGATTCGGCGGTTTGGAAGAGAGATTCGTTCTGCCGGGGGAGAGCCCGCGCCCATACGGTGGTTGGTTCGACGAGGCCGTCGATGTGATCGAAGAACTGCTCACCGAAGATGGAGTGCCGATCGAAGACGCGATTGAAAAAGTGGTCGTCCAGCACGATGAGCTAACAATCTTCATCGCGAAGGAGCATCTGCGCAGAGTCAGCCGCTACCTTCGGGACGATCAGGATCTTCGGTTCGAGATGTGCCTCGGGATCTCTGCCGTCAACTATCCGGACGATGTCGGAAGAGAACTTCACGGACTCTACACGTTCCGCTCGTTCACACACAGGCGCTCCATCAACTTGGAAGTCGCCTGCTCTGATGATGATCCGCACATCCCAACGATTGTGGACATCTATCCGGGGAATGACTGGCCAGAGCGCGAAGCATGGGATTTGATGGGAATCATTTTTGATGGGCACCCATCTTTGACGCGCATTGAAATGCCGCACGACTGGATCGGTCATCCGCAACGGAAAGACTACCCCTTGGGCGGCATACCGATTCAGTACCGCGGAGCCACGGTCCCAGCCGTAGACACACGGAGGTCCTACAACTAATGTCCACGAACTTTGAAAGCGGATCTCAGCGTGCACCGCGCGGCGCTGAAGAGATAAACTTAGACGAATTCACAGATGTTCTGGCTCAAGGCGGGGACTGGGAAGACGTGCTTGAAGAGGTACGGAAAGTCTCCTCCGAACGCGTTGTGCTAAACATGGGTCCCGTCCACCCCTCCACACACGGAGTGCTCCGCGTGGTGCTTGAGCTTGACGGCGAAACTGTTCGCCAAACGCGCGTGGACATCGGCTACCTGCATACAGGCATCGAAAAGAACATGGAGTACAGAACGTGGACGCAGGGCGTCACATTTTGTACCCGCATGGACTACGTCGCCCCGTTCTTTCAGGAAGTCGGATACTGCCTAGGGGTCGAAAAACTGCTGGGCGTCACGGAACAGGTGCCCGAGCGCGCAACTTTGATTCGCGTGCTACTCATGGAGCTAAACCGGATAGCCTCACATATGGTCGCTATCGGAACCGGTGGTAACGAGATGGGCGCCACGACCATGATGACGATCGGTTTCCGCGGACGCGAAGACATCTTGCGCATCTTCGAGCGGATCACGGGATTGCGGATGAACCACGCGTACATTCGTCCCGGTGGCGTCGCGTCGGACCTACCCCCGGGGACCGTTGACTACATACGATCGCTGCTGCAAAACGTGCGCCGAGACATTGGTGAGCTGCAGGACCTAACACTGCAAAACCCAATCTTTAAGCAGAGGTTCATTGGTGTTGGTTACCTGCCGATGTCGGCCATGATGGCGCTGTCCCTCACCGGCCCGTCGCTGCGCGCAGGCGGACTGCCGACGGACCTACGTAAGGACCAGCCGTACTGCGGCTATGAAACCTACGATTTCGACGTGCCAACGTATGACTATTCGGATGCTTACAACAGGGTGCTGGTGCGGTTCGATGAGTGCTATCAATCCCTGCGGATTGTTGACCAAGTGCTAGAACGCTTGGAAGCGACCGAGGGCGCGCCGACAATGATCGAAGATAAAGAGATTGCTTGGCCGGCACGCCTGTCAATCGCAAGTGATGGCCAAGGAAACAACCCGGAGTACATTGCAAAGATAATGGGCTCATCAATGGAAGCACTGATCCACCACTTCAAGCTGGTGACTGGAGGTTTCCCGGTGCCAGCCGGTCAAGTGTTCCAGGAAATTGAGCACGCGAAGGGGATCCTGGGCGTTCACCTGGTCTCTGCCGGGGGAACCCGCCCGTTCCGCGCCCACTTCCGCGACCCCTCATTCAATAACTTGCAATCCCTTTCCATGTCCACGGTGGGTGGACAGCTGGCGGACGTGGTTGTCACGCTCGGGTCGCTTGACCCGGTGGCAGGAGGTGTTGACCGATGACATATTCTCCAGAAGTGCTTGACCGGCTAAACGCTGAAGCGGCCGTCGTGATAGCGCGCTACCCGCAAGGCCATGAGCGTTCCGCTCTGCTGCCGTTGCTGCACCTGGTGCAGTCTGTGGAGAGCTATGTCAGTCCCGACGGTGTAGCGTTCTGCGCTGATCTCTTGGGGCTCACGCAGGCGGAGGTCTCCGCAGTTGCCACGTTCTACACCCAGTTCAAGCGTCATCCAAATGGCGAATACAACGTCGGTGTTTGCACGAATGCGCTCTGCGGAATAATGGGTGGGGACGTCATCTACGACGCTCTCGCAGACCACCTCGACATCGAGCACGATGAAACGACCGCCGACGGCAAGATCACCCTGGAACGCTTGGAATGCAACGCGGCCTGTGACTACGCCCCGGTGATAATGGTCAACTGGGAGTTCTTCGACAACCAGACACCGCAGTCCGCCGTCGAGCTGGTAGACAAGTTGCAGTCCGGTGAGCACGTGCAACCGACCCGCGGGCCGGACACCATGCGAACATTCAAGGAAGTCAGCCGGACTTTGGCTGGATTCCGGGACGGACTAGCAAACCAAGGCCCAAGTGCGGGAGCCGCCTCGGTCCTGGGGCTGGACATAGCGAAAGAACACGACTGGAAGGCGCCTGTGCTGATAGGCGAAGCCGAAGCCCAGATCGTGGTAGAGCCGGAGGGAGGCGACAAATGAGTGAAGTGACAGTACTTGAGTACACGGATCCGAGCACTCTCACCCCCGCACTCACAGCGCAGTGGGGCAAGCCGCGTTCCTGGACCCTTGAAGAGGCTTTGAAAACTGGAGCCTACGAGGGACTCAAGAAGGCGAACCAGATGGAGCCCGCCGAAATCATAGAGATAATCAAGAGCTCTGGATTGCGCGGACGTGGCGGCGCCGGGTTCCCAACGGGGCTCAAATGGTCGTTCTTACCCCCTGACGATGGGGGCGCCCGCTACATGGTGGTGAACGCCGACGAGTCCGAGCCGGGCACCTGTAAAGACATCCCGCTCATGATGGCGGACCCGCACATGCTAGTAGAAGGCGTTGCCATTGCGTCGCGCGCCATTAACTGCAAACACGCTTTCATCTACCTGCGCGGCGAAGTGGTGCAGGTGTACCGCCGCCTACTAGAAGCGATTGCAGAAGCCGAAGCCGCCGGGATTCTGGGCGACCTGAAAGTCACGGCACACGCCGGTGCGGGAGCTTACATTTGCGGTGAGGAAACAGCTCTGCTTGACTCACTGGAAGGGCGCCGCGGACACCCCCGGTTGAAGCCACCTTTCCCGGCCGTTGCGGGTCTCTACCAGCGTCCATCGGTCGTGAACAACGTGGAGACGATTGCCGATGTGGCGCTGATCTTCAGACACCACGCTGACTGGTACAACACGATGGGCACGGAGAAGTCGACCGGTTCGGCCATCTTCTCTATGTCGGGGCATGTGAAGAACCCCGGCCAGTTTGAAGCTCCTTTCGGCATCACGATGCGGGAACTAATCGACTTGGCCGGCGGCATCCGCGAAGGACACCGGCTCAAGTTCTGGACTCCGGGTGGTTCTTCCACACCGATCTTTACTGAGGCCGAACTTGACGTGCCACTTGACTACGACGCGGTCGCGGCTGCGGGATCGATGCTGGGGACCCGCGCGCTGCAAGTATTCGATGAGACGACTTCGGTTGTCCGGGCAATTTTGAAATGGTCCGAGTTCTATCAGCATGAGTCGTGCGGAAAATGTACGCCGTGTCGTGAGGGAACGTATTGGATAAAGCAGATCATGCTGCGCTTAGAAGCAGGTCAAGGACAGCCTGGCGACATTGACATGCTGGACGAAATCGCTGGAAACATTTCTGGCCGCAGTTTCTGCGCGCTTGGAGATGCGGCAGCAACCCCAATCATGAGTGGTATCGCCCGATTCCGCGAAGAGTTCGAAGCCGGTTTACACACCCCGGCCTGGGAACTGTTCCCGTATGAGAAATCCACCATCTTCCCCGAAGGAGGTGCGCGATGACCGACAAGGTGACCCTGACGATCGACGACGTCGACGTTCAAGTTGACCCCGGTACGCTAATCATCCGTGCAGCAGAACAGGTGGGAATCCGCATTCCCCGCTTCTGCGAGCACCCGCTGCTCACACCGGTCGCGGCCTGCCGCCAGTGTCTGGTAGAGGTTGGCACACCCGACCGTGAGGGTAACGTGCGGATGATGCCGAAACCGCAGCCGTCCTGCGCAATCCCGGTCAGTCCGGGAATGGTCGTGAAGACCCAGCACACCTCAGAAGTGGCTCTGAAAGCTCAAGAAGGAATTATGGAGTTCCTTCTCATCAACCACCCGCTGGACTGCCCCATCTGCGATAAGGGCGGAGAATGCCCCCTGCAGAACCAAGCAATGACAGAGGGCAGAGACGACTCCCGGTTCATTGACGCAAAACGCGTCTACATGAAGCCGATGCGGCTAACCAGCCAGATCATGCTGGATCGCGACCGCTGTATCCTTTGCCAGCGCTGCACGCGGTTTGTGAAAGAGATCCCCGGGGACATCTTCATAGACCTCCAGGGACGCGGTGGTGGAAGCGCTCCGACTGACAAGCACCACTTTATGGGTGAGCAGATCGGAACCTTCGGCGCGGAAGTTCTCGACTACTACGTGCCCGGGGTCAGCGGTCCTGAAAGGACCGATATTTCTGGTCCTTACGGTCAAGAGGGCATCATCAGTTCCGTCTATTCGGGACCTGAACGCGAATCTGACCGGGACCTGTCCGGCCGATCATTCGCCTCGTACTTCTCTGGCAACGTGATCCAGATATGCCCGGTCGGGGCGCTCACGGCGACTTCCTACCGTTTCAAGGCGCGCCCGTTTGATCTGGTCTCCACGGCCTCGGTCACGGAGCAGGACGCTTCGGGCAGCGCGACGCGCGTTGATATCCGGCGCTCTGAGGTCGTCCGGATTCTTTCCGGAAACGAGCCGGAGGTGAACGAGGAATGGATCACTGACAAAGACCGTTTCGCTTTCGAGTGGACCGGCTTGGAAGACCGGCTGAAGCTGCCGATGATCCGCGAAAACGGAGAACTCATCACCGTGTCGTGGTCGGAAGCGCTCAACCTTATCGCTCAGAAGCTGGGCGGACTGGACGACGAATCCACGGTCGGTCTGCTGCCCGGTGGGCGCCTCACGTTCGAGGACGCGTGGGCCTGGTCGAAGTTCGCCCGGCTGGCACTGGGGACCAACAACATCGACTCTCGCTGGCGCTACCAGTCGGGCGAAGAAGCTGAGTTCTTGGCCGCATTGGTTGCAGGACAGGGACTCGGCGTCACATACGACGAAGTTGAGGCCTCTCCTGAGGTACTCCTGGTTGGCCTGGAACCGGAAGATGAATGCGGCTCATTGTTCCTGCGTCTAAGGAAGGGCTACACGGCTGGCACCACCCAGGTGCAGGTCGTCGCGCCGTTCCTCACCCGCGGCGCAGAGAAGCTCGGTGCCAATCTCGTATTGGCCGCCCCTGGTGACGAAGTAGCCGCTCTCCAGCATGTTGAACTGACCGAGAAGGCGATCATCCTGGTTGGTGAGCGTGCTGCCCGCACGCCCGGTCTCCTTTCCGCATTGGCTTCTCTTTCCACCAAGACCGGCGCACGCCTTCAGTGGGTGCCACGTCGCTCCGGGGACAGGGGTGCGATTGACGCGGGTCTGCTACCGAATGTTCTGCCATTTGGCAGGCCAGTCACAGATGGCGATGCGCGCGAGTCCGTTGCGTGGGGGAAGAACATTCCTGCCGAAGCCGGGCTTAGCGCCCAGCAGCTGATCGACCGGGCACGCGAAGGTAACGTGGACGCGCTCATTGTTGGCGGCATCGATTTGCGTGACTGGCCAGACCCAGCGGCAGCGCGTGAAGCCCTGGAAAAGGTCGATTTCCTGGTCAGTTTGGAAGTGCGCAGGTCCGAAGTTGCTGAGCTCGCGGACGTTGTCCTACCCGTTGCACCGGCATTCGAAAAGAACGGGACCTTCATCAACTGGGAAGGGCGCCTGCGGCCATTCGGCCAAGCGTACGCTTCCCGGTACATGACCGACCGGGACGTTCTCGGCATGCTGGCCACGGAAATGGATGTGGACCTGCGGGTGGAGAGCTTGAACGAGCTCTATGAGGAAGTAAACCCGCTCATGGTTTGGAAGGGACAGCGCGGCGCGGTCCCGCAAGAGGTTCCGATCGCTCCTGCCGCGGCCGAAGGCGGAAACCTGACTCTCACCTCGCATAAAGTGCTAGTTGATTTGGGCCGCCTGCAAGACGGCGCCCCGCACCTGGCTCGGTCCGCGCGGGTTCCCGTAGCGCTTGCCTCGACAGCTACATTGAAAGAACTCGGTTTTGATGAAGACCAATTGGTTACCGTCACGGGTGAACGTGGTTCGGTGACACTGCCGATTGAATCCCGCGAAATGGCGGAAGGAACCCTGTGGCTCCCCGAGTGCTCCCTCGGCAACGGAGTTTACGCAGACCTCGGTGTCACCGGTTCTTCGGTGACCGTCACAGCAGCAGTGGAGGTGTGATCTCATGTATCCCCAACTGGTGGCAGCCCAGACCGGTCAGATACCGGCCGATTTCTCACAAGAGACCTGGTGGCTGACACTCATCAAGGCGCTCTTCATTGTGGTGTACCTGATCGTGTCAGTGATCATGGCGCTCTGGGTGGAGCGGCGCGGACTGGGACGGATGCAGACCCGGCCAGGGCCGAACGTCGCGGGCCCACTAGGCCTGTTCCAGGCTTTAGCAGACGCGGGCAAGCTCCTGTTCAAAGAGGACATTTGGACGTCTCGCGCCGACAAGTTCCTCTACTTCCTAGCGCCAGCGATCATGGCTTTCACCGCGTTCTCCGTGATGGCCGTGATCCCGATGGGCCCCAACGTTGACATGTTCGGGCACTCCACGCCGCTGCAAGTGGCGGACATGCCCGTTGCTGCCCTGTACATTTTGGCTATCACTTCTCTGGGTCTTTACGGCATCGTCCTTGGCGGTTGGTCAGCTAGGTCAACGCTGCCCCTGTACGGGGCTGTACGCTCATCCGCCCAGGTCATCTCTTACGAGCTGTCCATGGGTCTGGCGCTTGTGTCGGTCTTCCTAATGTCGGGTTCCATGTCGACATCAGAAATCGTGGCAGCGCAACACCCATTCTGGTGGGTCATCCCGCTTCTTCCCGCATTCGTCATCTACGTGATCTCAATGGTCGGTGAAGTAAACCGGCTTCCGTTTGACCTTCCAGAAGCGGAAGGCGAACTGGTCGCTGGGCACATGACTGAATATTCTTCAATGAAATTCGGTTGGTACTACCTGTCCGAGTACATCAACATGCTGAACGTTTCAGCCGTGGCCACAACGATGTTCCTGGGTGGATGGCACGCGCCTTTCCCATTCAACCTGGTGCCCTTCTTCAACGGCGGATGGTGGGGAATGCTGTGGTTCATCATGAAGGTTTGGCTCTTCATGTTCTTCATGATCTGGACGCGGGGCACGCTGCTTCGCTTCCGCTACGACCAGTTCATGAACCTGGGTTGGAAGATAATGATCCCGATCTCTCTGGCCTGGCTGGTAATAGTCGCAGTCTTGCAGGGCGTGCGCCTGTGGTCTGACGCCACGCTGCCGGTGATCATGGCTGTCATAATTGGGATTGTCTTCGTTGTCGTCTTCTTCGTCTACTGGTTGGGCGGCGCGAAACCGCAGGCAGAAGAACGAAGTGATGAGCCCTTCGACGCCTTCGCCGGTGGCTACCCGGTGCCGCCACTACCGGGCCAGGTGCTGCCGCCATCGCCCAGAGCAGGCCGCGCGCCGGTGACAGCTACGATTGTTGCTGACGCGGACCAGATCACAGATCAGTCCACAAAGGAGGACTCCGATGAGTGACGAAACGCGATACGAGAAGGATCCAAAGGGACCGATCGGTGAGTTCTTTGCGCCGGTCGCTGGCTACGGAGTCACGTTTTCTTCGATGTTCCGGCCGACCGTCACAGAACAGTACCCCTTCAAAGGGCCGTTCGTGCAGCCGAGATTCCACGGGCGTCACTACCTGAACCACTACGATGACGGCTTGGAAAAGTGCATCGGGTGCGAGCTGTGCGCTTGGGCGTGCCCTGCCGATGCGATCTTCGTGAAGGCCGCGAATAACACCCCGCAGGACCAGCACAGTCCCGGTGAACGGTTCGGTATCGTCTACCAGATCAACTACTTGCGCTGCATCTTCTGCGGGTTCTGCATTGAGGCCTGCCCCACGCGCGCACTCACTATGGGACACGACTTCGAGTTGGCCGAGTACGAGCGCCTGAACGAAATCTACGACAAGCCCATGCTGCTGGCAGAGCTTCCCGAAGGCGCGGTAGCTGCCCCTCACCCAATGGTCGAAGGAATGAGGGACCGCAACTACTACCTGGGAGAGGTCACCGGACCAACGCAGGAGCAGATCGACTGGGTGAAGGAACACCGCCCCGATGACCCCAGCCTCAAAGATGCGAAGGCAGTCAGCTACAACCCGGTTGAAGTAAGAGAAGGAGCCACATCGTGAACGAGGCCGTAACGTTTGCGTGGCCACAGATGTCCGGAATCGGAGAGGCCCTGCTTTTCTGGTCGACCGCGACGATCATGGTGGTTGCAGCGATCGGGGTGCTGCTTTTCCGTAAGGCCGCTTACGCGGCCCTGTCCATGGTCACCATGATGCTGGGAATGGCCGTGCTCTTCTTCGCGTTGGAAGCGCCCTTCAACGGGGCGGTCCAAGTCATCGTCTACACGGGCGCAATCATGATGCTGTTCCTGTTCGTCATAATGATGATCGGTTTGGGCGCGACCGACGGTTACAGGGAGCAGCGCCGCGGATACATCTGGACGGCCGCGGTTTTGGGCGTAGCCCTAGCAGTTCTCACTGTGGGTGCACTGCTGCATTCCACGGTGGTCGGACCTGGAAAGATAGATCTAGACCCCTACACCAACGCGCCGATCACGGCGCTGGCGTACTCGCTGTTCCAAAACCACTGGTTCACAATCCAGCTGGGTGCGGTCCTACTGATCACGGCCGCCCTGGGAGCGATCCTGCTTACCCACCCGGATCGCCTGGGCGTGAAGTTCAACCAGGTGAACACCGCAGAAGCGCGCATGACCGAATACCGTGTGAAAGGCGTCCATCCCGGGCAGCAAGCAGCACCCGGTGTTTACGCGAAAACGAACGCAGTGGGTGTCCCAGCTATTGCAGGTGACACTATGGAACCGGTTCCAAGTTCCGTGCCGCGCGTATTGCGACTTCGCGGGTTGGAACGGCCAATTGGGTCGGTCAGCCCGGATGTCGCCCAGGCGCTTCAGTTGGTGCGCGCTGGCCGCGTGGAAGAGACCTTGTGGAGCTCCAAGCCTAAGGTGAAGCAGTCTCTTGCTTGGGGAATGGGAGGCGTCGGCGCACCTACCGGCTTGCGCCAGGTCCGACAAGAAGACCTGCAAGAAACAGTGGAAGAGGAGGCGGACCGGTGAGCCTTGCACTCTACATAGCTTTGGCGCTGGTGCTATTTTCGATTGGCGCCGTTATCGTCGTCGTCCGCAAGTCAGCGATCATTTCTCTTCTGGGCGTGGAGATGATGCTGAACTCGGCAAACCTCACGTTCATCAGTTTTTCCCGAATTCTTGGGAACGTCGAAGGCCAAGTGATGGCGTTCTTCGTGATGGTCGTTGCAGCGGCCGAGGTTGTGGTCGGCCTAGCTATCATCGTCGCCCTATTCAAGTCCAGGGCGACAACCGACCTCGACGATGTCGCGACGTTGCGGAACTAGGAAGGGTAGAACATGACTTTAGCTAGTGCTGCAGGGGCGCTGCTGCGCGGGGAAGCGATGGGTGGCGTTTCTATGGAACCCACCGTTGCGGCCACGGGCCCAGCTGCCTACGCGTGGCTGCTCTTCGTAGTCCCCGGCGTCGTCGCCGCGATTCTTCTTCTGCTGGGCAGGCGCGCCGACCGGTGGGGCCACTGGCTGGCCGTCGCCGCCTCATGGTTCAGTTTCGCACTTGGTGCTTCCATCCTTTGGCAAATGTTGCATGCCGCTCCGGGGGACCGCCGAATGGTGCAGTACCTGGGCTCCTGGATGCCGGCTGGCTCGTTCGAGGTCAACTTCGGAACCCTGATCGATCCACTTTCGATGACATTCGTGATGCTGGTGACCCTGGTTGGCTCGCTGATCCTTGTGTATTCGGTTGGCTACATGGCTGAGGACCCGGACCGCAGGCGCTTCTTTGCCTACCTGGCCCTGTTCATTGCCTCAATGCTGATCTTGGTGCTCGGAGATTCGTACGCAACGCTGTTCCTTGGCTGGGAAGGCGTCGGACTCAGCTCTTACCTTCTGATTGGGTTCTGGAACCAGGTGCCTTCGAACGCTACGGCAGCGAAGAAGGCGTTCATTATGAACCGTGTTGGCGACATGGGTCTCTTGATCGCCATGATGGCAATGGTCGCGAACTTCAGCTCCGTTGACTTCAACGTTGTGAATGAGGGCATCGCGGGTGTCTCCCAAGGACAGGCAACGATCATCGGATTGTTCCTGCTCCTAGCAGCTACCGGTAAATCGGCACAGTATCCCCTTCAGGCCTGGCTGGGAGACGCGATGGCGGGTCCCACTCCGGTGTCGGCGCTGATCCACGCTGCAACAATGGTTACAGCTGGCGTGTACCTGATTGTGCGTTCAGGAGTCATCTTTGTTGCGGCTCCGATCGCCATGACTGCTGTGGCCGTTATCGGTTTGATTACCTTGCTGTTGGGGGCGTTGATTGGTACGGCGAAGGACGACATCAAGAAGGTGCTGGCTGCTTCGACGATGTCCCAGATCGGGTACATGATGCTGGGTGCGGGTCTTGGTCCGGTGGGTTGGGCCTTCGCGATCTTCCACCTGTTGGCGCACGGCTTCTTCAAGTCCCTCATGTTCTTGGGGGCCGGTTCCGTGATGCACGCGATGAACGACCAGGTCAATATGCGCCGATTTGGCGGATTGCGCACCGCAATGAAGATCACCTGGATCACGTTCATGGCTGGCTGGCTTGCGATTATCGGCATTGTGCCTTTCTCTGGTTACTGGACAAAGGACCGGATCATTGAGGCAGCTTTTGCTGCGGGCAATTTCGGGAACGCGACAACACCTTGGCTCGGTTGGGTATACGGTTTGGTGGCACTGGCCGGCACGGCTATCACCGCCTTCTATATGTCACGGCTCTTCTTCATGACTTTCTACGGGAAACCACGGTGGACAACGGAAGCAGAGGGCGACCCCGTGCATCCGCATGAGTCCAAACCGATCATGACGGTCCCGCTGATCATCCTGGCCGTGTTTTCGATCTTCCTGGGAGGACTTCTTTCGGGCGGGCGCTTCACCAGCTGGTTGGCACCATCTGTGGGGCCGACCCCGCACGCGGAGCCAGTCATTCCTGTGCTAGCGATTGAGATCGGCACGACAGTGCTAGTGATCATCTCGGTGATCATTGCCTACTACTTGTTTGCGAAAAAGCCTGTCCCGATTGCTGTTCCTGATGCGAACGCTTTCGTCCGGGCTGAACGCGCTGACTTCTACCAGGACGAGTTCAACGAAGCAGTCTTCATGGCTCCCAGCGTTGCCATTATGAAGGGCGTGGTTGCCGCGGACAGGTACGGCATTGATGGAGCCGTAACTGGCATTAGCAGGTTCGCAGTTTGGCTGGGCAAAGTGGTCGCATGGACGCAGACGGGTTACGTGCGCGCCTACGCTGGCTACTTCCTGGGCGGGATTGTCATAGTCCTGGCAGTCGTCCTCGGATTTAGGCTCTAGGGCCGGAGGGGAATCATGGAATTACAAATGATTGAGGGAGCCTTCCCGCTACTCAGCCTGCTGGTCGCGGTGCCCGCGGTGGGAGCGCTGCTGCTGTGGCTGGTGCCCGGCCTTCGCGTTCCAGGCAAAGAGTTTGCTTTGACCGTCTCCGGGATCGAAGCCGTACTGATACTGATAGTTGCCTTCCAGTTCGACTGGGCTTCATCAGCAACGTTCCAACTGGTTGAATCTGCACGGTGGATTGCTCCACTTGGGGTGAGTTGGTCGCTTGGAGTAAATGCACTCGGTCTGGTGATGCTGCTCCTATCCGCGCTGCTGGTGCCCCTGGTTCTCTACGCGACTCCCGGCGGGAACACTGACGAGGAGAAACAATCAGAGGGCGCCTATGCCGCTTTGATACTGCTTCTTTACGCGTTCATAGTGGTGATCTTTGCGGCGTTCGACGTGGTGGTGTTCTACCTGGCATTCGAGGCGATGCTCATCCCGCTGTTCTTCATGATCGGCCGGTACGGTCACGGAGAAAACCGGCGACAGGCTGCAATGAAGTTCCTGATTTATTCCCTGGTGGGAGGGCTAGCGATGCTGGGCGGCCTGGTAACCATCTTTGGCCTTTCCGGCGGGGGAATGGATGGAATGCTGTTCCGCTACGACAATCTGGCACAGATCCTGCCGGCCGCGCCCTTTGGAATCCAGATGGCTGTCTTCGTGACGTTCTTCATCGCTTTCGCAATCAAAGCGCCGATTGTGCCGGTCCATACCTGGCTTCCTGACACTGCCGCGGCAGCGCGACCTGGAACGTCGGTGCTCCTAGTTGGGATTCTGGACAAGATCGGCACGTTCGGGATGATAATTCTCTGTCTTACGTTCGTGCCAGCAGCTGCGTACGAGGCGCGGTGGACAATTCTGATCCTCGCCGTGATTTCGATCCTGTGGGGAGGGTTCGCGGCCAATGGTCAAAAGGACCTGCTCCGGCTGGTCTCCTTCACTTCTGTTTCGCACTTCGGTTTCATCGTCTTGGGTATCTTCATCGGTTCGGAGATCGCGCTAACTGGCGCCATGTTCTTCATGGTGGCCCACGGGCTCTCCATTGCCGCTCTGTTCTTGATCTCCGGATTCCTGATCGAACGCGGACACAGCCAGGAGATTGCTCACTACGGAGGGATGCAGAGGGTCACACCGATTCTGGCGGGAACCTGGTTATTTGCTGGGCTTGCCTCACTGTCTCTTCCAGGCTTGTCCGGATTTGTCCCCGAGTACCTGGTGCTCATGGGAACCTACAGCGTGAGTATTCCCCTGGCAATCTTCTCGGTATTCGGGGTGGTGCTGGCAGCCATGTACATCCTGCTGCCCTACCAGCGGATGTTCACTGGGCCAGTAAAGAAGGACCTGGAAACCATCCCGGACTTGAACATGACGCAAAAGGTGGCTATCACGCCACTGCTGGTCGGCATGCTGGTACTTGGCCTTTGGTCCGCGCCACTGGTTGGGTCCATGTCCCAAGTGTCGGAAAGTAACACCGCAGAGTTCGCTAGCGTGACGCAAGCTGACAGTGCGGATGAAGGGAACTGAAAGTGAACTTACTGATTTCACAAGTGGGCACCTTCACCGCCCCAGATGTCGACTGGATGTTGCTACTGCCAATCGCGGTGGTGCTGGGGGGCGGCGTCGTCGGCGTCCTCATTGAAGCGTTCGCCCCGGCGGGCTCGCGACGAAAGATCAATATTGGCTGGTCGCTGCTGGTCCTGATCGCCGCTCTGGTCTTGACATCTTTGCGCTGGGTGCCGGTGCTAACTGCGCCTGCCCAAACCGGCCAGTTCATCTCTGACCCATGGTCCGTGGCTTTGCAGGTGATTCTTCTTCTCATCGCACTCTTGGCGCTGCTCATCATGGCGGACCGTACAGAAGCTGGTGACGGCGATTTTGCCGCCCAACCGGCCGACCGGCCCGGGTCCGGTGAAGAATCGCTCTCAATCGCGAAGAAGTACCACCGTTCCGAATACTTCCCGCTGATGCTTTTCAGCCTGGGCGGCATGATGGTTTTCCCTGCGACTGAGTCGCTACTGACCATGTTCGTTGCCCTGGAAGTCATGTCGCTGCCTCTGTACATTTTGGTCGCGACTTCTAGGCGTAGGCGGGGCCAATCGCAAGAAGCGGCCCTCAAGTACTTCATTCTGGGTGCGTTCTCTTCAGGGTTCTTCCTAATGGGATCGGCATTGCTGTTCGGTTATTCGGGGGGCTCTCTTGACTTCTCCCAAATCGCAGCTGCCGTCCCCGTATTCAACAACATGGAATGGATGCTGGTCGTTGGCGTATTCATGGTGATGGTCGGCCTGCTGTTCAAGGTTGCGGCTGTACCGTTCCACGCTTGGACGCCTGATGTTTACACGGGCGCACCGACATCCGTCACCGGGTTTATGGCCGCTGGAGTGAAAATTGCGGCATTCGGTGCCATGCTTCGCTTCTACCAGACCGTTGTCGGCCACCTGCAATGGGACTTCCGCCTGGTGCTGGCCGTGATTGCTGCCCTCACAATTTTGGTTGGCACGGTCGCGGGCTTGGTGCAAAAGGACATTAAGCGTCTGCTCGCTTACTCATCCATCGCACACGCCGGGTTCCTGCTGATCGGTGTGCTGTCGCTAGTTGCGGGTTCAGCTGCTTCCGTGGCGTTCTACCTGCTGGCCTACGGCGTGGCAACCGTTGGAGCGTTCGGGGTGGTTACCTTGGTTCGCTACAGAGATGCAGAGGGGACTATTGGGGGACAGGCAACCAGTTTGGACGCTTGGAAAGGGTTGGGTAAACGCTCGCCGCTGGCGGCAATCTCAATGCTGATCTTCTTGCTCTCCTTTGCGGGCATTCCTCTAACGTCTGGTTTCGTCGGTAAGTTTGTTGTTTTTGCTGACGGTATTGCTGGTGGGCTGGGTTGGCTGGTTGCGATCGCGCTGGTGGCGTCTGCTGTGACAGCCGTCTTCTACTTCAGAGTCATCTCTTTCATGTTCCTGCAAGAACCAGCCGGTAACGTGGCGGCTGTCGGCTCAGAGGGGCTCTCCGCAGCCGCGATCACAGTTGCCGCTATTCTAACGGTCCTACTGGGCGTCTTCCCGGGACCCGTCCTGGACGTGCTCTCTCAGATAGTGGTCGCTCTGCCGTGACCGGTGCGTTGAGCCTTTCTGTTCCAGCTTTGGAAGAACGCGTCACTGCGGGGATGGAAGAAGTTGAAGGGCTACTGGCGCGCTCGGTGGAGTCGCCCAGAGGGTTTGTGGCTGACTTGATTGGCCACCTGACATCCGCTGGCGGTAAAAGACTGCGGCCGGTGCTAACCCTGGTGAGCTCTGAATTGGGTGGAGAGCGCACACCTGAGAGCACGGACCAGGTGCTGAAGGCCGCCGCGTTGGTGGAGCTGACGCACCTGGCATCCCTTTACCACGACGACGTGATGGATTCGGCCCCCACAAGACGGGGTGTGGAATCCGCACATCACCTGTGGGGCAACAACCGGGCCATCCTGGCTGGGGACATCCTGTTCGCGCGGGCATCAAAGCTAACCGCCGCGCTGGGGCCAGAAACAGTGGAGTATCACGCGACGGTCTTTGAACGCATGTGTGAGGGGCAGCTGAACGAGAGCTTCGGGCCGACCGAGGCGGACGACCCCGTAGAGTTTTACCTGCAAGTCCTGTCAGACAAGACCGGCGCTCTGGTCGCCGCAGCCGCTTACCTGGGGGCGGTTCACGGAGGAGCAACCGAAGAACAGGCACGCATCGTTGAAAGGTTCGGAGAAAAGATCGGCGTCGCGTTCCAAATAGCAGACGACGTCCTAGACTTGGCTTCTCCCACAGAACTTTCAGGGAAGACTCCAGGGACCGACCTTCGCGAAGGCGTGGACACACTACCGGTCCTGCTGCTGCGTCAGCGCGAATCCGCTGGGACTCTCGATGAAGCGGGAAAGAACATTTTGAACCTGCTTGCTGGCGATTTGGAAGACGATGCAGCTCTGGAACAGGTGGTGGCTGCGATTCTGGAACACCCGGTGATGGAAGAGACCAGGGACCTGGCCAACACATGGGCTGAAGAGGCCGTGGCGGCTCTGGAGCCACTGCCAGACTCCGCCGTCAAGACCGGTCTGCTGGCCTTCGCCGCACAGATGATTGACCGGCATGTCTAGGTGACTGTGATCCTAGCAACGCCTCCGGCAAAAGCCTGCCCGCCATAGATACAATTACGTCAGTGACTAGTTTGTTAATTGTCTTATATTGAGTGAATCGAGTACCGTGACCGAGTCGTTGAGAGTAGCCGTTGTCGGCGCCGGACCTGCAGGAATCTACGCGTCTGACATTCTTTCTAAGTCCGGGTTGGACGTTTCCATCGACCTGTTTGAAAGACTGCCTGCCCCATACGGTTTAGTGCGGTACGGCGTTGCGCCAGATCACCCGCGCATCAAGCAGATCATCGTTGCGCTGTATAAGATTCTGCAGCGCGGAGACATTCGGTTGCTCGGCAACGTGGAGGTGGGCTTGGATGTCACCTTCGACGAGTTGGCGGAAAACTATGACGCCGTCATCATCGCGACAGGCGCGGACAGGGATGCCCCTTTGGAGATACCGGGCAGTGACCTGCCGCAGTCTTACGGCGCTGCCGACTTCGTGTCTTGGTACGACGGCAACCCCGACTACCCCCGCACTTGGCCGCTAGAAGCGAAAGAGGTGGCAGTCCTAGGAGTAGGAAACGTCGCCCTAGACATTTCCCGCATGTTGGCTAAGCACCCCGACGATCTGTTGCCAACGGAGATCCCGCCGAACGTCTACCAGGGACTGTTGGACAACCCGGTTACGGATATTCACATCTTTGGGCGCCGCGGCCCCGCGCAGGTGAAGTTCACGCCTCTTGAGCTGCGGGAACTGGGCAAGGTGAACGATGTTGATCTGATTGTGTCTGAGGAAGACTTCGATTTCGATGAGGGGTCTGAAGAGACGCTACGCAGCTCCAATCAGCAACGCCAGGTCGTGAAGACCCTTACCCAATACGCGTCGGTTGATCCAGAGAAACGGACCGCTTCCCGGCGGATCCATCTGCACCTGTTTGAGTCGCCCATTGAAATACTTTCTGATGATGAAGGGAACGTGCGCGCCTTGCGCACGGAACGCACCGCGCTGACCGGGGACGGGAACGTCCGTGGCACCGGTGCGATTACCGACTGGCCGGTGGATGCCGTGTACCGGGCGGTCGGCTACTACTCCTCACCGATTGAGGGGGCACCTTTCGATACCGAAAGAGGCGTCGTTCCAAATGTGGGGGGCCGCGTACTCACCGAAGTGGATGGGCATGAGGTGATCCCGGGCCTGTACGCAACAGGATGGATCAAGCGTGGCCCAGTTGGCCTGATCGGCTCAACTAAGTCCGACGCGCAGGAGACCATTGGCCACCTCGTTGAAGACGCCCAGGAAGGGTTCTTGACGCGAAGCGGCACTCCGGAAGCACTTTTGGAAGTGCTTGAAGCAAGGGGCGTGCCGGTGACCACCTGGCACGGCTGGGAAATGCTTGATGCCTATGAAAAGCAACTGGGTGAGAAGTTCGGAGGGCTACCGGCTGACCGCGGCATTCGTGAGCGGGTGAAGGTCGTATCACGCAAAGCAATGACCGACATTTCGCGAGGAGAGGGCGCGCCGGAGACCGTGGAGGAACACATCGGCGAACCGGGCGAACTCGGCAAGCCCGGCGCGGTGGAGCGGTTTGGCGATTATTCTGGCCATAGGCAGTAGCAAGGGTCACGAGTAGGGGCCCGAGTCAGCAATAGGGCAAAGTTCCCGAAAGAGAGGCCGCCGTGCGCGCAAAGAGACTAGCTAACAGCATGAAGACGCTGGGGCTGTTCGTATTCCTCTGGCTAATCATCATGGGACTGGGCGGCATAGTGGCCGGGGCGACCCGGAACCCGACCTGGCTGTGGGTATTTGCTGGAATTGGAATTTTCTCAACATTCATGACCTACTGGAACAGCGCGAAGCTCGCTCTCAAATCGATGCGCGCCTACCCCGTCACAAGACAGCAAGCCCCGGTCCTGTACGAAATCGTTGAAGAACTCGCAGCCGAACTCAACATGCCAATGCCAACGGTTTGGATCGCCCCATCGGCAACACCAAACGCGTTCGCTACCGGACGCAACCCGCAAAACGCTGCCGTTTGCTGCACCGAGGGTATCTTGCAAATCCTAGATAGGCGCGAGCTGCGCGGGGTGCTGGGCCACGAGCTCATGCACGTTTACAACCGAGACATTCTTACGGCCTCGGTGGCGGCAGCCATGAGCGGGCTCATCTCTTCGCTAGCTCAGTACGCGTTCATTTTCGGTGGGCGGGGCAACAACCGTAGCGGCGGCGGGGGCAGCGCCCTGGCGGGCCTGCTGATGATGATTCTTGCGCCACTGGCCGCCTCGGTCGTGCAGATGGGCATTTCCCGAACGCGGGAGTACAGTGCGGACGCTGGGGGAGCGGACCTTACGGGCGATCCGATGGCGCTTGCACGGGCTCTTCAAAAGATCAGTAACGGAGTCAGCGCAAACCCGATGGCGCCAAGCCCAGAGCGCGACACCGTCTCCGCGATGATGATAGCCAACCCTTTTCGCGGCGGCGGAATTTCAAAGCTGTTCTCCACACACCCGCCCATGGACGACCGAGTGGAACGTTTAGCTAATCAAGCAAAATCGATGGGCCTGGATCCCAGATCCTGATGGCTGACTCTTCGGCGCCTCGTACACGCGCGCTGGCGGCGCTTCAGGACGCGGGCATTCCCCACCAGGTGCACGAGTACGTCCACCACGAAGGAACGACCGCTTTCGGCGCGGAAGCGGCCCAAGAACTTGGCGGGGAAGCAGGAGCGATCTTCAAAACGTTGATGGCGCGCCTGGACGGTGACGAGTACGTGATTGCCGTAGTACCTGTGACCCACCACCTCTCATTAAAAGCCCTAGCAAAGGCGGCGGGTGCAAAGAGGGCAGCGATGGCCGCCCCCCGCGTTGCCGAGCAGCGTACGGGGTACGTTGTTGGCGGGATCTCGCCCCTCGGGCAAACAACGCGTCACCGAACCTTCATTGACGAATCGGCGCTGGAACACGAAGCGATCATCGTCTCCGCTGGGCAACGCGGCCTGTCCGCGCGCGTCGACACGCTACAGTTGGCGGAACTGCTTGAAGCTGAGTGGGCGCAGCTCTGTTCCCAGTGAGGTCTTACCTGTAGTTCACGAACTGCAACGCAACGTCAAGGTCTGCGCCTTTCAGCAGCGCGATCACGTCTTGTAGCGCGTCGCGTGACTTTGAGGAAACGCGAACCTCATCGCCCTGGATTTGAGCTTTCACGCCCTTAGGTGCCTCATCGCGAATAAGCTTCGTAATCTTCTTCGCATTTGCGGAGTCGATCCCCTCCCGAAGCGGTATTGCCAACCGGTAAATCTTGCCGCTAACCTGCGGTTCCCTTCCCTCCAAATCCAAAGTTTTCAGCGAAACGCCCCGCCGAACCAGCTTGCTTTGGAGAACATCCAGGACCGCGTTGACTCGTTCAGCGGTGTTCGCCTCTAGAGTGATGACATCACCCTTATGATCGATGGACGCATCAACCCCGCGAAAATCGTACCTTTGCGCTACCTCTTTCGCCGCCTGGTTAACAGCGTTGTCAACCTCTTGCTGATCAATTTTTGAAACAACGTCGAACGAAGAATCGGCCACGGGCCCTCCCTAGAAGAATGTGCACACTTTCACAGTGCCCCCAGTCTACTCGCAGTGGGGAAGAGGACGCCAAACAAGAGAGCGGGTTTTCTTTGTAATAGAGCGGAAAGTGCGGACGTGGCCAGACGGCTTTTGCTGGCCGGGGAGACGTTTTTGGAAAGCTAAGAGCGGGTGCCACCGTGCCAAGTGGAACTGCTCAACCGAAATTTGGTACGCTCACTGAGCACCGGTAATCCCGGTGCACATGGCGGAATGCCCGAGTGGCCAAAGGGAGCTGACTGTAAATCAGCCGCGTTATC
>CAYFRL010000025.1:0-26696 GCA_964345595.1 uncultured Actinomyces sp.
CCCTAACCCCCTGCTTGCAAAGCAGGTGCGCTACCAATTGCGCCATGGCCCCTTATTGAATTTTGTCCTGCCCTTGCAACCAATCTGCGTTCCCACAGGTTCGCGAGGTCCCGCAGATCAACTGACCTGGTCGGTGATGGGCTCCCACAGTTTCGCGCTGGTGGACAGGTCCCTAGCGGTCTGCCAGATGAGAAGCCCGGTGCCGACCGTAGCCGCGACGATGAAGGCGGTGCGTAAGAGACGCATTTTGCTTCCCTCCCATTCCTTCACCTAGCAACCGTGGGCCTAGCTGGACTCGAACCAGCGACCTCAGTCTTATCAGGACTGCGCTCTAACCAACTGAGCTATAGGCCCGTGGGCACTGTGAAAGTTTATCCGATCGGCCTCATGCGCGGCAAACCTGACCGTTCGCTTGGGTGTGGGAGTTGAGTCACGTCCACACGTCAACGAAAGGGCCGGTTCACTCGTCCATCAAGGAGACACGCACGCCGCCCACTAGGGAGGCGATCAGGTTGTAGAGGATCGCTACCAGCGTGGTCGCCGCGGTGAACAGGATGACGTTCATAATGCCCAGGATGGTCGCGTAGGACATGACGCGGGGCAGCCGCAGGTATTCCATGAGTTCCAGGAACGAGTCAGCGCCCAAGCGGATCAGGAAGTCCTCCACCGATCCGAAGACGTTCATTCCGTCTAGCAGCAGCCAGAGGATGGCTGCCACCACTACGGTTGCTATACCGATCGCGACGGCCAGGATGAAGCCGATCTTGAGCGCCGACCACGGGTCGATGTGGGCCAGAGTGAGTTCCACTTTGCGTGGCTCGTCGACCTCAGCGTCATACTCTTCCACGACTACCTGTTCACTCATTCTCGGTCTCCTCGGTGTCTATAGGAGTGGGTTGCGCAGCAGCGTCATCCGCCGTTGGCTCACCCGCTTCGGCCTCAACGTTTGTCTCGGCTTCTTCTTCACTATCCTCGCCGCCATTGCGGGTGATAGCAATAACCCTGTCGCTCTCGTCCGGTCGGGCAAAAATGACTCCCTTGGTGTTGCGGCCTGTTGAGCGCACATCGCCTGCACTAACCCTAACCAGTTTTCCGCTCTCTGTGATAACCATTACGTCTTCTTCTGGTTCAATCACAAGTGCGCCGACCAGGGCGCCGCGCTCCGGAGCTAAATCTGCCACCTTGATTCCCAGCCCGCCGCGTCCTTGGGCGCGGTATTCGGCGAGCGGTGTCCGTTTTGCATAACCACCCTCAGTGACC
Organism: uncultured Actinomyces sp.; assembly: GCA_964345595.1. Classification (GTDB taxonomy): domain Bacteria; phylum Actinomycetota; class Actinomycetes; order Actinomycetales; family Actinomycetaceae; genus Scrofimicrobium. The sequence continues at coordinate 1,261 of CAYFRL010000025.1, forward strand.
ACAAGCAGGTCCGCTTCCGGATCAACGACGCTCATCGTGAGCAGCTCATCATCACCTCGGAAACGCATCCCCGTCACCCCGGAGGTCGACCGGCCCATTGGGCGGAGCTGCTCATCATTCGCGGCGAACCTGATCGACATCCCATTCTTGGAAACCAGGATCAGCTCGTCCGTCGCGTTCACGATCTCGGCCGAGACGACCTCGTCCGCCTCGCCTCGCTCATTTTCTCGGAGGTTGATCGCGATGATCCCTGCTGTACGAGGCGAATCGTAGTCGGTCAGTCGCGTCTTCTTTACCAGGCCGGACTTTGTCGCTAGCACCAGGTAATCACGGTCTTCGTACGATTCGATCCGCATGACTTGCGCGATGTTTTCGTCCGGCTGGAAAGCAAGCAGGTTCGCGACGTGTTGACCTTTGGCGTCCCGCCCACCTTCGGGCAGCTGGTATGCCTTCGCCCGGTACACGCGGCCCTGATCTGTGAAGAAGAGTAGCCAGTCGTGGGTCGAGGTGACGAAGAAGTGGTCGACCGCGTCATCGTCTCGGAGCTGGGCACCGCGGACGCCTTTACCGCCCCTCTTTTGGGCGCGGTAGCTGTCCTCACGGGTGCGTTTCGCGTACCCACCCTGCGTGATAGTTACGACAACCTTTTCTTCGGCGATCAACTCTTCGTCGCTCATATCCCCGCCGAACGGGACAATTCTGGTCTTCCGTTCGTCCCCGAAACGATCGACAACCTCTTTCATTTCCTCTGAAATGATCGATCTTTGCCGGGTCGGCGACTCAAGAATGTCCTGCAGATCTAGGACACGCGCCTTGATCTCAGCGTGCTCGTTTAGAATCTTCTGACGCTCCATGGCGGCCAGGCGGCGCAACTGCAAGGCCAAAATAGCGTTCGCTTGGACCTCGTCAATGCGGAGCAATTCCATTAGGCCAACGCGGGCCGCTTCAACCGTTGGGGAACGGCGGATGAGCGCAATTACCTCATCCAGCATGTCCAGGGCGCGCAGGTAGCCTTCCAGAATATGCAGGCGTTCGCGGGCTTTCGCCAGGCGGAACTTCGTCCGCCGCACAATCACTTCCACCTGATGCTTCACCCAGTAGTGGACGAACCCGTCCAAACTGAGCGTGCGGGGAACGCCATCGACCAGCGCCAGCATGTTCGCGGGGAAAGAGTCCTGCAGTTGGGTCCTCTTGTACAGGTTGTTGAGCACCACCTGGGCGACCGCGTCCCGCTTCAAGACGATGACCAGGCGCTGACCGTTCCTGCCCGAGGTTTCGTCGCGGATGTCCGCTATCCCCGTGAGCTGTCCAGCGTTCGTCAGTTCAGCAATTTTTGCGGCCAAGTTATCCGGGTTTACCTGGTAGGGCAGATCTTTGATGACCAGGCAGGTGCGCCCATGGATTTCTTCCACGTCAACAACGGCCCGCTGGATGATGCCGCCGCGACCCGTTCGGTAAGCCTGTTCGATCCCTTTGCGACCCAAAATTGTGGAGCCCGTTGGGAAATCGGGACCTTTGATGCGCTCGATGAGCGCTTCTAAGAGTTCCTCTCGGGATGCTTCCGGGTTCTCCAAATACCACTGGACGCCAGAGGCCACTTCCCTGAGGTTGTGCGGCGGGATCCGGGTGGCCATACCGACCGCGATCCCCTCCGAGCCGTTCACCAACAGGTTTGGGAACCGAGCCGGAAGGACAACCGGTTCCATTGCGCGGCCATCGTAGTTCTCTTGAAAATCGACGGTGCCCTCTTCAATGTCAGAGGTCATCTCCATAGCAAGAGGAGCCATTTTACATTCGGTGTACCGCGGGGCCGCGGGCCCCAGGTTGCCCGGGGACCCGAAGTTCCCCTGCCCAGAAACCAGCGGGTAACGCATGGACCACCACTGGACCAGGCGGGTCAGTGCGTCGTAAACGGAGGCGTCCCCGTGTGGGTGGTAGTGCGACATCACGTCACCAACAACGCGCATGCACTTGTAGAAACCGCCGTCCGGTCGGTATCCGCCGTCGTACATTGTGTACAGGATCCGCCTGTGTACGGGCTTGAGTCCGTCTCGGACGTCAGGCAGCGCCCTACCAACGATGACGCTCATCGCGTAGTCCAGGTAGGACCGCTGCATCTCAGTTTCTAGGTTGACGGGATCAACTCGGCCCTCTCCCGCGCCGTCCGCGTCCACAACCGTTGTTGCGACAGCCGCCTGCTGTTCAGCTTCCACTGTGGCGTCAGCGATCGCCTCGCCTATATCAGCGGCTATGAACTGCTCTTCCGAATTCTTGTCGTCACTCATCTGCTATCCCTCCTAGAAGGCGCTCACGCATCAATGAAACGCACGTCCTGCGCGTTTCGTTGGATGAAGTTCCTTCTGGATTCCACGTCATCCCCCATGAGGATGGTAAAGATTTCGTCTGCGGCTGCGGCTTCGCCAACCTCAACCTGTTTCAACAGGCGTCGCTCGGGATCCATTGTTGTCTCCCACAGCTCTTGGTCATTCATCTCGCCCAGGCCCTTATACCGCTGGATGCCGCCCGTTTTCGGCAGGCGCCAACCGTTGGCGGAGCCCTGCTCTAGCGCCTCGTCCCTCTCCTGGTCGGAGTAAACATACTGGTGTGGCGCGTTTGACCACTTGAGCCGGTACAGAGGAGGGGTTGCCAGGTAGATGTGCCCTTCCTCTACGAGCGGGCGCATGTAGCGGAAGAAGAACGTCATGAGCAGCGTTGCGATGTGCTGCCCGTCCACGTCGGCATCGGCCATTATGATCACCTTGTAATAGCGCAGCTTTTGGCGATCGAACTCTTCGCCTATGCCCGTTCCAAGTGCGCCAATCAAAGCCTGAATGGTCTCCGAGTTGAGTGCCCTGTCGATACGCGCTTTCTCAACGTTCAAGATTTTTCCGCGCAAGGGCAGTATCGCCTGCGTGTTCGGGTCACGGCCGGTAACAGCTGAACCGCCGGCCGAATCGCCCTCAACCACAAAGATCTCGCACTCTTCCGCGTTCCGTGACGAACAGTCGCGTAGCTTTGAAGGCATCGAAACCGTGTCTAGCGCGGTTTTCCTACGGGTTGCTTCCCTGGCTTTACGGGCCGCAATCCGCGCCTGCTGCGCCGCCTGCCCCTTGCCGACAATCGCGCGCGCTTCTTGCGGGTGTGAGTCGAGCCAATCACCAAGCAGCTGGTAGACCTGCGATTGAACGAAGGTGCGCGCCTCCGTGTTTCCCAGCTTCGTCTTCGTCTGACCTTCAAACTGTGGCTCGGTCAGTTTCACGGAAAGAACGGCGGTGAGACCTTCGCGAACGTCATCACCTGAAAGATTCTCATCCTTTTCTTTCAACAGGTTCTTATCGCGAGCATACTTGTTGATAACTGTGGTGAGCGCCGTTCGGAATCCTTCTTCGTGCGTCCCCCCCTCAGTCGTGTTGATCGTATTGGCGTAAGTGTAGATAGTGGGCGCGTAGGCATGCGTCCAGCGCATAGCTACCTCTAGAGAAAGAGTGCCCTGCTCGTTCTCAGTTTCCAGGTCGATGATGTCCTGGTTGATTACCTGAACCTTCTTTGTGGTGTCCAAGTATTCGACGTAGTCGCTCAGCCCGTGCTCATAGCAGTAACTGACCGTGCGGAACTCTTCAACCTCAGCTGGGCTGTCCTCGTCATCACCGGTGATCTCATCGCCCGCGACGCTTTGCCCGGGGCGCTCGTCCGTCAGCGTGATACGTAAACCGCGGTTGAGGAACGCCATCTGCTGAAATCTTTGCCGCAGCGTCTCAAATGAGAAGCTGACTGACTCAAAAATCTCGGGGTCCGGCCAGAAGGTCTGGACCGTGCCCGTCCTGTCCGTCTCGCCTGTCTTTACCAGCGGCGAAATTGGATGCCCACCGTTAGCGAAAGACATGTTCCAGACGGCACCCTGCCGGTAAATTTCCGTATCAACGCGCGCCGAAAGGGCGTTCACAACGGAAATTCCCACGCCGTGGAGACCTCCGGAAACAGCGTATCCGCCGCCTCCAAATTTTCCGCCCGCGTGCAAGATAGTCATCACGACCTCAACGGTCGGTTTTCCCTCAGTCGGGTGAATGTCGACGGGGATACCGCGTCCGTTGTCTTCAACGCGCAGCCCGCCGTCAGAAAGAATTGTGATCCCAATATGGTCGCAATAGCCGGCCAGCGCCTCATCCACCGCGTTATCAACGACTTCGTAGACGAGGTGATGCAAACCCCGCTCACCGGTCGAACCGATATACATGCCGGGCCTTTTTCGGACCGCTTCCAGCCCTTCCAAGACAGTGATGTCCGCTGCCTCATAATGGTCGGTGCTCGCTGTACCGTTGTGCGGTTGCGTCCCCACTTGGTCCGCCACCAACACTTCGTTTATCTCTGTCACCTAATGTCTCCCTACCCATCGGCACGTGCCGCGCGGAGATTTTTCCGGGACCCAAACGAAGCAGGCTCTGCCAGAAAAAACGATCCCGCAGCAAACGAACGCGCTGAGGGATTTCCCCTGGCACGAACCGATTTCATTCCCTTCTATTCTACCAAATTACGCGCCACTTGGGCCCACCAGAATCTGGCCGTAAGCGGCGGGTTTTCGCCGATTTTCAGCCTGTTTTAGGTGACAAAACTCACCCGTATGTATCCCTTGGGCCGCGCCCTGGCACGCGGAGCTTCCCGTAGTTCCAAGAAGGTGGCTTCGGAGAGTGAACAATAACCTGCCGAACAGCATCCGGACCTAACTCTTCAGCGACTCGCCGCTCAATTTGAGGCAACAGCAGACGCAGCTGGTGAGCCCACGCAGTCGAATCGGCACGGACCTGAAGCTTTTGATCTTCGAAGGATTCAATGTGGCAATGGGAGGCCACCTGCTCTCCCACTATGTTCTCCCAACGAGCTGCAATGGAGCCTAAGGAAAGAGATTCCTGCCAAATATCCTGGCGACCAATGGTATCCAGAACGTCGCCCAAGGGCTGCGGATCATAGTAGGACTTACCTGCGCCTCGCCTAGAACGAGCTATACCCGGGGGTGGCTGCCACCCTTCTGAGGCTGACTCAGCTTGCTGACTCGAATCTTTTCGAGGATTCCGTTGCCGCCTACGCACGGGAAGACCAGCGCTGGCCCGCTTCATCCTCTGATAGGTGCTGCGCACGAACGCGCGCGCGTCCGCCACGTCCTCTGGCATCGTTTCGGGGTCTTCCCCTGCCTCAGCCATCTTCGCCTCCCTCGGGCTCATTCGCATGTCTTAGTTCTAGGTCCGTCGGCTCATGATCGTTTGGCATTTCTGACACTTCTGGCGATTCTGGCGCCACTAGCGCCCCTGATCTACCACGGTCCACCAGCGACCCCAGATCCCCGTCGAGGGTGACGGTGAAGATCGAAGGATCCAGATTCTTTGGCAGATCACTCAAGTTCGCTGCCGTTATGAGCACCTGCTCAACGTCCCTAATCGATTCTCCCAACGCCAACCGGCGTTGCTCATCTAGCTCGGAGAAAACATCGTCCAAAATCAGCACCGGGGTGTCATCCGGGGAAGTGAGGATGTCCATTTGCGCTAGACGCAGAGCTAGAACCGCCGACCAAGTTTCCCCTTGGCTTGCGTATCCCTTCACCGGCAAGCCCGCTATTTGAGCGGAGAAATCATCAAGATGGGCGCCGACCAGGTTGACGCTGCGGCGCAGCTCAGAGACTCGCTTTGCACGAATCATCGCAAGGAATCTCTCTTCTAGGTTCTCAGTGAGTCGCTGCAAGTCCGGAAAATATCCATCGTCCAGTAAGGGGAGTTCTCCAAAAGACAACTCCGCGGCAGCCTTGGCTCCAAACTCACTTCGCTCTTGGGACTCCAGCTGCATCTCATAGGACAGCTCAGTCGGTTTGTCGTCTGCGCTGACTTCCCTATAGTGAGCCTGCAGTTTAGGCCGCAAAGACTCCAGGAGCACCACGCGGTGTGCGACCATTTGAGCACTGAGATTAGCCATTGCACTATCCCAAGGAGCTAGGAAATCCTCGGCCTGCAGCACGTCTGAGCTGGGCCCAAGCTGCTTCAAAGCAGCCCCACGTTGGCGCAGCGCCTGATCGAAATCGCGCCTAACTCCAAGATAAGAGGGTTTCACCTGCGTGATCACTTGATCAAGGAAGCGGCGTCGTCCTCCCGGGTCTCCCCTCAACAACTGAACGTCCTCTGGCGCAAACATCACGGTGCGCAAATTTCCCAGCAGATCGCGGGGCCGTACCTGCGCTCGATTCAAGCGGGCCCTGTTCGCTTTCCCCTGCACAATCTCCAGTTCCAAGAGCCGCTCTCTAGAGGGTTCAGTTCCGGAACGAACCTTCGCCCTGATGACAGCCGCTGCGGGCGCTTCTTCGCCAGTAGCGCAAGAAGCTACTCTCACAAGCGCCTTATCAGCGCTCACCCGATGCGATGAGAGTGTGGACAGGTATAAAGCCGCCTCAACCAGATTTGTTTTCCCGCGTCCGTTCCGGCCCTGAAAGACCGCAATTCCACGCGGAAGCTCCAGAACCAATTCCCTATACGATCGGTACTGGTTCAACGCCAGATCAGATATATACATCTAAACCGGTTGCCACCATCTGAGCCAATCAGACACCAAAACGGATTGGCATTAGCAAGTATTTGAACTTCTCGTCCACGGGGTCGTTCGGCGCGGCTAGTCCGACCATCACAGCGGCTTTAGTGGGGTGAGTAAAACCAAATTGCACGTACTCGGTCTCGGTCACTGACAGACCTTCTTGCAGGTACTGCGGGTTGAAAGCCGTCTGCAGATCTTCGCTATCCGTGATCGCAGCCACCGCTTCCTGAGCTGTCGCATCAGCTCCTTGGCCGGCCTCCAAAGTGAGTACCCCGTCTGCGAACGTCAGCCGGACGGATGTTTTCCGTTCAGCGACAAGTGAAACGCGCCGAACAGCCTCTAACAACTCCTGCCTGTTACAGACATATGTCAAAGGAGTTTCTTCGGGGAATAGCTTCGCCACCGGTGGGTAATCGCCATCCATGAGGACAGAAGTTGCCTGCCTTCCACCGGCAGCGAATCCAATCAGCGACGATCTAGCTCCCGCTGAACCCTCACTCAAAGACAATTCGATGTCGCCTGCCGAGGTGAGCGATTTAGCGAAGTCCGTCAGCACCTTGGCTTTCACTAAGAGATCCGAAACCGGCGGGTCGCCGACTGGTTGCCATGAGAGTTTTCGCATGGAAAGCCGATACCTGTCCGTCGCCAGAAGCGTTATTTGATCGCCCTCTATTACCATTTTCACCCCTGTCAGCAACGGCAGGGCTTCTTCTTTCGAGGCGGCGACCGCAACCTGTTGCAGCGCACCGGCGAATTCGTTCGCGTCTATGGTTCCTTGCACTTGCGGCAGTGGCGGAAGATTTGGGTACTCATCCATGTTCATCAGGGACAAAGAGAACTCAGAGTTGCCACAGCGAATCTGCAGGTGGTTGTCTGCGACTTCCAAGAACACATCCCTGTTTGGCAAGGACTTGGAAATTTCTGCTAGAAGTTTGCCGGAAACCAGGACTTCCCCGGCTTCTTCGACCTCTGCCTCCGTTTGCGCGCGAGCCGAGATCTCGTAGTCGAAAGAGGAAAACTCAACCATCTGATCCGTGGCAGTGATCCGCACACCAGACAGGACCGCTACCGCCGGTCGTTGAGGAACTGCCCGAGCACTCCATTGGACAGCTTCAGAGAGAGTGTCGCGGCCGATCTTGAACCTCATGGTCCTCCCCATTTCGATAAATCCAGGAACTACCAGTGTACCGGCTGGTTGCAAATGTTAGAGGCTGTTCACCCAACTGTGCATAGGGGATCCTCGTCGTTCTCCGGTCACCGACGATTCTATGCGGGCTGACCGTGAGAGTTCTTGTAATTACAGGTTTAGTAGTAGTAATAGGGGCTGGGGATGCTGTGGATATCGTCAGTTAAGCCTGGAACTGTGCGGTTTGCACCTGTTGATAGGTTGTGCCTATCTTTGTGGATGACTTCAACTTCTTGTGAACGGTGTAATCACAACTATGCCGCGTCCACAAGCAACATTGCTCTTTCCACAGCGTTTTCGTGCAGTTTGCTGAGTTCATCCCCAAGACGCTGACTATCCGGCTCGGTTCCGACGACCGACCGTGTGGATAACTACAAGATTCAGTCTTCTCGGGCCTTCTGCTTGATCCGGCTGGTCAGCTCAGTCACATGGTTGTAGACCTCGCGGCGCTCCGCCATCTGCGCGGTGATCTTCTTGTTAGCGTGCATGACCGTGGTGTGGTCGCGCCCCCCAAAAGCATCACCGATCTTGGGCAGCGAAAGATCGGTGAGTTCCCTGCATAGATACATGGCGATTTGGCGAGCGTTAACGGTTTTCTGAGTGCGCTCAACACTGGAGAGCTGTTCCATAGTCACATCAAAGTAGGAAGCAGTCTGGCCCATGATGAGAGCAGTCGTGATCTTCCGATCGCTGGAGTCCATGATGATGTCTTTCAGGACGGTCGTTGCGAGTTTGAGATCGACCGGCTCCTGCGTCAAATTCGCGTAGGCGGTTACCCTGAGTAGGGCCCCTTCCAGCTCTCGAATATTGGAAGAAATCCTGGTAGCAATGTACTCAAGCACGGCGGGGTCAACCTCAATGTCTTCAACTGCCGCCTTTGTTTGAAGAATCGCGATTCGCGTCTCGAGGTCCGGTGGCTGAATGTCGGTTATCAATCCCCATTCAAAGCGCGAGCGCAGCCTATCTTCAAAATCAGAGAGCATCTTCGGCGGCAGGTCTGAAGTGATGACGACCTGCTTGTTTGCATTATGGAGAGCGTTGAATGTATGAAAAAATTCCTCCATAGTTCCCTCTTTGTGCTGAAGGAACTGAATATCATCAATTAGAAGAATATCGATCTCTCTGTACCTGCGTTTGAATTCTTCATTCTTCCCAGCCTGAATTGCGTTTATAAAGTCGTTAGTGAATTCTTCTGAGTTAACGTAGCGAACACGCAGATGAGGAAACATCGAAAGTGCGTAATGACCGATGGCGTGCAGCAGATGAGTTTTTCCGAGTCCCGAACCGCCGTAGATGAACAACGGATTGTAGGAAGTAGCGGGCGATTCAGCGACTGCCGAAGCTGCTGCCTGAGCAAAACGGTTTGATGGGCCGATAACGAAAGTGTCGAAAACGTAGCGAGGATTAAGCCTGGTCGAAGTTATCGAATCAATCGCCATCTGGGGCACTGGAGAAGGCAGTGTTACTGTCTCGGGAGTTTCATAGGAGGGGCTACCTGTAGCCGAGCTATCGGATACCTGCAGGGGCATTCCCTGGTCTGCCACCTCAACGTTGAGGGAGGGATCGATAGAAAAAGCAAGGCGCAAATCTCGCGAGAGGATGCCCGACAACGCCTCGGTTAGTTGAGGGGCCAATCGGGTCTCTAGGAAAGTCCTCGTAAAATCATTTGGCACTGCGACCAGGATCGTGCCTTCGACATCGCCAAGAGGTTTTGCCATGCTTAGCAAGGCTGCGTGGCCGGGCCCAATCTCATCTTCCCCGATTTGTTCAATTGCCTGTGACCAAGCCGCAGATAGTGGAACCTCTTCCATACCGTGACGTCCCGTTCGCCGAAATCTTCTATGAAACCCGCTCCGCCCGTGAAGTTCCCCACGTAAGCGCTCGCGGACATCTCCACAGTCTACAGCGTTCCGAGGTCCTGTCCACAGCCTGTGGGCAAGACTGTGGATAATAAACGGTGTAGTTACATTCCTGTAATTTCAACGTTTAAGGCGTGGCCCGAACGAAAAGCCGAGCAGCGCCGAACGGGCGGCTTTGATCAAAAGTGGAACTGCTCTCTGAGCCATCCACCGGTTTGTCCTCAACTGTGCATACCGTGGATTCGGCAGGGACGAAATACTTGGACAAGGAGCGATTGACCGGATCGCTAGAGTTCGGTAGCCTTTTCTGGCACGTGTGGACACCTGGCTGTATGGGTTAACTGTCTGGAGTCCATGCCACCACGCGGCAACAACGACAGTCGTGATTGACAGTCGCAGGCCGCTAGCTGAGGAGTATTACCGTGACTAAGCGTACATATCAACCTAATAACCGTCGTCGCCATAAGGTGCACGGCTTCCGTTTGCGCATGCGCACTCGTTCCGGCCGCGCCGTAATTGCCAATCGGCGTCGCAAGGGACGCTCGCGCCTGGCTGTTTGAGACGTAGCGGTGCTACCGCGTAGGCATCGGCTGGTGGACCCGAAGAAATTCTCTTGGGCGCAGCGTGTCGGAGCAAAAGCCGGTAACCGCTTTTTGGCAGTCACTATCGCCGTGCCCGGGTCGGGTGCGGCGATTAGTCGTCCCCTCTTGGAGACGGAAGATCCTCAGGTTGGCTTCATAATCGCGAAACGGCAGGTCGCTCGCGCTGTGGATAGAAACAGACTAAAGCGGCGACTCAGACATCTGGTAAAGGGTCATTTGCCCGGGTTACCGCTAGGAACAGTCGTCGTTATTCGCGCCTTCGGCCAGGCCACTGCTCTCTCTGGGGAAGAATTAGCTGCGCAGCTGGATGACGCATTGTCCAGAGCCCAAAAGAAAGCGTTGTCGGCTGAGTGGGTCCAGGCTGGGTTGGCGGAGGTTGACGCCAGATGAATCCGGTGAGCAACCTCCTCAGCCTGCTTGTTCGCGGCTACCAGAAATTTATCTCCCCGATGCTGGGTCCCAGGTGTCGCTACTACCCTAGTTGTTCCAACTACGCACTCGACGCACTACGCGTTCATGGCGCTATAAAAGGAACTCTTCTTGGTACCTGGAGGGTACTGCGTTGTAACCCCTGGAGCCTGGGTGGAGTCGACCATGTACCGCCGCCCGGGAAGTGGAAAGGTCCCGAGTGGATTCCGCCGGACGATTGGGTGGGGCACGACATTCCTGAAAGATGAATCAGCCGCTATGTCGCCCCTAGGCGGGACTGGAAGACCCTGGGGCTGAGATACACTAGCAACTAAAAATGGGGCGTAGTTTGCACGCCAATACACAAACTTCCGACCTAGACTGTCGGGCCGGTAGGGAAGAACTATAAGGAGTCCTCAGTGGACAAGTGGTTACACTGGATCATCGTCGCCTTCGCCTGGATCTGGGTGAAGATCCACGACATGGTCGAAGCCCTGGGTCTAGGCTTCGGCGGGGGCGCAGGGTGGGTTATCTCCATAGTGATCCTGACGCTCCTGGTTCGCGTGGCGATGATTCCGCTCTACCTAAAGCAGATAAAATCCCAGCGCGGAATGCAGGCTATTCAGCCGGAGCTTCAAAAGCTTCAAGCGAAATATAAGGGAAAGACGGACCCCGCGTCGAAGCAGCGCCAAAGTGAAGAAATGATGGCGCTCTACAAGAAGAACGGAACATCTCCGTTTTCCTCTTGTCTTCCGCTTTTGGTCCAGATGCCGGTCCTGTTCGCGCTATATCGCGTGATCTTTGCGGTTCAGAGGCTGAATGCTGGCGACTACCCCTACGATTCGTTGGGACCGTTGAACAAGACGGTTGCCGCTGAGATAGCCGACTCCAAATTCTTAGGTATCGGGTTATTCGACAGTCTTTCGACGACGCCCGGCGCGCTGAAGATTGTCTTCGTGTTGCTCGTCGGCGTGATGGTGGTGTTCCAGTTCCTTACCATGCGGCTTTCGATGACGAAGAACATGCCGCCCGCTCAGGATCCAAACAACCCGATGGTCAAGTCGCAAAAGACGATGATGTACATGATGCCGGCGATGTTCGTCTTCATGGGCTTCATTTTCCAGATGGCTCTACTGATTTACATGGTGACGACCACGATCTTCTCTTGGGTGCAGCAGCTGTGGGTTATCAAGGCGCTACCGACGCCAGGCTCTCCCGCTTACGGTGAGTTGCTTGTGAAGCGGCAAGAGAAGTATCAAGGCTGGGCGAGGGACGCATTTGACACCTACTCCCAAGACATGGATTCCCTTTTGGAGTCTAAGCCGGTGGATGAGGAAAAGGTATCCGCTCTTGCGAGCTCCACCCTTGTCAGTGTTAAGAAGCGTTCCAAAGCTGAGAAAGTGGACACCGATTTTCCGAAAGATTGGACACCGGAGCAGCAGCTGTCAGTGTTACGCAGCCTTGCCTATGAAGACTGGAAGACTCTTCCGGACGAGACCTGGTTGAAGTCCGTCACGCAGGCGAAGGTAGCGGCTGAAAAGGCGAAGGTTAGGAAGCAGCCAAAGAAACTGAGTCGAGAGCAACGAATGCGTAGAGCTCAGATTGACAGGCAAGATGCGGAAGCACGCGCAAAAGCCGATGAGAGGGCTGCACGCAAGGCACAGGAGAAAGCTGCGAAACCCGGATCGGCTCTCACACCTGAAGAAATTGAGAAGAGGCGGCAGGAACGCCGCGCTGCTCAACGTAAGCAACGTAAGCAAGGTAAGAAGTAGTTACGCTCCCCCGGCGCAGAATGGTAATTGGAATGACTGAAGAGAACCGCGAAGAAGTTTTGAAGCGACTGGAAGAAGAAGGTGAGCTGGCTGCCGACTACCTGGAGGAACTGCTCGATATAGCCGACTTCGATGGCGACATTGAAATTGATGTTGAGAATGACCGGGCGTCTGTTGCGATCGTGTCGGAGGAAGACAGCTCACGCTTGGAGCGCCTGGTCGGTGAAGACGCAGAAGTTCTGGATGCGCTCCAAGAACTTACTCGACTCGCCGTTCAAGCTCAGACCGGTGAGAGGTCACGCTTGATGCTGGATGTCGCTGATTACCGAGTCAATCGGAAATCGGAGCTGAGGACGATCACTGAAGAGGCGATCACTCAGGTCAAGGTGAAGAACGAGCCAGTTGAGCTCGAGGCAATGAATCCGTTTGAGAGGAAAGTTTGCCACGACGTTATTGCGTCGACAGATCTGATTTCTGAATCCACAGGAGTTGAGCCGAACCGCCGAGTCGTGATTTTCCCGGCACCCGACTCTGAACAAGCAGATGACTGATAGCAGTGACTCTACCGAACTGGAGCAACCAAACGAGCTAACCGTGGCCATGTTTGGACACTCTTTCGGTGCCGTTAATGAGTTCGCGCAGATGCTCGCCTTTGAAGGCGAACTGCGCGGACTAATAGGCCCCAGGGAACGGTCTCGGCTGTGGTCGCGACACATTGTGAATTCTGCGGCACTGCTTCCGTTTTTGCCCAGGAAGGGCAGTGTTATAGATGTAGGTAGTGGCGCCGGACTTCCCGGAATAGTGCTCGCAGCAAGCAGACCAAACTTGCAGTTTTTCCTGGTGGAACCAATGGAGCGTCGCTGCGAATGGCTTGCAGAGGCAGTTGAGGGGCTCGGCCTGGACAATGTCGAAATAGTGAACGCGCGGGCTGAGGAACTTGGACGAAGGCTTCGGGCCGATGCAGTTACGGCTCGCGCCGTTGCAAGTCTAGACAAACTGATTCGGGTCACTTCAAAACTCATTGCCCCCGGAGGACGTCTTCTCGCTTTGAAAGGCCAACGTGCTCAGCTCGAGATTGAGAAGGCCAGCAAGGAACTAAAGAAGTATCACCTCACCGCTCAGGTGCATGAAGTGGTTTCAGTCATGGACGGCGATAGTACGTACGTGGTCGAATGTAAACGTCTCCCTCGCTGAGCGGTTTCCACAAGCCCTGTTCATTGCCATTAGAAGCGTCACCGTCCGGGTAGACTGACGGTAGCGATTCAGCGGCACGGCCGGGTGGCAGTTGAAAGGTGAACGAGTGATGCAGTCCGATAGCACCCTCACCCCGCTAGCTAACCAGCTGGCACGCAATGCGTCTATGCTAAAAAAACTCGAAGAAGCCGTGTTTCCCCAACCGACCGCCACAACTGTGCTGACGGTGAGCAACCAAAAAGGTGGAGTTGGTAAGACCACCACAGCGGTAAATCTAGCAGCCGCAGCAGCTGAAGGCGGACTGAGAGTGTTGGTGGTGGACATCGATCCACAAGGCAATGCTTCGACCGCACTTGGCGTGCCGCACAGCGCGGGCACTCCCGGCACATACGACGTAATGGTGGATGGGTTTGAACTCAAAGATGCCATCCAGGAATGTCCGGACGTGTCGGGTCTCTACGTATGCCCAGCGACGATAGATCTTGCCGGCGCTGAAGTCGAGTTGGTTGATCGTATTGGCAGAGAATTCCTGTTGGCTAATGCTCTAGGAGCATACCTGGAGACTGAGCCAGGAATCGATGTGGTGTTTATCGACTGCCCGCCTTCCCTGGGTCTGCTCACCGTCAACGCATTTGCTGCTGCGGATGAAGTGCTGATACCCATCCAAGCCGAGTACTACGCATTAGAGGGTCTTTCCTTGCTATGGTCCACGATCGAGAGGATGCGTTCTCATCTGAATCCGAAACTCCGTATTGGGCATATCCTGTTGACAATGGTCGACGGACGCACCCGATTAAGTGCAGAGGTGGCACAAGAGGTTCGGAATCACTTTCCCTCTGAAACTATGACGATAGAAGTGCCTAGAACCGTGCGCATCTCAGAAGCCCCAAGTTACGGTCAGACAGTAGTCACATATGATCCTCGGAGCTCGGGCACAATCGCATATCGTAATGCCGCACTAGAGTTAGCCGAGCGATTGGCGAGAGCAGAGGTTGATGATGGCGAGTAGCCCACGTGGTGGACAAAGGAAAGGCGGCCTGGGACGTGGCCTGGGAGCTCTGATCCCCACAAGTGAAGAGGAACGGCAAGAAGCCAACGGCCGACCACTGGACGTTCTTTTTCCGGATCTGCAGGGCAATGGAACCGCGTCCAAAGCGCCAGAAGAGAGGGGAGGGTCCGCGAAGGAGCTGCTTAGCCCTCGGGTAAAACGGGAGTTGCGCGCAAATGTTTCACGTGAAACAAAACCGCAAAGCAAGAATGTTTCACGTGAAACAATGCCCCGGGCTCCTCGTTCCGCCAAGAATGTTTCACGTGAAACAATCGGGGAAACGTCTCCTGAACTTGTCGAGGTCCCCGGAGCCTCGTTCGCATTCCTGCCACTCTCACAGATCATTCCGAACCAAAAGCAGCCCAGGCAAGTATTTGAACAGCGCGAGCTTGACGAGTTGGCCGACTCGATAGAACAGGTCGGGTTGCTCCAGCCGGTTGTTGTCCGACCGTTGGAAACAGAACAGGATGATTCTCCGGCGCGATATGAACTCATCATGGGTGAACGCCGACTGAGAGCGACGGAGCAGCTGGGTAAGAAATCTATCCCGGCTATAATCCGCAGGACAGCGGACGAAGAACTCTTGCGCGATGCTTTGCTCGAGAATCTCCACCGGACGGACCTGAATCCTCTAGAAGAAGCTGCCGCATACTCCCAACTATTAGCCGATTTCGCATGCACGCAAGAAGAACTGGCCGACCGGATCGCACGTTCGCGATCGCAGATCGCGAACACTCTACGGTTACTTCGTCTACCTGGTGAAGTGCAGCAGCTCGTGGCCGCAGAAGTGCTCAGTGCGGGCCACGCCAGATCGCTTCTGGGGCTCACACGCCAATCGGAGATGTCGGCGCTAGCGACGCGGATCGTTGATGAAGGGCTGTCTGTTAGAGCTACCGAAGATTTGGTCCGCAGACTGAAGGGTCAGCCAGAACCGACCCCTCGGCCGCGAGTTCCCACACCTGAACCCTCAGAATTAGCGCTCAAAGCCGCTGCTAGAGTCTCCGATCTTCTAGACACTCAAGTGGTAGTGAGAGAAGGAAAATCCAAAGGAAAGATCGTCATCGATTTTGCTGATGGAGAGGACCTGCAGCGCATAGTTGACCTGCTGGGCGGAACGGTTAGATAGGCTTCAGAACCCCGGTGTTAGGCGCAGTCAGTTCCGCATGGGTCACCCTGTAGCCAGTAGTGAGCACATGCCGTTCTTCAGCGCGGGCGAACAACGTCCAAGTTCTCGTTCGAATCGTAATTCTGCGGTCGCGGCTAGCAGAATCTCCAATGCAGCAGGGACTCCTCACTGCCGATGCAGCAGGTATCCGGAAATTCTGTCGCAGGAACGTCAATCAAGTTTCAGCACAGCAATCAGATAGCACGTTCATCTCTTGGCGCCGACTTTGCAAGCCGCGGGTCGGGTACAACACGATCTTTGCGGATATCTTCCAGTTTGTGTTCCGCGGGTCCCTTTGTAGTGAAGCGGCACCGAGATGTAGGACCTGGTTACGCTCATCAGGTAACACCAGGCCACTTGGCGGAAGCCGAACTGCCCGACAGTAACCTGCAGCCTAAGCGGGGCAAGCGGGGCATTCAACAGAGATACGCAAAAATCCCCAAACCGAGCTGAACGAGCCTCGGACTTGGGGATTTTGGAAGGCGGGTCTAGCCCTGCAGTTCCAGCCAGTGGCCGGCGTCCAAAGCGGAGCGACACCCGGTGCCTGCCGCGGTAATAGCTTGGCGGTATGTCGAGTCGACAACATCCCCACAAGCGAACACGCCAGGTAAAGACGTCGCTGTGGTTGGCTCTTGGACCGAAATGTAACCGTCTGGGCGAAGATCCAACTGGTCCTTGACCAGAGCGGTGCGTGGGTCGTGACCAATCGCTACGAACACCCCGGCGACGTCCAAGGTGCTTTCTTCACCGGTAACGGTGTCGCGCAGCAGGACCCCTTCAACCGCTGTTTCTCCCAGGATCTCTACAGGAACCGAGTTCCACGCGAACTCAATCTTCGGATTTTCCATGGCTCGCTGAGCCATGATCGCTGAAGCACGAAGCTCGTCCCTACGGTGCACGATGGTAACTTTTGATGCGAACCGGGTCAGGAATGTTGCCTCTTCCATCGCGGAGTCGCCACCACCTATAACGGCCAAAGGTTTGTCTCGGAAGAAGAAGCCGTCACAGGTGGCGCAGAAGGAGACGCCCCGGCCGGACAGTTTGTCTTCACCGGGGATGTTCAGGTGTCGGTACTGGGACCCGGTCGCGATGATGACCGAGTGCGCTTCAAGGACGCGCTCATCCAGGGTGATTCGTTTGATTTCGCCTTCGAGTTCCAATTTGGAAGCGTCCTCAAAGATGACTTCTGCTCCGAACCGTTCGGCCTGCTGCCGGAAATTCTCCATCAGGTCAGGGCCCTGGATCCCTTCAGGAAACCCAGGAAAGTTTTCCACTTCCGTGGTTGTCATTAGGGCGCCGCCGGCGTCGATCGCTCCGGCTACCACAACGGGTTTCTGTCCGGCGCGAGCAGCGTAGATCGCTGCCGTGTAGCCAGCTGGACCGGAACCTACTATTACTACTTCATGTACTGCCATGGATTTCCTCTTCAGTTTCATAGTCGTCTATTTGATGGTGAGTTCTGCAATCTGAGCCCGATTGAGACCCTCGTAGTCGGTTGGAAGCTTCAAGAAATTGATGCCGACGCGAGACATTTTGGTTGGCTGCGCCAACTTGATTGTCGTCAGCCCGTCTGTTGATGAAGTGGCTAGAACCGCTCCCTTACGTGGGTCTTCTCCCTCTGGGTTTCGGATTATCACTTCGCCGCCGGATCCGTGCACGTCCAAAGTGATCTCGCTGACTAGCGCTTCTGCTTCCAGATTCACCAGCAAGGAAATCATTGACTCCTCGGAGAACTCGTTCACGTCGTAATATCTGGTGTACCAAAGTGTCTCAGGATTACCGTCAACCAGCATGTCCACTAATTCCGGATGGTCGAACCCATCGTCATTCCACGACGACACCCAGATCGAGCTGATCACCGGGGGAGCCAACGTCTCCGCAGGAGGGGGCGCTTCCTCAGTGGGAGTCTCGGTCACTTCGCCCGGCCCGCTCTGTTCACCGCTTTGTTCTGAGCCAGAGACAGGGAATCCATCTAGAGAAAACTCAACAGGTTTCCGGATCTGACCAATCGCGAAGAACAGAGCAAAGACGACGGCTAATACGCCAAGGATAAGAGCAGGCACAGTCGGATCAAAGCGCAGTGTCTTGGCTTTTGCGTTAGCCTTTGCCGCGGTACCAGGTAAGCTCGCAAAGCTCAACAGCTTTGGTGCT
Source organism: uncultured Actinomyces sp. (assembly GCA_964345595.1). GTDB lineage: Bacteria > Actinomycetota > Actinomycetes > Actinomycetales > Actinomycetaceae > Scrofimicrobium. Next base: position 19,213 of record CAYFRL010000025.1, read on the forward strand.
TCCTTGATCTTGAAACGGGTTCCAGTCGTGCTGGGCGACTTCACTGCGGACTCCGGTGAGACTTGCGCATAGTGCACGTCACTGGGGATTGCAGGATCATCCGGGAAGGCTTCCGCTGTCGGCTCATCGTCGACTAGCAGGGCATCAAAATCTTCAATTTTCCGCGCGGTTGGGGGGACAACCCCTCCTACAGGGGTGGTGATCGCCTGGCCCGGCAACGGAGTGTCGGTCTCATCAGGGATTTCATCCCCGGATGGACCCTCGCCGACGGGCTCTGATTCAGAAGTTTCATCCTTCAATAATATACCCTCCGGGGTATGTGGCGAGTGTGGTTCTGCACTCGCTGGGAACACTATTGGTACTTGGCCGGTGGGAAGATCAGGCATTCCACCTAAAGAGCGGGTGACGGAACGTGAGGCAAGCTCACCCGTAATTATTTCATCCCATGTGGGGGTCGGTAGCGTAAATGCTGCGCAAGAATCTCCTGCCTGGCCCACGTTGATGATTGAGCCAAGGGGAAGCTGGGTGGTCATTGCTTTAACCGCGGTGTCTAAGACGGCCTCGTCTGAATTGCTGGCTACATCCTCGTCGTTCTCCTCGTTCACCTGAGAGCTTGGCTGAACCGCCAAGAAAGACGGCCTGAACCGGGCGGGCACCCGCTCACCAAGGTACTGGCGCAGCATGGTGGTCCCGGTCCGATCAACGAAGTGGAGCACCAGGAAGTAGACGACCGTTATGATCGTTGCCGTGAGAGCTAGCTTCCAGAACGCTTCTGTAAACCGGGCGGTCATCGAGTCTGAGAAGGATCCGGGTCCGACCAGGTGCAAGAAACCCCATCCGACCAGGGCGGATATCGCGAACGCGATGAAATAGCGCAAGTAGTAGGCGATGAGGCGACCAGCGTTGATTGTACGGACCAGGTATGCGGTCCAAAAGATTGCAATGAAACCTTGCAGAACACGGCATACTGTCTCTGCCAGGGCTGCCCCGACGGTCCACCACTCGCCAGACATCGTGAAATAGATGGTCCAGCCAATGATGAGTTGCAGCGCTGTGGGGACGATGCCCATCAAGAACACGGGTTTTGCGTTTTCAAACGCGAAGAACACGCGCTGAGAGATCATCACGATCCCCGTTGAAGGTACCCCCATTATCAACGCGACAACGACCAGTGCGTATAAGGAGGCCTGTTCAGCGTGGAAGGTGGGCATGATGAGCTGCATCATCGGGATCGCCCCCACCATGATGATTGCCACTGAGAGCATCGATAGTAGGACTATCATCCGCACGCCCAGCGTGTAGTTACGGGCAACCGCGACGTAGTCCCCGTCCGATACGTTGTTCGCCAGTCGCGTGAATATTGCTGTGGCCAGGGTCAGGGCGATCAAAGACTGCGGCACCATGTAGATCATGAATGCGGTGTTGTAGGCGGGCAGCGTGGGCACGACTGTTCCCATGTCTTCAGCCCACGCGACCGCCCTTGAAGCCAAGTTTGTTGTAGAGAGGACACCCAGTTGGCTCACCAGCAGTGTTGCAAAGGTCCATCCCGCAACTTTGGAAGCGGACCCAAAGTTGGTCTCTCTGAAGCGGAAGTCGGGGCGCAGCTTGACCCCAGACCCGCGAAGCGGAATCAACAAGACGAATGCTTGGAGGATGACTCCCAGGGTCGCGCTACCAGCCAGAACGTAAAGCTGGTTTCGGGTGAACTCGTCAGCGGGGAATACCTCTCCTGATGGTCCCCAAAGGTAGAGGAACACACCCAGGCCCGCTATAGCAATGATGTTGTTCACTACAGGGGCCCACATGTATGGGCCAAAGATGCCGCGCGCGTTTAGAACTTCACCGAGCAGGTTATAGAGCCCGTAGAAGAATATTTGGGGCAGGCACCAAAGGGCGAACGTGATAGCAAGTGTCCTCACCTGCGGAGGAAAACCGCTTGACGTTATCGTGATGAGCAGGGGAGCGCCGATCATCGCCAGAACGGTGATCCCAAACAGAATGGTCCCGGCGGCCGTGAGCAAGCGGTTTACGTAAACTGTTCCGTTCTTTTGCTTCAAAGCCCGTACGATTTGCGGAATCAAGATCGCGTCGAAAATGCCGGCGGCCAGCAGGTTATAGACGCTGTTTGGCAGCGTGTTGGCTGAACCGAACGCGTCCGCTACACCCAGGCTCACGCCGATCGCGGCTATCAGCATGGCGTTCCGCAGGAATCCGAGCAGGCGGGAAAGCAGCGTGCCGGACGCCATTATCAGTGACGAGCGCAGCAAGGACTGCTGCCGGGGAACCAGTTCTCCGCCGGACTGATCTGACGCTTCTGCCTCGCTCATCTGGTGTTCTCCTGCTCCCTTCGGGTACCGTGCGGGCCGGGGCAAAGCGCCCGGTCCACTACCCGAGTCTATTACGCGGCTGAGTTCTCTTAGCGGGGCGCGCGGTCGGCTCTTGGCTCCTGCGCCTCCCGGAACGGAAGCTCCTGAATATTCCGATTAAGAACAGGGCCACGACTGCGCCGGCGAACGCGATCGTTCCTATGTCCTCCCAGTTTGGGCGAACGCGCACGACGACCTCTTGCGAACTATCGATCACCTCGCCACTTGGTGCGGTCACGACGACTCGAACCGTAACGTCTCCGGCACCTACGGCGCGCACCGGGATTGTTACTTCCACTTGCCCGCCGGCCGCTATTTCGGCGCTCACATCTTCGCGCGGTTGGAGTCGTGCATCCGAGGGCTCCAACAAGACGCGGACGCTCACATCTGAAGCGCCCTGGTTCGCAACGGAGATGGGGAAGTTGGCGTCCTGGTGGAGCATGTTCACCGTGCTGAGAGGCAGGACCTTAACGGCGCGGCTGACCTCTTTCAGGTCTTTCAGAGCGGCGCTAGTTAGCCGTTTTCGATCAATGGAGGAAAGGGTGCTAGCAGTTGGCGCCAGCACACCTCGTGTGTAGGGCAACAGTAGGTTTTCACCCAGCTCGGTTGCCGAGGCGACCCTGGTGGCCAACGATAGCTCGTCTTCTAGGGGAAGGAGCTGCTCTTTGTAATCAGCAAGGGAGCTTCCGGACGCCGGTATTGGAGGTCTGGGTACTTCGCTTGGTTCGGAAGCTAGGACATCGCTCAATTGCACGGGTAGGATCCAATCGGTCCCAAGGACTGCTTCCAGTCGCTTTCGAACTGCTGGCTCCTCTAAGTCCACATCTTCTGCTTGCCGGATGAAAAGGGTTCGCTGGTCGCTTGGGTCCTGCAGGCCGACCAGCATGGTCATCGCACGCGCGCTTTGACGCAAAATGAGTTCCTCACCATCACTGCCTACTGGCCGAGACAGCAAGTCGGATCCGGGCGCCCAATCATCGACCACGGGAGCAAGTCCTTGGCCCGAAGGCAGATAAACCAGTGAAGTCGCCGTGACCGAGGATTCCCAACCGATGTCATTTCCCCAAGACCTGGGGGCAATAATCGCGTTCCCGTGCAGCCGTTCAAGCGCTTGGAGAGTGAAGCCTTCATCGGACGCGACCACCACGTCCTCAACGACTTGAGCTTTCTCGTACCCTTGAGCACCTCCACGAGAACTCAAAGACAGCTCTAGCAGCAGTGGCAAGTCAGCGTCCGCCAGCGAGCTTGCGTCTGAGCCCGCCTGGGGTAGCGGCAAGATTTCAACGCCGGTCTGATCCAGAGCAGGTTCAGGCTCGGCTACGGACCCAGTTCCAGACCCAGTTCCAGACTCGGTGGCTCCATAGTCTGCGCTGCGCCCCGGCGCGGCCACCGTGATACCTGGAAGGGTCGCCAGCGCCTTCACTGCATCCGCGTCGGCGTCAAGTTCTGCAAACAGTAGGACGTTTACTTTTGTCTGTGGCAGCTGCTCCAACGGTTCGTAAATGAGCACGCTTCGACTCTCGACGACCTGATCCTGGTTACTCAGCCTGACCGTTAGTCCTCTAGCCCCCGTGGTTTGTGTGTCCGGCCACGGCATCTGTTCATCCTCAATGGTCCACCGCAAACTTCCCGTGCGCGGCACCGTTGTCTCTCTCACGTCTATGCGCCAACCCGGGAAGCCATCCCCTTCAAGAAATGCGTCCATTTCCCAAACTGAGTCAAAGGGGATGGGCTGCAAGAACGTTTCCAGATACCAGTCGCTTCCTGAGGGCAGGTCGGTGCGGGCCCGAATCTTCAGATCATCGCCAGTTCGGTACTGTTCGGGTGTTAACGAGGTGATCTCGAGTTCGCTATCACCGGGGAGTTGGTCAGCGTGAGATAGCGGACTTACAACTGTCGCCAAAATCAGGATCGCGACCACCACCGCGGCCAGATCCCAGCGGTGGCGTCTTCGGGTCACGATGAGCGCTCCTCGTAAAGTAAATCCAGGGCCACCTGCACGACGCGCCTTTCGTTTGGGTATGCAAGTTTCTGGACCGCTGTATGTAGCGGAAGCCAAGCGGCCTGTTCGGCCTCTTGATCCGGATCGTTCTCGACTGTTATTTTCCCACCCACGTATTCGAAAAGGAAATGGTGCACCGTCTTGTGCACTCGAAAACGGGGGCTGGAGAACCAGTAGTCAATTGTGCATAGGCGCTGGATCGGTTCGCCGCGAACCCCGGCTTCTTCCTCGATCTCGCGTTGGGCGGCCTGAGCCGCCGACTCCCCGGCCTCTAAATGCCCTTTCGGTAGGCACCATTCAAGCTTTCCGCTGCGTCCGCGCCGGGCAATAACAGCAACGTAGGGCACTCCGTTTTCCACTTTCACGCAGAGGCCCCCAGCGGAAGTCTCTTCCCTGACGGGCTGACGAAAGCGCGCCCACGTGCGGACCACGGCTCGTCTCCGAGGTGGTCTGGGAACCCCGGGAAGGGGCACACTGTCGCGGGTGGTCATGTTCACAGCTTATGTTGAACGCAAAGATTTCTCTGCTATTGCCCGTTTGGTCGTGGCACCCTAGAGGCAGGGTGTGTTCTAGAATGACGCGCGAAAAGCAGCCAAAACAAGAGGACGAGGCGACATTGAGCAGTAACAGTTGGGATCTGGTCGGGGCGGGGGACGTCCCGGCACTATTGGCCAACGGGCAGAAGACTTTTGCGCAGCTGCCTGCCGCCATTGTGCAGCTGGCCGAGAGATTTGCCTCAGCCGGGAAAGAGCTATCGCTGGTTGGCGGACCGGTTCGCGACGCATTTTTGGGCGTGACTCCCCACGATTTCGATTTGGCGACTGACGCGAGCCCGGAGACAACGGAGGAGTTGCTTGAAGACTGGGCGGATTCCACCTGGGACGTTGGTAGAGAGTTCGGCACGATCGGTGCACGCAAAGGTGATCTGATGGTGGAGATAACCACCTACCGGACCGAGGAATATGAACCGACCTCACGAAAGCCAGAGGTTCGCTACGGTAAGGAATTGACAGGTGACCTGTCCCGTCGCGACTTCACTGTGAATGCCATGGCAATGCGGCTGCCACAAATGTCACTTGTGGATCCGCATGACGGCTTGCAGGATTTGGCCGAGGGGATTCTTCGCACTCCCGTTTCAGCCCAGCAGAGTTTTGAGGACGATCCTTTACGGATTATGCGGGCCGCCCGCTTCGCAGCCCAGCTGGGTATCGATGTGGACATGGAAACCATGAAAGCCATGGAAGAGTTAGCGCCGCGACTCGATATTGTTTCCCCTGAACGGATCCGCGCGGAATTGGAGAGGCTCATTATCAGTCCGTTTCCGCGTCGTGGGTTAGAGCTCATGGTCTACACGGGCGTTGCCGACCGGGTTCTACCGGAACTGTCGGGTCTGGTGGAAACGGTTGATGAACACGGGCGGCATAAGGACGTGTATCAGCACACGCTCACCGTGCTGGATCAGGCGATGGACATGGAAACTTCTCCGGATGGCCCGGTTCCTGGCCCGGATTTCGTTTTGCGTTTTGCGGCGATCATGCACGATATCGGTAAGCCGGCTACGCGCCGATTTGAGGCCGGGGGGGTCACCTTTCACCACCATGAGGTCGTCGGCGCAAAAATGACCCGTAAACGCATGAAGGCTCTGAAGTTTGACAAGAAAACGACAGAGGCCGTTGTCCAGTTGGTTGCTCAGCACCTGCGGTTCCACGGCTATGGCGAGCAAGCATGGTCGGATGCCGCTGTCCGCCGATATGTAACAGATGCCGGGGAACAGCTTGAGCGGCTGCACAGGCTCACTCGGGCCGATTGCACCACTAGGAACCGCAGGAAGGCGGCCTATCTTCGAGCCGCGTATGACGACCTTGAAACTCGCATTGAAGAGTTGTCTGAGAAAGAGGAACTGCAGTCGATACGGCCCGATCTGGATGGGCAGCAGATCATGGAACTGTTGGGCCTTGCGCCGGGGCCGCAGGTGGGGAAGGCGTATAAGTACCTGCTCCAGCTGCGCATGGAGGAGGGGCCGCTAGAGCAGGAAGAGGCTACCAGCCGGCTTCTATCTTGGTGGAAAGACCAAAACGATCAGTAACCAGAACGATCAATCACCTGGTTGGCCCGGGCTCAGTCCGGGTCGGTGGGGTCTACGGGTTGGTGGTGGTCAAGCATGCTGACCCCTTGCTTCCAGAATCCTTCGGCCTGGACCTGCGCCTTATCCAAGCCAAGTTCGCGGCGCAAATAGCGGCGTAACGGAATGATGGTTCCTGCTTCGCCCGCCAGGTACGCGAAGCTCCCGTTTGTGAATTTGTAATCTCTCAGGGCCTTCTCACGTTCAGACTCCCGGTCTTGACCAAAGAACCAGTGGTACTGACGCTCTCCCCCTCGCGGCAAACCCAGATCGTCAAAATAGCTTTCAAGGGCCGGGTCTGAAACGGAGAGAAAGACGGTGGTTGGCAGACCTTCAAGTGCTTCTATCCACCGCTTGACCGCTGGTAGAGCCGTTTCGTCGGCGCCCAGGACGGCGTCGGTGATCCCCAGCGGAGCTGGTTCCGACCTTCCCGGTCCGCCCATGCCCAGCGTGTCACCCACGCGCGCTCGCCCAGCCCAAGAGGCGGCCGGACCGCCGTGATCGTGCAGCACAAAATCTATGTCGAGCTCTTTGGCTTCGGTCCGGCTGGCTAGTGGCGTGTAATCACGCACAGGCGTTTGCGCCGTCACTCCGAAACGAATGCCGGCCCTTCGCCCGGGCTCTGGGAGCAACAGTTCGCCCGTTACCGGATCAGGGAAGAAAAGCTTGACGTGATCCGCAGGACCAGACGCTGACCAGCCTTCCAGGTCCTCTCCGCCAAGGGTTACGCGCAGCATGGTTTCCCCAACAGGTTCCGTTCGCACAACGCTCAGCTTGCGCACCTTCTTCTGGTTGACGATGCCGGGCTGACGACTAACGGACGTCATTTAGGTTTCCTTTCAAGGAATGCCAATTCGGTGTGGGGCCCCAGCGCCCCAACCTGAGCAAGTGGGAGCTCCTTCAGCTTAGCAACTCAGTCGGCTCTGCCAGTTTGCTAGCTGGGCTCTGCCTAGCCTGGCTACAGCAGATCGGCTCGCGCTTACCCCGCCAAGCG
>CAYFRL010000026.1:0-25886 GCA_964345595.1 uncultured Actinomyces sp.
GAGTAGTACCGGAACCGAGGCGTCGCCGCCGGCCGGCGCTTCGGAGCGTACGCGTGCGTCATCGGCTGATTCGATCCCGGTGGTCTGCTCCAGAACTGCCTGGGTGATTGCTTGTAGCTGCATGGTGGCCAGGTCGCGTCCTGGACAAACGTGTCTGCCCGTACCGTAGACCAGGTTCTGGTCGGCGTGGCCCTGTGGGTCGAAGTCGTTTTCCGCAAAAACCGCTGGGTCGATGTTTGCCGCGGTCCAATTCAGTCGCAGACGCTGACCCTTAGAAACGGGTACCCCGCCTACCCCCGTATCTTCTGTGGCGACCCGTCTGTTTGCCAGGAAGGGGTCGTCTAGCCGGAGGATCTCATCTAGGACAGCTTTCCATTCGTTGTCGGTTGCTCCGGCGCGAAGATGCGTCTGTAGAGGTGGATGATCCGCCAGGTATGCCAGGACAACCCCGACACACAGTGCCATCGAACCCAGGTCTCCACCTGTCCAGTTGCGCAGGATGGACGTGATCTCTTCCCTTGTCAGCGTGCGGCCAAGCGTTCTGTCATTCATCAGTTCGCTTGTCACATCATCGGCTTGCCGTTCCTGGCGGTAGTCCAAGAGCGAGGCAATGATGTCGTTATACCAGTTCGCCACCTGCGCGGTCTTCTCTAGTTCCCCAGAACGTGTTGCCTCCCAATTGGCGCGGACCCACCGCAGCAATTCGGGTTCCAGAGACGGCGGCCAACCAAGCCACGCGCAGGAGGCCCGCACGGCGAACAGCGCCCCGAGTTCCACTGCGTCTACTGCCTGACTGTTTTGCCGCAGCTCCGCGACGGTCTGTGCGGCGATCATTTCCGTGGAAGGTCTGAGAGCAGCCACTTTTTCGACAGTCATGTAGCGGTTCACAAGCATCCGGTAGGCGGTGTGCCAGCGCCCATCGAACCCGTTTGGAACCTGTAAGAACCGGGAGGCGGCGCTGGAAAAAGCCGATCTTGTTCTGCTACCTCACGAACCAGGGCGTGGCCGTTGAGTTGGACGACTCCCGCCTCGTCCACAAAGATCGGGCAGAAATCTTCACCTGTCATTGGTCGTCTCGAAGTTTCTCTATCTCAAGATTCAGGCGATGAACTTTCCCGTGTAGGGCGTCTTCTTGGCCGGGCCGCAGGTCGGCCTTCAACACCAGCGACACGCGCGGTGAGACTTCGGCTACCGCCTGGCACGCACGTTTGATGACGGGCATAACATCATCCCATTCGCCTTCAACGGTGGTAAACATGGCGCCCGTTTCTTGAGGTAGCCCAGAATCCTGGATCACCTTCACCGCGCGGGCAACGATGTGGCCAACGGCGCCATCATCTGAATCAGTCGTGGCCGGAGCGATTGAAAATGCGAATAACATGCGTTCATTATACGAAACTAGAAGCCTGGCCCGGGTTTAAGTCCCAACTCTGCTGTAAATATTTGTGGTGTTCGCGGCAGTAGCGCCGGGTCAAACTTGCTTAGAAATTCATTCGCGGTGCCTACCGGGGAGATGCCGAGAGAACCCGTGATTTCCGACATAATTCGCTCCCCAGACCACCCTAGCTCTCGAAGCTCTTCCCATGTCACCGCGCCGTCCCGTTTTGCCAGGCGCTTACCGGTTGGCCCAAGAACTAGCGGCACGTGACCATAGACGGGTTGGTCGAAACCCAGAGCGTCTGCCAGGTACGCCTGCCCCGGAGCTGCTTCCAACAAATCGTCGCCACGCACCACCTGGTCAACACCCGACAGCGCGTCGTCCACAACGACCGCTAGGTTGTAGGCGGGTGTCCCGTCGCCGCGGCGCAGAACAAAAGAATCGACCGGGCCGGAATACGTTCCGCGGAGCATATCCTCAACCTGCCAATGCGCCCCGGGGGAGCGAAGCCGCAGCGCTGGACCCCGGCCCTGCTTCGCCAGGCGCTCACGGGCGGCCACACGGGCCGAGTTGTCGAGGTTAGCGCAGGTGCCCGGGTAGTGTCCCGGGGGAGAATGAGGCGCCCGAGTCGCCTCCGAAATGTCTTTTCGAGAACAGTAGCACTCGAAAACCAAGCCTCTTCGTTGAAGTGACTCCAACAGCTCGTCGTATATGTGAAAGCGTTCCGACTGGTTCAGGATAGGGCCGTCCCAGTCGATTCCCAGCCAAGCTAGCTCTTTCATCTGTTCTTCAGCGGCGCCTGTCCGGTGCGGATCGATGTCCTCATTGCGCAGCAAGAAAGAACGCCCACTCGTCCTGGCCCAGGCCCATGCGATCAGTGCGGTCCGCAGGTTGCCAATGTGCAGGCGCCCGGAGGGGGACGGGGCGTAACGGCCAGCTCCAACAGTCACAGCATCAGTCTAACCGGGGTAGCTCGCGTGGTTGACGGTCCGCCTTGTCCACACTATGGCGGCGCAAATACGCGATTTGCCTTCGCGCGCTTATGCTATGGGTTGACCATCTAGAGCAGCTGAGAGTCCTGGCTCGAAGAAGCTGCAGCAACCTGCTTGGTGAAAGAGCCGTGACAGGTGCTACGGCCAGGTGCGATGGAGGTGACGCAGTGATCAGTCTGGTTGACGTTAGTAAGGTTTACCAGATGCCCGGTGGGGCCAATGTCGTCGCCCTAGACAACGTATCTTTAGACGTCGAGCAAGGCGCAATTCATGGGATCGTCGGTCAATCAGGGGCCGGGAAATCCACGCTAATTCGCTGCCTGACCGCGCTGGAGCGTCCAAGTAGCGGCAAAGTGATCGTAGATGGGCTAGATATGGCGGCGCTATCGCGCAGCAAGTTGCGTGAAGCGCGCCGCCGGATTGGGATGGTGTTTCAGCAGGCTAACCTGTTTGATTCGCGCACCGCTGCGGCCAATATCGGCTATCCGCTGAAGATAGCCGGGCAGAGCGGAAGTGAGATCGCTCCCAGGGTTGAAGAACTCCTGGAGTTAGTTGGCCTAGCTGGCAGAGGGGAATCCTACCCGGCCCAACTCTCCGGTGGTCAGCAGCAGCGCGTCGGGATCGCCCGGGGGATGGCTGCGAACCCGCCCGTTCTGCTTTGTGACGAACCGACCTCTGCGCTGGACGGTAGCTCCACAAAGCAAATTCTGGAACTGTTGAAAGAGCTGCGTGATGTCTCTGGCGTGACAGTTGTTGTGATCACCCATGAGATGAGCGTGGTGACCGAGATCTGTGACTCGGTGACGCTGCTGCAAAACGGAAGAGTCGTTCAAAGCGGCACGGTGGACGCGGTCCTGTCCGATGTCGGTTCTCCGCTTTCTGAGGCGCTCATTCCGGCGCCCTCCGTTGAAGATGCGACCCTTCGGCCCGGGACGACCCTACTGGACGTGGCTTTTACATCCCATCCGGGCGTCCCGACCGGCGCGACGATGCTGAACCTGATCGCGTCAATGGGCGGAGACATCGCGTCCGGGCGTTTCGAGTCAGTTGGCGAACTCCAAGTGGGTCGACTCGCTGTCTCTGTGCCCAGCTACAGCGCTGAGTCCATTGCCGCTGAGTTGAGGCGGAACCGGGTTGCCGTGACGGAAAGAGAGCCCAAATGAGTTCTCTTGGACTGGTGAGCGGAAGCAAGGGTGATCCCGTGTGGCTGGACAACCCGGCCCTAACCACGCAACTTTTGCCTGCCGTTCTAGACACTCTCTACATGGTCTTTTTCTCAGGGATACTGACGGTTTTGCTGGGGTTGCCACTTGGTTTACTCCTGGTCTCCAGCAGCCCGACAGGATTGCGTCCCAGGCCCGCGTTGAACAAGACCGTTGGTCTGATCGTGAACATTGGGCGGTCCTTTCCGTTCATCATTCTGATCATTGCGATCCAGCCGTTCACCAGGCTACTTGTCGGTACAACGCTCGGTTGGAAAGCGGTTGTGGTCCCGCTGACCATTGGGGCGATCCCGTTCTTTGCAAGACTCGTTGAGACAAACGTGGCAGCCATCCACCCGGGAAAGATTGAGGCCGCCCAAATGATGGGAGCCACGCCTTTGCGGATCGAATGGGGCGTGCAAGTGAGAGAGGCGATGCCGCAGCTGGTTCAGTCCGTCACCGTCCTTCTCATTACCCTGGTCGGATATTCCGCCATGGCGGGCGCTGTCGGCGGCGGGGGCTTGGGTCAAATGGCGATCAATTATGGTTACGTCCGTTACCAGAACGACGTAATGCTAGTTACTGTTGTCCTAATCATCGTGATAGTCCAAATGATCCAGATGGCCGGTGACATGGTGAGCCGGTTGGTGGATCACCGTTAAAGGAATCTCCAACCGGTGGAATTAGCCGCTTCATTCGACTCCGCGCTGCACTCACACTTAAGAACCAGAAAGAAGTAAAGGAAGCACAATGCAAAAACTAAGAAACTTGGCCGCAATCGGAATTGTCGGGGCGTTAGCTCTGGCCGGATGCGGATCCAGCGATAAGGGAGAAGCCGCCGAGTCGGCCGCTCCCGCCGATGTCGTGACTCTCACGGTCGGCGCCAGCCCCAGTCCGCACGCGCGCATACTGGAGTATGTCCAGCAGGAACTAGCAGCCGAAAACGGGATAGACCTAAAGATCGTTGAGTACACGGACTACGTCCAACCGAACGAAGCTCTCCAGGCCGGAGATTTGGACGCCAACTACTACCAGACGGTCCCGTACTTGGAAGAGGAGTCCGCTTCCCGCGGGTACGAGTTCGTTGCCGGTGAGGGCATCCACCTGGAGCCCCTAGCGGTCTACTCCGAAAAGCTCACTTCTTTGGACGATCTACCAGATGGCGCCAAGATCGGCATCATCAACGATCCCACCAACCAGGGTCGCGCCTTGAAACTGCTCGAGGCTAACGGTCTGGTTGAACTTCCCGAATCCGGCGATGTAAACGTCAACACCGTGACCAAGACGAAGGACTTCACATTTGTGGAGACCGAAGGCGCCCAACTGGGCCGCTCACTGGCGGACGTTGACGTGGCCGTGATCAACGGCAACTTCGCGCAGGAAGCGGGTCTGGCACCTGCCGACTCGCTTGCCATCGAAGAGACCGAAGGTAACCCCGCCCTCAACGTCTTAGTGTGGGTGCCGGGCAGTGCGAACGAGGCGTCGGTGAAGAAACTGGATGAGATTCTTCGTAGCCCGCAGGTCGCCGAGTTCATTGAGTCTCAGTGGCCTGACGGCTCCGTAATTCCGGCGACACCTAGCAAGTAGCCACCAAAGTCTTCTCCCCGCAGCAGGTAGCCGCTGCGGGGAGAAGTGTTTAAGGATTGCGCCTAAACGGTGGCCGAGCGGCCCTTTGATACGTCGCTGGAGCCGCTATCCTTATAACTGTGAGCTCCCCAAATTTTGAACAGTCGATGTCACGGGCACTCTTCCTGGCGCATAAGTGCAAGGACTCTCAAGACGTGCCGGTAGGTGCAGTAGTTGTCGATCCCTCTGGGCGGATCATCAGTAGCGGGTGGAACCAACGCGAAGAAACCAAGGACCCCACTGCACACGCGGAGATCATCGCATTGCGAGAGGCCGGTCAGACCTTGGGGAGCTGGAACCTGAGCGGCTGCACGCTGATTGTCACACTTGAGCCGTGCACCATGTGTGCGGGAGCGATCGTCTTATCCCGGGTTGACCGCTTGGTCTTCGGTGCGTGGGATCCGAAAGCAGGCGCTTGTGGCTCTGTTCGCGACATTGTGCGAGACTCGCGTCTGAACCACCAGGTTGAAGTCGTTCCCGGTGTGCTTGGAGAGCAAGCCTCAATCCAATTGCGCGGGTTCTTCGCGGAAAAGCGCATGGAAGAAAAGAAGGACTCCGACTTTTGGCAGAGGCGCCCCGTCAAGCAAACTTACGTGCCGCCTCGTGAACCCGCGCGGCAGATCCAAGAAAACACCCCACCTGTACAGCCGCCTCCGCTAAGAAAACGGTCTGACAGGCACAGGGGCAAATCGGCTATTCCCCCGGCGACTGACTAAACGACCGGCGGCAAAGACGACCAGGGGAAACTGATCCAACGGTCGGTGGTTCGCCACGCGTAGTCAGGTTTGATAATTGTTCGCGGTTTCTCATAAAGAACTGCGGTACGGACCTCGAATCGGACCAGGTTCCCGGTCTTGTCGTGCACGCCCTGCTCCGTGAGAAGCTCGACCACTTTCTTCAGTGTCTTCCCAGAATCGGCGACATCATCGACCACCAGCGCCCGACTGCCAAGCTCCGCTGACACCTCCATGAAAGGTGGAAGCATCAAAGGCTCCTCCAAGGTTGTTCCCTCACCGGTGTAAAACTCGACGTTGATCGAACCGATCGTTTTGTTCTCTAGCGCGTAAGCAAGCGCACCGCCTGGAAGTAGACCGCCGCGCGCCAAGCCGATAAGTAAGTCAGGGCGCCAACCAGAGTCCCGGATCTGCTCAGCTAGCTGCCGAGTGGCCCGCCCAAACTCTTCCCAGGAAAGCACTTCTTTTTCCGTGTCCACTCGATCCCTCTTCCGTCTGCTCGCGAAATCATCATAGAGGACAGTGACACCGCCACGTTGTCCGGCCTGAAAATGGGTAGCATTGAGTGAGATTAGGCGAACCTTGGGGGCTGAACGTGAACCGTGACGTAACTGGAAGCATTGTGGACCGCGGATCGGCGCCCGACTGGATAATTATTGCGCTGGGGGCGCTTCTATCGGTGGTATCGATAGTCACCGACGGGATACCTACATGGTGGGGCTTGCTGCTTGGCCTACTGACTGTTGCCGCGGGCGTGTGGGACATGCTCACCCCCAGCGACTTAGGGGTCGCAGCGGAGGCTTTGAGCGGTGTTGTCACCTTCTTGCTGCCTTGGATCGCGGGATTCTCAGGGGCCGGCGGAGCTTGGTTTGTTTGGGGCTTGGGGATTTTGATTATCGCCAGCGCTGCCTGGTCGTGGGCGTCCCACCCGACGAGTTCACCAGATGGGAGATAACAGTGGCTACTAACGGTTTGGAACAGTCGCAGCAAAAGATGCGACAAGCGGGCGTCTCTGAAGCAGCGATCGAGGTTTTCTCTTACTACTACGATCAGCTTGAAGGCGGCTCCACCGGGATGATCCTGGAAGAAAGTATTGAGCCGTATTTGGATCCACCAAAGCTTGAGGACCTGACCGTCAGCGACGAGTCTGCGCGCGAAGCCATCCAGAAGACCGCCATCATAAAGTTGAACGGTGGCTTGGGTACCTCAATGGGCCTTGATCAGGCCAAGACTCTTCTTGAAGTTAGAGACGGGAAGAACTTCCTGGACCTGATCGCTCAGCAGGTTGAGTCGGTGCGCGCCGAATATGACGCGCCGCTTCCGCTACTATTCATGACCTCGTTCAGGACCGAGGAAGACACTCTGGCTCACCTGGACGATCGTCGGGAACTGCTGGTAGATGACCTGCCGCTGACGTTCATCCAGAACCAGGAACCAAAACTGTTGGCAGAAGACCTCACGCCGGTCACGTGGCCAGCGGATCCCACGTTGGAGTGGTGCCCGCCCGGCCACGGAGATATCTACACGGCACTGGTTGGCTCGGGGATTCTTGACCAGTTACTGGAGAAGGGGTTCCGCTACGTCAGCATTTCTAACGGCGACAATCTAGGCGCGTACCCAAGCGCCAAGATTGCGGGATGGTTCGCGGGGACCGGCGCGCCGTACGCGGCGGAGCTCTGTCGGCGCACTGTAAACGACAAGAAGGGCGGCCACCTGGCCGTTAGGAAGGCTGACGGCCAACTCATACTTAGGGACACGGCGCAGACGCTGTCAGAGGAGATGGATTTCTTCACTGATGAGCACAGGCACCCCTACTTTCACACAAACAACTTGTGGATGGATCTGGAACAGCTGAAGGAACGCCTTGGGGGCGACTCGGCCGTTCTTGGGATGCCCTTGATTCGAAACGAAAAGACTGTCGACCCGACGGATCCAAATTCTCCCGCCGTGATCCAAATAGAGACCGCTATGGGGGCTGCAATCGAGGTATTTCCCGGTTCCACCGCGATCTGCGTCGGCAGGGATCGCTTCTTGCCCGTGAAGACCACCAACGAGTTGCTGCTGCTCCGCTCCGATGTGTACAGGCTGGATGGGTCAGGGCGGCTGGTTAGCACCGTGCAGGAAAGTCCAGAAGTTGATCTGACGAAGTCCTACTACCAAACCATTCAGGACTTTGATAAACGGATTCCTGAGGCGCCGTCACTGCGTTCCGCCAAGAGGTTGCGCGTTGAGGGTGACTGGACGTTCGAGCCGGATGTCACGGTAGAAGGTGACGTGGTTCTTGGTCCGGAAGGTGGCACAGTAACCGGGGTTATCTAGAAAGTTTGCCTGCGCACAAGCGCCCGATACTGACGTACTCTTGGACGGGAACCAAGAACCGAACTGGAAGGCAACAATATGTCCATCAGGCTAAACGATGAAGCGTTCAACTACGCGAAGAGCCTAATTGAAGAGGGTCGCGTTGTTTTGGATAAGCACGGCGACTGGGAGCAGATTAATCCCGACACGGCTGCACAGGACGAGTTCATCCATGAGCGCGGCATGGAGGCTTACGCGAAGTGGCACCTTGGCGTCAAAGAGGGGGCTTCACGCGAGGACAAGAGCGCGTACAGTTTCCCTTACGGGAATTTCCGCGATGTGTACCGCTCGGGGGTAATTGCGGCGCAGGAGCGCGCAGCGCAATTCCACCACGGCGCCATTGAGTCGGCGGCGCAAGAACTCGAATCCCTGTTAGGGGTTGACAGCGAGAGCTAAAGAAGGGGCGACCATGAGTGTCGGCAGGCGCCAATTTCTGTCCGCGCTGGGCGCGCTGGCCTTTCTCATCACGGGCTGCGCCGCTAAAGATGCGGGCGAGGTGACTGAGCCGCCGCCGCAGGCGCCCACTGCCGAACAGCCCGATTCCGAAGCCAGCGAGTCCAGCAGTGAGGAAGAAGGGGGAGTGGAAGTGGAAGAAGACCTTTCGCAGCGCGGCCCCACGGACGAGGATTGGCCGCCGCCCGCCACGGAGAGGCAGCCGACCATTCCGGGGGATAGCCCTACTCTTCTTTTCCACGACATCCGGGTCGGCGAACACGAAGACTTTTACCGAGTCGTCGCAGAGTTCACGGGTGAGGGTGAGCCCGGATGGGTCCTTTCCTACCCGGACCAGCCGGTAGAACAGGGCCGGGGAGAGCCGCTTCCGGTCACTGGGACCGAGTTTCTCCAACTGGACATAACCGGGACGACTATCCCCATGACAGAAGATGATTACGAGGTTTACTACGCCGGGCCAAAAACAGTTGCAACGGGGCCGATCGAAGTCATTGAGGACGGCACTTTTGAAGGCATCACACGGATCGTTATCGGGGTAGACGAAGAGAGGGAAGTGCGGATAACGACTCTAGCTGACCCCGCTAGGGTTGTTGTTGACTTCCGCAGATGACACGCTGAACGCAGCCTTGAAAGAGGAGGGAACCGGTGCTCCGGCAGATCTTGCCAGAGGCGATGCTTGGGTGATCTTTGATCTGGATGGGGTGTTCCTGGCCGGGGATACTTTCCGCTCTCTAGCGTTGCGTCAATTCCGCAGGCAGCCGATTCGAGTCTTCTGTCTGCTGCGTGACTTGCTTTCCAATAGGCTCACCTCAAGCGGGGTGCTTGCAATTGCTGCGCGAGCTGCGGTACGCGGTCTCAGCACCGACGAATACCAAAGGCTCGCCGTGTCCGTGGCCAATGATCTTTCCCGTTCTCGCAAAATCGTTCCGCGGGCAATTGTCGCCGCGCAGAATCACCAAGATAGGGGTCGTCGGGTACTTGTAGCAACGGCTTCAGAACGCCACTTAGCGCGAACCTTTTTGGATCTGATTGGCCTTGGCGACGTGGAACTGGTCTCTTCAGAACTTGAACTTCCATCGGGGAACTTCGCGCCGCACAATCGTGGAGCCGTGAAAGCCGCCAGCGTTGCTGCCCGGACAGGTACGCAGACTTGGGGTTTCGTCTACACAGATTCCCAGGCGGATCTTCCCATCTTGGAACGGGCCCGGAACCCGGTGATGGTCAACCCTGGCGCCAAGGCCGAGCGGCGGATCCTCGCAGCACTTGGCCCTAACGTTGCTGTGCGACGCTGGGGACGGAAACCAAAGGGCAGATGACTAGTCGGTCTGAGGAGCAACCGGCGCGGTTGATTCGCCAACCCATAGGGTCCCGTCCACCGTCACCGACTGAGGCTGCTGGTAAGGGTAAGCGAGTTGTCGAAGCAAAGCATCCACCGTGCGCTGGGCGATTTCTTCAAGTGGCTGAACCAGCGTTGTGAGGGACGGCCGCGAGTAGTGGGAAAACTCTAAACCGTCAAAACCCACGACGGATACGTCTTCTGGCACGCGCAACCCCGCATCGCTAAGAGCCCGCATAACACCGATCCCCACGGCGTCACAAGAAGCGACCACCGCAGTGAACTCAGTTGGCGACTGAGCCAGCCACTTGGTGGTGGAGAGGTGTGCGTTACTCATCGAATAGGGTTCCCCGGGATCCGCGCCGGGGATGAGCAGCTCATCGCGGACCTCTGCTTCGGCCCGCTCCATCGCTTGGCGAAAACCGAGGTACCGGAGCATCCAAGCGTGACCGCTGGATGTCGGTGCGCTCGGTTCGAAAAGTGCGAAAGCGATGGATCGGTGGCCGAGCTTGAGAAGATGTTCGGTCACAACGGCGGCGCCAGCAATGTCGTCAACGGTCACGGATGCATGTAACGACGGCGAGTTGGAAAAGTCCGTCGTGGTGCAAAAGGCAATCGGGACCTCAAGCAGGGATAGAGAACGACTAAGTTCTGGTGCGTTCGCGCCATCGGCTTGCCCGTAACGCCCCAAGAATATGACGCCGGAAAAGCTGCCGCCGGTTACCAGGTTGACAATGGTTTGAGCGTTCGCTTTTCGGTCGGATACGTGGAACAGGAGGGTCTCATACTCTGCGTCCTCAAGTTCCTCATCAATCATTCCGAGCAGACGGATCAGTAGTTCCGAAGTTTGTCCTTGGACTATGACCGCGATCGTCTTAGCGACCGGAAGCTTCAGACTGCGAGCAGCCGAGTTCGGAACGTACCCGTACTCTTCCGCAGCCTTTAGAATGCGGGCCCGCGTTTGCGGGTTCACATCTGCGCGCGCGTTCATCGCCCGCGACACGGTGGCGATAGACACGTCGCACAGGTCAGCCAGTTCCTTAATGGTGATCATAGGACTCTGCTCCCCTGCTTGCCGTTTGGGGAGGAATCGATTGTATAAATCCCTCCCCAAACAACAGTTAGCCCTTCACCGCCCCTGAGATAACGCCCTGAATGATATGTCGCTGACTGAAAAGGTAGAACACAATTACCGGAATGATTGCCAGCACCAACACCGCCATCATGGATCCCATATCGACCGTGCCGAAACCGCCCTTTAGATACTGGACGGCGATGGGAACGGTCTTGTACTTCTTCAGGTCCAAGGTCAGGTAGGGCAAAAGGTAGTCGTTCCAAAGCCACATGACTTCAAGGATCGCCACGGTGATGACGGCCGGTTTAAGAACCGGGAACACCACCAGGAAATAGGTGCGAACCGGGCCGCAACCGTCAATCAGCGCAGCTTCTTCCAGCTCATAAGGAATGGCTTTCACGAACCCGGTGAAAATGAAGACCGCGAGACCAGCCCCGAAGCCCAAGTAGATTACCCAAAGGCCCACGGGGTTTCCTAGTCCCAGGTAGTCCGTGAACCAGGACAGCGTGAACATCACCATCTGGAACGGCACGACCATGGAGAAAAGGAAGATCAGGTAGAGCAGTTTGCTGAACCAGTTGTCGGAACGAACGATCCACCAGGCTGTCATCGACGTGAGCAGCAGGATCCAAAATGCTGAACCGACCGTGATGATCAGCGACCAGGTGAACACCATCCAAAGGTCGGTCTGCTGGATGCCTCGGATGTAGTTTTCCAAGCCAACGAAGGTCGTGCTAGTTGGAAGAGAAAACGGATTGTCGTTGATGAAGACTTTGCCCTTAAAGGAGTTGATCAACACCAAAATGATTGGGTACATGTACACAATCGACAGGATGGAAAAGAATACCGTCCATGCGCGGGGACGCTTCACATCAGTCATCAGTAGTTCTCCTTTGACCGTACGAAGCGGTTCTGTAGCAGCGTGATGGCAGCCACAATGATCAAGAAGACCACCGCCTTTGCTTGACCTACACCCTCAAACCCAGGTCTTCCATAGAAAGTGTTGAAGATGTTGAGGGCCAGCAGTTCTGAGGATCTTCCTGGCGCGCCGTTGGTAAGCGCCAAGTTCTGGTCGAACATTTTGAAGCCAGAGGTGAGCGTGAGGAAGGTGCAGACGGTGATTGACGGCATCACCAAAGGCATTATTACTTTCCCTAGCGTCTGTGAACCTGAAGCTCCGTCCACCTTTGCCGCCTCTAGAACATCCGTCGGAATGGACTGAAGACCGGCAATGTAGATCACCATCATGTATCCGATCTGCTGCCAGGACGTGACGATGACCAGTCCCCAGAAGGCGTCGGTACTGCTACTCACAATGGTGCGGGCCCAGTGAGCCAAGATGCCGTTCAAGAGAAGCAACCATACCCAGCCAAGCACGATTCCGCCGATCAGGTTCGGCATGAACA
Source organism: uncultured Actinomyces sp. (assembly GCA_964345595.1). Classification (GTDB taxonomy): domain Bacteria; phylum Actinomycetota; class Actinomycetes; order Actinomycetales; family Actinomycetaceae; genus Scrofimicrobium. Next base: position 12,561 of record CAYFRL010000026.1, read on the forward strand.
GCACGGATCTGAAGATGTTTCGTCCTTTTATCGCTTTCACCAACATGTAGGCGGCTGCAAAGGCGAGCACATTGATAATCACGGTCGTTGCCACAGTGAACAGCGCTGTGTACCAGAGTGAGTGCATGAAAATGGGGTCGCCCCAAATGCGGGCGTAGTTGCTGAACCCGACCCAGTTTGAATCTGTCACGGTTGTGAAGCGGGTGAACGACAGGTACACGCCCATTACAAAAGGCACCACGAACCCGATGATGAAAGCTGCGATCGTTGGTCCTGCAAACAGCAATCCCCACCGGTTGAGGGATTTATGCATTGATGATTCCTCTCGGTGTGAGCGTCCCGGGACGCCTGTTGCTGACGTCCCGGGACACAATTGCTAAGGAAGGCGCCTAGCCCTCATCGGTCTGAGACAGTCCAACTTCGGTTGCCCAGTTGTCAACGTAAGCGGTCTTCACATCTTCCCAGCCGTTGTTGCCTTGCGCGTATCCGAGCAGAGCCTGACCGACACCGTTCTTCCACTCGTCAGAAGGCATCACGGTGAAGTTCCACGAAACGGGAGTCTTCCCCGCGGCGAAGTACTCGGCGTCAGCTAGAACCAGTGGATTCGTCGACTCAAAGCCCTCAAAGGTCGAGAACGGAGTCACAAAGCCCATGTTGGTCGTTAGGGCCTCGCGTCCCGCGTCAGAGGTGATTACCCATTCGAGGAAGTCGAGCGATGCCTGCTGGTCGGCTTCGGAAACCTTTGAGTTGATCACCCAGTAGTTTTCGGAACCGGTTGTGAGTCCCTGGTTCTCTTCTCCGTCGGCGCCGATGTAAATCGGAAGCATACCCATGTCCTCGTCAGCCACTGCCTGGCCGGTGACATCGTTGTATGCCCAGGTGCCGTTCTGGTAGAACACTGCCTTGCCCAAGGCAAACTCGGAGTTTGCATCATCGATTGTCTTCCCAGAGAGCATCGATGGATCCGTGGTGGAATTGTTGATGTACAGGTCGAAAATCTTCTGGTATCCGTCCATGTGGGTGCCTTGGATGGTTTCTGGCTGTCCGGTCACTCCGGTCTCTTCAAACTCGTAGTAGAGGGGAATGTTTGCCAAGTGGGTCTTGAAGCGCCAGTCAGAAGACGAATCAAAGCCGGCGGATGTGAAAGCTCCATCCACGCCCAACTTGTCCTTGTTGGCCTGGATTCCTTCAGCGACCTTCTGCAGAGTCTCGAAGTTGTTGATCTCATCGGCAGATTTCACCGCAGCATCTGGTAGGGCGATGTACTCGTCCAGCAGGTGCTTGTTGTAAATGATGCCGTAGGTCTCGACTACGTAAGGAATGCCCTTGACAGTGCCGTCCTTGTCGGACAAAGCCATTCCTTGATCTTTAAGGTTCTCGTAGATTGCGGTGTCAGCCAGATCAGCTGTGTAATCATTCCAGATAGCCAAACCGACGGGGCCGTTCACCTGGAACAGCGTTGGCGGGTTCGACTTTGCAAGTTCAGACTTCAAAGTCGCGGCATAAGTTCCTGAGGCCGCGGTCTCTACCGTTACGGGAACGCCGGTCTCTTCTGTGTATGTGGCTGCTAGGTTTTTCCAGTCGTCCGCGGCTTCGGGCTTGAAGTTCAGGTAGTAGACCTGACCCTCTCCGCCTGCTTCTCCTGATGCGGCCTTATCTGAGTTGCCCCCGCATGCGGCCAGTGACCCGGCAAGCAACGTGGCGACCGCGCCAGCAGCGGCGATCTTTGCGATTTTGCTTCGATTCATCTTGATTCTCCTGGTGGAAAATGGGTATTGAGAACTCCTCAACATTGGGCCCAGCACCCGGATCGGAAACGTTTCCGAAGTGCCGACAAAACCCAGGATACACGCTGTCATCTTCCAAGCGGGAAGAGTTTGATAAAGATTTGGTGACAGTTTTAGGGAGCAACCGTGGGACGCTTTGACCAGGGACTCACGGCCCGGTTTAGTAGCGGCATGCTGGCCGCCACCGGCAATGCAGCGCCAAGCAGCACCAAAATGGGCAGAATCTGCGGAAGCTCGATGGCCGTCCAAACGCTCAAACCTAAAATGCCCGCGTTGATGGCAAGAACCCCTGCGGCAAACGGCAGCTGAGAAAGGGGGATCAGCACCGAGTTCCTGAGCGTGCCCCAAAACGAGTTCTCAAACCTTGCCTGTAAGAACCAGACAAAAGGAAAGATCAGCATGTAGACCAGGGAAAGCAGAACCTTCAAGACGGCCAATTCAGATAGGGGTAAGAAGATCCACGCTGCCATCAGCAGCACCCCGACAGGTGCCACGAGCAACCAGAGAACGGTCGACTGAACAAAATTGTCTCGGAACGCTGCGAAGTAGTCTCTGGTGACGCCTCGTCCCCTTTCTTCTCCCCACCGCCACGCCGTGTCGTAAAGGGCCGTGAGCGCCGCCCCGCCGGTGACCAGTGGCAATAAGGTGACGCAGAAGAGCACGTTTAGCCACACCAGGTCCGCAAATCGGGCAACGCCGACCCAAAACGGTGCTTCAGGATTGAAAAGCTTGCCGAACACAAGAGCCTCCCCTTTAGTTAGCCGCGGACGCGCTCTACCAAGTAGTACGAAGCCGTAAGGACGATTATGTAAGGGACTCCCGCCCACCAGACGATTGGCAACACAAAGTAGAGCACCACGAAAATGGCTAGACAAGACAGCATCACTATCCAGTTCAACGCCGGTGCGAACCAGAGGCGATGTGCCGGCCGATCGCGGCCTTGCCTCGCCAGCGCTTTCTGGAACTTCAAATGTGTCCACATCACTGTGGACCAGGTGACCAAAATGCCAGCGGTCGCGCAGCCATACAGGACCATGAATGCACCGTTTGGACTAAGCAGAGAAAGCAGGGACGCTGCAACCATGCCAGAAGCGGCGATAAGGACCGCCACTCTGGGAGCCCCGTTGCGAGCGGTTTGGGAGGCCGAGCGGACCGCGTAACCGTCCATCGCCAGTGAATGGATCATCCGGCTAGACGCGTACAGGCACCCGTTTGCCGCGGAAAGAGCAGCGACAATCAGCACGCCGTTCATTATGTCCGCACCGGCCGGTATCCCAAGTAGCGCCAGGGCCTTCACAAAAGGCGAAGTGGCAAGCGTCCCGTCGGCCGACGCGGTTTCTGGCCAGGGCTGCATGGCCAGGACCACCAGGGTAGCCAGCAGGTAGAAAACAAGCAGGCGCCAGATCATGTTTCGTGCGGCGCGGGGAACATCTCGGGCAGGGTTTGCTGATTCAGCTGCAGCGACCGAAACGTTCTCTATCCCTCCAAAGGAAAACACGGCCAGAGCGGTCGCGGCCACAATTCCCGCAACGCCCATCGGAGCGAACCCGCCGTAGTCCACCAGATTTGAAAAGCCGGTTGGCGCAGTGGTCGCGGTTCCCCGGAGAATAACTGAAAAGCCGAACAGGATGAACACGATGATGGCGACGACCTTGATCATCGAAAACCAGTACTCACTTGCGCCATACAGCCGCACAGTGATCAGATTCAGCGAAACAATTAGCAGGGAGCAAAGCGCGGTTCCAACCGCCAGTGGTAGGCCGGGGAACCAGTACTGCAAATAGGTTGAAGCGGCGGTGACCTCGGCGCCCACAGCGACCAGCATGACAACCGCGAAATTCCACCTGGTCAAGTAGCCGCCGAAAGGACCCCAGTATCGTGCCGCCACCGCGCCGTAACCGCCCGGCTCTGGATGTGCGACAACCATCTCCGCCAAAGCCCAGACAACCGCTAGCGCAAGTAAACCAGCTAGCAGATACGACACGATGGTGGCGGGTCCTCCGTGAGCGATCGTCGCACCGGAACCTAGAAACAGCCCGGTTCCTAGCGCCCCAGCCAAGCCGATCATGGAAATCTGCCTGCTGGTGAGCCGCCGGGAGAGCTCAGTGTGAGTCGTCGCGGGACCCATACCCACTCCTCTTGGTTTAGGTGCGCGAGCGCCGCCGCGCCGCGTGCAGCGTACTTCGCGCCGCGACCCCAGATTAGTCTGCTGCGCCGTTCAGCGGGGCAAAAGATCCGCTAATTTTCGCGTGAGACTGCCCATATCTAGCCGGCGCCGGGCTCGGTAACGAAATCGATAAGCTCTTCCACCCGGCCTAGCAGCGATGGCTCCAAGTCGCGATAGTCCCTGACGGTGCCGAGGATGCGCTGCCAGCCCTCCGCGATGTCCTCTTGCGAGCGGTGGGGCCAGCCAAGAGCCGACAGTGTACCGACTTTAATATCGACGCCCCGCGGCACATCCGGCCACTTATCCAAACCAACCCGGGTTGGCTTCACCGCCTGCCACACATCAACAAACGGGTGGCCCAGTATCAGCACTCCGGTAGGGAAAGTGGCATTCACTTGGTTTGCCAGCCGCGACTCCTTCGAACCGGGGATCAGGTGATCCAGCAGTACCCCGGCACGCGCAACGTCGCTGGGCCCAAATTCAGTCAGCGCTGCTGCCAGGTTATCCGCACCGTCGAGAAGCTCCACTGCCACGCCGGCCTCTGCCAGGTCTGTTCCCCACACGTGTTGCACCAACTCTGCGTCGTGCTTGCCTTCCACCCAGATTCTGCTTTGCTGGGCAACGCGTGCGCGCCTTCCTTGGGGCGCCCTGGAACCTGAGTTTGTCCGGGGGGCGCCTTTTCGGAGGATTGGACGAGGCGGCGTTGCGACGATCGGCTTGCCATCCATCCAGAATCCGGGGCCAAGTGGGAAAGAGCGCCGCTGGCCGTATCGGTTTTCCAGTTCCACCAGATGCACCCCGCCTGACTTTTCCACGCGGATGACAGCCCCCACAAATCCGGTGCTTACATCTTCAAGGACCATGCCCGCTTCTAGCGGTACCTCCGTGGAGCGGGTGGTTTGGGGTCGGTGGTGTTCTGGCGCGCGTTTCAGCACATCAGAGCCGTACGGATCAGTCATGGGTACAGCCTAATGGCAACCCCCGGGGTGGCCCTGCCCCGGGGGTGCATGTTGGAAGCGGTTAGCTAGTCGTCAATTTCGTTTTCCAGGATGTCACCAGTGATACCGTCAATGATGATTTCGTGTTTTGCATGGTTTGGCGCAATGACATCGCCCTCCCAGGAGACACGGCCGTGATGATCATCCAGTTCAATCTCCACGATGCTTCCGCCCGGCACGGCAGCAAGCATCAGCTCTATGGCTTTCGCGTAATCGATCTGCGCGTCAGCGAGCCTGCCCATGTACTTTGCAGGGCTACTTGAATGGCTTTGCTCTTCAAGGACGACTTGGCCTGTCACCGCGTCCACGGACACCTCCCATTTCGCGTTTTCAGAGAGTACTTCTACCTCCCAGGCGGTTACTCCCCGCACGCGGTCAAGTGAGATTTCGATGACCTGAGAATCCGGGTGCGCTTCAAGTGCCGTCCGGGCGGCCTGCTGAGGGGAAATCTCGACGCCCGGCAGCGCGCTGCCCGGCGCTGGGTCTGTCTGCGCGGACTCGTCAGTGCCTGACGGCGCTGGTTGCTCGCTGCTTTCGGGTTGTGGGGTTTCCGCCGCTTCTGACTGCGTTTTGGTCTGGCTGGTGCTTTCTTCAGGGCGGACCGGGGCGACTGTCCGGTCCGGTTCGCCAAGTCCACAGCCTGCTAGGAGCAGAGCGCCCGCAACCATTGGCGAGATCAGAGCCGCTCTTCGTAGCGTTTTCTTCGTGTGCATTGTCTTTACCTCGTTTCGCATTTACACGGCCGACTTGAACACTTTCAGTATGGAATGAAGAACCTGAAGGACAGCTGAAGTGTCGACGTTCTTCAGCTGAGCTTCAGGTTGACCCGGCATTCTTCTAGGCTTGGCGTGCTTTGGCGGTTGGCGCTTTCCGTGGGGCAGAGCGATCTGGGACGATTAGAACCATGAGAGTACTGCTGGTTGACGATGAGCGCCGCATGGTCTCCGCACTGAAGCGGGGGCTTAGCGCAGAGGGCTTCACGGTTGAAACCGCCTATGACGGTCTGAGCGGTCAAGTCCTGGCAGAGCGCGGCCACTTTGACGTCATCGTGTTGGACATCATGATGCCGGGGAAGAACGGGTACGCGGTGTGTGCGGCGCTGCGTGAACAAGGCATCACGACACCTATCCTCATGCTGACGGCAAAAGACGGGGAATATGATGAGGCCGATGCCTTGGACACCGGCGCGGACGACTACCTGACTAAACCTTTTCATTACGTTGTTCTGGTGGCCAGGCTGCGCGCGCTTGTCCGGCGGGCCACTTTACCCAAGCCACCCGGCCCGGCTGATCCTGAAAACGATCTTGTCGTCGGAGGCCTGGAGATTTCCTTGGCGGAGCGGCGGTGTCGCAGAGACGGCGTGGAAGTACAACTGACAGCCAAAGAGTTCGACATTTTGGCTTACCTGGCACGCAGACCCAGCCAGGTCGTGGCTAAAGAAGAACTCATCGACGCCCTCTGGGACTTTGCAGCGCCGGCCGCTCCGAATGTTATCGAAGTGCACGTGAGCTCTCTTCGACGTAAAATCGATGCCCCTTTCGGTACGGAGAGTATTCAAACGGTGAGGGGTGCTGGGTACCGATTGGAAGGTGCCAGATGACGAAGAACTGGCTGGGATCGGTGCGGGCCCGCGTCACAGTCGGCTCTGTGCTGGTGGTTTCTTTGGCACTTGCGGTCATAGGGATCTCAATTGTTCGGCTGATAGCCGCGGCGATGGTGGAAGACGCTCAGAACGTTGCCGAGGTACAAGCAAGAAATCTTGCGATAGTCGTGGAGGCCGGCAGAATCACTCCACTGTTGGACGTTGATGCGGCCGGAAACACAATCCTGCAGGTGGTAGGGGAAGGTGGTCAGGTAGTGGCGGCGTCGCCTCAGCTTGCCGACATCCCACCCCTAAGTTCCGCGTCACCCGGTCCTGGCCAACTTGTTGCCCAGACAGTGCGGGTCGAATCTTATGCGGGTAACGTCAGCGACTACCGCGTCGTTGGGGTTGGAAGTGAATCACCATCCGGCAGCGCGGTCGTGTTTGCGGGGGTCTCTTTGGCCGAGGCGGAACGCGTGCTTGCCCGGTTAAATCAGCTGCTGCTGATCGGGCTGGCCCTGGTGCTTCCCGTCGTGGCCGCAGTCGCCTGGCTGGTGACCAGGCGTGCATTGCGTCCGGTTGAAGCGATTCGGACCGAGGTCGATAAGCTGACGGATCAGGAGCTGGACAGGCGCGTACCCGTCCCAGCGCACGCTGACGAAATTCAGAGGCTTGCTCTCACGATGAACCGCATGCTTGACCGGCTGCAGGCGGCGACGGACAAACAGAGAGTTTTCATCGCCGATGCTTCCCACGAACTACGTAGCCCACTTGCCTCTTTGCAGGCTCAACTTCAAGTCGCCGTCGCACACCCGGATGGGATTACTACCGAAGAACTGGCGGCGGGGGCCCTAGAAGACACTGAGCGCCTAGAATCCTTAGCTGCGGAGCTCTTGCAGTTGGCCAGATTGGATGCCGGCAGCCAGTCAAGTGCGAAAAGGGTCGATTTGGCTGAAGCTGTTCGCCAAACACTGGCGCGTCGGCGGTCCGATCGCGTCTCTTTGGAGTTCACCGCGGACGGCGCTGTCTTTGCGTGGGCTGTGCCGGGCGCGGTTGAACAGATCGTCACAAACTTGGTCGACAACGCGGAAAGGCACGCTGCTAGCGCGGTGTCTGTGGCGGTAGTCGGCGCGGGCGGAGTTGCGGAGATCAGGGTCTCCGATGACGGCCCGGGGATCCCAACCGCGGAGCGTGAACGTGTCTTCGAACGCTTCGTCCGGCTAGACAGTGCGCGCGATCGACAAGCTGGCGGTACCGGCCTGGGACTCGCAATTGCCCGCGAATTAGCGCGCAAGTCTGGTGGCGATGTGCAAATCGCCGATTCGGAGCGCGGCGCGGTTTTACGTGTAATTTTGCCGGCCGCGCACCAGTTCGTCAGCTGAGAGGGGTCCCTTCCACCGCGACCGCCTCGTCAATGGAAGACGGTTCCGAGTCCTCGACAGACCCGTTCCCAACCTTGCCCCTGGACAGCTTGTCGATCAAGACGGCTATCGCACCGTCGCCGGTCACGTTTGTAGCCGTGCCGAAACTGTCCAGAGCAATGTACGCCGCGAACATTAGGCCAATCGCCGCATCTCCAAATCCGAGCATCTGTACCAGCAGACCAGACGCGGCCGCAATAGCGCCGCCGGGAACGCCAGGCGCGGCGATCATCATGATCCCCAGCATGAGCAGGAATGGCAAGAAGGCAGCGAAGCTGTAGTTTCCACCTATGAGTACAAGCACCGCGATTGAGAAAGTCGCTATTTTCACCATCGAACCCGACAGGTGAATGGTTGCGCAGAGGGGAACGACGAAGCTGGCAACGGGTCCGCTAACTCCGATCCCCCGCGCTGAACCCAGCGTGATTGGGATTGTTGCCGCCGACGATGACGTTCCAAGTGCCGTTAGGTAGGCGTCCTTCATACCCCAAAGCATCTTGAGCGGGTTCTGCTTGGACACTACGCCAGCCACGGTGAACTGAAGAAGCAGCACCACCAGCGTCAAAGCGAAGGACGTGATCACTACGACCAGGAAGGTACTGATAACACTCCAAGCCTCGCCGCTGTAAGACAGGTTCATGAATGTGCCGAAGATGAACAGGGGTAACGCTGGAACGATGACCTTCTTGATGGTGACCTCGATAATGGTCCGGAACTCTTTCGCTCCGTCAAATAGCACGGATTTCTTGAACATGGTCAGGCCGAGTCCGATTAGGAACGCCAAAACAAGCGCCGTCATGACGTCCAGGACGGGGGCGAGCACAATGTTTGTAGCGCCGCCGGTCGGGGACGAAGAAAGAGTGAAATAGGGCTCCAGCCCATCGCCCTCCACCGCTTCAACTTCTACCAGACCGGTGGGGGAGATGATCCGCGGGTAGAGGAACACGCTCACAAAGTAGGTCAGCAGGCCCGCAAGAATCGTTGATCCGTAAGCCACGCCAGCGGTGACTCCCAGCCATTTGCCGGCGCCCTGTCCCAATTCTGCGATGGCTGGCGTGATCAAGCCAAAGATCAGCAGCGGAACTGCAAAACCTAAGAAGCCTGAAAAGATCGAGTTGTAAGTTAAGAACGCGTCACCCAACCACTTGGGCATGATCGGTCCGAGTGCTACGCCAAGAATGATGGCAATGAGTATCCACCCGATCAGGGGGATGCGGCGCAGAAAAGTCATGGGAACCTCGCTCACTGGTTGTTGAGATAGTGTCAAAATACTGTGTGCTCAACGAATCCGCGTTGGAAGACCAGTCTTTGGATTCTGTGGGACGCCGCGGGCTCATCCGGCCTGTCGAAGACCTGCTAGCTATACTGAGCAGTGCAATGCAACAAGATGACCCGGTCGCCGACCTGGCACCTTTGCGGATTAGTGCCGCAACTCTTGCGTAAAGTGGCGCATAGAATCCCCTAAATTGATCATTCTTTTCACGTGAGAGGCCAATCATGCGAGTACTGGTTACCAGCTCCAGAAACCCCTTTGCCCTGGATATCATTCGCAAGCTGGGAAGTTCAGGACACACTGTGTTCGCCAGCGACACATATGAAGGTGCGATGGGGAACCACTCTCGGTTCGCAGCTGGACACGCGGCCACGGCTTCTCCCACCTTTGACACGGACCAGTTCATCGCCGACATAAACGAGTTCGTGGCGGACAACGAGATCGAACTCATCATCCCGTCTTTTGAGGAGGCGTTCTATTTAGCGGCGCGCCGGGACGATCTAGTGGACGGCGTAGAGGTCTACACTGGCCCGTTCGACAAACTGGCGGTCCTGCATGACAAGGTGAGTTTCCAGCGCCTGTGTGAGCAGGCTGGTGTGCCTATCCCGCAGACCGTTGTCGCAACCGATGAGAAGAGCCTTCAAGAAGCGATAGACCAGTTCCCGCAGTACTTCGCGCGGGCAGCGTTTTCTCGAGGCGGGGTCGCGTTACTCACGAACACGGGCCCGCTAGCAGGGCAGATGCTTGTTGAGGACTGTCATCCAACGGAAGAGCAGCCTTGGATTGTTCAGCCCTTCATGGACGGCCCGATGGTTTGCACGTACGCGACTGTGGTGGACGGGAAAGTGACAAGCATGGTGACTTACCGTGCCCCTGAGCAGTGGGCACACTCGACCGGCATAGAGTTCGTCGCTGACGATTCGACGAAGACGCTGGAGTACACGCAAAAGATTGTCGATCAGCTGGACCCGACCTACACCGGTCAGCTCTCCTTTGACTTTGTGGATCACGACGGTGAACTCCTGGCAATTGAATGTAATCCGAGATCGACCAACGGGACGCTCATGTTGGAAGCAGACGAGCTCGCAAACGCGATGCTGGGGCAGGTTGACGAGGTCGTGGTTGCGAAGCCCGGTACGGAGCGGGAGATCAAGATTGCTGTCCTGGCTAACGCGTTCACCCCGCACCTGAAGACGATCCCTGACACTCTTCATCACGTCATCAAGGGAACGGACACGGGGAAGGGCTGGCACGACAGCTTCACGACCATGTGGGGTCCCGCCACCCTAGTGCACGGCGCCAAGTTAAGCCGCGGGAAGCATCAGGCGGTGCTGGAAGCCCTTGGTGAGGACATTGTCTGGAATGGCGGTCCGATCGACGGGATGAGCGAAGCCGACGCGGAAGCACTGGAAGCGGTTCACGACCTGCGCCTGTAGCCGGTTAGCGCTGCAGTCGAGTCCGGTCTCAGAGCGCAGCCCGTAGAGCCAGAATCTCTCAATTGTTTTCCACGCGGGAAAGCACGCTGATGAGTTTTGCCAGGTCGGCGCCGTCGCCTCGTCTTGGGAGGGCACTGAGATCAGCGGCGGCGTTAGGCAGGAACTCCAGACGGTGAGTCATCAGCAATTTCAGTGTCTTTTCGAACGCCAACATGTGCGTATCGAGAGCGCTGTGACCGTTTTCGATGCGCGCCAGAACCGAGTGAGGAGCAAGGCTCGCGGTTCTCTCTGCAATCGCGGGCGGAGTGCGCAGATCTCGATTGCCGACCAGCAGAGCCAGAGGCCAGTCGAACGCGGCGGCAGCCGCTAGCAGGTCGAAAGGTTCGCCAACGAAGCCCGGAAAGTATTTTGCTAGCGGCGAGTAGGTAAGGGCGGGATCAAGGGGGTGTCCGTCGAGTGCTGGGGCGTAGTTGAGCTCGCGGAACCCAATGGTGCCAGCCCTAGCAAACTCGTAGTATCCGGGCACCCCTGCCAATGAAACATCGCGTGCAGCGTAGTTTTCAAGCACCTTCCATACCGCCTGGGGGCGGCCCTCCAAACGGCGCTGGAGCAATGAAGTGACCAGGTCGGCGCCGTTTAGTTCGTAGCCAGCTCGGATAACATCAAGAAGCGTGCGCGGATCCTCTCCGGACTCAACCAGAAAGCGAACCGACTCCGCCATCTCACTGCCAGAGTTCCAAAAGAGCCTGCGAATCGCGGTTCGTTCCACTTGGATGTCTTGGGTCGATTGGAGCGCCGAGTCTAAGAGCATTCCAGCAACACGTTCCGGATACTTTGCGCCGAAACTTGATGCCAAATAACTGCCGTAAGAGGATCCAGCGATAAACGCGCGCTGCACATTTTCTCGATCCAGCACTGCGGCAATGTCGTCTACGACCGCGTCAATCCACATAGAGGATTTAGGCAGGTCGGACCCTTGTGAGCTAAACCGTGAGAGCGCGATGCCCCTGTGCTCAACCATTATGACGTCTAAGCCATCCCGGGCGGCCTGCCGTCGAAAAGAGCGGTAAGGCAGCACCGATGCCAGACCCGGCCCCCCGGGAATCACAACCGCGGGACTGTCCGTCACTGGACCAGTCCGGACATAGCTCAGATCGAACCCGGGTGAGTCGGCGTTTTCCGGGCGTCGAATGCGCCGCACTGTTCGGAACAAAGGGGCAGCCTGATTGAGCAGCCTATCGCCGACGCGCGCGATGTGATTGTTTGGTTCGCGCACGTGTTCACCTCCGCTGCTTTCCTCTTTTCCCCGATTGTCCTAGGAATGAGCGGTTCATGCATCTCGTAAGAGTCGGGAGTGATCGAGGCGGTGGCGGGGAAGTTCGAGACCTGCTGTCCTGTGCTCGACGAACCGTTACAAGTTTGTTGCCGATACCAGATGGCGACCCCTATTTGTTAGCGCTAACCTCTACGTAGAGACTCTATGGCCGTCGAAGACGCGGATGTGCAGGGGTGACTGAAAAGAGGTGGTTGCAATTCCGAACCGGAATGTGGAGACGGGTCCGCCCGTTTCGGGCAGAGCAGCGCGAGGGCCGTCAATGGTTGATGTTGCGCGAGTGGCCGGAGTGTCCCACCAGACCGTCTCTCGAGTTTTGAACAACAAGGGAAAGGTGCGCCCGGAGACCAGAGAGAAAGTGCTGCAAGTAATCTCCGATCTGGGGTATCGCCGCAACGAGTTCGCGCGGGCATTAGCAAGCAACAGCAGTCGCCTCATCGGGATTGTTACGCCGCAGTTTGTGAGCTTTGGGCCCGCCACGACACTGCTGTCCTTGCAGCTGGCCGCGAACGAGAAAGGTTACCTAGTCAGCGTTGCGACACTTCCGGAGTTCAGCTCTGAGATTCTGCGCCGCTCAGTGGACGACTTCCTCAGCTTGGGAGTTGCCGGACTCATAGTAGTCACCCCTGTGGAGCAGCTGGCTCGGGACCTTGAAAGTCAGAGCATTCCGGTGCCCGTTCTTGCTGTGGCCTCCGCATGGGTAGAGGGCGATTCGAGGATTCCCCGCGTTGGCGTCGAGCAAAGAGGTGGCGTGCGGCAAGCCATGGAGCATCTTCATGCTCGGGGCGCGCGCACGGTCGCTTACGTCTCGGGGCCCACGGACTGGTTTGACGCGAACGAACGCGAAGCTGCCTGGGCCGATTCGTTGAATGAGCTGGGAATGACAGCTGGCCCGCGACTGCAAGGCGACTGGAGCGCCGAAAAGGGTCGGGAGGTTGCCGCTGAACTCTTGGCTTCCCACCCCCTGCCCGATGCTGTGATGGTCGCGAATGACCAAATGGCTTTCGGGATGCTGCAAGCATTAGCCGAAGCGGGCATCCATGCCCCCGAGGACTTGCTCCTGGTCGGTTTTGACGATGAAGAAGGATCAGCGTTCTTCATCCCGGCACTCACCACGGTACGGCAAGACTTCCAAGCCATGGGCTATGAAGCAATCGATATGCTCACGCGCATGATTGATGGTGAAAGCGTGGAGAGCAAAATGTTACCTGGCAAGCTCAAGGTTCGACAGTCAGCCTGAACGTCGTCGCTCTCCGATGGACGTGTCGGAGCCACATGGTGTAATCGTCCATGAGCCCGGGTGCTCTCCGGCACCGGGTCGCGGCTCTC
>CAYFRL010000027.1:0-25848 GCA_964345595.1 uncultured Actinomyces sp.
TCGCGCCGGGAGGTCGAAGAGGAACATCTCATCAGTGTGTTACGAGAACTGCATGATGATGACCCCGAACTGGGGTGCCGGTTCCTTGCGGAGGAGTTACAAGAGTTGGGATACCGGGTGTTGGAGCGCAGAGTCTGGCGGTTATGCAACATGGCTGGAATCAAGTCTGTCATCACTCGGAAGAAAGGCAGGTATCGGAAGCCTGGAGCGCCGGTGGGGGATGATTTGATAAAGCGAAATTTCGCCGCGGAATCTCTGTGCTCCAGTTGTGCTACCTTCCGGGCTGCCTGGAAAGAAGTTGATGGAGAAAAGCTGAGAATTATGTCCGAAAGTCAGCCCACCACTAGATGACGACCACGCGCCTTTCCTGGGCAGACTTGTCTGCGGCCTCGGCCACTCGAAGGGACTCGACACCGTCCTTTATGGAGGGCGACAGCGGCGTGCCTGCCTCCAGATCCGCGATGAACGAGTCGAGCTCAAGCGCATACGCCCGCGCATACCGGTCCAGGAAGAAGTCCATGTACGGTTCCTGCGCTTCGGATTGCTGATCGTTCGATATACGCAGCGTGGTTTGCCGCACATTGTCCACGGAAACCATGCCCTCGTTTCCAAAGAGTTCGACGCGTTGATCGTAGCCGGTCGCGCAATGGCGCGAATTTGTCACCGTTGCGACTTTCCCGTCTTTGGCTACCAAGGTGACGATGGCGCCATCAAAGTCTCCTGAATCAGCTAGTTCAGGATCCATGTTCATGCCGACGGCACTGACTTCTTTGATATCTCCGATCAAGAATCGTGCCATGTCGAAATCGTGAATTGTCATGTCCTTGAAGATTCCGCCAGAGACCGCAATGTATTCCTTTGGCGGGGCCGCGGGGTCACGCGAAATGATTGTCACCTGTTCCACGGTCCCGATCTTCCCTGCCTCGGCTGCAGCCTTTGCGGCAGCGAAGCCGGGATCAAACCGACGATTGAAGCCGACCATGACGCGGGCGTTCTTTCCTTGCAGGCTAGCGGCCAGTTCCTCGGCCTGCGCGGCCGAAGAGGCAAGCGGCTTCTCACAAAGCACGGCCTTTCCGTGTTCTGTAGCTGCCAGCACTTGCGGCGCGTGCATCGGAGTGGGGGAGCAGATGATAACCGCGTCCACGTCGGGAGAGGAGAGAACTTCGTCCGCGTCCGCAGTAGCTCGGCCGCCGTACTGCGCCACCACGTTTTCGGCTGCTTCCAGATTTGGGTCTGCCACAACCACCAGCTCTGCCTGCCGGTTGGCTGCCACCGAACGTGCGTGCACCTGACCGATGCGGCCAGCACCAATTATTCCTATGCGCATTTCGTTAGCTTTCAGTTACGGTGCGGGGACGATCACGTCGCGGACCAGGGCGTCAAGTTTTGCATCAGCATCCAGGAACTGGCGCAGAGTGAGTTTTGTAGGTCCGAACTCTTCGAACTCTTCGACAGTCATGCCATCTTCGTCGTATGCCCTGTTGAAGTCTGGGATACGGCGCAATTGTTCGATGTAGTACGGGTCGACTGGGACGCTCATGCGCTCCACCGGTTCGTAGTCCGAGTTGTTGATGATTTCTTGCCACTTGAACGGCGGTGAGACCACCACGTCACCGCCTTGGAACTCCGCCCACTGGTTCACGTTTCGGAAGGCGGCGGCAAGCACCCTGGACCGGTAGCCCCTCTCCTGGAAGATCCCGTAGGCCTTCTTCATTGCGGCGATTCCTGCCCAGTCGAGGGCCGAGGCGTCAATGTAGATCCCATCCCGTGCCACGACATTCTTCATCCAGTCATCCAAACGGCCGACCATGATAGTTACGACAGGAGCCATCTGAGAGATGTCTTCACCGGCGGCTTCACGGCGGTTCAATCCGCGCTCAATTGCTTCGGCGGCTGCTACCGCTTGCGGGACGCTGAAAGAAACCGTCACGTTGATTGAAACCCCGCGCGCCGTTGCTTCCTCGATCGCTTCCAGCCCGGTCTTCGTTGCCGGAATTTTCACGATGATGTTGTCAGCCATTTCGCTGAACTCTTGAGCTTGGTCAGCAAGCGCTTCGGCGTCTCGATGTAGACGCGGATCGGTTTGCACGCTGAGGCGCCCATTGCGGCCGTTGTACTTCTCGAAAGAGGGATGCAGCAGCTCCGCGGCTTCTACAGACATGTCTCTGACTGCCTGCCAACCAATCTCGGATTCACCCCAGGTGGGATGTTCGTCCGCGATCTTCTGAATTCGCTCAGTCCAAATCTCCGGGTAGCTAGAAATCGTCGTGTACGCGATGACCGGGTTACACGTGGCGCCGACTCCGCCAAAAGAAATGGACTTGCGCAGTTCATTGAGGTCAGATGAGTCGTTCCACAACACGGTTGGGAACAGCTCCGTCGCTTCCAGTAGTGGCCCGGGGGTTGGTTCAATCGTCATCGGTGTCTCCAAAGGATCTTTGCCAGTACTAACTGATGTTGTTTACACCTCTATAGGTGCGAACGTATCCCGATCAGATTACTAACAATTGACGCCGCTTGTCAAGGCTTTGTGAGCACAAAGGTGTTAGTCGGCGGCGGAAGTGAACGAAAGCTTGTAGAGAGCAGGGTTGTAGATGTGGGAACCGTACTCCACGACGCGACCGTCCTTATCAAAGACGGTCTGCTTCATGGTCATCACGGCATCCCCCTTCGGCATGTTCAGCAGGCCCGCTTCACGTCCGTCAGCGTTTCGGGCGCCAACCTGGTGTTGAGCTGTCGCAAGGACGACCCCGCGGCCGCGTAAGCAATCGTAGAGACCTGCCTCTGACAGCTCGGTGAGCGAAGGAGCGATACTGCCCGGAAGTAGGTTTATAAGGACAGCCAGCGGTTCTCCGTTTGACAGGCGAACGCGTTCCACCCTCACGATTTCGATGCCTTCTTCGCAGTGGAGAAGTTCGGCCTCTTCGGGGCCCGCCAGGCGGACCTCGTAACTGAGCGTCTCCGTGCTGGTTTCAAAACCTGCCTTTTGTAAGTCGGAGTTGAGAGAAGTTAAGCCAAGCGGCCTGTGGACTTGAGAAGGAGTCACGCGCGTGCCGATGCCGCGTCGGCGCGTCAGTAGGCCTCGGTTGACTAGATCTTGGAGAGCGCGGCGGGTAGTGGGCCGCGAGACCTCAAGGCGCTTCGCCATGGATACCTCATCTTCAATGAGGGTATTCATCGGGAGTTCTCCCGATAGTATGAGGGCCTCAAGAGGTTCCGATATTTGCGCGTGCAGTGGAGTTGTTGATTGCCTGTCCATCTGGACCTGGAGAATGAACGGCTCGCTGACCCGGTCTCTCTTAGCTGCTTTTGTCGTGCTCATCGCTGACCAATTTCTGACTGCTAGGTTACATGGATTGAACCGAGTATAGCGGAAAAGTGCGACATGATGGTCACGACTGGGCAACTATGTTAGGACATAGCTTGACTTGGGGGCTTGCACCCGGGGATGATAGAGGAGCGACCAAGACCAAGGTGCCACACAACGAGGCACCAAACAAAGAGGTGCAGACATCATGTACGACACTGAGGCTATGGTGGGCCGCGCCGGTCCGCTCGACCTACTTTCAATAGGGCGCTGCGGTGTGGACATCTACCCCTTGCAGACGGGGATCGGGTTGGAAGAGGTCACATCGTTTGGTAAGTACCTGGGTGGCTCCCCCACAAATGTAGCGGTAGCAGCGGCCAGATACGGAGACTCGGCAGCCACGATCACTGGGGTCGGCGATGACCCGTTTGGCCGCTTTATAAAGAGTGAAATGGAACGCCTGGGCCTGAGCTCGGAATACGTAGTAACCAACCCGGACTTTCACACGCCGGTAACCTTCTGCGAGATCTTCCCACCAGATGATTTTCCGCTGTATTTTTACCGCGCTCCTTCCGCGCCCGACTTGGAGATCGGGGTGCAAGACGTGCCGATGGACGCCGTCCGAGATGCGCGAGTGTTCTGGCTGTCCGTCACCGGGCTTTCCGTTGAACCGAGTAAATCCGCCCATTTTGCAGCACTGCAGCAAAGGGGACGCCCGCAGGCAGGAAGCGGAAAGTGGTCTATTGCCGACCTCGACTATCGCCCCATGTTCTGGGACTCGCGCGAGGCCGCCCGTGAGCAAGTCCAAGAGATGTTGCAGCACGTCAACGTGGCAATTGGTAATAAAGAGGAGTGCGAGGTCGCCGTTGGTGAAACAGAACCGGATCGCGCCGCTGATGCGTTGCTCGATCTTGGTATGGATATTGCCGTCGTGAAACAGGGCCCACTGGGAACTTTGGCTAAGACGAAAGAAGAGCGGATAGTCGTCCCCGTCACGCCGGTCCAAGTCGTGAACGGATTGGGTGCCGGTGACGCTTTTGGCGGGGCCTTCTCACACGCCATGCTTCAAGGCTGGGACGTGGCCCGGGCGCTCCAGTTTGCCTCCACGGCCGGGGCCATCGTAGCTTCCCGCCTGGAGTGTTCCACCGCCATGCCGACCCAGCAAGAAGTGCTCGAAATGATCGAGCTCAATCCAAACTCCACTCCGCAGGTAGAAAAACGGTAACTCATGTCGATAATCTCAAGGCTTTCTCATATTCGCGCCTACGAACCCAGCGCCGTAGAGGTAGCACTCAGGCAGCGACAGACGGCTCCGGCTTTGGAGTCAGGAGAGAAGCTGCTGGTACTTGCCTGTGATCATCCAGCGCGCGGCGCCCTTGGCGCAGGAAGCGACCCGATGGCCATGTCTTCTCGCGAAGAAATCCTGAGGCGTTGCGCCAAGATTATGGCCCATCCCAAAGTCACCGGTTTTTTGGGGACGGCGGACACCGTTGAGGATCTGACGCTACTTGGCGCCCTAGAAGGCAAAAGGGTGTGGGGGTCAATGAACCGCGGGGGCCTTGCCGGGGCAAGTTTCGAAATGGATGACCGTTTCACGGGCTATGATGCCGCCGGGGTTGCGCAGGCGCGCCTGGATGGCGGGAAAATGCTGCTGCGGATCAACTATGAAGACCCAGGGACCGCCAGGACGCTAGAAGAGAGCGCTCACGCAGTTGACGCCTTGAACAGGCGCGGGCTGAACGCCATGGTGGAACCCTTTATTTCCCAGTGGCAAGACGGTCAAATAGTCAACGATCTCTCTCCCGACTCGGTCATTAGGTCAATTGCGATCGCGCAGGGGCTCGGCTCTGGAACGTCGCATACTTGGCTGAAGCTGCCCGCGGTCGATGAGATGGAACGCGTAATGGAAGCTACGACCTTGCCTACCTTGATTCTGGGCGGCGCCGTCAGCGACGACCAAGAGTCTACTTACAAACGATGGCAAAAGACGTTACAATTGCCAAATGTAGTGGGGCTGGTCATCGGTCGGTCCCTGTTGTTCCCCGCTGATGGGGATGTTGAAGGAGCAGTGAACCGATTGGTGGAAATGCTATGAGCGACAACGACAAATTTGTTATCAGGCACGGCGAGACAGCGACAGACCTTTTCGAATGTGAGGTGACCACCCAGCGGGCAGGCTGGGAGTTCTCTTCAATCCGCGTAGTGAACCTGGAGCCGGGCGGATCCGTAAATATCCTGGGCGACGCGGCTGAACTGCTGGTGATTCCTTTGAGTGGCAGCTGCACTGTCACGGTGGACGGAGCGGACTACCAAATCGAAGGTCGCCAGAACGTTTGGACTGACATCACGGACTACGTCTACATTCCCCGGGAGAAAGACTTTGTTATCACCAGCGAAGAGGGGGGACGTTTCGTTTTGCCCGGGGCGGTGGCAAGTGCCGATTTGCCTGTGCGCTACTGCCCGCGCAGTGAAGTGGTGACGGCAATCCGGGGCGCGGGTCCTTCCTCTAGGCAAGTTAACAACTATGCACTTGGAAACGACGTGGAGACCTCTCACCTTCTGGCTTGTGAGGTGCTCACTCCCGGTGGTAACTGGTCCTCTTACCCGCCACACAAGCACGATGAGCACACCGACGTTGAACGCAAACTGGAAGAGATCTACTACTACCAGGTGCGCCAACCGACCCCGGAAGCGGAAGGGTTCGCTTTCCAACGCGTTTACACCTCGTCCGCCGGGGAAGTAGACGTGTGCGCGGAAGTCCGCGACGGAGACGTTGTAGTGATGCCGTTTGGGTACCACGGCCCCGCCGCGGCCGCACCGGGCTACGACCTGTACTACTTGAACGTGATGGCAGGCCCGGCTGACGGGACCGAGTGGCTTGCGACCGACGACCCCGAGCACGCGTGGATCAGGGAAAGCTGGGAAAACCAAGAAGTTGACCCGCGCCTTCCAATGACCCCAATGAACTGACCAAAGAAGACAGCTAGGAACTTAGATGGCAAATTCTCCCAAAACAGTGCGCCTGACAGCGTCGCAGGCGGCCGTTCGCTTCCTCGTCAATCAATTCTCCGAGCGGGATGGCGTCGAGCAGCGACTCATCGCTGGTGCGTTCGGCATTTTCGGGCACGGTAATGTGGCCGGCGTTGGGCAGGCCCTGCTGCAAAACGAGATCGATCCGGAGCCGGACGGCGGTTCGATGCCGTACATAATGCCCCGTAATGAGCAGGGCATGGTGCACGCGGCAACTGCTTTTGCGAAGACGCGCAATCGCATGCAAACCATGATGTGCACCAGCTCAATCGGGCCGGGCTCCCTCAACATGATCACGGGCGCCGCAACGGCGACGACGAACCGGCTTCCCGTTCTGCTGTTCCCGTCCGACCAATTCGCGAACAGGCGTCCGGATCCGGTCCTGCAGCAGATCGAAAACCCGATGACCCTGGCAACAACGGTGAACGACGCGTTCCGCTCGGTCTCCTCATTTTTTGACCGGATTGAGCGTCCAGAGCAGCTCATCCCGTCTCTCATGCAAGCAATGCAGACCCTCACCGACCCTGCAACGACCGGTGCTGTCACAATCGCGTTCCCACAAGACGTGCAAACTGAAGCGTACGACTACCCAGTTTCGTTCTTCGAGAAGCGTGTTTGGCACGTCCGCCGCACACCTGCGGAGCAGGCGGCCATCGATCGCGCCGCGAAGATCATTCGCGAGGCGAAACGTCCGATGATTGTCGCTGGCGGCGGCGTCATCTATTCCAGCGCGACTGAGCAGCTCCGTCAGTTCGCGTCCGCGACCGGGATACCGGTCGGCGACACGCAGGCCGGTAAGGGCGCGATTAACTGGGACAGTCCCCAATCTGTTGGCGGGGTCGGCTCAACGGGATCAAACGCTGCGAACCACGTTGCAGCCGAGGCGGATGTGGTCATCGGAATAGGCACCCGCTACTCCGATTTCACGACCGCCTCGCATACCGCGTTCAAGGACGACGGCGTGCAGTTCGTCAACATAAACGTCCTTCCCTTTGACGCGGTGAAACACGGGGCGCAGATGGTGGTGGCCGACGCGCGCGAAGCTCTGCTGGCGCTAATCCCCGCACTCGCGGAATACAAGGTGAGCGACGACTACGCGAAGCGCATTGCGACATGGCGCGCCGAGTGGGAACAGGAATATGAGAGGCATGCGAACATGGCTTTCGAGCCAGTGCCAGCTCAGACGGAGATTTTCATCGCGCTCAACGAAATGATGGGGGACAACGACGTTGTAATCAACGCGGCCGGCTCCATGCCGGGTGACCTGCAGGCCCTTTGGCGCGCAAAGACTCCCGAGCAGTACCACGTCGAGTACGCGTTTTCTTGTATGGGCTATGAGATCCCGGCGGCTCTTGGCGTGAAG
Organism: uncultured Actinomyces sp.; assembly: GCA_964345595.1. Taxonomy (GTDB): domain Bacteria; phylum Actinomycetota; class Actinomycetes; order Actinomycetales; family Actinomycetaceae; genus Scrofimicrobium. The sequence continues at coordinate 7,701 of CAYFRL010000027.1, forward strand.
CTTGCGGCACCTGATTCTGAAGTTGTTGCGATTGTCGGCGATGGAACGTATCAAATGCTGCCGATGGAACTGGCCACAATTGTGCAGGAAAACCAAAAAGTCATCATCGTCCTGCTTCAGAATTACGGCTTTGCATCCATCGGTTCCCTGTCCGAATCCCGCGGCTCCCAGCGCTTTGGGACCCAGTACCAAGAAGGCGGCGACACTCACCGTGAGACCGGGGAGCGGATCGACGGGGTGGACATTGCCGCGAATGCCCGTTCTTGGGGCCTAGACGTGATTGAGGTTTCCACCGTTGAGGACTTCCGCCGCGCATACCGCCAGGCTGAAGCGTCCGACCGATCCACCATGATCTATGTTGAAACTGCTCTGAAGGGTCCAAACCCCGACAACATTTCGTGGTGGGACGTAGCGGTCCCAGAAGTATCACGCATCGAATCGACACAGAAGGCACGCGGCGAGTACGAAGAGATGTTGGAGGAGCAGCGCTTCTACCTGTAGTGAACATGCGTCTGCGGCCCCTCCAAGACAGGCACACGTGGGGGCCGCATTCTGCTGCTCAGCGCTGGATCGTGTGCGCACCGCGACGCTTCGGCTCGGTTATTCCAGGACCTGCAACCACCAAGTGTGCGCCACGATACGCAATCATTTGTTAGGACAAAAGTCTGTTGGCGTGCTACCATAGTCCTGCAAGTGGAGCCAGTGCCCATTGCTCTGGCCAACGGTAAAGCTGATTTCGATGTCGAAAAGGAGTCGAGAATATGACTAAGACCCTTCCAACACTAACTCACTGGATTGATGGAGAGTTCCGGACAGGGAGCCCGACCGAAGTCGTTGCAGTTGAGAACCCCGGGACCGGAGCGGCGATCGCGGAACTGAACTTCACGACATCTGCGGAACTCGATCAGGTGGTCGATATTGCCCGCAAAGCGCAGCAGAAGTGGGCGAAAGTGTCGCTTGCGCGCCGCACAGAAATCATGTTCAAAATGCGTGAGCTGGTGCTGGCCAATCAGGATCGTATTGCCACTGCAATCGTGGAAGAGCACGGAAAGAACTTCTCAGACGCAATCGGTGAGATCCAGCGTGGACGGGAAACGCTGGACTTTGCTTGCGGTATTTCGACAGCGCTAAAGGGCGAGTTCACCTCGAACGCTTCGACCGGTATTGACGTGCATACCGTCCGCCAGGGTGTGGGCGTGGTCGCCGGCATCACGCCTTTCAACTTCCCGATGATGGTTCCCATGTGGATGCATCCGGTCGCGCTAGCAACGGGTAACGCGTTTATTTTGAAGCCCCCATCGACGGCGCCGAGCGCTTCCCTAATAGTGGCTGAACTGTACAAAGAGGCTGGGCTACCGGACGGTCTGTTTAATGTGGTGTTCGGAGAGAAGGACCTGGTAACGAACATCCTGGAGCACAGCGGCATTGATGCGATTTCGTTTGTGGGCTCCACCCCGGTAGCAAAGATCGTTCGTGAAAAGGGCGTCGCTGCAGGCAAACGCGTCCAGGCGCTTGGCGGGGCAAATAACCACGCCATAGTCATGCCTGACGCCGACCTTGAATTCGCTGCGCAGCACATTTCTGCCGCCGCGTTCGGCGCAGCGGGAGAACGCTGCATGGCTTTGCCCGTTGTCGTAGCAGTTGGTGGAATCGGAGAGAAGCTGGGCGAGATGGTCGCCGAACATGCTAAGGGAATCAAGGTCGGTTACGGCATGGATGAAGGTGTCGAGATGGGCGCGGTCATCACAGCCGAAGCAAAGTCTCGCATCACAGGTCTTGTCGATGATGCACAAGAGCGCGGTGCTAACGTCGTTCTGGACGGCCGCGGACTCGTGGTCGATGGTTATGAGGAGGGTTACTTCCTTGCTCCCACCGTCCTCACAGGCGTGCCCCTTGATGCGCCTGCCTATTACCAGGAAGTGTTTGGTCCGGTTTTAGCGATTGTTAGTGCGGACTCGTACGAGGAAGCGATCAACCTAGTGAACTCGGCGCCGTTTGGGAATGGCTCCGTCATCTTCACAAATGACGGTGGAGTCGCCAGGCGTTTCACCCTGGATGTGCAGGCCGGAATGGTTGGTGTCAACGTTCCGATTCCGACCCCGGTTGCCTACTACTCTTTCGGCGGTTGGAAAGACTCAATGTGGGGCGAGTACGATATTCACGGCCCAGAAGGCGTGCGCTTCTACACCCGGCTGAAGGCGATCACCAGTCGCTGGCCCTCAGAAGCTGGAACGTATGGCGCCACGATGTCCTTCCAGCGCGAAGAGTGACGCTTCGAGCGGCAAATAACTGACAGGAAGTCGGCTTGTAGCTTGCAGAGCCGGGGGCGCACCGTCGCCCCCGGCTTCACTCTTCCGAGACCGCATCTTGCTAAGTTCCAAGATGGCAAAGTTGGGGACATGACAACAGAAAAGCCTTCTGATGGCGATGAGCGAACGCGTAAGGTACGCCGGGTCACGATTCGAGATGTCGCCCGCCTATCGGGAACCTCAATTTCCACTGTCTCGGCGGCGTTTACCGGTTCGGTCCGTGTGGCTGAAGAAACAAAGAAGAGCATTTACGACGCCGCAAACCGGTTGGGTTGGCGCCCCGACCGCAGAGCTTCCCATCTTCGCAGAAATGAATCGGTCTTGGTTGGCGTGGTATCGGAACTCGATCAGTCATTCCAAAACGCTTTGGTAGATGCACTTTATCAGGCAAGGCATGGCTTTGAACTGGAGATTTTCCTGGTCGCCGCAACCACCCACAACTCTGAGATCGATGCGGTTCGTTTGTTGTTGGCTGAAAGATGTTCCGCAATTATTCTCACCGGCGCAAACCTGACAGATGAACAGTTCGCAGCGGTTGCGCGCAGTGTTCCAACGCTCAGCCTATGCCGGCCTGTCACTGCGCCCGGCGTTGACACCGTGCTCAGTGATTCTCGCCAGGGAATGCGGTTGGCCGTGGACCACCTAGAGCAAGCGGGACATTCAAGAATTGCGCATGCAAGCGGTGGGTCCGCGCCGGCGACAGCTCAACGAAGGACGGCATACGAGTCGGCGATGGCATCCGCCGGACTGAAAGAGACTATCCAGGTGTTGCAAGGAGGAGACACGGTTGCCGCGGGGATCGTGACAGCCGACGCGCTCTTGGGGATGGAACGGCCGCCTACCGCAGTCATCTGCTACAACGACATGGCGGCCAGTGGACTGGTTCGGCGCCTCCAGCAAAATGGCGTTCGAGTTCCTGAGGACATTAGCGTCGTCGGATATGACGATGCCCCTATCGCGTCCGATCCGATTGTCTCGCTTACTACGATTGCGCAGCCGATCGCCCAAATGGCGGGCGACGCTCTGGCGGGCTTGACCGCGCGCATAGCTTCCGGTCTGCTTGTGGGCGCCGGGCAGGAGCAGCACATCACACGCCCCACGGAGCTGATTGTGCGTGGAAGCAGTGGAGTGCCGCCGCAGACTCCCTGAGCGAAGCTCATCTCCCGACACCGGCCGTAGGAAGCCGTCGAAACGTTCTGATGGGCAACTCTCTGGAATGTGCATAAACAAATGTGCGAACATGAAGCGAGAAGCGATCCGTTTCGCTGTTTCGGCATAGCTCATTGAGGAGACACGGTGAATAAGAAATCTCTTGGGGTAGGCGTCATAGGTTTGGGCTGGATGGGAAGATTGCATGCGCGTAGTTACCGCAGGCTCCAAGAACATTTCCCGATGCTTGATGTTAATGTCAGCCTTGTCGCTGCTGCTGACGCTCTTGAACAGAACCGCGAAGATGCGGTTGGGCAGCTGGGTTTTGCACGCGCTTACGATGATTACAAAGACCTGCTTGCTGACCCAAAGGTCGATGTAGTTTCTATATGTTCCCCAAATTTCCTTCACCACGAGATGGCTATGGCCGCGATTGAAGCTGGGAAGCCTTTCTGGATCGAAAAACCGATGGGTGTCGGGGCCGAACAATCTGAAGAAATTGCCCGCGCTGCTGAAGCAGCAGGTCTGGTGACCGCAGTCGGATTCAACTACCGTCACACTCCTGCGATCCAAAAGGCGCGGGAACTGTTAACGCAGGGACGGCTGGGCCGGATCACAAACGCGCGATGCTGGCTTGTCGCCGACTACGCGTCTTCTCCGGTAGGACCGCTCACGTGGCGTTACAGCAAGGCGCAGGCCGGCGCAGGCGTCGTTGGAGACCTGCTGAGCCACGGCGCGGACCTAATTCAATACTTGATCGGGCGGATCGACTCTGTGAGCGCGATGACCGGTACGTTCATTTCCGAACGGCCAATACCAACGAAAGTTGGTGTCGGACACACCGGCTGGGAGGTCTCTGACGAATATGGTGGTGTGGAGAACGAAGACTATGTTGCCGCGCTGGCCCGGCTGCACGGGGGAACGCTGGCGACCCTGGAGGCATCGCGCGTAGCGGTTGGGCCCCGCGCAGAGTACATCATTGAGGTCTATGGAACCCAGGGTTCCCTGCGGTGGAACTTTGAGCGGCTGAACGAGCTTGAAGTTTGCGTGGGCGGGGATCTTGAGTTCCAGGGTTACACGCGCGTCATGGCTGGCCCGGAGTTCCCCTCCTTTTCGGTTTTTCAGCCGGGCGCCGGGACCTCCATGGGATTCGACGACATGAAGGCGGTCGAGGCAGCCAAGTTCATTGAGTCAGTCATCACGGGTGACCAAGTGGCCCCGTCCGCAGCTGACGCGTGGTCGGCGGCGTTGGTTGACGAGGCCGTGGTCGCCTCTGCCGCTGACGGGCAGTGGCACAGCGTCCCGGAAGTTGCGGGAAATACGACCTATGGACTCCAGTAGCTCAATTCTTTAAGAGCCAACTGTCCAGTTTGGTGAGCCTCTCATCAAGCAGCTCTCTGAACCTTTCGACATCCAAGTCGATCGCGACATCGCAGTTTGGTTGCGCAGGGGAATCGTTGCGCCAATCCACTAGTGTCATCCCGGCGGTGAGTCGCCCCGCGTTCTCCACGGCAACGGGGAGGTGCTTCGTCTTAATCAGATCCGGGGCGATAACAGCAGCCAGGGCAAGGGAATCATGCTGGGCCATGCCTTCCGCTGTTGGTTGTGATCGGTATGTGCCCATTAACTCCCGAATAAGGTGGGCGACCGGACCGCCTGACTCCGAAAGCTGCTCTAGGTGTTGCCATCCAACCAGAGCCCGCTCTGTGACGTTTAGGCCCACCATCGTGATCGGAACGCCAAACTCGTAAAGCCGCGTCGCGGCGTCCGGGTCGAAGTACATGTTGAACTCTGCGCCAGCCCTGACGTTGCCGGTCTGCCGCCCCGTGCCACCTCCCATCAAAACAAACCGCTCCACTTGGGCCGCAACCTCAGGGTATTGAATCACCAGTGTCGCCAGGTTAGTCACTGGTCCGATACCAACGATTGTCACAGGGCCTGGGCTTTCGACAATGAGTTCAGCCATTAGCGGGACCGCTGGCAGAAGTGCTCGGTGCGAGGTTGGTAGCTGGTACCCGCCCAATCCGTCTTCCCCATGAACGGTTCGCGCAGACATCCGATCTGTTCGCCAAAGCGGACCGGCGGCCCCTTTTCCTATTGGCACGTCTAGTTGGAACAGATCGGCAAGCGCAGCCGCGTTGGCTGCCGTCTTCTCAATGCCGACATTTCCCGCGACAGCTGTTATGCCTAAGATGTCCAACTCTGGGCTAGCTGCGGCGAGCGCGATCGCCACCGCGTCATCGATGCCAGGATCGGTGTCAATTATTATGGGTAGCGCCAAAGGTTCCTCCCGGTTCTGCCCTGCAGCTTGCTTCCAGCGATACATCCCGCACGTACACGCCCGAACATACACGATGGACCTGATCCGCTGCGGTGCCGATCGTAACGTTTTGATGGGGGTGCGTGGCCTAAGTGCTGGAACACACTGATTCTCGTAGATATGATAGAACATTACAAGCAAGTCGTCCGCCGTAAGTGCGATCACAGTGAACAGAAGGGACTCAACGATGAGCAAGATAGAGGTGGGCTGCGCTCCCATCGCTTGGGTGAACGACGACATGCCCAGTCTGGGTGCAGAGACGACATATCAGCAGATCTTGAGCGAGGTCGCGCTTGCTGGCTATAAGGGCACAGAGATCGGAAACAAGTACCCCAAGGACCCAGCGGTGTTGAAGCGGGAGCTTGATCTGCGCGGCATCCGTGTAGCTGCCGCTTGGTTCAGTGCTTTCCTGACCACGGGCAACTTTGAAGAAGAAAAGTCCCGCTTCATTGAGTTCCGAGATTTCCTTCACTACTTGGGGGCCGACTGCATTAACATCGCAGAGCAGGGGCGCTCCATCCAAGGGATGCGGAACAAGGGTGTTTTTGCCGATAAGCCCAGCTTTTCTGATGAGGAATGGGAGCGCCTCACGATCGGCCTGAATGAGCTTGGTTCGCTGGCTAATGAAAAGGGTATGCGCCTTTGCTACCACCACCACATGGGCACCGGCGTGCAAACCACCGAAGAGATTGATCGCCTCATGGGAGAGACTGACCCGAGCCGGGTTTATCTTCTGCTGGATGTTGGGCACCTCAAGTTCTCCGGCGAAGATCCAAGCTACTTTGTCGACAAGTACCTGGACCGTATCGGCCATGTGCACCTCAAAGACGTTCGGATGGACGTGGTGGAGCAGGTGAAAAGGGATGACGTTAGCTTCCTGGATGCGATCTTGGCGGGGGCGTTCACGGTTCCTGGTGACGGAGCCACGGACTTCAAGGCGATCTTGCAGCCGGTGATTGATTCGGATTACGAAGGTTGGTTCTTGGTTGAGGCTGAGCAGGACCCGGCCGTCGCAAACCCCCTTGAATACGCGATGATTGCGCGCGCATACCTGGCTGATCAGCTGGGAGTGTAGAAGCGTCTATCTGGTGCGTGATTGAAGCCCGTGGCTCTGAGTCCGGGCTTTAGTCATGCCCAAATCGTGTGGCGCAGCGATATTCGATCAAAGTGCTGTCATAGAGCCTCAAATGTCGTGACAAAGAATTAAGGTGTTTTTAGCGTTGAGATAGCGGCCACAAAGAGCCGCAAGAAAGCCACTTCCATGAAGGGGGACGCCATGCAAATACCGGAGACGACGCGAGCTGCCGTGCTTCGAAGCTATGCCGAAGGTCTGCGTGTAGAGGAGATCCGCACCCCGGAACCGCGGTTCGGTGAAGTTCTCATCAAAGTCGCCTCCTGCGGGCTTTGCCACTCCGACCTACACGTGCTGGGCGGGGCCATCAAGTTTCCCCTGCCAGCAGTCGTGGGACATGAGGTGGCCGGCGAAATTGTGAAGCTGGGTCCGGGCACGGAGCATTTTGATCTGCGAGTTGGTGAGAATGTTGCGGGCGCGTTCCTCATGCCGTGTGGGCACTGCGAGGCGTGTTCAGCCGGGCGTGACGATCTTTGTTCACCCTTCTTCGAAATGAACCGACTAAGCGGAACGCTTTACGATGGCTCGACGCGCCTCTACGGCTTGAATGGCGACCCAATTCAGATGTATTCAATGGGCGGCTTGGCCGAGTACGCGGTTGTCCCCGCTACCTCGGTCACCCCGATTCCGTCAACCGTCGACCCGGTGAAGGGCGCCATACTCGGCTGCGCCGCGATGACAGCGTATGGCGCTGTGCGCCGGGGTGCGGATCTGCGCCATGGTGAAACTGTTGCGGTGGTAGCAGTGGGCGGGGTTGGCTCCAGTATCATCCAGTTGGCGAAGGCTTTTGGTGCAAGAGAGATTGTCGCCATCGACGTATCCGATGAGAAACTGGAAGCAGCCAGAGAGCTTGGAGCAACGACTCTAGTGAACTCTGCCAATACAGACGCTCGCGAAGCAGTTTTGGCGGTCACCGGCGGGCGAGGTGTCGACGTCGCATTTGAAGTGTTGGGCCGCCCAGAGACGTGGGTTACCGCATTGGACGTCATCCGCGATGGTGGGCGCATGATCCCGGTTGGGCTTGGCGCCGGAGTGCAAACCGCCCCGGTGGAGATCAACCGTCTGGTGCGCCGCTCTCAAAGCATCATCGGGTCATATGGCGCACTCACCAGGCAAGACTTGCCTGAAGTTGTTCGTTTAGCAGCCGAAGGAACCATTCGTTACGGCGACATCGTGACTGAGAAGTTCTCACTCGAAGATGTCGCAGAGGGTTACAGGAAGCTGGCTGATGGGGCCATACAGGGCCGCGCAGTTGTGGACATGACTCTGTGAGGTTTGCTGGACAGTCAGTCACCTCAAGAAAGCCCCTCACCAATCAGCATTAATCTGCTCTGCCACTTCCACTATCAACTCCGCCGTTTCAGGGTCTTGTAATAGCTGGTTGTGGCCGATAGCAGGGGCCTCCAAAAGAGTGCTTCCCGGTAGTTGTCCTACCGGGGGCACGTTCTGATCCCAAGCGGCCTCAATGGCAACGATCTTCTCGTTTTCCGCGGTAGATTCGGCAAGTTTGCGGATTTGGGTAGAGTCAGGACTCAACCCGCGAAGCCGAAGTGCCAGGGGAGTGAGCTTCACAATCGGGGCACCTTCAAACGGAGTTCCGCAAGCAATGACCCCTTTGATAGCTTCCGGGTCAGCTATCAGTGCGGCCTTTGCGACCAGGCCGCCCTTGGAGTGAGCAACGATTATCGGATGTTGCACCAGATTGTCACCCAGCCAGTCCAGTAGGCGCTGACCCAGGGCCTGGACATCACCCAGTTCCAAATCGAGCTCCGGAACGAAGTGAACGTCAAAACCGGCCCCGTGCAGCGCCACAGCCCACTCCCATGTCGCAGTCCACCGTTCCCAAACGCCGGGTAGGACCACAACCGGGGGACCACCTGGCAGACGCACTTGCTCTTCTGCAAGTTGTGGCGGCTTTAACAGTCCGGTAATCCCAAGCCGCCAGTCGGCCAGTGCGACCTCTAATCTTGCCGCGGCATTTTCTAACTGCTGCTTATCCACGTTCTCACCTGCTGTTTCCAGCGCGTTTTGTCGGGTTCGCTAGCCAGGGAAGCGTCAATGCTTGCCACCGCTAGCGTAGCTAGCTCTTCATCGGAAAAACCGTGCTCAAGACGGGCCATCTCGTACTGATCAATCAGTCTTGACCTGAATAGCAGGGGGTCATCGGCGCCCAGAGCGACCTGGGCCCCTGAGTCGAACAGTGTCCGCAGGGGCACATCTCCGGCCGTGCTGTAAACACCCAGGTTCACGTTGGATGTTGGGCACAGTTCAAACGCGATTCCTTCATCAACAAGTCTCGCCAACAGTTCTGGGTCCTCTGTTGAACGAACGCCGTGCCCTATTCGGGCGGGCTTTAAATGGCCAACAACTTCGCGTAGCGATTGGGGTCCCAGCAGCTCCCCTCCGTGAGGAACCCCGGCAAGACCTGCGCGCCTGGCGATTCTGAAAGCCGCGGAGAAGTCTGCTGTGTTTCCAACGCGCTCGTCATTTGAGAGACCAAACCCCACCACTTCACCAGGGCCGGGCCCCGCGTAGTTGCCAGCTAGCCGGGCAAGGGTGCGAGCGTCCAGGGGGTGTCGAATCCGGGAGGCTGCCACGATTATCGCGACTTGGACGCCGGTTGCCCGGGTGGCCGTCTTCGCCTCGTCCAGCACGATCTCCAGGGCGGGCGTCACGCCCCCGACCCAGGGCGCGTAGCTGGTCGGGTCGACCTGCATTTCCAAACGGACCGAACCTTCGGCCGCGTCATCTTCAGCGGCCTCTCGCACTATCCGCCGCATCACCCGTTCGGAACGCACCAACTGACGCGCAGCATCATAGGAACGCTGAAAGCGGAACCAGCCGCGCGCATCTGCGGGAACGGTGAGCGGGTCGGACTCCAGTAGGTGAGCGGGTAAGCGGATGTTTTGTTCTTCGGCTAGCTCCCGCATGGTTTCAGGTCGCATTGCGCCCGTGAAATGCAAGTGCAAGTGCGCTTTTGGTAATGCGCGCAGGTCTCTTACCACTTGTTGTACCAGCGGGTGATCTCCTGGACGCTCCGATCCCGCTCTAGCTCATTCAGCACTTCGTGGTATGCGTTTTCTACCACGACCAGTTTGGCGTTATCCGGGGCCGCCAAGACGAACTCCGCGGAACCTTCGATGCCAGCCAGGCGGTCGTCATCGGCGTGCAAGATCAGCGTCGGCACCGTGAGCATTGCCGCGTTTTCCAGGACTCTTCGCCCTTGCTCGACCATCGTCGCCGCTGTGAGAAGTGGAACTTTACCTTCAAATGCGTAGGGATCCGCGTCAAGGGCAACCAGGTTCTGCGGGTCATGAGAAAGGAAGGACCTGTCGAGTTCCACCGTCGGGAACCAAGGGGCGACCCTTGAGGCAAACCGAGCCAGTTTGGCGACTGGTCCGGACAGAGCAGGAAGCGGCGTCAAAGCCGGTCCGGTCACCGCAACGGCGGTGAGCGCCGTCGGGTCCAGCAACGTTGAGGCCAGCGTGATCAGTCCGCCCATCGAGTGACCGAACAAAAGCAGGTCATCGGTTCGCGCAACAGAACGCAGGGAGCGGCGCGCCTGTAGGTGCTCCCCGATCAGCTTCGCTACGTTCACCTGACCGCGCCGCCCGGTCGCGCTCCCGTGCCCCGTGAAATCGAACGTCCACACGTCGTACCCCGACTGGTTCAGTTCGGCGATGAAAGGGCTATAGCGCCGGTGATGCTCACCGAACCCGTGCGCAAGCAGCACTGTGTTCTTTGGCGCGGACTGGTCAGTTAGAAAAGGAACAAGCATGCGCCCTATTGTTCCACAGCAAACTAGCTCAGCAGGTTCTGCAGACGCTCAATTCCGGCAACCAGGTCAGCCTCAGCAAGTGCGTAGGAGAAGCGCAGGTGGCCCGGCGCGCCGAAAGCCTCCCCGGGAACTACGGCGACCTCGGCCTCGTCAAGGAAGACTTCCGCGAGTTCAGCAGACGTGTTCACCATTCGTCCGCGGATTTCCTGACCGAGAAGCTGATCAACGCGGGGGAATACGTAGAAGGCTCCCCGCGGTGTCGGCATTTCAAATCCGGGAAGTGTCCGCAGCAGGTCCACAATCAGGATGCGGCGCCGGTCAAACGCCTGCCGCATGCGCGCAACTTCTTCTTGAGGGCCGGTCAGCGCCTCGATAGCAGCCTTCTGTGCGACATTGTTCACGTTCGAGGTCGCGTGTGACTGGAACGAGGTCGCTGCCTTAATCACGTCCTGGGGTCCGCTCATCCAGCCGACCCGCCAGCCGGTCATCGCGTACGTCTTTGCTACGCCATTCACCAGCACCGCCTGATCGGTGAGTTCCGGGACGACCGAGACGATAGATCGGGCTGTCGCGCCGTCATAAACCAGGTGATCGTAGATCTCGTCGGTGATGACCCAGATGCCATTGTCGAGGGCCCACCGGCCAATCGCCGCGGTCTCTTCTTCCGTGTAAACGGCGCCCGTCGGGTTAGAGGGCGAACAGTGAATCATGGCGATCGTCTTGTCGGTGCGGGCCGCTTCTAGCTGGTCGACGGTCACCTTGTAATCATTTTCTAGCGCGGTTTCGACCGGCACCGTCGTTCCACCAGCCAGTTGGATCGTCTCTGGATAGGTGGTCCAGTAGGGGGAAGGCAGGATCACCTCATCGCCGGGGTTAATTAGGGCCGCACACGCTTGGAAGACGGCTTGCTTGCCACCATTCGTGACCAGCACCTGGCTCGACTGGGTTGGCACACCCGCAAAATCTGTCGTCGTCTGTGCGATGGCTTCACGCAAATCAGGCAGGCCGGCAGCGGGCGTGTAGCGGTATGAAGAGGGCTCTTTCACGGCGCGCAGAGCGGCTTCAACCACATTGTCTGGGGTCGGGAAGTCGGGCTCACCAGCCGCGTAGCCAATGACTGGGCGTCCTTCGGCCTTTAGCGCCTTCGCTTTGGCGTCGACCGCCAACGTTGCGGAAGGCGCAATCGCTGCGAGGCGGGCAGAGACACGGTGCATGGGTTCTGTTTTCACGTCCCCAATATTCCCATACTATTGCGCACGTCACTAGAGCCAGTTTGCAGTTGGACAGCGGCGGACGTCGGCGGCTAAACTCGTTCCAGCATGCCCGGGAGTTAACCGGGTGGCCTCTAGGGCAGTGGCGCAATTGGTAGCGCACCGGTCTCCAAAACCGGCGGTTGTGGGTTCGAGTCCCGCCTGCCCTGCTAAAGTACGTAAAGAATATTCATTTCCCACTGAAGGACAGGACCGTGACTGACACAGCTAATCCGTCGGACGCAGGAGACCTGCAGCCGCGCGACCGGACGAAGGCTGAGGCCACCCGTCGCCGCGAAGATTCCGGCAGGGAAGACCAGCTGAACATTTTCCAGCGGATCATGTTGTTCTTGCGTGAGGTCGTGGGGGAACTTAAGAAGGTTCGCTATCCGACGCCTGAAGAACTACGGCAGTACTTCATCGTTGTTATCGTGTTTGTGGCCGTTCTCATGGCCTTCACTGGCGTCGTGGACTTCATCTTCGCTAGAATAAACTCATTAGTCTTTGTTTAGAGCAAACCCGCCACAGGTCACTGTAGGCGGGTTTCTTTTACCGCCAGCGTTTCCATGATTCGCCCGGCGGAATCCACTTTAGGAGGAACCTTGTCTCAGTCAGAAGAATCGTGGGATCTGGACCTGGACGCACTGCCGGAGAGTTCCGCTCCCGCTGATGAGGCCGAAGAAAAAGTAGTCGCGGAAGAGATCGTGGCTGAAGAGGCCGCAATTGACGAAGCCGCCCAGGAAGCCACGGACAAGTTGGCTCCCATCGCCGCCCCAGAGGAAGACACAGAGGACGACGCAGGGGAAGACGCCGACGAAGAGGTCGTGGAAGAGGCCGCAGAGGCCGCCGATCCCGTCGAGCAGCTACGCATGGATCTCATGTCAGAGCCAGGCGACTGGTATGTAATACACACGTATTCGGGGCACGAGCGCAAAGTTCGGGCAAACCTGGAGCAGCGCATTACGAATTACCACATGGAAGACAAGATTTTCCGCGTGGAAGTCCCCATGGAAGAAGTCGTGGAGATTCACAACACGGTTCGCAAGAAGGTGCAGCGTGTGCGGATTCCCGGATACGTGCTGGTCTGCATGGACATGGATGAGTCCTCTTGGCGCATTGTGAAGGAAACCCCGGCTGTCACCGGCTTTGTGGGCGATCAGTACAATCCGAGTCCGCTTAGCATCAGCGAAGTTGTGGACATGCTGGCACCCAGCGTTTTGGCGGCCGCGCAGGAAGCTGCCGGTGAGCTGCCGGTGGCTGCGGCGCCGAAGATTGCGGTCGATTTTGAGGTCGGAGAGATCGTGACCGTGACCGACGGCCCGTTCGAGACAATGAACGCGGAGATTTCGGAGATCATGCCAGAGACGCAGAAACTTAAGGTTCTGGTCACCATTTTCGAGCGGGAAACCCCCATGGAGCTTTCGTTCGACCAGGTTCGCAAGTCAGACTCCTAATCCGGGCTTCCCGTCGGGCTTTCTGCCGGTCGTGAGATCGCCCACGGGATTGTCGTTTAGGGCTTTGGCCAGCGTAAAATAGAAACTTGCGTGCGCTCTAGGGCGCCCGTAATCGGACGGCGGCGACCGCCTCGTCCACCAATAGTTCATTGAAGAAGGACCCAAACAATGGCACCTAAGAAGAAGGTAACTGGGCTGATCAAGCTCCAGATTCCAGCCGGTCAGGCTAACCCGGCTCCGCCCGTCGGCCCGGCTCTTGGCCAGCACGGCGTTAACATCATGGAGTTCTGCAAAGCGTACAACGCTGCGACGGAATCCCAGCGTGGCAACATCGTCCCCGTTGAGATCACGGTTTATGAGGACCGCTCGTTTGACTTCATCACGAAGACACCGCCGGCCTCAGAAATGATCAAAAAGGCAGCTGGGGTCGGGAAGGGTTCGGCAACGCCGCACACTTCTAAAGTTGGCAAACTGAGCCAAGCGCAGGTTCGGGAAATCGCCGAAACAAAAATGGCGGACCTGAACGCGAATGATGTTGAAGCAGCCATGAAGATCGTTGCCGGTACCGCCCGCTCCATGGGCATCACGGTAGACGCCTAAATTTCTAACTGTGGTTGGGCTGCGCGGCCCGGAAAACCACGACTGCAAGGAGAAAAGCAGAATGACTAAGCGCTCAAAGAAGTACAGGGCAGCTGCGGAACGTGTGGTTCCCGGCGTGCTTTACACGCCGCTAGAGGCGATGAAACTGGCCAAAGACACGACCGTCACCTCTTTCCCGTCAACCGTTGAGGGCGTGTTCCGCCTGGGTGTTGACCCGCGGAAGGCTGACCAAATGGTGCGTGGCACCGTCACCTTGCCTAACGGCACCGGCAAGACCTCCCGGGTCCTGGTTTTTGCTGTGGGTGAGAAGGCTGCGCAGGCAGAAGAGGCAGGCGCCGACGAGGTCGGTGGGGACGAGCTAATCGAAAAGGTATCCAAGGGGTACACAGACTTTGACGTTGCTGTTGCCACCCCGGACATGATGGGCAAAGTCGGCCGCCTTGGCCGCGTGCTTGGCCCCCGTGGCTTGATGCCGAACCCGAAGACCGGCACTGTCACCATGGATGTCGCCAAGGCTGTTCGGGAAATCAAGGGCGGCCGTATCGAGTTCCGCGTTGACAAGCACGGCAACCTGCCCTTCATCATTGGGAAGAGCGACTTCACTGCCGATCAGCTGACCGAGAACTACGCGGCGGTCCTAGACGAAATCCTGCGACTGAAGCCAGCCGCAGCAAAGGGTCGGTACATTCTGAAGGCGAATGTGTCCTCGACCATGGGTCCGGGCATCCCCGTAGACCCAAGTAAGACAAAGGATCTGCTGGAAGCCTGAACCTTATCCTTCCCGGTCTGAACCCGGTAGCTTTCAAGATGGCGTCACTTCGGTGGCGCCATCTTTGCTTCCGGGGGCGCTTTTAGTTAACCGCCCACTGAACCGCAGGTACCAGCCACTTGTTCCAGAACCGGAAGTTGTGTTCACCTGGGCCCTCGCGATATGTGAGAGCTTTCCCGGACGTTTCCATGGCGCGCGCGAAACGCTGATTTTGCTGTAAGAGCCGGTCACCTTCCCCGCAGACGGCGAAGATGGGGGGTAGGTCGATGCGGCCTTCGTTCAGCCGTGCTATCAGGTTGTCTTGTGGACGAGGCGACTCGGGGTCCCCAAATCCGATCCGGTACAGGTCCGGGTGCCTACCGCGAAACGCCGGTTCAGCTACGTCCAGTGTTCCCGAAAGGGAGAAGGCCGAGGCGAATGTTTCCGGATAGTCAAAGGCGGCTCGAACCGCGCCGTACCCGCCCATGGAGATTCCTCCAATCAACGGCTTTTCTGGGGACAAGCGCAGCATCGCTGCCAATCTTTCAGGCAGTTCCCGCCCCACCCAGGTACCCCATTCCAAGCCGAACTCCTGATCAACCCAAAACGAGCGCTGACCGTCAGGCATCGCGATAGCAAGGTTGAACTGGTCAGCAATGGCCTGAATGTCAGCTCTCATCGCCCATGTTTGGAAATTACCCGTGAGCCCATGCAGCAAGATCAGCAGGCGCGGCTCCGTGTCATGGACGGGAAGGTCGCCGCGGGGCGTGACCATCACCAGCGAAGTGTTCAGTTCTAAGGTTCTGGAGTAAAAACTGGTCCAAATTTGGTAGCTCATACTTCACTATGGCACGGAACTGTTACCCGGAGCGAGCGTGAGAGGCGATAGGATTTGGCTTAACCCCATACACAAGGAGTCATCTTGAAATCGTCACGGATATTTGCACTCGGCGCCGCCAGCATCTCAGCTGCCCTGCTTCTCAGTGCCTGTGGAAAAGCCCCCGACACCCCTGCCAGCGACCCCACTACTGAGGCGGAGCAGTCCACCGCTGAAAGTGAAAGCGCCCCCGAGTCGTCCGGAGATTTGAAGACCTGCATGGTCGCCGGGTTGGGAAGCCTGCAAGATAAGTCATTCAACGAGTCCGCTTGGGAAGGTTTCAAGCGCGCCGAAGCTGACTTTGGGGTAGAGATCGCCGTGGTTGAAACATTCGCGGATAGCGACTACGAACCGGCCATCCAGAACTTCATCGGTGAGGGCTGCGACCTGATCGTTGGGGTGTCATTCATGATGACCCCGCAAATGGACGAGGCCGCTGCGGCAAACCCCGATGTCAAATTTGCTCTGGTAGACGACGTGTTCCCAAGCGATCTGGAGAACGCTAAGGGCATCGTGTTCGACACGGCAGAGGCATCCTACCTGGCTGGCTACGCCGCTGCGGGCGTGAGTACCACGGAGAAAGTTGGAACCTTCCTGGGTGGGAAGATGGCTCCCACCATGCTCTTTGCTGACGGGTTCGTCGATGGTGTCCTCAAGTACAACGAAGCACATGGGGCTGACGTTGAGGTTATCGGCTGGGACAAAGCAGACCAAGATGGGATGGCCACCGGTGACTTCGAAGATATCGCCAAGGGAAAACAGTTCTCTCAGCAGCTGATCCAGCAGGGAGCCGATGTGATCCTTCCGGTCGCTGGCAAGGTCTCTACGGGCGCGCTGGCCGCAGCCAAGGAAGCCGGTGACACTGCTGTTATCTGGGTTGACACAGATGGCTACTTCTCAGAGCCCGGCTACGCTGAGTTCATTCTCACCTCTGTCATGAAGCAGATCGGCAACGCCGTGTACGACACTATCGGGTCCATGGTCGATGGTGAGTTCACCAGCGACAATTATGTTGGCACACTCGCCAATGAAGGAGTTGGCCTGGCTCCCTGGCACGACTTCGAAGATGTCGTTGGTGAGCAGCTGAACCGTGAGGTCGAAGAGCTGCGACAGCAAATCATTGATGGAGAGATTGTGGTGGAGTCTCCTTCGGCGCCCTAGGCTGGGGGTTCACGTGGGGAGCCTCACTTGCGCAGACTGCCGCTACGTGGGGCTCTCCTGCTATCCTGAGTGAGGCCATTGACCGTCGGGACCGGGGAACCGGTTATAAGAATCCGCCGCAGGTGAACTTGGGAATCCAACCCGGTGTGCACCTGCATGCCGGGTTTTTGTTTTGCCTGGCGGATCAAGGTTGGAAATGTAGGTTATCGATGTCGTCGGGAGGTGGATTATGGCGAAGGCTGATAAGCAAGCCAAAGTCGCTGAGTTGACGGACAAGTTCCGTGATTCCGGCGCTGTCTTGTTGACCGAATACCGGGGTCTGACCGTGGGGCAGCTCAAAGAGCTCCGTCGCGCGCTCGGATCTGATGTGAGTTACTCCGTAGTCAAAAACACCCTTGCGGCGCTAGCGGTTCGTGAAGTTGGGATGGACTTCTTAGAAGAAGATCTCAGCGGACCGACAGCTATTGCGTTCGTGAGTGGTGAACCCGTAGAGGCCGCAAGGGCGCTACGTGACTTCGCTAAGGCCAATCCGGCCCTAGTGATCAAAACTGGTGTGATGGACGGGCAGGCGCTGTCCGTGGAAGAGGTGCAGGCTCTGGCCGACCTCGAATCACGCGAGGTGCTTCTGGCCAAGGCCGCTGGTGCCATGAAGGCGAAGATCTCTCAGGCAGCATACGCGTTCAACGCGCTGCCCACGCAGATCGCCCGCCTGGGTGCCGCGCTCGCGGAAAAGAAGCAGGAAGAAGCTGCCTGAGGTCCTCTCAGTTAGCTGCCCCAGTATTTTGTTGACCAGTCATAGTGTCTGATTGAGAGGAAAAAATCATGGCGAAGATGTCCAATGAGGAACTGATTGCACAGTTCAAAGAAATGACCCTGCTCGAGCTGTCTGAGTTCGTGAAGCTCTTCGAAGACGAGTTCGATGTCACCGCAGCTGCCCCCGCAGCCGTTGCCGTTGCCGCTGGCCCGGCCGACGCTGGTGCAGCCGAAAAAGAAGAGAAGACCGAGTTCGACGTTGTCCTTGAAGGCCCCGGCGACAAGAAGATTGCCGTCATCAAGGCCGTTCGTGCCCTCACCGGTCTTGGCCTGAAAGAAGCCAAGGACCTGGTCGATGGTGCTCCGAACGTCGTGCTGGAAGGCGCGAAGAAGGAAGACGCCGAAAAGGCAAAGGAAGAGATCGAGGCCGCTGGCGGTTCCGTCACCCTCAAGTAAGTTCTCTTACTTTCACGTTGAAGGGGTCGCTCCCAACGGGGCGGCCCCTTTTCCTGTCCACTTTGGCGCACAAAAGCTACGCTGGAAAAGCTGAAGAGGCCCACCGCGATGGTGGACCTCTTCTCTAGCGGCTTATTCGGTCGCAGAGCGGAGGAACCAGG
>CAYFRL010000028.1:0-24338 GCA_964345595.1 uncultured Actinomyces sp.
TCTTGGAAGCGTAGAGCTTTCGGATTGCTGCACGCATAAAGAGCTTAGAAGTCAGTAGGTCGTCTTGTCCAAACCGTGCATGCGGCTATGCGCCGGTTATTGACGCGGTCTGTGGATTCGCCTGGAAGAGGATGGTTGAGAGGTGAAGTTTCCTAGTGATTCTGTATTCGACGGATGAATGGGCGGGCTATGGACAGCACTACCATTGGAACGAGTACCGGCTCGAAAAGGAGACAGTCGTCAAGTACAAATGTCACAAACGCAGATTCTTCGATAGCCCCGAAGACACTTGGGAGGAAGAGGAAAACGTTCTTGAATCGTGGGCGGTCAGCGACCCGGCGCTACCCAAATGGATCAAGCCTTACCTGCCATGACCTGACGATCCGACCTAGTTGGACTAACGCAAGCTGGTATCAGCTGAGGGCATTCGTCGTGCTTGCATCTGCTCGGCAGGCTCGTGGACTAGATTTTACCGAGCAGCCCGATCAGCAGGTTCGCAGCCGCACCGACGCCGCCTGCCCACAGCAGTGAAGCAAGTGTTCCCCATTTCACGTTCGCTGACGTCGACCATGCTTCCTCCTGCGCAAACGAAGCAAGAATTGACAGCATCAACTCGCCGTCCGCTGAAAGCGTGTCGATGTTCTCTCGCTCAAGCCTCACCGCGATACCTGCTGCTTTCAGGTCGCGCACCGTCTCTAACAAGATGACGGTATTCCGGGCAAAGCGCGATACTGACTTCGTTAATATCACGTCGATATCGCCTCGGAATGCGGCCTCTAGCATGGCTTGAAAACCTGGCCGGTTCGAGTTCGTGCCGGTTGTTCCAGCATCTGAATACACGCCAGCGAATTCCCATCCCGGGTTTGTAGAGATCAGCTCGTTGTAGTGTGACACTTGCGCCGATAACGATGCGGGCGTGTTTCCTTTTGTTTCTGATACGCGCGCATATGCGGCCACGCGAATTCGGCGAGGAACAAGAGGCGGCGTAGGGGTTTAAGTGATGTATGTTGAAACGCTCACGAAGGCAGTCCTTTCAGTAGTTGATACAAACGGTGCACGTCTATACATCACTCATCACGCCTTGTTTATCCAGTCGTCTGCGCAAGGATCGAGGCACCCCACCAAGGGTGCGCAAACACGCTTCAGTTCTGTGTGGAACTGACCAATCTCGGCTTCGGTCAATAGCCCCGTATGGTGAAACTGTGCGCCGAGCAACATACCCACCTCGTACGCTGTTTCTGCTTCTAAACCCGTGAGATGCGGCTCTGCCGCGTTCACCGTTTACCTCCTTTGGTGCCGAAGCGGTCCTGCACGTAACAGGGGTGGCTGCAATATTTACGGTCAGCGTTCCCATACGCGGTGAAGCCATCACCGCAGTGCTGGCACGTGAACGTGTAGATCGCTTGTCTGTTCAACCGTTCAGGGTGCGCATGCCACCAAGCCAGGCGGCAGTGGGTAGAACAAAATCTGCGCCTTCCTGCCGGTTTAAGAGTTGCCTCGCACTGCTGACAGCACTCACTTATCTGAATCACAGGGGTGACATCTGCTCGACGGCAAACCGATTTGACCGTGTTGCGAGACACTCCCGTCTGTGTGCTTATCTCGCCATACGTGTTCCCTCTACGTCGAAGCTCGAGTAGCCGCTGCCGCGTCAAAATGTCCATGAGAAGCCACTGCCTTCCTAAAGTTCCTCATGGACAGGGCTTTGAGACGTCACCAAATATCACCCCGAGAAGAAGCTCGACATGCGCTTCACGTAGGCGACCAGGGATTTCTTAGATGCGCCCGGATGGTTGTGGCCGGTATCCTGGTGTTCTATTCACAATGCGGTGAAACGTCGTGGAGTGGCTGTTGCGCTCTTCTTTGAAGGAAATTCCAGATCGGTGTCTGAACCGCCAAAACAAGGTGGTAAATGACTCTTCTTGAGGTGTGAGGTGGAGCAGTCGAGGCAAACAAAGGGAACCGTACCGAATGACTGCCATTCGACTCTAGGGTCGGTCTCGTGGCCAGCCTACGAGACTCTACCGACTAAACAGCTAGACCTCCCGATTCGACATGTGTGCGAGGTCAAGGTCTGCGACCCACACACTACGCGAGTATTGCGAGGAGTCGAGCGTTCCCGGATGCCATAACCAAGGAGCAAAATAGTCGCTGCCTGTTCCATCGTGTCCCAATCGTGTCCCGCCCCATTTTCGGGCCGATCTGAGAAAGACTAAATCCCCGAGTTTCCATTGAAAACTCGAGGATTCCTCAGTCGGGGTGGCGGGATTTGAACCCACGACCTCTTCGTCCCGAACGAAGCGCGCTACCAAGCTGCGCCACACCCCGGCGCGTGAATCAGTATAGCCGCCTGCTGGTTGGCTGGCCAAACCGGCCCGGTGACAACTGAGGGAGGTGCGAAACACCACTCAGATGCTACTCAGCGACCAGTTCGATCAGGGAGACTTCGGGGCGGCACGCGAAGCGCACGGGTGCGTAGGGTGAGGTTCCAAGCCCGGCGGAGACGTGCAACCAGGAGCCGGCTCCTGGGGCCGCTTCTGGTGGCCAGCGGTGCAGTCCGCTTGCGTAACGTCGGGGCAGGTCGCTGTTGGTGACCAGGGCTCCCACTCCTGGGACGCAAACTTGCCCGCCGTGGGTGTGCCCGGCACAGATCAGGTCGGCCTTTTCGGTGCTCATTGGGTCCAGGACGCGCCGATATGGGGAGTGTGTGAGCGCCAGCCGGAGGGTGTCTGTGTCGAACCAGGATGCTGGCGTGGTGGGGATCCTGTCGCGGCGGATGTGTGGGTCGTCCACTCCAATCAGCGCAACATTGGTTCCCGCCACTTTCAGTGCATCGCCGCGGTTGGACAGGTCGACCCAGCCTGCCTCGCGCAGTTGGGATACTAGTTCCACCCAGGGCAGGTCCGGCTGGTCTCGCCTGTCATGACCACTCAGTTGTTCCTCTTTGCGTCTGCCCAGGTAGCTTAGCCAACTCTTGTTAAGGGGGGAGTAGTAGTCGTTGGAACCCAGAACGAAAGCGCCGGGAAGTTTGAGAAGCGGCTGGTAGGCCTCCATCAGGTCTGGCAGGGAGGCGCCGTCCGCCAGGTTGTCTCCGGTGGAGATGACCAGGTCGATCTGTTCCCGCTCGGCAACTCGTTGCAGAAACCGGCGGATGAACGTCTGCCCGGGGAACATGTGGATGTCAGAGATGTGTAGGACGCGCAGACCGCTGAAGCCTGGCCTTCCAGCGATGGGTGCCGTGTACTTGCGCAGCAGGGGCTGCTTACTTTCCCAATGCGCGTATCCCAGTCCGCTGGCGGCAGCCCCGGTCAGGATCGCGCCAGACAGCGCCGCCCGCCGCATCAGCCCCACAACGCGCGGGGAAACAATTGATGGTTGCAGCCCGGTGTCAGTTAGTGTCCCGGCGAACGTCTTCCGGAACTTCCCCCGCGGACTAATCATCGTTTTTCTCTTTAGAATCTTCAGAGTTTGAGTTCGAGGAGTTCCCAGAATTTGAGGAGCTGGTCGACTTCTTCGGTGCGGGCGGAAGCGGTTTGTTGCCGATCCAAACGTTCGGGATGGGCAGAACCTCTGTCTCTTCCATGGCCGCTTCCATGTAGGAAACCCACATGGGTCCGACGAACGTTCCACCGTAAATCTGCGCGTAGTATTGGCCGTTGATCCAGATGTCTTGGACGGGTTGCGAGGAGTTCGAAGCGAATCCCGCCCACGCTGCTGTTGCAAGCTGCGGGGTGAACCCAACCATCCAAGTGTTTGCGTTGTTGTCTGTCGTTCCGGACTTCGCTGCTGCGTCTCGGCTTAGCCGATATGGGTAGGAGTCGGCCACCATCTTCAACACCGTTGAGACTTGGCCGCTCACTTTCACGTCCATCGCCTGTTTACAGTTCGGCTTGTAAGTCTTGATTGGGTTCCCGTCGCGGTCGGAGACTTCCGTGAGCGCCATCGCGTCACAGCGGATGCCGTTGTTCGCGATTGTGCCGTAGCCGGTTGCCATGACCAGTGGGGCGACGCCTTGGGCGCCGCCAATCAGCTGGGTTGGTGTTTCCGGATTGAGGGGCTCGCCGTCAGCATCTACCACTCCGGCCTCAGCTGCCCGCTGGAAGATTTCGCAGTAGTCGATCTTGCTGGCCATCGAGGCGATGCCCTGGTTTATCGACAGCTTCATCACGTCCAATACCGCCCGTGGGCCGTCCTTGCCTGGCAGGTCATCAAAGCGGAAGTAGGGGCTGTAGAACTCGGGATTGTTGCCGCAACGGAGCGCGCCGGCTCCGTAGTCGCGGTTGTTGGATCCGACCACGTCGTAGGCGCCGTTACCTTCCTTGAACCACTGCGCCAACGTGAAAGTCTTCATGGTCGATCCGGGCTGGAAGCCGCTTCCTCCCCCATGGTCTTCATAGACGTTGAAGTTGACTTCGGTGTTCCTGGGGTCCGCTTCTGTGGGTGGTCCGTACAGCGTGTTCTGGGCCATGGCGACGATATGCCCGGTCTGCGGGACGACGGAGACAATCGCCGTGTTCAGCCCGGAATCGTCCATGACGGGGACGGTCTCCACCGCCGCCTCGAACGCGTCTTTTTGAAGCTTCGGATCAATGGTTGTCCGAACGACCAGGCCCCCGGTGTCCAAAAGGTGCTGCCGGTCGGCCCTGGTTTCCCCGTAGGCGGAGTCCGCCAAGAACTCTTCCAAGGCGTAGTTGCAGAAGTAACCCATGGAACCGGTGGCGCCCATACAACCCTCGTTCCGAGCTTCGGGCTTCATCGTGTCTTCGATGGGTGTGGCGACGGCTTCGTTGTACTCCTCTTGCGTGATCTTGTCTTCCTCAAGCATCTTTGCCAGGACGACGTCCCTGCGTTCCTGGGCGGCTTCTGGATACAGGAGCGGGTTGTATTCGACTGGCGAGTTAGTGATCCCGGCCAGCAACGCTGCTTGGGGGATGGTGAGTTTCGAGGCTGACTGTGAGAAGTATGCGCGAGAGGCCGCCTCTACCCCGTAAATGGTCGGCCCGAACGGGGCGACGTTTAGGTAGCCGGTGAGGATCTCTTCTTTACTCATCCGATTTTCCAGGGCCATCGCGTAGCGCACTTCTCGCAGTTTGCGTTCAGTTGACTGCTCCTGCGCTTTGTCGATCAGGTCTTGGTCTCCCGCCTGGATGCCCCGTTCAACCAGCATGTTCTTCACGTACTGCTGGGTGATTGTGGACGCGCCCTGGGTGGCTTTGCCGCTCAAGTTGTTGACCAGCGCGCGGGCCAAGCCATCTGGGTCAACGCCGTGGTGGTTGAAGAACCGTTTGTCCTCAACGGAAATGATCGCGTCGCGCATTATGTCGGGAATCTGGTCCTCGGCAACAATGATGCGGCGGGAAGAGTAGAACCGGGTGATTAGCTTCCCGTCCTTATCGAGCATGCGGGACTCTTCTGAAGGTGTCACCAGTTCAAGATCGGCAGGGATATCGTCGAACGAGGCGGGGCCGGCTTTCACGGCTGCGCCCGCTGCCCCCATGACAGGCAGCAAGAACCCGGCAGCCAGCACACCAAGGAGTGTTGCCAACAGCAAGAACGCGACCACCACCTCCACAAACTGGAAGATGGACATGGTTCGCGTGCCGTTTTGTCGTCGTTTCCTCTGCAAATTCTGCACCATGTTTATAGCCTATCCAGTAGACCTGATAACGTGGTAGGCGAAGCGTCCAAGTCGAAGGCGATTTCTCACATTGTAGTGGGAGCCGGCCGTGTATTAGGGACAAGAGGTTCGGAGGGTGATATGACTCATTCTGCAGGTCTCGCGAACCGCGATTGGGTAGATCATGCTGCTTGTGCTGGTGGAGAGCCAGATGCGCTTTTCGTCCAGGGGGCGGCTCAGCGAGAGGCGCGGGTGCAGTGCCTAAATTGCCCCGTTCGTTTGCAATGTCTGGCGGATGCGCTACAGCACGAATCCAACTTTGGAGTGTGGGGCGGATTAACAGAACGGGAGCGTCGCGCAATGCTGCGTCACTACCCGGAAGTGGAGGACTGGCACCAGTGGCTGCTTGAGTCCGACGACGCGTTGGCGGAAGAGCTCCGCAAACCCCTCATTCCTAGGGTGCTGGCACGGGTCCGCACTGTGGCCTAGGGGATACACTGAGCCCATGACGAAATGGGAATACGCAACAGTGCCGCTACTAATTCACGCAACAAAAGCGATCTTGGACCAGTGGGGAGAGGACGGCTGGGAACTAATTCAAGTTGTTCCGGGTCCAACGGGTTCTGACAACCTGGTCGCCTACCTGAAACGACCCAAGCAGTAAGAGCAAATCCCCACAGTTCCAAGCGAAGGCCCCGCCGACACTGTCAGCGGGGCCTTCGGTGAACGTTTTAGCGAGCCCTGCGGGAAAGGCGGTCTACGTCTAGCAGGGTGACGGCCCGGCCCTCTAGCCGGATCCACCCACGTGAAACGAAATCGGCCAGAGACTTGTTCACGGTTTCGCGTGAAGCCCCCACCAGCTGCGCCAGTTCTTCCTGGGTCAGGTCGTGCGGTACGTGCACTCCGGCATCTGTTACCGTGCCGAAACGGTCGGACAGGTCCAGCAGTGCCTTAGCTACCCGGCCGGGAACATCTGAGAACACCAGGTCTGAAAGCGATTCGTTTGTGCGACGCAGGCGCTGTGCCAGTGCCCGAAGCATGTGCTTAGAAAGGTCGGGGCTGACGTCCAGTATTTCCATTAGGTCCCGGTGCTCTAGTACCAGCATGGAAACGGGAGACACAGCGGTAGCCGTTGTGGAGCGTGGTCCCGGATCGAAAAGGGTTAATTCACCAATGATCTCTCCTGGACCCAGGATCGCCAGCAGCGATTCCCTGCCGTCTTCGGAGGTGTGTCCAAGCTTTATTTTGCCCTCGGTAATGATGTAGAGGCGGTCGCCCCTTTCACCTTCTTCGAAGAGGACTTCCCCGCGTCGCAGGGACATGGTCCCTGTGCGAGCCGCCAGGGCCGCGTACTGCTCTTCGTTTAGGCCGACAAACAGCGGGACACGGCTAATGAACTGATCATCAATGCTCATCTGCTCCAACTCCATTTCTGCTTTCAAGTTCTTGCTCGGAGAAGGCCCGGCCGCTGGGGCAGGAAACCTCATTCCCTAAGAGTCTAACCGAATCCGCCCACGATTCCCTAGCAACCGCGCGGGATTTCCCCTGCCAGAACCGCCAAAGGTCCCGCACCGACTATCATCGGAGCATGGAGGAGGACCCGCTGAAGTCGCCTGCGAACAGGCAGCAGGCAACAGAAGTAGAGGAAAGGCTCAACCAGCACTACCCGAACGCGGTTAGTGCACTGGATTTTTCCACGGCTTTTGAACTCCTGGTGGCTACGGTCCTCTCCGCCCAGACAACGGACAAGAAAGTCAATCAAGTAACGCCCAGAGTGTTCGCCGACTACCCCGACTCGGTGGCGCTCGCTGCCGCGAATCTTGAGGATCTGCAGGAGTTGCTGAGGCCGCTTGGGATGTTTAGGCGCCGCGCGGACCAGCTGATCAGGCTTGGCCGTCACCTCACCGAATCCTTTGACTGCCAGGTGCCGAACACCCGAGAAGAGCTGATGACCATTCCCGGTGTCGGACGAAAAACAGCGAACGTGGTCCTGGGGAATTGGTTTGCCGCCGAAGAGATCACGGTTGACACGCATGTGGGCAGGGTCGCTAGGCGTTTGGGTTGGACGGAGCAGAAAAATCCGCTTCTAGTTGAGGCGGATTTGCGTGAACTTCTGCCCGACGCTGCTTGGACGAAGCTGAGCTTGCAACTCATCTTGCTAGGCCGCGACATCTGCCACGCGCGCAAGCCGGCCTGTGAGGAGTGCTTCCTAGCGGACATCTGCCCAAAAATTATTGGCCGCTAGTCGCGGTCAGGAATTCGCTCCAGGTGGTCCAGCAGGACCCCGGTGAGCCTTTCGGGCTGTTCCTCACTGACGAAGTGACCGGAACCTGGAACCTCCACGTGCACTAATGTGCTGGCAATGTACTGGGTGTCTCCGGCGAGGGCATCAGGTCCGCAGTGAGGATCTTCCGCCCCGCGGATGGTCATCACCGGGACCCGCACGGGTTCTTCAAAGGCCGAGCGCTCAAACGCGCGAATGCGCCGGGTTGCCTCCAGAGTTTCCCAAGCGGATTCAGCAGCGAAATGGCGTTTCATCGGCTCTGCATAAGTGGCTGCCTCAGACTCAATCCGTTCCCGGTTCACTGGCGCGGACCAGCGTCCCAACAATTCCGGAGTGAGGGTCCCATCCCTTAGCTGACGGGGACCACGGCGTGGATCTTTCCAGTATTTGCCCGTGCCGATGCTGATCCGGTGCCCATCCACTCGTTGCCCGCCAGAGCGGCCACGCACGCGCGGATGCGGGGAACCAATTGAAACAAACAAGCGTAATTCCGGGGCTCCTGCGTGAGCGACCAGCCAGCCGATCGTGCCGCCCATACCCGCCCCGACCAAGGAGTACGAGGTTATACCGAGCGACTGAACCGTGGCTGTCACGTCTGTTGCCAAGCGGGTCAGGTGCACGTCCCCAGGTTGGTAGTCAGAGCCGCCAAACCCGCGCAGATCCATGGCTACGGCGTAAAATCCCGCGTCGGCAAGGGCTGGCAGTTGGTGCCGCCACTGCCACCAGTAGAGCGGAAAATCGTGCAGTAACAGAACGGCGTGGGGGCCGTTTCCGCTCACCGCTACATGAAATGATGCACCGGCTGCGTTTACGTTTTGGTGGGTCCAGGGGCCCGGCTCTCTCACAGAGACGGCTGCTTCCAACGGGGCTCCTTCAGGGTCAGGTCTTCCTATCAGCGTCCGGCCCGTTCAGTGGCTTTGCGGGCCCAGCGTGCGCGTAGGCCGTCCGGGTTGACCTCGGCCACCTCAACTCGAAGGGCTTCTTCAGCGCGTCCCTTGCGGCGAACGCTGGTTATCGCCCAGCCGGTCACGATCATCGCGATCCCTGCAAAGAGGAGGATGCCCGTGGCTCCCGTGAACTCCAAGTAGAACGACACGTTGTTTCCAAACGCGCCCAGTCGGGAAAGTGGCGGCGCCACGTATTTGAAAAGGAACTCAGCTGTCAAGGCGGGACTCACCAGGAACGGGATACCAATGACCGTCAAAATGCTGCCTGCAATATACATGCCCAGACTGGATTGCGCTGCAATGATTCCCAGAAGAACGACGAGTGCTATCCCACCGGCGAATTCGCCGAGGGCGGCTAGATTCACCTGCCCGGTCGTCCAAGCAGACTCGTTTGCAATCAGGAATCTTCCTCCGGCATCGCTTAGCAGGTACCAAGCCAGCGGCACCAGGAACAGGTAGGACAGCGCGCTTAGCCATCTGCTTGGTTGTCTGGATGGCACCTCTGGAAGGATCGTCGCCCCCTCCAAGATTGCGGCGTCCCTGCTTCCCGGGGAGCCAGCCGCCGGAGCCGAATCTTCAGCCACGAAGGGATCGGGAGCCGAAATTGCTGTCTCTTCGATCACCTCGGAAACAACCGTCTCGTCACTTTCGGGCGACGGCGATTCGAAAAGTGAGCGGCGCATGACCCCGGTGGTTTCAGGATCGTCCGTCTGGAGGACCTCGGCCACTTCCTCGGTCACCGTATCTCCGCCCGGCTCTTCAGTTGCCTGAACGTCGACTTCCACTTCTTCGACGACGGGGGAGTCCGAGGCGATTTCCAGTTCGATCTCTTCGGCTAGCTCTTCGACCGGTTCCGGAACTGCCGGAGCCGCGAAACTGGCATCGATCACGGACGTGTCATCGGTCAGATCATCAATTCGGTTGAGCGGTACGGCCTCTTCCACGACGATCTCGTCTTCCGAAACTTCACTAACGAGGTCCGCTTCATCAGCCCGTGCGTCAACTGTGTCGACAGTTGTGTCGTCAACGGCGTCCGAGTCGTCTGTCAGAACCTCTTCGGCCACTTCCACGTCTATTACATCGGCATCGTCGACTTCTGCATCGTCGAGCGGTTCTTCGTCGACGATCTCTGCTTCGTCGATTGTGACCTCACCGACGACATCGGCTTCATCTGCGGAAATAATGTCAGCATCCAGTTCGCCCTCGAGTTCGACGAAGTCCTCGCCGGTTACCTCTTCGGGCTCTGAACCGGCGGTCTCGCGGTTTTCCTGGTCCATCGGGCACCTCCTGTTTTCATAGCTAACCTAGCGCGTGCGGGGTTCTAAACCGCGCAGAACATGCCGTTAGCCGGTTTCCACGATTTCTTGTTCGGTTGACGTTTGCACCCAGTGGAGACTCCAAGTCAGGCACATGAGAAGTATGCCGACAGCGCCCACTACCGGGCTTGAAAGCGCAACGGCTGTTGCTACCGGGGAACCCGGCGTGGCAACACTGCCGCTGAGCGAACTGGACACGGGGAAGATAAGTACGGCAGGCAACACCAAAAGCAGGCCGGTCAGACTCACAGTGTTGAACGGCGCCCACCCGGCAGATGCGGCCAGGACAAAAAGTCCCCCCGCGGCCAGCAGGACTCCCCCCATCGCCGCGCCATTCAGGCCAAGTGCCAGCGAGCCAAAGACCGCCACCTGTGAAACGTCTGCGGGTGCCAGCTCTAGGATTGCCAGCCAGATTATGACAATCGCTAGCAGGCTGGCTACGAATGCGGCCCGGCTCAAATGTTTGTCCGCGGCGAATGCAGCGATTCCTTTTTTCGTAAGTAGTTGCCTGCGCCGCCGAGCCACGCGGGTGGCTAGCAGCGCCCCTAAAACTGTTGCAAACAGCAGTACGGGAACCATCGCCCACGCCGTTGGAAGGGTGAGTTGCACCAGCAGAGACGAAGCGACGCGCGCGTCCAAACCCTGCTGACTGATCACCGCTAGAGCTTTCGACAGGCCGACCCAGTACAAAGCGACAATCACAGCTGACCATGCGGCCATCACGATCATGCCGGCTGACGTTCGTGTGGCGGACAGCCCCACGCGCATCAGCAAGATGGCAGCCAGCACCAGCCCTATCCAGGCCTCTGGTGATGAGAGCGGCTGGCCGACCGCTGACCAGCCCAAAATGCTAGTTGTTGACAGTAGGAGCACCAGCAGGCTCATCGGGGCTAACGCAAACGAAATCAAACTTTCCCGCAGGTGAGTCTTCATGCTGGGTTTCAGATCAACCGACAGCGTGAACAGGCGCTCAGAGGCCGCCACCGAGCCAAAGTTCACCAGGGGCGGTATTTCCCCGGTGCCCTCAGACACAGATGGTTGTCGCATACCCCTAGGATATCGCTGATAGTGGCCGAGGCGCCCAAGAGCGGTCCGGCAGGCCCACCTGGCGCCGCTAAACTGGGCAGGGAAACCCGTCGGTCAAGTTGGGCGGACCGGTATGGGAGACACGTTTGGCAGGTGGGGAGGAGATGCGTGGACGCAGAGCCGGCACACCGGGCGTGCGCAGAGCTCCGGTTCGCGGAGGGATTACGCAGACGCTCAGCCGAGGCCAGGGCCGAAGCGACCGTGCGTGAAGCCGCCGGGCTAGCGTTACTCGAAGGTGCCCGCGTCGATCCTTCTTTCTTGCGTCAAACCGTCTCCGAACTGTCCCAAGAGGAGTCTGGTTCCGGGCGCGGCCTTTCCCCCGACCTTGCGATAGCGATCGGTTGTTGGAAGGCGACCTGGTCGATCACGCGGATACTCCCCCCGCTGAACCCGGGGAAAGCCGCTGCGACTTCGCGCCCGGCGGTATCCTTCCGGAAGCTGTTCTCTGACATGCAGCGGCACTACGGCTCTGCTCTGGTCGCTGGCGGTTTAGCGACGGTAGAGCAGATTTCGATTCCCCGCGACCCCGCGCGTTGGGCGGCGGCCCTGGCTTTTCTGGATTCGACGCAGGAAGATGCGGTGACTTTGGCCGCCCGGGCGTGGGCGCTGCTTGTTTTGGATGATCCGTTTCCGCACGGATCACAGGTCATGGGCGCGCTGGCCGCCAAGTGGATTTTGGCTGACCGAGGCGTCGAGCCGAGCGCCGTTAGCGTCCTGTCCGCTCACGCGGTGAGCCAAAGGGCGGGGTACCAGGCGGCACTTGCCCGTGCGAAGAGGGGCGATTGGGAACAGTGGGACGATTTCTTCGTGCAAACGATTGTTGAAGGGTGCGCTGTGGGCCAGCAGATCGCGACCCGGGTTCAGGCAGGCATCCCCGATTAGGGTCAGCCCACAGGTGCTGTGCCGTGAGTTATCCACAGAACGGCTGGCGGAAATGTGGCGGTAGGCGCCGCTGCTTTTGGATGATTGCATGGCAACTTCTTCAACTCTTCCAACCCAACTGGCCGTCAGGAAGCGAACCAGGTCCGGGATCTACCTGTACGGCCTGTCCCCCTCTCTCGATTCGCTAGTGAGGGAGGTGGCCGGTCTGGTTGGGGTCAGTACCGACTCCCTTTCAAAAGACCAAGATGTGCCCGCGGCGGCTGGCCTGATAATCACAGAACCTGCGCTGGTCGCAAAGTGTCAAAGTGGCGCTCCCATTGTGTCTGTCGCGCTTGCGCCTGAAAGCGCGGAGATTGAGCTGCCCAGGCAAGCATCACAACTAGCACAAATATTCCACGCTAGTGGCGGCCAGCTATCGCACTCTACCGCGCGCCCAACCACGATCATTGCGGGCTGGCAGGGAGGGGTTGGAACGTCCACAGTCGCAAGGAAACTTGCGCGGCTAAGCGGCGCCCTGCTGCTTGACGCGTCCGGTAACCCTCCGGATGAAGAGGTCACTGATCGTGATCTGCACTGGGGGAAGATAGACCCGGAAGACCCGCCCCTTTCTGGGCAGCTGGTTCGCCCGGCAAGTCGGACTGGAAGAGAAAGAAGCGTCCGTTCCCGCTTGCCCGAGTCTGTAACTATTGGGGATCCTCGCGTAACGGCCGTGCTCATGGCAGCAAACTCGGGTGTAGTCGTTGACGCCGGCACGTGGAAGTCCCCGATTGAGCAGGTTCTATTCGCCGCCGTCTCGGCAGGTAGGCAAGCGCGTTTTGTTCTGGTCGGCGGCGGTGCGCCCCACGACTGCTCAAGACTTGTGAATGTGCTTTCTGCTTCGGCCCCTCTTTGGCGCCCGCAACTGCTGCTCAGCGCCGGCCGTCCCTCAGAGCAGCTGCGCCTTATCGCGGAGCATTGGATGATCCCGCTGCGAAGGCTGCCTGGCTCTCCCGGTGGCAGGCGCTGGGAAAGGCTCTGGGACGCACTGTGGGGGTAGGGGAAGAGGCGGCCGGGGAAACTGGCCAAACGGATTCCCGCGCAAAAATGCGGCGCGCAGTTGCGGCAGGTGTTCCCATCTCTGAAGCGGTCACATTACATTCGCGCCAGGGCGTTGGTATCCAAGAAAGAGCGGAAGATTGGCTGTCCCTTCGGGCGGGAAAGCTTGGGATGAGCAGCCAAATCCTGAACCACGTCGGCCAACCTGGAGTTACGGACGTTCTGGTAAATGGTACGGAGATCTGGATTGATCGCGGCCACGGCTGTGAGAAATCAGCTGACCGGATCGAAGATCAGGGGGCTGCCCGCAGGTTGGCCGTGCAGATGGCCGCCGCTGCCGGGAAACGCTTGGATGATGCCTCCCCACTTGTGGACGGCTTCTTAGGCGAAACGATCCGATTGCACGCGGTACTGCCACCCCTAGCCAGAGAAGGTCCCGTCATCAGTTTGCGGGTTCTCCACCCAGGCGGGCGATCTTTAGATGAGCTGGTGGAACTCAAGATGATGACCCCCGAGCTTGCGGACCTGCTCAGGCAGGGGGTGCAAGCCCGGGTGTCTCTCTTGATAAGCGGCGCGACCGGAACTGGGAAAACGACGCTTCTGGGAGCGCTACTGAAAGAAGTGCCTGGGAGCGAGCGCATTGTCTGTATCGAAGAGGTGACGGAGCTTTTAGCGGCCCACCCCCACCTCGTCCACTTGCAAGAACGCCAAGCAAATGTTGAAGGCCGCGGGGCGGTGAGCCTATCGGAACTGGTGCGCGCTTCGCTGCGGATGCGCCCGGACCGGCTGGTCCTTGGCGAGTGTCGCGGGCCAGAAATCAAAGAGATTCTCAGCGCGATGAACACCGGGCACGCTGGCGGGTTCACAACGATCCACGCGAACAGCGTCACCGCCGTTGCGACGCGCCTGATGGCTCTGGGCGCGCTGGCCGGGTTGAGTGAAGAGGCGGTGCAGAGGCAGGGAGCCACCGCTTTTCAAGCGGTCGTCCACTTGACCCGTGATTCATCTGGCATGCGGCGGGTCGCAGAGGTGGGCGTGTTCACAGATGAGAAGGAGCTTCGGATCGAATCGGCGTGGCAATGGACCGGGGACCGGTACGAGCCAGGCGCAGGCCAGAAGCGACTGCAAGAACTTGTTGCTGGAACCTATGGGCGCTGACCGGGCCTTCTCTGCTCTCATTGTTTTGGTAGTGGCGCTGGCCATCTGGTCTTTGCTGGCGGGGGTGCATAGGCGGCGAAGGTTCGTTCGGGAACTGGAGCGGCGCTCTGGCCACGTGAGCGGCGCGGTGCTGCCCGATCAGCGGCGCAAGGTGGGGGTGCGGGCAAGAGCGAAAGGAAGAATGCCCAGCCCAGAGACGGTGAGCCGGTGGAGCTTGGAAGTGGCGGCTCGGCTGAGAGCGGGAGCGCCACCCGCACTCGCCTGGGAGCAGACGTGGACAGCGTCAGGCACCGGTGTGTTTCTTGGGGTTGATGAGGATGGCGCGCCGCTGAACTTGCTTGAGCTGACGAAGCTAAGGCGCGGGTTGATGCGGCGCCGGGAAGCAGACCTGTCCCGCAGCGCCATCATGGCAATAGTTCAGGCATGTCGCTTTTCGCACGGGGTCGGAGCGCCTTTGGCCGGAGTGCTGGAGGTGATGGCCCGCGCCACCGGGCAAGCAACGCACGCGATCACCGCCCAAAAACAGGCGTTCACTGGGCCGCGCCTCTCTTCATACGTGCTGGCGGGGCTTCCTCTGATCGCAGTATTTGGGGGCCAGATCTTGGGGGCGGGAACACTTTCTTGGCTGCTTCGTGAGCCGATCGGGAACTTGGCTTTGCTTTTGGGTTTGAGTTTCTTGTTCGCGGCGTTTGCCGTGAGCGACCGCCTTATCCACAGAGCCCAAGGAAGGATTGAAGAGGAGATCGAGGCGACTCAGCTAGCAGATCTTGCGCGAAGTGGGCTGGCGTCGGGCGCGTCGATCCCCGCGGTCCTCACCGGCCTGGGCGCCGCACGTGAGGACAGTGAACTGTCGCGGATCGCGTCCGAGTTGATTATGAACGCAACGTGGGACGAGGCCTGGCACGGTAGCTCGGATACGGCGGCCTTGCTCCGCACGGGCCTTCGCCCCGCCTGGGAAGATGGCGTGTCGCCGCTACTGCTTCTGGAACACGCGGCGCTGTCGCGGCGCGAGGCAATGGTCGCGCAATCGGAACAGGCCGCCGCCCAACTTGCAGTCCAACTGGTAATACCGCTCGGACTGTTTCTTCTGCCAGCCTTCGTGCTCCTTGGGGTGCTGCCAGTGCTCTTCACTCTTTTGGGAGGAGCGCTGCTGAATTGAAAGCGCCCGTCGACAACACACTTGGAGGATCACTGCGGTCGGCGTTGCAAACGCTTCGCACCTTTCGACTAGCGGCCCGCCTGGCACCCAGCGCCGTTTTGGGCCCCAGCAATTATGCACAGGGACCGGATGGGTCACCGTCCCCAGTCTGCTATGGCTGGGTTTTGATAGGTCCTGACCGTGAGCGACCTTTGTAGTGGAACCGGAGCACGGTTCTTTCGAACAAAGGAGACCACGGTGAAAGATGCGATGACAAAGAAAATGATCGAAACTCAGCTGCTTCTTGAAAGCGGCGGGGCGAGCAACGATATTGAGGAGGGGTCAACCACCGTTGAGTACGCTATCGGGGCGATAGCAACCGCCGGATTCGCCGGGCTGTTGATTGCCGTCTTGAAATCGGGCGGTGTGAAAGCCCTGATTACAAGCATTATCCAGTCGGCGCTGACCTTGTGATTCGTGAAGCTATGCCCCGATCCCGGGATTTCGCCAAGAGTGACGTGGAGTCCGGGATGGTGACGGTGGAGATGGCTATGGCGCTTGCTTCTTTGCTTGCCGTCTTCGCCCTGCTCATCGGCGGCCTTAGTGCCGCCCGCACGCACGCTCAGCTCTGCCAAGGCGCGCGTGAGGCGGCTCGGCTTGTGGCGGTTGGTGAGTCGGCGCAGGCGGCAACCCAAGCACTGCCGCCACGGGCAAAGCTTTCCGTTGGAGAAGCGGGCCGATGGGTTGAGGCAACCGTAAGTGCTCCCTTTGCGGGCGCTTTGGGGCTTGGCACCCTCAGTTGCTCAGTGAAGACGCTGGCAGAACCGGTGGGGCATCCGTGAAAAGGCAGCGAAGCCAAGGGGGATTGGATGAAAGCCAGGGGAATGGACATAGAAGAAGGGAGCGCAACCATTGCGATGATCAGCGTGATCGCGGCGCTGCTGTTCCTGGCGGCGCTCGGCATGCTGGTCGGGTCAATCCACTCTCAGAAGGCCCGAGCACAAGCCGTTGCCGACCTGGGAGCTCTGGCGGGAGCAGGGGCGGCGCCCTCCGCGCTCCTTTCTGGGCAAGGTTCGGCGGTCCCATGCGCAGCTGCCCGTGATGTTGTAGAGGAAAATGGCTTGGGGCTGCTTTCTTGCCACACTGAATGCGCGGATGTCTTGGTGACGGTTGAGGGTCAAGTGAAGGGCGTATCGCGCTTACTTCCCGGGGGTCTACACCTGGAAGCCAGGTCCCGCGCCGGGCCGGAGTCGGCGGGGTGCGGGTAGATCCGTGGGGTTCGATTCACAAGCGCCCGGCCTAACAGCACTGCTCATTGTGAGGCCGGGCATTCACTCGGAAGGGCTTCCATTGGGAACCTGTACTAGAGCCCCGATGGGGCCCGGTCCCGCAAGAATTCGAGCAGCCGAATCGCGCCGTCTTTTGATAGAGGGTGGTTCCGGTTGCCGCACTTGGGGGACTGAATGCAAGCCGGGCAGCCTTCCTCACATGGACAGTCCCGAACGGCCGCCAGGGTCAGTTCCATCCAGCGTTTTGCGTGCTTGAAACCGTAGTGCGCGTAACCTGCTCCACCTGCGTAGCCGTCGTGAACGAAAACCGTTGGCAGGTGGGTCTGGGTGTGCTCGGGAATCGAAAGGCCCCCCAAGTCGGAACGGTCACACGTGGCCATCAAAGGCAAGATTCCAATTGCGGCGTGCTCAGCAGCGTGGATTGCGCCTGGCAGTTCTTCTGTTGTGATGCCCGCTTCGATGAGCGCCCTGGGAGTCAGCGTGTACCAAGTGCCCATCGTAGGTAGGAACCGTTCTGGTAGGGCCAATTCGTGGTTGGAAATGAACTCCAGGCCGGGCAATCTGAGCAAATCGTAGTCGGTGACGCGCTCTCCAACTTCAACCGCTCCGTAGTGCCACTCAATCAACTTATCGGGTGAGGCCCAACTTTCTTTTTCTTCCAAGATTCGCGCGGACTTGTGGGTGCCTGTCTGCGTGCGGAACCGGGTGGCGACCCGCTCAACTACTGCAACTCTCTGCTCTTGGTCGCTTGTGAAGTCAGACAGCTCCAACACGTGGTAGGTCTTCCCCTGATGCACGTAGATCGCGTCGGGGAACAGCTCGGCATCGGCCCTGTCCGCTGGGACGCTCCCAACAATGTTGGCACTTCCAACTTCCACGATTTGAACGTCCATGCCTTCACCACGCAAATTGGTAAGGGAAGAGGGTCTCTCCGTCAACGTCGCGTTCCACACCCACGTGTTGGCACGTCGGCGCAGATAACCCTGCTCTGTCAACCGAGTGGGCAGACGGTCCGAATTCATACCGAAAGACTTCAACTCTGATCGTTCCAGCGGCAGCTCGGATGCGGCTGCGCACAGGTGCGGGGAGATCACCCAGGGATTTTCTACGTCGACGATGTTCGCCTCAGCTGAACTGAGCATCTCATCCGGGTGGTGAACCAAGTACTGATCCAGCGGGTTATCGGCGGCAACAAAAACGCTGGTGCCGGCGTCCCCGGCCCGTCCGGCCCTGCCCATCTGCTGAAACAGGGAAGCTCTTGAACCGGGCCAGCCCGCGGTCACGGTCGCATCCAGCCCGGAAATGTCTATGCCAAGTTCCAGTGCGTTAGTGGTTGCAAGAGAGCGAACCTGTCCGCTCCGCAGAGCCGATTCAAGTTCTCTTCGTTCCTCTGGCAAGTACCCGCCGCGGTATGCCGCCGCCGGGTTCTCAGCGGCCCACCCCTTCCAGCCAAGGCGGTCCCGCACTTGCGCAGCTACGGTTTCCGCGGCCCTTCTGGAGCGGACAAAAGTGAGGACTTTTGCTCCCCGCTCAACCATGTTGGCGCTCAGATTTGCCGCCTCAGTGTTAGCAGACGTGCGAAGCTGCGGAAGAAGAGTCTCTTCCAAGTCATCTTTTTCTGAGAACCCGCCGTTGAAGCCGCCCTCTTCAGCAGGATCATCGCGGAAGCCGGGTTGCCAGAGAAACAGGTGACGTTCACCGCGCGGAGACCCGTCATCTGTGATTGCCAAAACGCGGTCCCTTCCCGTTAGGCGTGCGCCAAGTTCTTCCGGGTTACTGATTGTTGCGGACAGCATTATGAACTGCGGGTCTGCCCCGTAGTGGCGTGCCAGTCGTTGCAGGCGGCGCAGAACCATTGCGACATGGGCGCCGGTGAGGCCGCGCCAGTAGTGCAACTCGTCAATCACGACGTACTTCAGTGACGAAAGGAACCGAACCCAGCGGGCGTGCCCTGGCAGCATCACATGATGCAAATAGTCGGGGTTTGAAAGCAGCAGGTCAGCGTGGGCGCGGGCCCAATCTTTCACTTCGCGCGCGGTGTCCCCATCGGCGGTACTTACCCGCACCGGCGTGGGGATGTGCGCCGTGAGCTCGTTAAGGTGTTCCAGTTGGTCAGCTGCTAAGGCCTTGGTGGGGGCCAAATATAGCGTGGTCGGCCGGTTCCGCAGTTCCGAAAGCCGGAGCTGGGGATCGGTGCTAACCCGATCCGCGTAGTCTCCTAGGGCCGAAAGTGCGCCCGCCCAAGCGACCAGGGATTTCCCAGACCCCGTTCCAGTTGCGACGACCACATCCCTTCCTTGGGCAAGACCGTCCAAGCCAAGCCTTTGATGCTCCCACAAAGACTCCGCGCCCACGGCACGGTACGCCTGAACGACGGATTCGTTCACCCACTCAGGCCAGTCACAGATCATGGCTTCACGGGCGGGTATGTATTCCACGTGAGCCAAGCGGCGGTCCCCCAGGGGACCCGGCTCGCCCTTTTCGCCCAGCATTCGCAGGAGTTCTTCCAGTCGCTTGGACAGGGGAGCGGTCACTTCGATAACTCCGGCAGCCGCAGCACGGTGCCAGCCGCGCAGCGTACGAAGCTGATTGCCAAGGCTCCCTTCCCCAGGCCCTTTTGTACCGCCTCGTCCAACTGATCCTCTGAGATTCCGGCGCCGGTAAGAACAGAAAGTTCAGCCACCACAACGGCGTCCCCGAAGCGGTCTTCGACCGTGTACAAGGTTGGGTAGTGGTGCTGCCGGTTCCAAGAATCCGTCGCGGCGAAAAGGGGGTACTCAACTCGCGGGAAGGGCCGCCCGGTGTTCCAAACGGTGCGGACAGAAACAGTTTTCTGTTCCGCATGGACGCAAAGGATAGCCGCGTTGCCCTCGGCTTGAACCCTCAGGCAGCCGGTGGAGAACCTGCCAACAATGTTGTAGCCAGCTTGAGACGCGTAGAGATCAAGTTCTTCTAGAGCCGCGGGGTGAGCCATGCGTTCCGGGTCAAAACGTGAAATTGAAGAGCTCATGTTTGCGAACTCCAGGTAACCAGTTCGGGAAGTTCCTGCTCGGCATCTTGGAACAGTTGGGCTGTGGCCGACAAGACCGTGTCCATGAAGTGGTAGAACTGCGCCTCTGTTGGCTGGTGAGTGATCAGCAGTGTCCCTTCCGCTGCTAACCCGTATCGGCCCCGCTTGCGGTGCGGCCACAGGTACGCTTTTGGGAAGGCATTCGTCTGGTTACACGCGGCAATCAGCTCGCGCAACCTGTGGAAGCAGCGGTCAGAGTCAGCGGTGCCTCTCCAAAGACCCTGGATTTTGAAGACTTCTTGCCCATCGGTTGAGAAGGTGTAGTGAGCGTTCGGTGCGGCCAGGGACCAGCCTTGCGTGTCGCCTGCAAGCACCTCTAGATAGTGACGTTGCAGCAGGGGGAAAACCTGTGGCAAAGTCAAAGGGCTTGGCAATATCATCTCTCTATCCTCGCGCTGAGTAACAATAACCCTAGTGCACGATCGGAAGGCTTGCCTTTTATCAAACGCACGCTGACTGCAGAGGTCCTCAGGCTAGGGAGTGTACGAACGCGATGGTGGTTGGAGGTGAACGAATGTCCCGAGGGTTACCCGCCGGTTTTCAGGCAGCGGCGCGCCGGAAGCGCTCACTAGCCGTTGGCCTATCCGCTTTGGCGCTGATCTTCCTCACCTACCTGGCTCTCTACACTGTTCGCGGACAAAACATGGACAACCTGTCCATGGAGGCCCTCATCGCCGCCGCGGGGAAACTCCACGTACAGCTGAGTAGTCTGCGGCGCCTGGTCTCTGTCTCCGCTCTTGCTGTTATCTCTGTCGGGGTTGTCATTGTTGCGCTGATTCGGCGCCGCGCAGCCCTGGCCCTTCGGGCGCTGCTTGTGGTGGGAGGCGCGAACCTGACTGCCCAGGCGCTGAAAGCTCTGCTGACTCGGCCAGACTTAGGTGTGAGCCTCTATCTGGATAACTCGTATCCGTCCGGACATGTCACCTACGCGGCTGCTATTGCGGCGGCGCTAATCATGGTTTCCCCACACAGGGCACGGTCGGCACTAACTGCGCTTGGGTGGGCTTGGACCGCGCTGATGAGCCTCATGGTGATCTCTCAAGGCTGGCACCGGCTCTCAGACGTTTTGGCCGCGCTTCTCCTGGTGGCATTTTGGGGATTCTTGGCGGCCCCCGGAGAGATTCGAACGCTTCCGCCGTCAGGTTGGGCCGGGGTAGGCAGGGCGCTGACGTGGACCGCGTTTGCGGTGGGGGTAGGACTGTTTGCGGTCGCAGCCGCCATGTATGCACCCCAACTTAGTGAGCCGCTTTCTCTGCCAGAAATTTACGACCTGACTGCGTTTGGGACGCGGGCAGGGACCGTCCTCGCGGCAGCGACTGTCCTACTCTCAACCGGATTGGCCGGGGTGATTCTGGGCGGTCTTGATCGCCTCGGCCAAGGACGTTAGTCCCGCGTAAGTCGGGTGACTGGCGCGTATGAGAAAGTTTCCTAAAACCCAACATACGGTGTGTC
This sequence comes from uncultured Actinomyces sp., assembly GCA_964345595.1. Taxonomy (GTDB): domain Bacteria; phylum Actinomycetota; class Actinomycetes; order Actinomycetales; family Actinomycetaceae; genus Scrofimicrobium. The sequence goes on from CAYFRL010000028.1 coordinate 21,275, forward strand.
GCGAGTATACTGACCACTACATGTAGGTATTGTGATCACTGTTCGTCCCTAACGGATGAGCGGCGACGTCCCTGATTTCTGTGCAGAATCAAGGCGCACAATAGGCCAAGTGTGGCGATAGAACTACCAGCGAAGGAGCAGCGATGACTCGTTATGATGTGGACGCAATCGGGACGGTGGACGAGTATCTTCAAGAGGCGGACTGGCGCGTAAACGCCAACGCTAACCAGGGCTATTCTCTGGGCGGAATGATCTTGAACTCGGCGGGTAAGATCATCGCGAACTACTGGCTAGAAAAGATTTACTCCCCGCGGGCTGGGATCGCTCACCGAAACGGCGACCTTCACATCCACGACCTTGACATGTTCTCCGGCTACTGTGCCGGCTGGTCGCTCCGCCGACTCCTTGAAGAAGGGTTCAACGGCGTGCCGGGCGCGATCGCCTCGACCCCGCCTAAGCACTTCTCGTCGGCGACCGGTCAAATCGTGAACTTCCTCGGCACCCTGCAAAACGAGTGGGCTGGCGCGCAAGCGTTTTCCAGTTTCGACACATACATGGCGCCGTTTGTGCGACTGGACAACATGACGTACGAAGAAGTGAAGCAGCAAATGCAAGAGCTGATCTTCAACTTGAACGTGTCCAGCCGCTGGGGAAGCCAGTGCCCGTTCACGAACCTGACTTTCGACTGGGTCTGCCCAGAGGATCTGCGTGAAGAACGGCCACTTATCGGAGATGAGGTCTGCGACTTCACCTATGGTGACCTGCAAGAGGAAATGGACATCATTAACCGCGCGTTCATTGATGTGATGACCGCTGGGGACGCTGACGGGCGCGTGTTCACTTTCCCAATCCCGACCTATAACATCACGCCTGATTTCGATTGGGAGGGGCCAAACGTCGATGCGCTGTTTGAGATGACCGCGAAATATGGGCTGCCCTATTTCCAGAACTTTGTGAACTCTGATCTTGACCCGGGTGATGTGCGGTCCATGTGCTGCCGCTTGCAACTGGACCTGCGTGAGCTGCTGAAGCGCGGGAACGGGCTGTTTGGTTCCGCGGAGCTGACCGGGTCTATTGGTGTGGTCACGATTAACATGGCCCGTCTTGGCTACCGTTTCAAGGGTGATATGGGCGCCCTCATGCAAGAACTGGATTCCCTGATTGACATTGCCGCGGGAACGCTAGAGGCAAAGCGTGTTGTCGTTCAACAAAACATGGACGGAGGCCTGTACCCGTTCACGAAGCGCTACCTGGGGACGCTGGACAACCATTTCTCCACGATTGGCGTCAACGGAATGAACGAAATGGTCCGGAACTTTACCGACGACCGGTTCGACATCACCGATAAGTTCGGGTTCGACATGTCCGTGACTATCCTGGATCACATTCGTGACCGAATGGTTGAGCTGCAAGAGAGCACCGGTCACCTGTACAACCTGGAAGCCACGCCAGCAGAGGGAACCACCTACCGGTTTGCGAAAGAAGACCGGAAGCACTACCCGGGTATTTTGCAGGCCGGCACGGAGGAGCAGCCGTACTACACGAACTCTTCCCAGCTTCCGGTCGGCCACACCGATGACCCGTACCAGGCGCTGGAAGAACAGGAAGTCTTGCAGGGCAAATACACGGGTGGGACGGTGCTGCACCTTTACATGGGTGAACGCATCAGTGACGCGAACGCGTGCAAAGAACTGGTGCGCAGGTCGCTCACGGCTTTCAAGGTTCCCTACATCACGATCACACCCACGTTCTCCATTTGCCCGGTTCACGGCTACCTGGCGGGGGAGAACTTCACCTGCCCGAAGTGCGCGGCAGCTAGGCCGGAAGCCGAACCTCAAGAGTGCGAGGTATGGACGCGCGTCATGGGCTATTTCCGCCCCGTGAAATCGTTCAACATTGGGAAGAAGGGCGAGTACTTCGAACGCACGCCGTTCTCCGAGGCGGCAGCAGGCGAACACGGCGAACTCATCTCAGCGTTCGCGCCGGTAGCTCAATGACAGACCTGGCGATTGCCGGGATCCAGCCACTTTCGACGGTGGACTGGCCCGGCAAGCTCGCGGCAGTCCTGTTCCTGCAGGGCTGCCCCTGGTCATGCCCCTACTGCCACAATTTCGGGATTCTTGACCCGAACGTCCCAGGAGTCGTTCCGTGGGAAGACGTCGTCGCGCTGCTGAACCGGCGGAAAGGCCTGCTTGACGGCGTCGTCTTTTCGGGGGGCGAGGCGACACGCCAGGCGGCTCTGGTGGACGCGGCCCGCCAGGTCAAAGAGCTGGGCTTTCAAGTCGGGCTGCACACATCAGGTGCCTATCCCCGCATTTTTGAAGAGCTGCTAAATCAAGATCTGGTTGACTGGGTGGGTCTTGACGTGAAAGCCATGCCAGGGGACTACGCAGAAGTGGCGGGGCCCGCGGTCTCTGCCGTAAAAGCTGAGCGCTCCCTGAGTGCGCTGGTTAAGTCGGGCATTGATTACGAGGTCCGCTTCACCCTATGGCGGGGAGACCTGGAATACGCAGAGAAGATTGCGAACTGGTGCCGGGATCGCGGCGTGGAAAACTTTGTGTTGCAGAAGCTGCAAACACAGAGCCTGCCGCCCGGGCTCACCCCCGACTCGCAGGTCACCGCCTGGGAACAAGGCGCCGCGCAGCAAATGCTGGATCGCGTCGGGTTCGCCCATTCCCTGGTGCGCGTGTGAGAGGTCCGGGAGAACTGAGCTGCAGCGGCAGTGCTTCTCGGTGATCCGCTAGACCGGTGATCACGTCGATGAGCGCGCGGCGTGACGTGATCACCTCGATCTCCAGGTTCCGGGCGTCGTCATTCATACGCTCATCGCCAGTATTCTTCGAAGCTCGTCCTCGGCCTTATCGGGTTCGCGACCAGGACCAGCGAACGCATCGAGGATCCCCTGCATTCGCCACACGAAACGGAGGTCTCCGTCTTCTTCCGCTTGAACCAGTTCCCCCCCGCTCGGCGAGATCATAAGCACACCTGCCCCGGAACGGAGCCGCTGTTGAGGCAGTAACGCGGCTCTTCACAGTTGAGGCTGTGGTTGGTGTTTGAGTCCGCC
>CAYFRL010000029.1:0-22647 GCA_964345595.1 uncultured Actinomyces sp.
CCTCTGAATTCCAGGTGACGTGGTCGCCCTTCTTGAACCGGTGGTTACTCACGAAAGCCTTCCTTTCACATTGCGGCCTAGCGGCGCCGGCTGCCGCCCGTCAAAGCCAGAATACCGCGGCGGTTGTCCGTAGCCTACGCTTGGTTTATGGAAACGACAGGGCCGGGAATCATCTGGCTGGCGGCCACACCGATTGGGAACACGGGGGACGCGTCACCCAGGCTGCGTGAAGCGCTGGAAAACGCCGACGTGATCGCTGCGGAAGACACCCGCAGGTTGAGGGGCCTTGCCCAGCGGCTTGGCATAGATATTCAGGCGGAGGTTATCCCCTTACACGATCACAACGAAGCATCCCGAGGCGCCGATTTGGTCGAACGTGCGCTAATGGGGCAGACGGTCCTAGTGGTTTCCGATGCTGGCACACCGACTGTTTCCGACCCCGGCTTCCGGGTCGGTCAGATCGCGGCCGAGGCGGGTGTGCGGCTCAGTCCTATTCCTGGCCCATCGGCGGCACTCGCTGCCCTTTCCGTGTCCGGGTTGCCCACAGATCGCTTCGCGTTCGAAGGATTTCTGCCGCGCAGATCCGGGGAAGCGCGCCGCCGGGTCGAGAGTGTGAAGGATGATCCGCGCACGCTGATCTGGTTCGAGTCGCCCCGCAGAACGAAGAAGACGCTCCAATTGCTCGCTGAGATTCTTGGTGCCGAGCGGCCCGCGGCGCTCTGCCGGGAGCTCACCAAGACCTACGAGGAAGTGCGTAGAGGCACCCTTGGTGAGTTGGCAGAGCAGACGGCAGAAGACCTGCTTGGGGAAGTCACCCTGGTTGTTGGCGGGCAAAGCGACACCGTTGCTGTTTCTAGAGACGAGGCCGCTGCTGAGGTTCTTCGTTTGGTCAGAGGAGGGATGCGTATGAAGGCCGCGGCGGCTGAGATAGCGGATCGGACTGGATTGCGCAAGAACGAGCTTTACCAGTGGGCGCTGGAGGCCAGCGGTGACTGACTGGAGAGCGGGCGAGCCCGGAACGGACACACTTGAACAGCCGGACCTGGAATGGCCAGTAGGCCTGTGCCAAGTGGAGCGCCAAGAGCTGATGAACGCTGAGGACGCGCACTGGGACGCGGTTCTAGAGCAATGGGAAGACAGCGCCGAGGACATCCTGTCAGCCGAAGATTCGTAGAGCATCGAACGGGCGGTGCCGGGGTGTGCCCCGCTCCAACAGGTGACTTTGCCAGCTGCAACCCTGCCCAGTTGAGAGCGGGGTACATACCCCTGGGGGTACACATGCCACAATGGGAGAATGGTCCTGGGTCCCGTTGAATAAATGAACCGGTCAGCAGCGCAACGACACACGCTGCGGGTGGTGGTGGCAAGCCAAATCTTCGGTGGTGCGGGACTGGCGGCTGGCATCACCGTTGGGGCGCTGCTCGCCGAGCAGATGCTGGGAAGTCAGACACTTTCGGGTTTGCCCAGCGCACTTTTCACTCTCGGCTCTGCGCTTACTGCGTTCCTGATCGGAAGGACCACGTTCCGCTGGGGCAGGCGGGTCGGGCTTGGCGCCGGATTTCTGGCGGGTGGTCTGGGTGCCTTCGGCGTGGTTCTTGCGGCGGTCATCAACAGCCCGGTGCTGCTATTTGTCTCACTTTTCATCTACGGGGCAGGTTCGGCGACGAATATGCAGGCTCGGTATTCGGGGGCGGACTTGGCGCTACCGGATCAAAGGGGTAGCGCGATCAGTTTGGCGATGGTTTCCACAACGTTGGGCGCTGTTGCCGGGCCGAACTTGGTGACACCAATGGGGGAGCTTGCAGAGAAGCTGGGCATACCCGCACTGGCAGGACCGTTCCTGCTAGCTGGAGTCGCCTTCACGGTTGCGGGGCTCATTTTGGTTGTGTTCTTGCGTCCGGACCCCTACCTGATGGCCCGCAGGCTCAGTCAAACAGAAGAGGGACTCCTAGACGACCCGGAAGAGGACCCTGCTGGGGCGGGCACTTCGGGTCGGGGAGTTTTGGTCGGCACGAGCGTCATGCTGATCGCTCAAATAACGATGGTCGCAATCATGACCATGACGCCGGTGCACATGCGCGGTGCAGGTCAGGCACTGGGAGCTGTGGGGCTGGTGATCGGATTGCACATTGGGGCGATGTACTTGCCGTCTCCGCTCACCGGTTTCCTGGTTGACCGCTTCGGACGCAGACTGATGGTGATCACCGGCTCCACAGTTCTTGGCATATCTGGGCTGATGGCGGCCTTTGCACCAACTGATTCTCTTTTCTGGCTGGTGAGTGCGCTGATTCTGCTCGGTCTTGGCTGGAACTTTGCATTCATCACTGGCACCACCCTGGTGGTGGATGCTACCAGTGTCTCTGAGCGACCGCGGATACAAGGAACGATTGATGTTCTGCTGTCCCTCTCAGCAGCGGGTGCGGGTGCCCTCTCGGGTGTGGTGGTCGGACTGTTTTCCTACCGGGCGCTATCGATTACCGGAACGGCACTGGCTTTCGCGATTCTCCCAATGCTGGCCTGGTTCTGGCGGGCTCAAATGTGTCCGGTATCAGCTTCCCGGTCGCGTCCGAAGTCATCCTGAATGAGAATCTTGGCTTCGGCTACAGAACCTTTGAGAAAAACTCTTTGGTGCGCTCCTCAACGGAGTTACCGATTACCTGCTCAGGTGTCCCGCGTTCGACGATGACGCCCTCGTCCATAAAGACAACCTGATCTGCCACCTCGCGCGCAAAACCGACCTCATGGGTGACTACCACCATCGTCATGCCTGATTGGGCAAGATCCTTAATGACACCAAGGACCTCACCGACCAGCTCCGGATCCAGGGCAGAAGTCGGTTCGTCAAAAAGCATCAGGTCTGGTTCCATGGCCAGGGCGCGGGCGATAGCGACGCGTTGCTGCTGCCCGCCAGAAAGCTGAGCGGGATAGTGCCCGGCGCGGTCCAGCAGGCCCACTCTGTCCAGCAGCATCAAAGCCTGAGCTTTTGCCGCTTCGGCGGGGACTTTCTTCACTCGGATTGGTGCCTCCATCACGTTTTGGAGTGCGGTGCGATGGGGGAACAAGTTGAAGCGTTGGAAAACCATCCCGATTCGGCTGCGCTGTTTAGCTCGCTGCTTGTCAGTCAAGTCGTGCAGCGTACCGCCCTGTTCGCGGTAGCCTTGCAACTCGCCTTCCACGAAGATGCGCCCAGCCGAGATAGTTTCCAGCTGGTTTATGCAGCGAAGCAGGGTCGACTTCCCAGATCCTGACGGGCCCAGAATCACGCAGACTTCGCTGGGGGCGACATCCAGGTCGATCCCTTGCAGGACGTGGAGTTCCCCAAAATACTTGTGAACATCAACGATTTTGACCATTGGCTGGGTCATTGCTGAGCCTCCAAGAACGGGTCTATTGTCGGCGGGTCTTGGGTCAGCAGGACCTGTCGGCGTGCTTCCACCCAGTCTTCGCTCTTTGCTTCCTTGCCATCAAACCCGCGCCCAAAATGTGCCTCAATGAAGTGCTGTCCGACCATCAGAATTGACGTGATCACCAAGTACCAGATCGCTGCGCAGATAAGCAGAGGGATTGGTAGGAAAAGCTGGTTCCCCTTGGTTGCGGCTGCGTAGGTGAGCTCCAGGGTGAAGGGAATGGCGGCGACCAAGGATGTGGTCTTCAGCATAGATATTGTCTCGTTCCCCAAGGGCGGGATGATGACGCGCATCGCCTGGGGCAGCACTATCCGCCACATGATTTGCCCGCGCGACATCCCCAGAGCTGTGGCTGCTTCCCACTGACCCTTATCCACTGCGTTTAGCCCGGCCCGAATGATCTCTGCCAGGTATGCCCCCTCATTGAATCCCAGTCCCAGGATTGCCATCCAGAGCACGGAGAGGACCGTGGCCGTTTGGAATGTGACGAACTCCGGCCCGAACGGGATGCCAATTGAAAGTTGTGGATAGAGAACCGGGAGGAGTGACCAGAAGATCAGCTGGGTGTAGACGGGGGTGCCCCGAAAAAACCAGATGTAGAACCAGGCGACGCCGCTCAGGATCGGGTTGGGTGACTGGCGCATCACTGCCATTAGGAGCGCCAGGATTGTGCCCAGCGTCATCGCAGCCACGGTCAAGAGTAGTGTGTACAGAACGCCTGTCAGTATGGTCTTCGAAAAGAGCCATTCCCAGACAACCGGCCACTGAAAGTTTGGGTTGGTGACCAGGCCGTTTATGCCCATCGCAACAATCACTAATACGATTGCTGCAGACACCCAGCGGCCCGGCCGTGGGACCGGGCGCGCGTGGATTAGCTCGACCGTTTCGGATCGAGGTGATTTAGCCATACAACTATGCCTTCGGGTTGAGTTCCGCTGTTGTTAGCCCGACATCCTCTGCGCCGTAAACGCTGAGAATCTGCTGGAAATATCCTTCGTCCATTAGGTATTGCAGCGCCGCCTGCACGGCCGAGGCCAGCTCAGTATCGTCCTTCGCGGTGGCGATGCCTTGCGGGGCAGATTCGATGACCTCGCCAATCTTTTCTACCTTGCCTTCTGTTTCCACCACTGCGAAGCCAACCACGGGGGAGTCAGCGAATGTTGCATCGTACTGGCCGCCGACCACCTTTGTGGTCACGTCACTTTGCAGGTCGTGCGGCTTCACGTCGATTGGGTCTTTGCCGTCCGCAACGCACTGCTCGGAAAGCTCTTGCACGTAATCGAATTGGAACGTGCCGTTTTGGACCCCGATGATGGAACCGCAAGGGTCAGTGGGATCAAATCCTGTTGGGTTTCCGGCAGCCACAGCATATTCGGACCCGACCTCCAGGTAGGAGACCATGTTCACCTGTTCCAGGCGCTCCGGTGTGATTGTGAACGAAGAGGCACCCACATCAAATTTGACGCCAAGTGCTGGAATGATGGTCGGGAACTCAGCGTGAGTTGTGATCCCCTCTTCCAGGCCCATCACAATCGCCATGGCGTTCACGATGTCGATGTCATACCCGATGGGCGTCTGTCCGTCTTCAGCGCGGAACTCCGCGGGCGGATAGTCGGTTGATGCGCCGTTGGTGAGTACGCCCGACTCCTTGATGGATTCGGGTACTAATGCCACGACCTCGTCCACCGGGGACAGCTGGGAGAAATCAAAGCCGACACCCTCGGCAGCGTCTTCGGCGGCGATCTCGGATTGGGAAGAGGCGTCTTCGGCCGGTCCGGCTTCTGCCCCCGACGAGGCCGGTGCGTCACCTGGGTCAGAGCAAGCCGTTAGGGCTAGCGAGGCCGCCGCAAGAAGGGGCAGGGTCAGTTTCAGTTTCTTCATGATTGCAACTTTCCACGTGATGGAACAACGTGGTTAAGTATGCAGTCCGGGCGATAGTTATTCATCATCGTCTCAGGATTTGAAGTGGGAATTGAAAACCAGTCGAACAGGTTTACATTCCCGACCGGGTGACGGTGACTCCCGCCGCCCGTAGCTGAGCTACCGCATCTTCACCCTGCTGGGCAGTGACAGGTTCAGTGAGGTCCCGAAGGACACGCACGCGAGCCCCCGCTTTTTTCGCGTCAAGGGCACTCTCTTTGACGCAATGGGATAAGGCCAAGCCAACAACATCTACGCTGTCAATGCCCTCATCCTCGAAAACTTCCCACAGAGTAGTGCCGTCCGGCGTTTCCCCCTCAAAACCGGAATATGCGGCCTCATATTGGCCCTTCTTCACCGCGTAATCCACGTGCAGGTCACTGAGGGCTCGGTGTACTTCTGCGTTATCTGTTCCCGCCACTCCGTGCGGCGGCCAGGTGTCTACAAAGTCTGGGTTGTCAGAAAAATGGGGGCCAGGATCGATGTGCCAGTCCTGCGTAGTGATAATGAAGTCGTAGTCATCGGTGTGGACGGCAGCGAATTTGGCGATTCGCTTGGCGCAGGCATTACCCCCTTCTATGCCGAGTTCTCCACCCTCACAAAAAGTTGGTTGTACGTCGACGATCAGCAGGGCGTTAGACATGTGCTCCTCTTCCCTTAGGGATTTCCCCACGTTGTTCATGGTCCAGTTTAGCGCCGGGCCCTGAACGAACTAGTCTAATGGCATGAGCAGAATTCTTTCCGCAGTTGCATGGCCGTACGCAAACGGTCCCCGCCACATCGGCCACGTTGCTGGCTTCGGCGTACCTTCAGATGTTTTCTCTCGCTACATGCGGATGGCTGGGCATGATGTCCTCATGGTGTCCGGCACGGACGAGCACGGGACACCGATTCTGGTCGCTGCGGATCAGGCGGGCGTAAGCGCCAGGGAACTGGCGGACCAGAACAATCAGCTGATCGTCGAAGACCTGGTCAATCTTGGCCTTTCGTACGATCTGTTCACCCGCACAACCACGGGGAACCACTATCGCGTCGCCCAAGACATGTTCCGCCAGGTTCGGGACAACGGCTACCTGATTGAGCAAACGACACTCTCAGCAATTTCGCCCAGCACCGGGCGGACACTTCCCGACCGTTACATTGAGGGAACCTGCCCGATCTGCGGCGCGGACGGAGCAAGGGGCGACCAGTGCGACAACTGCGGAAACCAGCTCGATCCGACTGACTTGATAAATCCTCGTTCAAGAATCGATGGGGAAGTGCCGGAGTTTCAAGAAACAACCCACTACTTCCTCGACTTACCCGCGCTGGCGGACGCGCTTACCGAATGGCTTACCGAGAAGGAAGACTCGGGCCTTTGGCGCCCAAACGTTATTCGGTTCTCGAAGAACTTCCTGGAAGAGATCCGCCCGCGGGCAATGACGCGGGACATTGACTGGGGAATCCCGGTTCCCGGTTGGGAAGATCAGCCAAGCAAACGTCTCTACGTCTGGTTCGACGCCGTAATTGGCTACCTTTCAGCAGCGATCGAGTGGGCTAGACGCAGCGGGGAACCTGAGGCGTGGCGCAAATGGTGGAACGATCCCGAGTCTCTCTCCTACTACTTCATGGGCAAAGACAACATCGTTTTTCACTCGCAAATCTGGCCGGCCGAGCTTCTTGCGTACAACGGCCAAGGCGACCACGGCGGCGAACCTGGGTCCTTCGGCCAACTCTCATTGCCGACGGAGGTCGTCTCTTCCGAGTTCCTGACGATGGAAGGAAAGAAGTTCGCCTCGTCCCGCGGAATCGTCATCTATGTCCGCGACATGCTCTCGCGTTATCAGCCGGACGCGCTCCGCTACTTCATCATTGCGGCGGGGCCGGAAACAGCGGATGCGGACTTCACCTGGGAAGAGTTTGTCCGCAGAACCAACAACGAGCTGGTGGCGGGTTGGGGGAATCTGGTCAACAGGACAGCTTCGATGATCCATAAGCGGTTCGGAGAGATCCCGGAACCTGACCGGTTGGAACCCATTGATCAGAATCTGTTGGACCAGCTCCAGGCCGGCTTCCTGGAGGTCGGCGACCTGATTCGCACCCACCACCAAAAGAGCGCGCTAAACGCGATAATGCGCTTGGTTGGGGAGACAAACAGGTACGTGACCGAGACTCAGCCGTTCAAGTTGAAGGCAGAGGACGAACTACCCCGGCTGCGAACCGTCCTTTGGACTTTGGCCCAAGCGGTGGCTGACTTGAATGTGATGCTGGCGCCGTTCCTGCCACATTCGTCGAATGCCGTCGCAAAGGTCATGGGTCAAGGCAGGGAAGTATCGCCGATGCCCACCATAGAGTGGGTGGAGGATCTGGATGAGCAGAGCCCAGGCGGAGAACCGCTGCGCTATCCGATCATCACCGGCGACTACACCGGGGCGCCTGAGTGGCGGCGTCACGACGTCGTGGTGGGGACACCGATCGCCAAACCGAGGCCGGTTTTCGAGAAGTTGGACGAGGCGATTGTGGACCAGGAACTGGAGCGGGCAAACGGGCAGTAGCGCCGACCTATTGGTCAGTCACCGAATTCTTCCAACAGCGGTCGCTTCGCCGCCCGCCCGTCCCCGGAGGAACGGCCTGTGAGTCGCCGCCCAATCCAAGGCGCCACGTATCTACCAAAATATTGGGGAGTCCTGTAGTTCTTCGGATTAGCTTCGGGTGAGCGCGGGTCTGCCCAGGTGGCTGGGTATGGGACATCCAAGGCGTCCAGGCAGTTTGCTGCAACGCGCAGGTGGCCGGCCGCAGCCAGGTGCAGGCCATCATCAGACCAGTACGTTGAATCCTCAAAAGCGCGGTCGTTGAAGTTGTCCACGAAAGTCACGCCATCCAGATCGCTTAACACCTGCTGGCAAAGCCGTGTGTACTCCTTACCTCGGGCCGAAAACACTCTGCCAAGGGGCAAATTGTTGACCGGGTCGGGCCCGGCCAGTACTAGAACGGAGATACCTGCGTCGCGAATCCTCTCCACGGCTTGAACCATTGCGCCGACAGAAACCCCGGGCTCAAACTTGGGCCGCAGCATGTCGTTTCCACCAGCATTAAAGGAGATGAGGTCAGGTCGCTGGTCTATCGCCGGCCCCACCTGCTCTTCAATGATCGGGGTCAATTTGCGCCCTCTGATCGCTAAGTTTGCGTATCGAAAGGGAACGGATTCGTCAGCTGTAGGTGCGGGTCCCTGCCCGGAACTTGCGGGCGGTAATTTGGCTAGACGGTCCAGGGCAAGCGCTTCTGCCAGCCGGTCCGCCCAGCCCCGCGGAGTCCCATCTGGTCTTTCGTCCCCGACCCCTTCAGTGAAACTGTCTCCGATCGCAATGTAGCTGCTGTACACCCGCTGAGTCCTCCCCGTGCAGACCTGCCGACTCAATCAGCTTACGCCTCGTCCAGAGAACGCGATTGAGCGGCCGCCTGAGGTCCGCAGACAGGTGAACGGTCACTACCCCGCGGGTGCGATAGGGAATATGCTTTGCTCGGTGTGGTTCGCCGCGGCGGCGTCAAGGAGCAACTCAATGAGCAATCTGGAAACCCAGCAGACAAATGCCGGGATACTCAGCAGGTTGGATGATCTGCCGTTCACTCGAAAGCATCGAAAGGTGCTGTTTGCTTCAGGTATCGGTTGGGCGTTCGACGCGATGGACGTTGGGCTAATCACCTACATAATTGCGGTCCTTTCCGTCCAGTGGAACCTGACCGACCTGGAGCGATCATGGATCGTCTCCGCGGGTTTCATTGGGATGGCAATTGGTGCCTCTCTGGGTGGTTCCCTTGCCGACCGAATCGGCAGGCGAAATGTCTTCACGCTGACACTGGTCGTCTACGGGGTGGCAACGGGTGCATCGGCTTTTGTGGGCGCCGTGCTGCCACTCATCTTGCTCCGCATCATCGTCGGGTTGGGGTTGGGCGGGGAACTGCCCATCGCCTCTACCCTGGTCTCTGAACTGTCACCGAAACGGGTACGTGGTTCGGTGGTTGTTTGGTTGGAAGCATTTTGGGCCCTGGGATGGACATTCGCGGCGATCATCGGCTACTACGTTGTTCCTCGGGCCGACTGGGGTTGGCGCCTGGCACTTGGAATTGGCGCGCTGCCCGCCGTCTACGCCGTGTACATCCGATCGGGCCTACCAGAGTCTCCCCGATTCCTGCTATCGAAGGGCCGGACCGATGAGGCCGAGGCCGTCGTTGCCAGTTTCGAGGAGTCCGCTAGCCAGTTGGGGTGGTCGCCTGCTCCGGCAGCGGATTCGGGTGACCAAGTTCAGACCCCTGAGAATGCCGGTTCCGAATCACTGTTCTCACCGGGCCTGAGGGGGCGGACAGTAGCTATCTGGACCGTGTGGTTCATGGTCAACTTCGCTTACTACGGCGCCTTCATCTGGATTCCGTCGATTCTGTACGCAAGCGGATTCGACTTGGTCAGGTCCTTCGGATATACCCTGATCATCACGTTGGCCCAGCTGCCCGGCTACGCGACGGCGGCAATACTAATTGAGAAGTGGGGACGCAAGCCCACTTTGGCGGTGTTCCTATTTGGCTCGGCCGTGAGCGCGGTCGCGTTCGGAATGTCAGGTTCGGTGCCGATGATCATCGCGACAGGCTCACTGCTTTCATTCTTCAACCTGGGCGCCTGGGGAGCCCTGTACGCCATCACTCCTGAGATCTACCCGACGCGGCTTCGCGCCAGCGGGGCCGGTTGGGCCGCAGGATTTGGAAGGCTCGCTTCCATCATCGCCCCCTTCGCTGTGACTGCACTGCTTGCGGTGGGCGGCAGTGAGGCAGGAAACAAGGCACTACTGTTTGCGGTTTTAGCAGGAGCTTTCATGATCGCGGCGGCCACGACAATGGTCTTACCGGAACTGCGCGGCAAGAGCCTGCGCGAATAAGCCTAGCGGGGATAAAGCAATCGAAAACGCTCACAGATCACGGGCATTTTTGGGGAGAAGCCGCGCGGGTTTTCCGAGTGCTCACGCCAGTACCTCGCGTGCGCGTCTTGCCAGTAGCCTAGGGTCCGGTCGCCCTCACCTTCCGCAGCTGCGTGGTCTGCATCCACCTCATTGAAGGGGGTTGCACGCACGGTCAGTGTCTCGATCAGCGCCCCTGGCCGGCCGTTGCCGTCCAAAATGATGCTCAACTCGCCCGGCACGGGTAAAGGCTCCCCGGAAAAATCGTAGTCCCAGCCCGAAGATGCCGTTGCTGTTTTCTTCCCGGACAGCACCAGAGCCAATAGTTCATCCGCGTGTTCTGTGGTTGCACCGAAAGCCCAGGCGGCGGGCTGCCGCAAGCGGGACAGGCCCCGCGCCGCCGCGGCTTCTTCCCAAAAGACGCGAACAGCGTCGTTTTCTTCCACGTGAGAAGCATAGAGAAATTCGCGCAACAGCGATACCGGGCGCGGGATTCCCGCTGGGTATTTCGGACCGGACGTGCCGGTAGCGCGCGGATAGACTGAGAGTTGCTGGATTGAGGAAGGGTGGAACGGTGTCGGTGCAAGGCGAATCGGGGCAAGACCGTCAGTTCAGCCCGGAGTGGGCCCGCATGCTGAATACAGCGCTGCATTGGCTGAAATCGGGGTGGGTCTCAACCACATTAGCTGCGTTGATGATCGCCCTATACTTCTTTTCGCTGATTCTTCCGAGCCTCGGCCTGGAAACAGCCTTGTCGGCAAGTTGGGACGGGCCGGTTTGGGACGTGTTCACCGCGCCGCTGGCCGTCCGCTCCCTTGCACAGTTGATTTTTGATGTGATCTTACTGCTGACTATGGGAGTGTTCCTGGAGAGGGCCCTGGGTTGGCGGGCATACCTGCTAATTGGAACTCTTTCCTACTGGTTTGCGGCGCTGCTAGCTCTTTGGGCCAGTGAGCTGATACGACTGGCGGATCCGGCTTGGGCAGAGGCGCTACAACAAGAACGCATCGTTGGGATCGCTGCCCTGCTCTTATCGGTGGCTGCGGCGGCCAGTATTCGTCTGGCGCCGCTTTGGCGCCGCAGGATCCAAACGTTTGTTATCACTGTTCTTCTAATGCTGATCTTATTCGGCGGCTACCTGAGCGCCTTGTTCACAATCTTGGCGACTCTTCTCGGCCTTCTGTTCGGCCGGTTGCTTTACGGTTCGAAGCAGCCACGCCGAAAAGGTCGGGATTTGGTTGGCGCCGGGCCGCAGGATGGAAGATCCCTTATCGCGTTGGTGATTGCCGGGGTTGTGATTGGAACCGTGGTCGCTCACTCAACGGGCAGCATGGTCGGGATCTTGGCGCACCTGCAGTATTTGGCGGATGCCGAACTGACAGGTGTGACTGCTTGCGGTGATACGCCATTGGATAACTGCGACTACTACCAGGGATTGCTCGGGCCGGCAGGAATGCAACTTCTTGCCCCGTCGCTGTTACAGCTGGCTCTTGCCTGGGGACTGCGGAGGGGCCGGGCAATAGCGTGGGTCGGAACGGTTTGGTTGCAGTCCACGATACTGGCACTTTCGATGGTGAACCTCGTTATCCTTTGGGGCAACCCTGCTCATTGGGCGGCGTTTGGCATGGGCGCAGCAGGACCTTCATTGGGGCGGCTCGCAGCGACGATTGCAGTGCCACTCATGATCCTGGCGCTGGTTGTGCCGGCTCGCGGCCTATTCAATGTGCGGACAGGTCTGCCGGCCCTGCGTCTGCTCCGCACGCGTATGGCTATGTGGGTGGTGGCCGCATGGGTGGCTACTTTGGTTATCAGCCTGTTGCTCACAGGCTTTGTCGGCGCTCAAAGAACACTTCTTGGGGGGACTGCGGCGTACCTGTTGGCTTTGCTGCCAGCCCCTTCCCTGGCCGTTGACCTGATCCCAGCTGGAATCAGCGTAACGATGGCCGTGGCACAGACCATGTCGCTGGTGCCCTGGGGGGCCGCAATTGTCTTGGTACTGCGTGCATTTCAACGGCAAGAGCTGCCGCAGGCAATCTCCCGTAGCACGTTCGTTGACCTGACGAAACGGTACGGAGCCGGGTCACTGGGGTGGATGTCTACCTGGGAGGGAAACCACTACTGGGGTGCACCCGACCTGCAGGGTGCGGTTGCCTACCGTTCGGGCGGCGGTGTGGCGCTCACCGTTACAGATCCCGTTGCCGCCCCCGGCAAGCTCTCAGAGGTAATGGAAGAGTTTGTGTCTTTCAGTCTTCAGCAGGGGCTCACCCCGGCTTTCTACTCCGTGCACCAGGACGCAGCAGATGTTGCCGGGAGATGGGGCTGGCCGCGCTTGGCCGTGGCAGAGGAAACCGTGTTGAAACTGGCGGAGCTCTCTTTCACCGGAAAGAAATTTCAGGCGATCCGCACAGCATTGAACAGGGCTGAAAAAGAGGGTGTGCGGGCGGAGTGGGTGTCTTGGGCAAACTGTCCGCCGGAGTGGAAAAAGCAAGTCGAGTCGATCTCGCGGCAGTGGGTGGACGACAAGCCGTTGCCGGAGATGGGTTTCACTTTGGGGGGACTTGCCGAACTCGACGATCCTGACGTACGAATATTGCTTGCTGTTGGGCCAGAAGACACGGTTCAAGGGATCACTTCCTGGATGCCCAATTACGAAAATGGACAAAACATCGGATTCACGTTGGATTTCATGAGGCGACTCGAAGGTGGCTTCAGACCCGTCATGGAGTTCCTTATCGCCTGGGCAGCCCTTTGGGCAAAAGAGCAGGGATACCGCGAACTCTCCCTTTCGGGTGCCCCTCTTGCCCGTGTCGAAGCGGCCGATGATCGCTCGGACACCGAGGACGCCTCGGCCACACTCACGCGTGTTCTCGATTTCCTTGGACAAACGTTGGAGCCGGTCTACGGGTTCCGATCGCTGCTCAAATTTAAGGCGAAGTTCCGCCCGGAATACGAAGCCCTTTACTTGACCGTGCCAACATTGGGGTCGCTGCCTTTTGTGGGACTAGCCATAGGAATTGCTTACCTGCCAGACATGAGTTTTTCTGACACGGTAAACCTGGGAAAGACTCTTCGAAAGCGGTAGTCGGTGACCATCCCCAAAGTCATAGACGCGCATTACTCACTTGTCGGGCCCCTGTCCTAGAGTGGAGGGGCTATGGATCTCTTTGACGCATTTGAGCAAGCGAGCGTGCCCGCTCAAAGGCCGGTACAAGCAGCGGCGCTTTCACAAAAATCAGCTGCCCTAACTGCTGGCCTTGGTGCTCCGGTATACGGCGCGGCTAATCTTCCCAGCCCGGAATCTCTTATCGAGGGCTTGAATCAGCAGCAGGCTGAAGCAGTCGTGTATGAGGGAGGTCCGCTGCTAATCATGGCGGGCGCAGGGTCGGGAAAAACTCGGGTGCTAACCCACCGAATTGCGTATCTCCTAGCGACTGGAAGAGCTCGCCCAGGCGAAATCTTGGCCATCACCTTCACAAATAAGGCCGCTGCGGAGATGCGCGATAGGGTCGGGGCGCTGGTCGGAACAGCCGCGCGGCGTATGTGGGTTTCAACGTTCCACTCAGCTTGCGTGAGAATACTTCGAGAGAACTATGCCGCGGCTGGGTTGAAATCGACATTCAGTATCTATGATCAGCAGGATTCGCAGCGGCTACTGGGCATGATCCTGCGCGCGCAGGATGTAGACGTTAAGCGGTTCTCACCGCGCTTGATTGCGTCCAGGATTTCTGACCTCAAGAATGAGCTGATCACTCCCGATCAGTACTTGGCGCAGGTGGAGAGCGATCCGGTGTCCGAGGTCGTCGCGGCGGCCTATCCCGAGTATCAGCGGCGGCTCAGGCAAGCAAACGCGGTCGACTTCGACGACATCATTATGCTCACCGTGAGGCTGCTCCACGATCACCCGGGCGTAGCTGAGTTTTACCAGCGCCGGTTTCGACACATCCTGGTTGATGAGTATCAAGACACGAACCACGCCCAGTATGAGCTGGTGCGAGCCCTTGTCGGGGAAGGGCAAGACGAAGTTCCGCGTGGTGAACTTACCGTAGTGGGTGATTCCGACCAGTCGATCTATGCGTTCCGCGGGGCCTCAATCCGCAACATTGAAGAGTTCGAGCAGGATTTCCCAGACGCGTACACGATCTTGTTGGAACAGAACTACCGGTCTACCCAGAACATTTTAGCTGCCGCCAACTCGGTTATCCGCCACAACGCTGGGCGGCGCGCAAAGAACCTTTGGACGGCGCAGGGCGACGGTGAGAAGATCACGCTTGATGCAGCAGACTCTGAACACGATGAGGCGCGAATCGTTGTCCGGGAGATCGATGACCTTCACGAACAGGGCGTGAACCTGGGAGACATCGCCATCTTTTATCGAACGAACTCCCAATCACGGGCCCTGGAAGAACTCCTACTACGAATGAGCATCCCTTACCGGATCGTTGGAGGCACCCGCTTCTACGAACGGCAGGAAGTAAAAGACGCGCTGGCTTATTTGCAGTCGATTGTTAATCAGGATGACACGGTCGCTCTCCGCCGAGTGCTGAATACGCCCCGACGCGGGATTGGAGCGGTGGCAGAAGCGGCAATACTTAATCATGCTGACCGCTACGGATTGTCTTTCGGAGAAGCGTTGGCCGATGCTGCGCCAGAGAGTGCCAGACCGATCGAAGGGTTGTCAGGTCGGGCCGGGGCCTCAGTTGCGAAGTTCTGGGCGATGCTCGAGAACCTGCGCAAACGCGCGGAAGAAGGCGCGCCCGCGGCAGAGATTTTAGACGATGTTCTCTCCCAAAGCGGCTACCTGGATCAGCTGAAAGCGTCCGAAGATCCCCAAGACGCCAGCCGCGTGGACAACCTGGCTGAACTGTTGTCGGTTGCAGAGGACTTTGATGCGACTCGGCGCCGACAAGAACTTACTGAGGATGACGCCCCGGCCCCAGAAGAGGGGGCCCCGGCAACGGTCCTCGAAGCCTTCTTGGAAAGGGTCGCGTTGGTAGCTGATGCGGACCAGGTACCTTCCGAGGGGGAACGCGGCGGCCAAGTGACCCTGATGACTGTGCACACCGCAAAGGGACTTGAGTTCCCATACGTCTTCGTAACGGGAATGGAAGACGGGACCTTCCCGCATAGGCGCAGCCTAGACGACCCCGGAGAATTAGCGGAGGAACGCCGCCTTGCCTACGTCGCCATCACTCGGGCTAGGGAACGGCTCTATCTAACG
Organism: uncultured Actinomyces sp.; assembly: GCA_964345595.1. Taxonomy (GTDB): domain Bacteria; phylum Actinomycetota; class Actinomycetes; order Actinomycetales; family Actinomycetaceae; genus Scrofimicrobium. The sequence continues at coordinate 15,471 of CAYFRL010000029.1, forward strand.
CGCGCGGCTAGCCGCAGCGCCTGGGGAATGCCCGAGGAAATGGCGCCGTCGCGTTTCCTAGATAACCTGCCAGAAGAGACTGTTGAACGCAGACACCAGGCGACGCGCGATCAGCTAATGGGTCGATCAGAGCAGAGGTCCGTCCTAAGTGGGGGAGGGGGACGGGTTTTCGGCAGCGGTGTTCCCGGTTCGCTGCGGCGTTCTTTCACTAAGAGCGGCGATGGGTCTGCCCCCGGGGCGCGGCGTCTTGGAAAACGACTAGGCGAAACGTCAGAGAAGCCAACCTTGCAGCTAAAGGTTGGCGATAAGGTCATGCACGGGACGCTCGGTGAAGGCACGGTGATCGGTGTTGAAGGAAGCGGCAGGCAAAGTGTCGCACGCATTGATTTTTCTGGTACCCAAAAGCGTCTGCTGTTGAGAATGGCGCCCCTGAAGAAGTTGTGACTGAAGCCTAGTAACTTGCTGGGATTTGGATGGGCCTGGTACGGGGACCCCGATCCAAGATAGTCTTGTAGGGATGTCTCGAAGTCGAGCTATCATCAAAGGTCTTGACAGAGGCAGTCAAGGTTCCCACGGGCGTGAAAGGTGACTGAAAGAGTGGATCTTTACGAATATCAGGCGCGGGATTTGTTTGAATCTCACGGCGTTCCTGTCCTGCGCGGCATCGTCGCAACGACCCCTGCAGAGGCCAAAGAGGCGGCTGAAGCACTCGGCCATTTCCCTGTCGTGGTCAAAGCTCAGGTGAAGATCGGTGGCCGCGGGAAAGCTGGTGGGGTGAAGCTGGCGCATAGCGCAGCTGAGGCCGAGGCGTGGGCACGTCGCATTCTTGGCATGGATATTCGCGGGCACACGGTCAGGTCGGTGATGGTCGCGGAGGGCGCGGCGATAGATGAGGAGTACTACTTCTCGATTCTCCTGGACCGCGCGAACCGCAGGCACATAGCCCTTTGCTCCCGAGAAGGGGGTATGGACATTGAGACGCTGGCAGAGACGCGGCCCGAGGCTTTGGCCAGGGTTCCCCTGGACCCGGCAGAAGGCATAGATGACGCGGTCGCCCGCGAGATCCTGACAGAAGCAGGTTTCCCAGAAGATGAACAGGGTGCGTTGGCGCCGGTGCTGGTCAGCCTGTGGGAGACGTACAGGGATCAGGACGCCACGCTTGTGGAGGTCAACCCGCTGGTGCGCTTGGACGACGGCTCCATCGTGGCACTTGACGGCAAAATCACGTTGGACGACAACGCGCAGTTCCGTCACCCCGAACACGCTGGGCTTGCTGACTACAGCAGCGAGGACCCGTTAGAAGTAGCCGCTCAGGCGGCTGGCCTCAATTACGTTCGCCTAGACGGCGAGGTCGGGATAATTGGTAACGGCGCAGGCTTGGTCATGTCAACCCTGGACGTTGTTGCACTGGCCGGTGAAGAATACGGCGTGAGGCCCGCGAACTTCTTGGATATTGGCGGCGGCGCGTCAGCAGAGGTGATGGCCAGGGGCTTGGACGTCGTCTTGGGCGATCCGCAGGTGAAGTCGGCGTTTGTGAATGTATTTGGCGGGATCACCGCTTGTGACGAGGTGGCGAACGGGATCCTGGGAGCACTGGAGATTCTCGGTGATTCGGCTACGAAGCCGATTGTGGTCCGCTTGGATGGAAACAAGGTTGAAGAGGGCCGCGCCATTTTAGAGAACGCTGCGAATCCGCTGGTGACAATGGTTCCCACGATGGATCAGGCGGCTGCCACAGCTGCCGAGCTGGCAGCCAAGTAAATTATTCCGCACGAAGCAAGGATAGTTGTCGATGACCATTTTCTTAGATTCAGCAGACCGGGTGATTGTTCAAGGCATGACCGGTTCTGAAGGTATGAAACATACGCAGCGGATGCTTAGCGCTGGAACGAACGTTGTGGGGGGCGTGAATCCGCGCAAGGCGGGCACAGTAGTGACTTTCGATGTCGAAGGCTACGGCCCGGGTGCGGACAGAATCGAGTCCGAAAATGTAGAAATACCGGTGTTTGGTAGCGTTCAAGAAGCGAAGGACGTAACAGGGGCGACTGTGTCAGTTGTGTTTGTTCCGCCTCGTTTTGCGAAGGACGCGGTGCTGGAAGCAGTGGCAGCCGGAATGGAACTCATCGTGGTGATCACAGAGGGCATTCCCGTGGCCGATTCAGTGGAGTTTGTCGAGCGGGCACGTGAGGCCGGGGTGCGCCTAATCGGACCTAACTGTCCCGGAATTATTTCCCCCGAGGAAAGCAATGTGGGGATCACACCGGCCGACATTACTGGGAAAGGTCCGATTGGACTGGTCTCCAAGTCGGGCACCTTGACGTACCAAATGATGTACGAACTTCGTGACCTTGGCTTTTCCACCGCCATCGGAATCGGTGGGGACCCCGTCGTTGGGACGACCCATATTGACGCCCTGCGTGCGTTCGAAGAAGACCCCGATACAGAAGTGATAGTTCTTATTGGCGAAATCGGGGGGGACGCCGAGGAACGCGCAGCCCAGTACATCGCACAGAACGTGACGAAGCCGGTCGTAGGCTATGTCGCTGGCTTCACCGCTCCTGAGGGCAAGACGATGGGCCACGCCGGCGCGATCGTCTCAGGCTCTGCAGGGACCGCTGAAGCCAAGAAGGAGGCACTTGAGGCGGTAGGTGTTGCGGTCGGCCGCACCCCAACTCAAACCGCAGAGCTAGCACGTGCAGCGTATAGGGAGTTGGAAAAGAGCTGATCTTTCTCACCCGAGTGGCCTGAGCGGCGCGTCATTTTCTTCAGACGTGGTTACTGGCCGATGATGGAGTAGATGAGTACGACTGCCCACCCTCGAAAAAATGCCAACGGAGACCGGCCCACCATCGTCATCGGCTTACCAAGTGGATGGGGACGCGCCGGCGCCGCGGGGCTTCTGGCCGCTTTTCTTGGCTGGGCAATCCCTGTTGCCGTGGCGCTGGCCAGTTTCTGGACCGTGGCCGATAGCCCCTGGCTGCGGCAATTGGCGTGGCAGAACGCGGCCTCTGCGGGAAGCTCGTTTTGGGCACTGTCTCTTGGGTCACCAGCTGTGCTGGGTCAGGTGAGTCTGTCGCTGCTGCCCGGCCTGTGGACTTTGACTCAGCTGGCGGCGCTGCGGCTGTTCCTAGCGAAAATGCGCCATTTCAGTCCCCTGTCCGTGTGGACCGCCGTGCCGACTTTCAGTGGTTTAGCCACGCTCCTAGCGGTGGCCACCGCTCAGGAAATTGTGTGGTGGCGGGTCGCGATTGGTTCTGCAGTTATCTCCGGGATTGCCAGCTTGTGGGTCTTTTCGAAAGTGGTGCCGCTCAACAACAAATGGGCGGCGCGGCTAACACCCATCTCGGCTGGCATCGCCCTGGGTCTGCTCTACCTGCTTCTGCTCAATCTGGTCGGACTGGTTGGTTTGTTTGTCGCCGGGGTGCGGCAGCGGGAGGCGATTGGGGCGGCGACCCAGGCCCTGCAGGGCCCAGGCGGGGGCGCCGCAATGCTCACGGTCCTACAGCTCATGTTCTTACCCCTTGGCGCAGCTTGGGCGGCATCGTGGATGGCTGGAAGTGGGTTCCTGGGCGTGGGGGGACAGCTTGTTACGCCAACCTCTCCACCAGAGGTAGGGTTGCCGTTGCCGGCATGGACGACGATTCCGACTACGCCCACTGCCTCTTTCTGGTGGCTTTACCTGGTGCTAGGCATCCTGGTTGGCGCGGTCTCGTGGTTGGTGCTGCGCGGGCGAAGCCTTTGGAAAGTGTCGACGGTCCTTGGAATTGGTGCGCTCGCAGGCATTGCGTTCACAGCCACTTGGATGGGCCTCTCTAATGGGAGCCTAGGAAGCGGGTCCCTTGCTCACCTCGGGCCGCCTACGCTGGCGGCAGCAACGCGCTTGGGGCTGCTCTTCATCCTCCCTGCCTGTTTTGTGCCTCTCGGCCTGCATCCCGAGATGATAGCTGCCGTTCGACAGGGCATTCCTGCAAGAGAACCCGTGGCTGCTGGGCGAACTGACGACTCGGTTGAAGAAAGCATGGAAGACGGTTCACGAGAATTTCCTCCGAAAGATACGCTTGAAGCGGGAGTTCTCGAGGCGTCGGGCGAAGGAGAGGAAATTCCCATCCCCCCGCGAGACGATGAGTCTGCCGAGAAGAAGGAGGCCGGAAATGACTGACGCTTCGATCCAATCCGTTCCGCGGCGAAAGCGGCGCAGCGTCGTTTTCGGCGTTGGTGCGGTCATTTGGAGTGCCGCGGCGATTATTGGCTCTCTTTTCTTTGTGATCACCTCCCATCCCTACAGGGCCGTGTGGACACTGGCGGTCGGTCTGGCTGTTTTGGGACTGTTGCGTGCGCTGTGGCCCGGCCACCCGTGGTTCGGAAGTAGAAGCCGAACCTTGGACGTTGCCGCGTACTGGGCGGCTGCCATGGGGCTGATGGTCCTCTCTCCCTGGGTATCTCTTAGCCCTGCCTAGAGACAGCTCGATCTCACCTCTAGTGGACCTGTTTTGGACCGATATTCGGCTCGCATTAGGTCCCGTATTGGTTGTCTGGTGCGGTTTGACGGGTGTCGAGCAGTTTCCGCAAACTTTGCGTCGGATAACGAAGCAAGTCTTGTTGAGCTGGTCGGATGGCCTATAGACTCCGAGAGGACGTGGAATGCTGCGGGAAGTTTCCGGTGCTTTGCAGGCCCAAAATCCGGCGTTCAGGACCCGCGGCACGCCGGGTTCGACGCGGAATTCGACAAGAGGAAGCCAAGAGGAATACGCGCAAGCTGATCCCCAGGGCATTGGAGACAGAACTATGTTTAAGTGGTTGCAGGGCAAACGCGACCCTGTGTGGCAGGACACCAGGCCAGAAGAAGCACTAAAAGGGGATGACCCCGGCGACACCTCTGAGTCTTCGCGCGCGCGCTCCATTTCCCAGCTAGCGTTCCAACAACGTTCTGTGCTGGATGAGTTGGAACAGATCACCAACGATCCCGATCAGCTGCTCAGTCTTTTCCGTATCAGGAACTTGGTTGCAAAGATAAACTTCCAAGCCGAGTTTCTTCAGATGCAGGCCGGGCATTCCCTACCGGCGCTTCATACCCACGCAGTAAAAGCGTCGGCGGTGGCTCGCGATGCTACAGAAGCCTGTAGCGTTTTTGAAAACGTGCGGATTGAAGTCCGGAAGGACTCTTATCTGAAGCCCTCGATTGCGAACGGTGTGGCGAGCCTCCTCACCCAGTTGCTAAATCGAGCGTTGGATGCAGAACGCTTCGGTATCGTTCATTTGGTTGTCAGCATGGACGGCGGACTTGCCCAGTTTGAAGTCATTGACCACGCTCGCGGGTTTGATGCCAAGATCCTTCGGCAGGTGGAAGGCAGAATAGCTGGACAAGGGGGACAGCCTTCCGTCGGTGATTCTCTAGAAGAAGCGGTTTGGGCGGTTGGGCACCTGGCAAACCAGCTCCCAATCGGCCTGGACTTCGATTTCAACTCCGACGCAGCCGGGACGACCGCGATTCTAACCGTGGGTCCCGCAGGCATGGATACGGCGGAGAACGCAGGCCCGGAACAGGCGGCTAGGCCAAGTGCCACCGCGATGGGTTGGGGGCCGCGGCAAGCGAAAGCAGAAGCGCGTCCGTACGATGGGACCTCGCCCGCGGCGCCCGCTCCAATCAGCACAATGGCCAGGCAGAAACCGCCGCCTCTCTACCAGGCGGCGCTGGAGAAAATGGAAAGACGTGCCAGGATCAAAGCCGTAGAAGACAGAAAAGACGACACTGCGGCTCACGGGCTTAGGCCAGTAACGCTGCGTGCGGCGCCGGAACTCCAGTCGACACGGTACTCCGAAAGGCGAGCATGACCGACCTGCCCATGCCAGCCGGTGGGGAAACATCTGATGAGCGGATCGTCGGCATTGATCAGATTTTCTTTTCCACCACAGATATGAAGGGTGTCATAACCGGCGCGAACAGAACGTTCTCTAAGATCTCGAAGTACTCACAAGAAGAGCTTTTGGGCGCGCCCCATTCGCTTATCCGCCACGACGATATGCCGGGTGGGGTCTTCAAAATAATGTGGGACCGGTTGGCTGAGGGGAAACCAGTCGCCGCCTACGTGAAGAATCGGGCAAACGACGGTTTGATTTACTGGGTTTTTGCCACGGTGACCCCGGTGCGGGACGGATACTTGTCCGTGCGCACCCGCCCGGTGTTTAGACCGCTCTGGGACGCCGCCGATGGGCTCTACCAGGCGGTCCGGCCAGCAGAGCTGCATCTACGTGAACAGGGCGGCAGCCGAATTGACGCCGCTGCAGCCGGTGAGGGCATGCTGGATCAGGGCCTCAAAGATGCTGGTTTCAGCGGCTTTGAAGAGTTCATGATGGCGGCGCTGCCCGAAGAGGTTGCGCTCAGAGAGGAGCTGGCTTCCGACCGGCCGGTCAGCAGGGCGCTTCCTGGTTCCACCCTGGGGGATCTCATAGGTGGAGCGCAGTACCTGGAGCAGCGGATAATTGAACTGCTGGCAAACCTTGGTTCCCTAGGGGAACTGTCACGCCAGCTCGGGTCAACACTTCGAAGACAAGAACACGCGCGGACCCACTTGGTGCAGGCGGCCACTGAAGCGATGCACGCGGCCGAATCGATAGCTGAACTGCCAAGCGCATTGGTCAGCAGCACCGCTGCAATCTACGAGTGGGTGCGCAGGGCCTCAGATTCCATTGACCGTGTGAGCGGATCCCTCTCCACGGTTGCGCCCAAGGTTGCCTCGTCCCGATTCGAAATAGCCTTAGCGCGCCTCCACAACCATATGGTTCTCAGCTTTGCCGAAGAGATAAGCAGCGGCGCAGAGGACGCGCCAGCTGCTCAGTTCATGCCATTGCTCTGCGAAACCATGGCAGAAGACATCGAACGTATGTCGGTCGAACTTGAGGATTTGCGGGCTGCGCTACAGAACGCTGAAAAAGAGCTTCAGGCGGGCATGGTTGCGCTCCAGCGGGCCCGTGAGTTCATTGCGTCCTGGCAACTGCAAGTTGGTCGCTATGGAGTCAGTGAGCTAGACAGCACCGTACTGCGCGTCTCCGACTCTCAGATGCAGGTTCTTGGCCAGTTAGCAGAGATGGTTGATTTGGCCGAGTCTTGCCGAGAGTTGGCGGACACAATCGACCCGTATTCCGCGCTGGACTCTCTTCCGGTCATTCTTGCCGCGGC
>CAYFRL010000030.1:0-13761 GCA_964345595.1 uncultured Actinomyces sp.
TAAGTGCGCCGGGGGGGACTTGAACCCCCACGTCCGAAGACACTGGAACCTAAATCCAGCGCGTCTGCCAATTCCGCCACCAGCGCTTGAGCCTGAACTATTCTACACTGCGTTCGCCCCGACGGGAAAACGGGCCGTAGTTGGGTGCTTTCGCACCCTGGACGCACTTGAAATGGTGGCTTCGGCAACGACCTGTGTCCCGCGGTAGATGACGAGTGACTGACCCGAAGCGATTGCGCGGACCGGCTCAGCGAGCTCTACTCGCACTCCCCCGCCGGGCAGCACTTCGAGTTCGCTCACGACGGAGGGGGTACCGTGGGCGCGCGTTTGAGCGGTGAGGATTTCGGGTCCGGGTTCCAGCAGGGATCTGCCCTGCATCGACGTTCCGAACTGATCGATTGCACCGGTTTCCACGCAGATCGTTGCGGGGTCCACCATCCACACCGCGGCGTCTCCGATGATTGTGTCGACACTCAACAAAGTGGAAGCACCGACAACCACCTGGTTTGTCTGTGGCCGTGTCTTCAGGACGTAGCGTGGTTTGCCGTCGGCAGCTGGCCGCTCGATCCGCAGGCCTTTGCGTTGTCCCACGGTGAACTGGTAGTAGCCGGAGTGTTCACCAAGCACGTTGCCTTCTGTGTCCACGATTTCGCCGGGACTTTCCCCCAGGTGGGAGCGCAGGAATCCCCCCGTATCGCCGTCGGGTATGAAGCAGATGTCGTAGGAGTCAGGCTTGTTGGAAACGCCGAGTCCGCGCCGCTCAGCTTCTTCCCGCACCCACGCCTTGTTCGGGGCGTCGCCCAGCGGCAAGATGACGCGCTCAAGTTCTTCGGGTCCGATGACGGCCAGCACGTAGGACTGATCTTTGGCCTCATCCATGCCGCGGTGCAGTTCGGGTCCGTCCGGCCCATCGATTCGCTTGGCGTAATGCCCGGTGCAGACTGCGTCGAAGCCCAACAGTTTGGCTCGTTCGGCAAGTTCGCGAAATTTCACGAACTCGTTGCACCGCACGCACGGGTTGGGCGTGTGCCCGGCCTGGTATTCAGAGAGGAAGTCGCTGATCACGGTCTCTTCAAATTCTTCTGCCAAGTCCCACACGTAGTAGGGAATGCCGATGATCTCAGCCGCGCGCGCCGCGTCCGCTGAGTCTTCCACTGAGCAGCAGCCACGCGAACCGACCCGGCAGGATTGTGGCTCTGAGGATAAGGCCATGTGGACGCCTGTCACGTCGTGGCCAGCTTCGACAGCCAACGCGGCCGCTACTGCCGAGTCAACTCCGCCCGAAAGCGCTGCCAGCACCCTCATCGTTTTCTCCTATCCATTGCTTGGGCTGCTTCTAGCGACCCGGGAATTGCCGCAAGGAAAGTGTCGACGTCCGCCGGTTTCGTCTCGGGCCCGAACGACACTCGCAGCACTCCTAGGGCGCCGCGTTCGTCCCTGCCCATCCGCAGCAGAATCTCACTTGGCCGGGTCACTCCCGCGTGGCAGGCAGACCCGGCGGAAACCAGCACACCCGCCCGGTCCATCATCATAAGCAGAATTTCTGGGTGAGAGGTAGGGAGTGTGAGGTGTACGATCCCGGGCGCGGCAGGTGCGGACGAGGTAACGGTCACCTCACCCGGCAATCCTCCGATCAGATACTTTCGCAGTTTTTCGTAGAGTGCGACTCGCGCCGCCGTCTGGTTCACAGTCTCTTCTAGCGCTGCTGCGAAAGCCACCGCGCCAGCGACATCTTGGGTGCCCGACCTGAACTTTCGTTCCTGCCCACCGCCAGCCCGGTCGGTTATGAGTTTCACGCTTCGGGCGGCGACGAGTGCGCCAATTCCGACCGGTCCCCCAACCTTATGGCCGCCGACTGTGAGCAAGTCGGTGCCCAGAGCCTCAAAATCTACGGGGATTCGGCCCACAGCCTGGGCGGCATCCGTGTGTACGGGTGCACGGCCCAACACATTTTCTGCCAGTTGCTTGACGGGTTGGATGATGCCGGTTTCGGCGCAGACCAGACTCATCGACGCAGCGGCGACAGTCTCCGGGTCCGCGACCTCTGTTCCGCTGACCCCATCATGGCTAACAGGGAGCATTTCCCAGGTGAAGCCTTCTCGAAGTGCCGCCTCACGCTGAGCCGCAACCGCGTCATGTTCCACTGCGGAAACGACAATGCGCCGCCGATTCGATCCGCTAGCGCGCGCAACCCCCAGCACCGCCAAGGCATCTGACTCGGTCGCCCCGGAAGTGAAGAGGACCTCGTTCTTCTCCGCCCCAATGGCGGCTCCGACGCGTTCGCGAGCGTCTTCTAATAGGCGGCGTGCAGCGCGCCCGCCAGCGTGAACGGCCGCGGGGTTGCCGGGTAGTCCGCGAAGCGCCTCGGCCGTCTCCACCCACGCTTCCTGCGCGACTGGCGAAAGAGGGGAAGTGGCGGCGTGGTCCAAATAAACGGTCACTGACCCAATGCCTCCAGAGCTTGGGGAATCACCTCGTTCACGTCCCCAATGATTCCAAAGTCAGCGATCTCAAAGATTGGCGCGTCGGGATCATCACAAATGGCGACTATCGTTTCGGCCCCCTGAATCCCGCACGTGTGGTGGATTGCACCGGAAACACCCACGCCAATATAGAGGCGCGGGGAAATGGTGATCCCTGTTTGGCCGACCTGCAGGGTCCTGTCAGCTAACCCCTCATCGCACACGACTCGCGTCGCACCAACGGCGCCACCAAGGCGTTCCGCCAGGGCGCTCACCAGATCAAAGTCGTCTTCAGCGCCTCGCCCGCCGATTACGGCGATTTCCGCCTCTGACAGACGCGCCGAAGAAGCGCCATCTTCAACTCGCGACTCTTCCACCACCACGGCCTCGACTTCTGGGCGCGGGCTTACGGCCAGAGCCACCAGGCGGCACTGCGTTGACTCCCCGGCGTGGGGGAACTTCGCCGAGCCGGCCAGAGCCAGGATTGGCACACCCCTTTCGACTTTGAACTCAGTGACCCAAGAGCCCCCAAGGACGCTCTTTGATGCAGTGAGCACGCCGCCATCCACCGACACTGTCGCAACATCTACGACCGCGGCCGCATCGAGCAGCGCTGACAGGTGAGCAGCCGTCTCTTTGCCCCAGTACGTGCCCGGCAAAATCACCGCTGCCACCGGGCCGCGTTCACTGATTACGGCCTGAATCAGTTCGGCGCTTGCAGCCGCCAGCCGCGCGGGTGTATCCCGCACGAACACCTGTTCCACGCCCATCTCGCTCAGGCCCGCCATGTCCGGCTCACTGGACGCACACACGGCCCATATTGGCGCGCGGGTCAGCTGCCGCGCAGCGTTGATGGCTTCGCGTGATGCCTTCGTGAGCAAGTGAGAATCCGCGTCGTGCTCGACTCCCACGACGATCGCTTCAGTCATTTTTTCCAAGATTGCCCCCTAGTCAAGTTTTCCACGCAGGAACTCAGCCAGCCTGGCTCCACCGTCCCCGGTGTCCTCAATGATTTCTTGTGGGCCGCGGCGCAAGCTTGGGTGCGCGTCGATTACCGCAGCGTGCGGATGGAGCTCTTCGCCAACCGGGCTGAACGGGGACAGGTCGTCCCAATCGACCTCATCCAGGGGCTTTGAACGCGCCGCTTTCAGAGCTTTGAAACTCGGGTAGCGCGGCTCATTCACCTGGTCGGTTACAGAAACGACCGCTGGAAGAGGTGCGGAGAGTGTCTCTTCCCAGCCGTCGACAGCGCGCCTCACCTTCAGCCGCTCATCATCAAAGTCAACTGACGAGGCGAGTCCCAGGTACGGCAATTGCAGGTACGTTGCTAATGCTGGTGGCACAAGCGACGTCACTCCGTCCAAGCTGGCCATGCCGGCGAACACGGCGTCGACTTGCCCGTCTTCGCTCAAATACCGGATTGCCGAGGCGAGCGCGGCCGCGGTCCCCGGCGCGTCGAGTCCCGCAAGTCGGTCGTCAGTGATCCGCACTCCCCGATCGGCGCCCATTTGGAGCGCGCGAAGCACCGCATCGTCAGCATCTTCAGGCCCCATGGTCACCGCAATGACCTCGCCGCCGACCTCTTCTACCAATGAGACGGCAGCTTCAATGGCGTACTCGTCCATTTCGTTTAGAGTGTCGTCTTCTCCGCGGACGATGCGTCCGTCTTCAAGGCGGCGCTCCCCTTGCCCATCAGGAACATGTTTTACGCAAACAACTACTTTCATAAGTCCTAGCTTGCCACGTTGGTGCCCACTCTAAGAAGACTGCCCGCAGGTGCGCTGTCGAAAGTTGGCTACGGGTGAACACGGCTGAGCAATGCGCCCATAAACCGCCGGTCCATGGCACGGACCGGTCGCACGCCGGGTAAAGTGAGAATCGCTGCTCGGCCGGGTGAGATCTGACGCGACCAGCAGCAACAGTGACTTCGGGGTCACTTCGGCGCACGCAAGAAAGGCAGTCCTGGCAAGATGAACACCCCCATGCTTCAAAGTCTCAGCCAGACCGTGCTGCGCCCTTCCCCCTATCCAGCGCACCGAGCAAACCCGGACCCGCAACGAATTGGTGTGTTCACGAATGAACGCGGCGGATTGGACATTTCTGTCGTCGCAGCACACGCCACAGGGGTTGATTTCTGCGTGTTTGAAGGCGCGGGGAAGCACAAGCGTGAACGTCGGTGGAGCCTGCGCGGGCCGGTAGAGGGAATCTGGCACGGAAGCATTGACGGATTGTTTGAGGGAACCCAGTACGGCTTTCGCGTTTACGGCCCGTGGGACCCGGATAATGGTCTTTACCACAATCCAGCGAAACTCCTGATTGATCCCTACGGAAGAGGCCTTGCCGGGGAAGCCGACCTGCATCCCGCACTCCACGCACACCAGGTTGACCACGAGATGTACCCTTCCGCATACCCTCTGGCGCCTTCTCCACTGAACTCCGCCCGCCATGCCCCGCGATCCGTTGTTGTGAATAACCACTTTGAGCTTGCGCCGGGACCCAAAATCCCCTGGGAAGACACAGTCCTCTATGAGATGCATGTGAAGGGCTTCACCCGCAACTTCCCCGACATCCCTGAAGAGCTTCAGGGCACTTACGCAGGGCTTGCTCACCCGAGGGTCATCCAGTACCTGAAAGACTTGGGCGTTACATCAGTGGAGCTGCTGCCCGTTCACGCAAAAATGGATGAACCATTCCTGACGGACCGGGGATTGACGAACTACTGGGGATACTCGACGCTGTCTTTCTTCACCCCGGAACCGACCTACGCGACGCAGACCGCGCAAGCCCAGGGCGCCTCGGCAATCGTCGACGAGTTCCGCGGCATGGTCTCAATTCTGCACGAAGCGGGCATCGAAGTGATTCTGGACGTCGTCTACAACCACACGTGCGAAGGCGGGGACGCCGGTCCAACCGTATGCTGGCGCGGCCTTGATTCGCTCACTTACTATCGGTACACCAAAGATCACCCGCGCCACTCCATTGACGACACCGGCACTGGAAACACGGTGAACTTCTCCAACCCCCGGGTCGTGCAGATGACTCTTGACTCGCTGCGCTACTGGGTGGAAGAAATGGGCGTCGACGGTTTCCGGTTTGACCTGGCCGTCACGCTTGGCCGCCTGGACTCCGGTTACACGCCCTACCATCCCCTGTTTGTGGCAATGGCGGCAGACCCGGCCTTCCGTCATACGAAGATGATCGCAGAACCCTGGGACATTGGCCCGGGCGGCTGGCAGACCGGTAACTTCCCGATCCCCTTTTCCGAATGGAACGACCGCTATCGCGATTCCCTTCGGACCTTCTGGCTCACAGACTTCAAGAACTCCCTAGCCGGCCGAACTGCCCACGGTCCCTCCGATTTGGCGACCCGACTTTCCGGTTCCCCCGACCTGTTCTGGCGGCCCCCCGGCCCGCAAAGGGGACCGCGCGCCTCCATCAACTTTGTCGCAGCACATGACGGGTTCACGGCGGCCGACCTCACCTCGTACGAACACAAGCACAACATGGCTAACCTGGAGAACAACCAGGACGGATCTTCGAATAATCTCTCCTGGAACCACGGCGTTGAAGGAATCAGTTATGTCGCGGGCGTTGAAGTCGACCTGGCAGAACCCTCAGGTGTCGTAGAGGACATCGACTACGCGCGTGAGCGGTCCAGACGCAACCTGCTGGGTACGGTAATGGTCTCTGCTGGTACCCCGATGGTCGTTGCGGGTGACGAGTTTGGACGAACTCAGTACGGGAACAACAACGCGTATTGTCAGGACTCCCCCATTTCCTGGGTGAACTGGGAGATGAGCAAGACCCAGCAGAGGCTGCTAGACACGGTGAAGTACCTGATCGCACTGCGACGCCTGCATCCGGTGATGCGGCCCGACCGGTTCTTGACCGGGCACCCAACCGGCAAGGATCCAATGCCGGACGTAACCTGGTTCGCCCGGGATGGGAACCCTATTGGCTCTGACCAGTGGAGCAACCTGGACAACCGCACCTTCCAGATGCGCCGCTCCGGGCACCCCTGGGACGATGCTGACCTGCTGGTCATCTTCAATGGGCACCTAGACACCGCCCAGGTTACGCTGCCCGGATCCCACGGGAACCCCTGGACCCTGGTGAGCGATTCGTCATGGCCGCGCCCAAAGCACGGGGGCATCTCTTCCGCCGAGTCCGCCTTGGAAGAAGGGGATTCCTGGGAGCCGGGGAAGACCATCCAGATGGAACCCCAATCCATGCAGATCTACTTGTCTGCGTACTGCGAGAGCGCAAACTGCTCTTAGGCTCAGCGGCCTGCAGTTCCCCGGTCGCTGGACTACCGGCACTCCGCGTTGGGCTACAATCTTTGGGTGACTAAGCAAGAATCACCAGCGAAGACAACCACTCCGACGGACATGCCGACCCGGGTTCCCGGCTCGAACGAGGCGACACTTCGGCGCAGCATGGAACGCTCAGCGGAAATTGAGCGGGAAATCGACACCGACCCGTCCCGGTTCCGCGTGCTCACGGGAGACCGTCCCACAGGCCAGCTGCACCTGGGCCATTACTTTGGGACGTTGCAGGGCCGCGTGGAACTACAGCGGCGCGGGGTAGAAACTTGGGTGCTGATCGCCGACTATCAGGTGATCACAGATCGCGATGGCGTGGGACCAATCAAGGAGCGCGTCCTGGGACTCCTGGCCGACTATCTTGCGGCTGGACTTGACCCCGAAGAAACCGTGATCTTCGCCCACTCCCAGATTCCGGCTCTCAATCAGCTGATGCTGCCGTTCCTATCGTTGGTGACGGAAGCCGAACTGCACCGGAACCCCACCGTGAAATCTGAGCTTGAAGCAACCGGCGGGCGGGCTATGTCTGGGCTGCTACTCACCTACCCTGTTCACCAAGCGGCCGACATTTTGTTCTGTAAGGCAAACCTGGTGCCGGTCGGGCAGGATCAGCTGCCCCACTTAGAGCAGGCACGAGTTGTCGCGCAACGTTTCGACAAGCGTTACGGTAGGGCGGTCCCAGATCAGCCCGTTTTCCGCAGGCCAGAGGCCCTCCTATCCAAGGCGCCTTACATCCTTGGCACCGACGGTGAGAAAATGTCGAAGTCGCGCGGGAACACAATTGAGCTTGGCATGACCGCAGAAGAGACACAGAAAATTCTGCGCAAAGCTAAGACGGATGCGGAACGGGTCATCACCTACGATCCTGAAAAGCGCCCAGAGGTTTCCAACCTGCTGCTCATGGCGTCCATGGCAACCGGGACGGATCCCGAACAGCTTGCGGCCCAAATCGGCGATGGCGGGGGCGGCGCCCTGAAGAACTTGGTTACCGATGCTTTGAACGACATGCTGGCCCCAATGCGTGCGCGCCGGGCAGAACTCATGGAGAACCAGGACTACCTCTGGTCTGTACTCGAGCGCGGAAACGATAAAGCGACGGAGCAAGCAGAAAAGACTCTGGCAGAGGTTCTAACCGCCATGAACATGGATTACTGAGGCCGGGCAGACAGCTCCCGGTCCCCCAGACGCCAAGCACACTGGCGCGCACAGCGTGTGCGGCCAGCCGACAGGGGACGCGCTACTTGAGCACCTTTTCGACCTGGCTGGACTTAGCCGCGCTGCACTGGTCGTTAGGCTTGCGGCCAGCGATGTCCGTAGAGCCTTGCTTGCCGCGGGACAGGCCAGCGCTATTAATGGCTTGGATGGAGCCGTCGCGGAGTTCGATACTTCCAAGGGCGCCCCAGAGCCTTTCAACTCTGGGGACGATACCGCACAGGTGTCCATTTCCTCTCTCTCCAGTGTGCTCCCGGGTCTCTACAAGCCAGAGAGCACCGTGCCGGCCAAAGGTTCGCTACCTGCCATCTCAGAAGGATTGATAAAGACTCTTCTGGGAAAGCCCTGACTCGCTCGACGACGGAGTGCCAACTGCCGTTACGAAACGAGAAATAAACGTGGTCATGGCAAAGATCGGACAGGAGAAAGAAGTGATCGAATCTGATCTTCATGATCACCTCCTATTCGTGATCACCCAAGCGCACGGAAACTGGAGTCCTCATTCAGCAAGGAGCAAATGGATGCAGGATCATGGTCGACGCGTACTGCGGGGTCAAACGCCGAGACCGCTTCGGTGTTGACCTTGTCGTCGGATCCTTGGCAGTCCCGCCTATTTCCCGGCGCTAGTGTGTGCGTGTGAGTGCACAGCCGACGGTTCGGCGTTCACGGCCAAACCAAGTTCAGCGTCACTTGCCATCAGGTGGTTCGCCGGCACCACTCGCACCGCGTAGCCAACTGGCCCTGCAATCCCCAACGTTTCGACGCCGCGGAAAGTGTAGCGGCCGTTTTCTGTCGGCGATGCGGGTTCCAGCTGATCGATGGTGAAGTCTTCCAGGTGGTCATCGGCGCGGGCGCGCCCAGAAATCACTTGAACAGCGACGTCGGTGGGTTCAAGCCCGTTCAAGGTGACCTCAGCCGCGATGGAGACCTGGTCCCCCAGTTCGGCAACGTCTGGAACTTGCGCGTCAACAAAGTCGACTCTCACGCCGGGCCAGGCTGCCCGAACTTTTTCTTTCCAAGCTGCAAGTGCTTTGGCTTCGGTGTATGGCGCAGCGTCCAATACTCGGGAGGCGGCGGCGATTGGCGTGTAGAGCTGTTCAACGTAGTCCCGGACCATTCGCGTGGCCTGCACCTTTGGGCCCAGAGTAGCCAAGGTATGGCGCACCATCTCTAGCCACCTGCGGGGCACACCGCTTTCGTCGCGGTCGTAGAAACGGGGAGCCACGGTGTGCTCAATCAGGTCGTACAGCGCTTCAGCTTCAAGCTGGTCGCGGCGTTGTGGGTCTTCCACCCCGTCGGCCGTGGGAATAGCCCACCCGTTTGAGCCGTCATACATCTCATCCCACCACCCGTCCAAGATGGAAAGGTTCAGGGCGCCGTTGAGGGCGCACTTCATCCCAGAGGTGCCAGAGGCTTCCAGCGGGCGAAGCGGGTTGTTCAGCCAGACGTCACAACCGGGGACCATCATTTCCGCCAGCGCCATGTCGTAGTTTGGCAGGAACAGTATCCGGTCTCTCACTGCAGGGTCGTCGGCAAACTGGACCAGGCGCTGAATGAGACTGACGCCCTGCTCGTCATCCGGGTGAGACTTCCCGGCGATAACCAGCTGTATTGGTCTGTCCGGGTCGGTGAGTAGACGCGTGAGCCGCTCCGGATCTGAGAGCATCAGGGTGAGCCGCTTGTAGGTGGGCACGCGGCGCGCAAACCCGATCGTGAGGATGTTTGGGTCTAGGACGGAGTCGGTCCAAGCTATCTCTGCTGGAGATGCGCCGCGCTCTAACCAGGATGCCCGCGTGCGCTGCCGGGCCGATTCCACGAGTTGTCTGCGCAGCTCACCGCGTTTGGCCCAGAGGACCTGGTCGGGGATGCCGCCCTGGTCTGAGCCCTTTAGCCAGCCGCTGCCGGATTCGTCTTCGTTCGCGCTCATGTATTCCAGGGCCATGGTTTGGAAGGCGGGGCTCCGCCAGGTTGGTCCGTGGACACCGTTTGTTATCGAGGTGATTGGCACTTCCGGGATATCGAATCCCGGCCACAGAGATGCGAACATTCCGCGGGACACTTCTCCGTGGAGTTTCGCTACACCGTTAGCCATTCTTGCCATGCGGAGTCCCAGCACAGCCATGTTGAATACGTGCGGGTTGCCGCCTTCTTGGGATTCGTTCCCAAGAGCAAGAATCTGTTCCACATCCACGCCGGGCAGGTCCATCGCGGAAAGGTACCTGCGCACTGTGTTCTTATCGAATCTGTCAATTCCGGCGGGTACAGGGGTATGTGTTGTGAACAGGGTTCCGGACCGAACAGCTTCAATTGCTGCCGGGAAGCCGACTTCCCCGTCGCTTTCCATTAGTTCCCTGATTCTCTCCACGGAGAGGAAACCCGCGTGCCCCTCATTGCAGTGGTAAACCTCTGGTTCTTCAGCGCCTGTTAGGTCCGCGTATTTCCGCAGGGCCTTTACGCCGCCGATCCCCAAAAGTAACTCTTGTTCTAGGCGGTGCTCAGCTGATCCGCCATAAAGTCGATCCGTGACAGAACGGGAGACAGTGTCGTTGCTGGGGATGTCAGAATCCAATAGCAGCAGCGGCGCCCTTCCCACCTGCGCCACCCAGATCTGTGCGTGAAGCTCACGCCCGTCTGGCAGTGCCAAACGTATTTGCGCTGCGGAACCGTCTTCTTCGCGCAGCAGATTTAGTGGCAGGTTGTGGGGGTCTAGCAGCGGATAGGTCTCTCTTTGCCACCCATCGCGGCTAAGGGACTGGCGGAAGTAGCCGGCACCGTAAAGCAGCCCAACGCCGATGATGGGAACGCCCAAATCGGACGCTGACTTCAGGTGGTCACCAGCTAAGATTCCCAAGCCTCCCGAGTATTGCGGCATGACCGAGGTAATTCCGAATTCGGCAGAAAAGTAGGCGACAGACCGGGGCTTGTCCGGGTTTGGAAAGTCCGCCTGGTACCACTTGTCCTCGGTCATATACGTTTGTAGATCGGACGCCAGTTGTTGGGCCTCGTCAACCACTGCGGAGTCCGCTGCCAGTTGCCCGAATCTTTCCGGGGTGATCTCTCCTAGGAAGACGACGGGATCATGTCCCGACCTTTCCCAAGCGTCCGGGTCTAGAGAAGCAAAAAAGCGCACCGTCGGCTCGTTCCAGCACCAGCGCAGGTTCCTGGCCAGTTCATCAAGGACGGCCAGTTGCTCAGGAAGGACTGTGCGCACTGTAAATCTACGTATCGCTTTCACATTCTCAGCATAACCGGCGCGGCTTCTTGTGGGTAGGGTTCTGAGGCGTGGCCGGGAAGCCCAATATTTGCATTCCCACCGTCTAGGATTGGTTACGTGAGCGAAAAGAAGCAGCGGTTGCTAAACCGGATTCCAGCCATCAGAGTGTTCCCTGTTGTCGAAAATGGGACCCTTTCCGCAAAGGCGACTGAGGGAGAAGCTTTCCCGATGCGTGCGACAGTTTTTCGGGAAGGCCACGACCAATTCGCGGCCGAGGCGGTTCTGATCGACCCGCAAGGACTCGAGTTTTCCAGAACGCTCATGTACGACATTGCCCCCGGTTTGAATATTTACGAGGCGTGGGCCGCCCCGGACCGGCCGGGCCTGTGGTCTTTCCGCATCGACACGTGGTCTGATCCCTGGTCCACTTGGAAACACGATGCGCGCCTGAAAATTGCTGCTGGCGTCGACGCTGAGCTCATGTGTGAAGAGGGCGCTCTGCTTTTGGAAAGGGCCGCCGCCGGAGCTAGCTACACTGCCAGGCGTCCTCCCTCTCGCCCCGCCTACCACAAGAAGAAGCCGGGTAGGCTAGCCCAGGCGGAACTTAAGAAGGCAATAGAGGTGCTTCGTGACCAGGATTTGCCTGCGATGGGGCGTTTCCGTCAGGCAACCTCTTCCACCATTGAACGTGTGTTTGAGCTGTCCCCACTGCGAGATTATCTAGAGGCAACAGTTCGGTATCCCCTTCGCGTTGATCGCCGCACAGCCCTTTACGGATCTTGGTATGAGATCTTCCCGCGGTCGTATGGAGCCTTTGTTGACCAGTCAGGGAACTGGGTTTCGGGAACGCTTCAGGGAGCCGCTGAGGGTCTCGACCGAATCCGGGACATGGGCTTCGACGTTGTCTACCTAACGCCGGTACACCCGATAGGAACAACGTTCCGGAAGGGGCGGAACAACACTTTGACCGCACTTGCGTCCGACCCCGGGTCGCCTTACGGAATCGGTTCGCCAGAGGGCGGCCACGACGCAATACACCCGGATCTCGGCGACTTCGCCGACTTCGATGCTCTCGTTGCGCGGGCCGGGGAACTCGGCATGCAGGTTGCGCTGGACATAGCACTCCAAGCGTCCCCTGACCATCCGTGGGTAAAGGAGCATCCCGAATGGTTTTCCACCAGGGCCGACGGCAGCATTGCGTACGCGGAGAACCCGCCGAAGAAGTACCAGGACATTTACCCCCTGAACTTTGATAACGACCCCCAAGGGATATACGACGCCATCTGGGACATGATCGAACTGTGGATCTCTCACGGCGTGAAGATCTTCAGGGTGGACAACCCGCACACCAAACCCATCCCGTTCTGGCAGCGTTTCCTACAAGAAATGCGGGCCGCACACCCAGACGTCCTGTTCCTAGCGGAAGCCTTCACCAAACCGGCCATGATGGAAGCACTGGGCATGGTCGGATTCCAACAGTCCTACACCTACTTCGCGTGGCGGACTTCGAAGCAGGAGTTGGAAGAGTACTTTGTCGAGGTCGCCGAGAAGACCGCGCATCTGATGCGACCCTCTTTCTGGCCGACAACCCACGACATCTTGACCCCGCAGATGACCCAGGGCGGAATAGCGATATTCGCAATCCGGGGAATCCTAGCGGCAACCGGCTCACCGACGTACGGAATCTACTCGGGCTATGAGCTGGTGGAAAACGTGCAGAGGCCAGGTTTCGAAGAGCAGATAGACAACGAAAAGTACGAGTTCAAACCGAGGGATTGGGACCGCGTAGACGACTTCGGGATCGCTCAACTGCTCACCGCACTAAACCGAGCGCGCGACGCACACCCAGCGCTTCAGCAGCTCCACCAAATCTCAATCCACCCAACATCAAGTCCCGACATCATTGCTTACTCAAAGCACGTGCCCGCCCGTTTTTCCTCCACTGGAAAGGACGACACGGTTCTGGTGGTTGTAAGCCTGAACCCGCACGCGGAAGTCGAAGGAACCGTTTATTTGGACCCGGCTAGGCTCCGCCCGTCCTTATCGGCGACGGAAACCTCGCCTGGATTCGGCCCGGAGGGATTGCTGGTGGTCGATGAGTTGGATGGGCACCAGTATCGCTGGGGATACGAGAACTACGTGAAGCTCTCCCCCTGGGAAAGGATCGGGCACGTATTTGGAGTAGTGAAGTAGGAGAAGTGCGGCAATGGAAAGAGCGTTCGCGGCCCTGCTGCCCTGGGCTAAAGAGCAGCGTTGGTTCCCCGCTGACTGGCAAGACGCGGATTGGCCCAGGGTGCTCGCCCTACCGCTGGGGACTGAAACTTCTATCCTGCTTGCTCAGCCCTACCCCGAAGCACCACTTCTGCAAATCCCTGTTCGCAGAGTTGAAGGCGGCGTCATAGAAGCCAGTTCTGACCCCGTGTTTTGGGCCGATTGGTTGAAAGCTGCCGGCTCAGCAGCTCGGCTGGACTCGGTCGCCCCACTGGGGAAAGAGCAGTCGAATACATCCGTTGTCCTCACCGTCAACCGCCCAGGGGAATCGGACCCAGGG
>CAYFRL010000030.1:13861-19542 GCA_964345595.1 uncultured Actinomyces sp.
ACAACCCAGAGAAGTGGGTTGCGAAGCTTTTTCGAGTCGTTTACCCAGGTCCCAACCCGGACGTGGAGATCCCCGTGTCATTGCGCGCCGCTGGCTACCGCAACACTCCCCAGGTTCACGCGTGGTATTCCGTCCAGATTGCCTCGGGCACGTATACGCTGGCGGTTGCCACAGACCTGGTGGAAAACTCTGGGACTGCATGGGACTATTTCCGGGCAGCCGCAGAAGAAGGCAAAGATGTGGACGCGCAGGCATTTAGCCTGGGAGTCCGCTTGGGGGAACTGAGCGAATCTCTGCTGCTACTGCCACTGGACGGGCCTGCGCCAACCATCCAAGGTTTACGTGATCGGGTGAGAGCCGCTGCACTGCCCGCAGCTAATCGGGCCCACTTAAGCGAGACTTTCGCTGGACGCGTCCGCGCCAAAATTGATTCTTTGGCTGATGAAGCGGCCGGTTCTGATCCGGACTTTTCTCGCGTGCACGGCGACCTGCATCTGGGACAGATTCTCCACACAGCAGATGGCGATTGGCAGGTGATTGATTTTGAGGGAGAGCCTCTGCGTCCCCTGGACCAGCGGGTGGTCCCAGATTTCGCTTTGCGGGACCTGGCGGGAATGCTCCGATCTTTCAGCTACGCAGGCTGGGACTCGCCCGAGTGGGCGGCAAGAACGAAGCGTGCCTTCCTGGAAGGATTCACCGCGGCGACCGAATATGACGATGAGTCGCTACTGAAACTTTTGATCATTGAGAAGGCTCTTTACGAGTTGGAGTACGAGGCGCGTTTTCGTCCAGAATGGCTACAAATCCCGCTTTCCAGCATTGAGGAGTTACTGGACTAAGTGGTCTAGCGGTAGCCCATTCCTGTCTCCAGTCGGCCGTTACAGCTGGTGCCCAGCATCTTGAAAATGTGAAGTAGCACGCATCGCCAGATGGGTCATGAGACAATTGGAGCATGTCTGAAAAACCCGTTCCCGTCGCTGATTCCGTCCTCACAGAGGTGGCACACGGCCGCTACCATTCCCCGCACGCAGTGCTTGGCGCGCACGCCGGTGAGAACTCCGTAACCATCCGCACTGTTCGCCATTTGGCTGATTCTGTTTCTATCGTCACCGAACAGGGCACGTTCCCGGCAGAGCACGAAAAGGAAGGCGTGTGGGTCGCGGTTTTGGAGGGGTCGCAGATCCCCGACTACCGGCTGGACATCACCTATGGAGATACGACCATCACCGTTGACGATCCGTATCGTTTCCTTCCCGCCCTTGGTGAGATGGACACCTATCTGATAAGTGAAGGGCGCCATGAGCAACTGTGGGAAGTTCTTGGCGCACACAGGAAGTATTACGAGGGGCCAATGGGTCCCGTGGAGGGCGTTGCGTTTGCAGTGTGGGCGCCTAATGCGCGGGCGGTCCGGGTCGTGGGTGACTTTAACTTTTGGGACGGCAGCGGGTCCGCGATGCGCACGTTGGGCGATTCGGGCGTGTGGGAACTCTTCATCCCGGACGTAAGCGCTGGGGCCCGATACAAGTACGAAATTTGCGGTCCAGATGGGAACTGGTTTCAAAAGGCAGACCCGATGGCCCGGGGAACCGAAGTCCCTCCGGCCACAGCCAGCGTGGTGAACGAATCTCACTACGTTTGGGAAGACGACGATTGGATGGCAACGCGCGGTTCACGCTCTCCCCACTCTGAGCCGATGTCCGTTTACGAGTGTCACATCGGATCGTGGCGGCAAGGACTCACGTACAGGGAGTTCGCCGACGAACTCGTTCCCTACTTGCTTGACCTGGGTTACACGCACGTGGAGTTCATGCCGGTCGCGGAACACCCGTTTGGGGGTTCTTGGGGATACCAGGTCACGTCGTATTACGCGCCGACTGCGCGTTACGGTTCTCCAGACGATTTCCGGTACCTGGTGGACCGTCTGCACCAGGCTGGTATCGGCGTCATAGTGGACTGGGTGCCCGCCCATTTCCCGAAGGACTCCTGGGCACTTGCCCGCTTCGACGGGACCCCGCTTTATGAGGACCCCGACCCACTGCGCGGCGAGCACCCCGACTGGGGAACGCTGATTTTCAACTACGGCAGGAACGAGGTTCGCAACTTCCTGGTCGCTAACGCCCTCTACTGGCTAGAAGAGTTCCACATTGATGGCCTGCGCGTCGACGCGGTCGCATCGATGCTTTACCTGGACTATTCCCGGCAGGATGGGCAGTGGCGGCCAAACCAGTACGGGGGCAGGGAGAACTTGGAGGCCATCCAGTTCCTGCAGGAAGCCAACGCGACCGCGTACCGGCGAAATCCCGGCGTGGTTATGATTGCCGAGGAATCCACGGCGTGGCCCGGCGTCACCTCGTCCACAACGGGCGGCGGACTCGGCTTCGGTTTCAAGTGGAACATGGGGTGGATGAACGACACCTTGCAATACATGAAAGAAGACCCGGTGAACCGCCGCTGGCACCACGGGGAACTCACGTTCTCGCTGGTCTACGCCTTCTCAGAAAACTTCGTCTTGCCTCTCTCCCACGACGAAGTCGTTCACGGGAAAGGCTCTTTGCTGGGCCGGATGCCAGGTGACAAATGGCAAAAGCTAGCGAACCTGCGAACTCTCTACGCATACCAGTGGTCTCACCCCGGCAAGCAACTTCTGTTCATGGGCCAGGAGTTCGCTCAAGACAATGAGTGGAACGAATCCTACAGTTTGGATTGGTGGCTACTGGATGACCCTGGGAACCGGGGTGTCGCCGACCTGGTGCGGGAACTGAACCGCATCTACCGGACCTCACCTGCCCTATGGGACGACGACTACACGGGCTTCGAATGGATCAATGCGGGAGATGCCGACAATAACGTCATTTCGTACGTGCGGCAGGGATTGGACGCTGACGGGGAAATGGATCACCTGCTGTGCGTGCTGAACTTTGCGGGGAATCCGCATGAGGGCTACCGGGTGGGATTGCCCTTTGGCGGCGAATGGGAAGAAATCCTGAGCACCGACGACGCCCTTTTCGGCGGATCCAACGTGATCAACGTCGGTCCAATTCAGGCCGAAGAAATCTCTTGGGATGGCCGCGACCATTCTCTAGCGCTGCGAGTTCCCCCACTTGGGGCGACGTGGCTCAGGCCGGTCAAGAAGTAAACCTGCGGCCCATCAAGCAGTAGAAGCAATAGCTTGGCTGGCACTCCCGGCCAAGCTATTAGTTTGTGGAAAGCTCTCCAAGACGCCGTGGGTGGTTTGTTCCGTTTCGGGGGTCACAAAAAAGAAGCCCGCTTCAGGGTACAAGAATGGGTTCGCAGAACCCCACTGCGAACCCACTCTTGAAGTTATGCCAGCTAGGAAGCCCGGGGACCCGTCCCCGCCCTACACCAACAGCATGGTCGCCAAACGGCTTCGCGCCCGCTTCACGGCTTCCGGGTTGCTACCTAAGTTCAGGAGCTCCACCAACCGGGCCCGAGCCGCTTCCTTTTCTTCCGGGTCTGAAGCGGCAGAAATGGCATCAAGAAGTAGGGTAAAAGCCTCCACTTCGTGACCATGTGAGAACAAAGTATCCGCCTGCGCCAAAGCGTCGGCAGATTCTTCAGCCCCCTCAACCTGGCGGGCCTCAAATTCGGCGCGAGCCAAAGCCATCTTCGCTTCTTTATCCGCAGGATTGTTCGCCAAGACCTTCTTCCACAGCGCGATAGCTTGTTCCCAATCGTCGGCCATTTCGGCAGCCCGGGGAGCTTCGTGCGCCTGCGGGAGCGGCTTTTCCAATGCTTCCGCGTCAACAGCTATGCGGCCTGTCGCTCCCAGCTGCGGCGCGACCTGCAAGAGCTCGCTCATGAGCGCGCTGAACTGCTCCGCGCTGGCCGGTCCTTCAAACAGGGGGACAGGTCTGCGGGCAACAAGCGCCAGAGCTGCTGGGACCGTTTGTAGTTGCAGCGCCTGGACCAGGGCTGCTTGCGTGTCCGCGTCGATCTTCCCCAGCTGGAAAGCTCCGGCAAACTTGCGTGCGGCGTCCTCTAATACCTCAACCGTTTGCTGTGAGATCAAGGACTTAGCGGAATAGACCAGTAAGACGACCGGCACCGTCTGGGAAAGTGCCATGACTTCTTCGAAGTTCGCCTCGTCAACATTCACTATGAGCGGCGCAGAAACCAGCGCTGTCGTCCCCGCCGGCGGCATGCTAACCCCCGGGTAGCCCGCTTCTGCGGGCGCGGTTTGGCCCGCATCTGCCGGGTGGGAGCCGCCTGCCATTGCAGACAGGTCCATAGCGCCATAGGAATCAGCGACGGCCTGGTCGGCCGGGGTTGAGTCGGTTGCCTTCTGGTGAGCGGCGCCCTGATCAGTCATCCGAGTCATTCTCCTTCTGGAAGTGCTTCATCGTCTTTCGTAACAGAGGTGATGGTCCTCTCCCCGCCCACAATCCGCAGTGGCTCATCACTTCCCTCAGGTGGGACGGTGAAGAAGACGTTCAACAGATAATTCACGGTAGCAGTACCCAGAACATTCGGGTCGTCCAGGTAGGCAGCTGGCGTTCCGCCCATTGTGAGCGTGGACCTGGCAACAGTACGGGCGTAGACGGTTTTGTACGTGAACGATGTGGCAACCAGTGCCTCTCCCGTCGCAAGTTCAACTGCGGTCACGGGATAATCACCGACCGCGGCGGTTGCTTTCACCTCACCGACTTCTGCCAACGCTTCGTTCAGTTTATCGAGTTCTTCTCGGTACTGCGGGGCAATTGTCTTGTCGTCAAAGACTTGCCATTTCTCATCCGAAGGCGCATTCAGGTGATTGACGTACGCTTCCAACGCCTGCTCCGGTGTGTAGCGGAACCCAGGGGCGTCGGGCGGAAGAACTTTTGAGCCCGCCTCTACTGCGACTCCCCGAATCGAGTTGCCGCCAAGTGCGCGCACCCAGTTCTGCAGCATGTAATCTGACTTCGCGTCTTCTTGGGCGAAAACGAAAACTTCGGCTGGGTCCTCCGCACTTGAAGAAGAGCCGACCAGCAGAACCCTGGGCCAGTTATTGCTGGCGGTTGCCGAGGCAACATTTACCTCGATTTGTAGGGGCGGCAAATCCGTCCCCGTCTTCTTCGCACGCAGGAACTGCCCTTTACGCATAGCAAGTGCGCCAGCGGTGAGGCGTTCTTCCAAAATATCGGGGTCGTCTTCCTCGGTTGCGCGGTCAATCACCGCTTGCACCTCACCGACAATCCGTTGGATCCTGGCGTCATCCAATACTGGTTCGTCTAATCCAGATTGCTGACTAGACTGGGCTTCCCCCGACTGTGCTGCTCCAGACTGAGCTTCACCACCAGATGCTGGCGCTTCTATCTCTCTGATGTCAGGGGAACAGCCCACAAGAAGAGACGCCGTGGCCCCCGCAGCAAGCAAAGTGGTTAGCGACGTTCGCAATACGTTACGCATCGTCTTCATCCTTTCCGCCTTGGCCCTCTAGTCTCTTAGACCAGCGACCACTTCGCAAAGAGCGTTTCCCAAGCAGCGCACTGGTCGCCTTTGTTTCGTCGGCCACCTGTTCGGTAACAGGGATCGATCCGGTGGTTGTGGAGAACTCTTGCCCCTCAATCACAAGTGTTTCAATTCCGCGGGCCTGCGCTTCCCTGAGCGCGCGCCGGGTTGGGAACTTCGCCCCGCCCTGCAGGGCCCTCAGGTTGATCATCCCCGAATCGGTCGTCAGCTGC
>CAYFRL010000030.1:19642-22401 GCA_964345595.1 uncultured Actinomyces sp.
GAACAGGAACAGCGAAGCATAATTTGCCTTTGGTGTGTCCCACTGAAGGGTGATGGTCGGCGCGGCATCCTGTCCGTTTGTGGCTGCCAAGAAGACTTTGTCCATCTGGTCCCCAGAGATGACCATCTGCAGTTTGCCCGTGCCGTGGCGTTCCAGTTCCCACATGTCAGAGGCAATGGGGCTTTCTAACTCTTCTCCGGACTGCGGCTGTTCCTCAGCGCCGGACTCTGGCTGGTCACCGCTTTGAGCGGCCTCATTGAAAGGCTCCATTTTGAGGGTCTGAATGTCGAGCAAACCAAAGACTTCCTCGTACGGCTGCCCTTCCAGCCACGCGTCAACGTCGGCGGGTGAACCGATTGCAATCCAGATTTCTTGGTTCTGGTCTGCCGTGGTGGCCTCAAGCTTCACCGACTCGCCATCCCCATACAAACCGAAAAGACCCTCACGCGACGTAAGGAATGGCGCGTCCGTGGACCCGGTAGCCGTCACTTCCTGCGCGGGGCTAAACGTGGAGGCCGCGAGTATCCCCGCCACCAAAGCTAAAATCGCGAGTACGGCAAAGAATATCGAGGCGAGATACCGCTTCATGGTCGTCACGGGCACGTCCTCCAAAACAGCATAATTAGGCACTATCCCTATTATCTTATGGCCCACGGTCTGGCGCCGACGTCATTTTCAGGTTTGCGGCGGGTCCTGAGACGAATAATCGCGTTCAACGGCGAGCTCTGGACCAACATGCCTCATGCCAATGACGCCTGCTTTCCACTCCCGAATCCCAGCCGAGCAGCGAGTCTTCCCTCCACGCCACCACGTGCGGCGTTCCAGAACGGATCAGCTGATTACACCCTGGGCAGCGGTACTCCTTTTGCGCGGGGCGAACGCGTTGAACTTGGTAGAGATCGCCCCCGGGGCCAGTTTCGCTCTGACGAACCCCGCCGAGTGCGTCGCCCAACTCGCGGTGCGGCGCACCCCAGGGTCGCTTCTTCGATCTGCGTGCCAATCTCAGACCTTTTGTCCCCCGCGGGCAACACCTTTCACGCTCAAACCTTCATCCAGCGCGCACAGGTCTGCCCGCAGTCCCTCTTGTAGCTGGCCCCGATCATCCCAGCCAAACATGAGAGCGCCTTGCAGCGTGCCCAAATAGACCGCATCCACCAGTGGGACTCCCCCGTCTTGGACGGCAATTCGGACGCAGTCCGAGATGTGCGAGGTCCCCCCAGCAAGCGACCCTGTCCGCACCAACCTGGCTACACCGTCTTCAACCCGAACTTCTTGAGGGCCAAGAACGTACTCGCCGTCAGCCATCCCAGCCGCCGCCATCGCGTCCGTGACAAACACACAGTTTTCTCTGCCCACAAGTTCGATGACCTTAGCGACCAGCTCCGGATCGACGTGGACGCCGTCGCAAATCATCTCCGCCACGACCTCGCCCTCCTTTGCGGCGCGCAAGTAAGAGGAAATCGGGCCCGGGTCGCGGTGGTGAAGAGGACGCATGCCGTTGAACAAGTGGGTGATGGAGGCGCGTCTGTCGGACGAGGAAAGAAGACTCACTCCCTCTTCAATCGCCTGGTCCGTGACCGTGATCCCGCCGTCCGTGTGACCCCAGGAAGGAATGGCACCAGCGTCAGTGAGTACTTTCAGCGACTGAATACCGGCCGGGTTCATGGTGCGTTCCGGAGCGATCGTCATCGCCACCGCGTAGCCACCGGCCGCCTCCATCAGCTCTTCCATTGCCTCTGGCGTCGGGTCAGCCAGGTAACGCGGATCCTGAGCGCCGCAGCGCTCCTCAGAAAGGAAAGGCCCCTCATAGTGAATACCTTTTATGATGCCGGCGCTTGCCGCCTCAGCTAAGAGCCTGCCGCGCGCCACCAGCACGTCCTGGGCTGCGGTGACAAGGGAAGCATTCAGTGTGGTGGTGCCAAGGCGAAGGTGCTCATCGGCCGCCACTTTCACCTCGGCAACGCTCACCGCGTCGGGGAACGAGGCGCCGCCACCGCCATGCGTGTGAACGTCAATGAATCCGGGGGTTATGTAGAAAGTCCCTGACGGGGTTGTGTCGACAGCTTCCATGTACTGCGCTGGCAACTCCAGAAACGGGCCCACCCAGACAATCTTGTCGTCGAAAACGACCGCTGCATCCTCTATTACGCTGTCGGGAAGGACAGCTGTCCCCCTCCAGAACTGCATGTCCATCAAAAGAGCCTTTCTTCGGCGTCGTCCATACCTCGCAGGGCCGCATAATCCAATATTACGCAGTCAATCTCCCGATCGCCCGCCAGCGTGCGAGCCTGCTTGGCTATTTCTTGGGCAGCGAAGATACCCCGGATTTCCTTATAACGGTCTTCCCTGGACAAAAGTGTCAGATAGCGCGTCAGCTGTTCGACGCCATCGATCCCGCCCCGCCGCTTCACCTCAATCGCAACCGGCAACCCATCCGGGTCATAAACCAACAGGTCCACCGGGCCAACAGGGGTTGGGTGCTCGCGGCGCCCCAACGTCCACCCCTCCCCTAAGACAACGTGAAGCTGCGCTGCAAGAAGCTCCTGCAAGTGCGCTTCAACACCGTCCTTCGTAAGGCCAGGATCCACCCCTAAGTCCTCATCAAGTTCCGCATGAACCTCATAAAGACGAACCCGAAGCATCCCATCTGTCTTGAGCGGCAAGACCTGCCATACCTGTTCCACACCATCAGCGGCCTCTTCAGCAGTCGGCTCCACAACCTCCATGCGACACGGCGGCGACATCCAGTTCAGCGGCTT
>CAYFRL010000031.1:0-7574 GCA_964345595.1 uncultured Actinomyces sp.
GTATCTCCAGCGGGGGCGGCGCGGGGGCTTGTTCATGGTGACACCAGCATAGTCGGTTCTCTTTATGTCACCTGTTAGCTGACAAACGAACCAAGGGGCGCGAGTTTGTCTGCCGCCGTGGCAAGACTTTTCATGACAAACAAGTGAGAGTTTCCCCACTCTTATCCCTATGCGTTGTCTTGCGCATACTGGCCCAGCCAGCCAGTTCCGGGCAGCGTCTTCACAAGCTTGTTCTATCTTCTGCTATTGCTACAGGAAAGTAACATGACAAATGCAGTTTCATGCATAGTGAGATCGTTTTTTCGTAAACGTCAGGTCGGATAGTAGGTTAGGACCGGAATGAACTCAGAAAGGAAGCTCAGTTGGCTACCAGTGTGCAAGGTCGCGGGGGCGGACAACCACTGCTTGAAGCGCGCGGTGTCGACAAGTTCTTTCCGGGAGTGAAGGCGCTGCAAAAAGTAGATTTCGAGCTAAGGGCCGGGCAGATCCATGCGTTGGTCGGTGAAAATGGCGCGGGGAAGTCGACCCTGATGAAGATCATGTCCGGCCTCTACCAGCCTGATGGGGGTGAGCTCTATTTCCGGGGGCAGAAGCTTGATCTTCCAACCCCTCTTTCGGCGCAGAAGGCGGGGATCTCAACCATTCACCAAGAGTTCTTCTTGGCGGGCCACCTTACCGTTGCCCAAAACATCTTCATCGGTAGGGAACCGCGAAAGTACGGCGGCCTTATCATTGACGACGCCGCCCTAAACAGGAAAGCAAGCCGGTTACTGGACCGGCTTGGGGTGGACATCGACCCGCGGGAACCAGCCGAGCGCCTCACCGTCGCGGCGCAACAGATGGTGGAAATCGCGAAGGCGTTTTCTTTCGACTCGTCAGTCTTGATCATGGACGAGCCCACTGCTGCGCTCACAGACGCGGAAGTGGAAACGCTGTTTGGAATCATGGACGCGTTCGTGAGTGAGAAGACAGGAATCATCTACATCTCCCACCGGTTAGAAGAGATCGGGCGGAAGGCAACCGATGTCACGGTGCTGCGCGACGGGATGCTGGTGGACAGCCGGCCCGTGGAGCAAATGCCGACGCGGGAAATCATTCGGCTCATGGTGGGCAGGGAGATTGTGTCGGGTGCGCGTCCGGCGCCGCGAGCACCCACAGAACCTCTACTGAGAGTGAGCGGCCTAAGCACAGCGGACCTTCTTCGGGACGTCTCGTTCGAGTTGGAACAGGGAGAAATCCTCGGCTTTGCGGGACTGATGGGAGCGGGGCGAACAGAGACCGCCCGGGCGCTGATAGGGGCTGATCCGAAAACTGCTGGTTCAGTGAGTATCCGCGGCGTCGACGTGTCAATTCGGGCGCCCAGTGACGCTGCCAACCTTGGCATTGGCTACCTGTCCGAAGACAGAAAGCGGTACGGGCTTATCCTGAATCAGGACGTCGCTGCCAACACGGGGCTTGCGTCAATCCCGAAGTACACGCGGTGGGGATTGCTCCAAGACGGCCCCATGCGCAAGGCCGCACAAAAGTGGGTTGATGTGCTAAAGACGCGCACCCCGTCTGTTCGCCAGGCGCTGCGAAACCTTTCCGGGGGTAATCAACAAAAGGTCGTTCTGGCCAAATGGCTCGAGTGCGACAGCGACATTCTCATTTTTGACGAACCCACGCGGGGGATAGACGTGGGGGCAAAACAAGAGATATACGACCTGCTGGATCAACTCACGGCCCAGGGTAAATCAATCATCATGATCTCTTCAGAGATGGACGAGGTGCTGCGACTAGCGGATCGGATCGTAGTCATGTCGGGCGGCAAAGTCACAGGGACACTCACAAATGAAGAGGCCACGGCGGAGCGCATCATGGAGCTCGCAACGGCGACCTCTAGGACACAGGAAGTGCAGTAGATGGCAGCAACTATCGATACCCCGATTGCGGAAACCCGCGGGCGACGCGGTTTACCTGAACGCTATAAGTCGATGATCCAGCAGGGAGCGCTACTCCTGGTTCTGGTGCTGCTAATGGTCTTCTTTTCTGTGATGAAGCCAAGTTTTGCCAGTTGGACCAACGTTTCCTCCCTGCTACTGGCCGCCGTTGTCACCGGGATACAGGCCCTCGGAATCTCTTTCGTGATCGCGACCGGGGGGATAGATCTGACGCCGGGCCTTGGAATGGCAATGACTTCTGTCATTATCGCTCTGCTGATCGCCAAAGAAGACGGCTTGGGGTTGCCGATATGGCTAGGGATAACCGGCGGCGTAGCGGCGGGTGCGCTACTAGGCCTGGTCAGCGGAATGCTGGTCGCGTACGTGAGAATGCAACCGATGATCGCAACTTTAGCCATGATGATGGTGGCGTGGGGAACCGCTCTGGTGCTGGCCGACGGGAAGACAATCTCTTTACGTTCAGTTGACGGTTATGACCAGATCGCCGTTGGTCAGTTACTGCCAGGTGTGCCAAACGGAGTGATGATACTGCTGCTCTTGGCTGTAATCGCCGGTGTCCTGATGAACAAGACCCCCGTTGGGAGGTACGCGTTAGCAATCGGTTCCAATGAGGAAGCCACTAGGATTTCGGGCGTCAACACCAAGAAGTGGAAGGTGCTGGCATACGTGATCGCCGGGACCTTCACCGGGATATCTGGTGTCCTCATGTCTTCGCGTCTGTCAGCAGCTCAGCCCACACTTGGTCAAGGCTACGAGCTCTACGCCATCGCCGCGGCCGTGATCGGGGGGACCTCTTTGCGCGGCGGGCGGGCCTCAATCTTTGGAGCGGTAATCGGGGCTGTCACGATTCAAGCTCTCTTCAATGGGCTCACCGTCATGGGCGTTGCTGACCAATGGCAGAAAGTCTTCCTGGGTGCGGTGGTGTTGCTTGCAGTTTTCGTTGACATCATGCGCCGCGGAGGGAAAGAAGAGTAGACCTCTTCCGCGTAAGAAAGTAGGAGAAACACATGAAACGACAACTGATTGCCGGGTTCTCGGCCGCCCTTTTGGCAGGGTCTTTGGCAGCCTGCTCGCCAGGTTCCGAAGAGGCCGCCTCGGGCGAACAGGCGGGGGCCGCCTCGGGCGAAAAGGCGGGGGCCGCCTCGAACCGCGTCGCCCTCATCGCGAAGGCGAACTCTGCCGAGTATTGGATGAAAGTGAAAGAAGGGGCGCTAGCGGCCGGGAAAGATCTGGGCGTCGAAGTCACGTTCAACGGCCCCGACACAGAGTCCGAGGGCGACAAACAGCTCAACCAGCTGGAATCCGCTATCAACGACCACCCGCTTGGCATTGGGTTCGCCCCGCAAGATGGCGCGCAAGACGGATCCCCGCGCCTACTCGAAAAAGCGGAAGCGGAGGGAATTCCTGTCGTCATTTTCGACACGCCCCTGGCCACCTCTGACATTCCGATCACAACGGTTGCCTCTGACAATCAACAAATCGGTGCGGACGCCGCAAAGCACCTGAGCGAACTTGTCGGCGGGTCCGGGAAAGTTGCAATCATTGCCCACGGAGAGGTCGGCACGGCAGCTGCCCGCCGTGACGGATTCACCGACTGGCTATCGCAGAACGCGCCGGAAATGGAAGTGGTTGACATCCAGAACGGAGAATCTGACCCGGCTAAGTCCCGAGATAAGGCGCAAGGCATACTCCAGGCACACCCCGACCTGGTTGGCTTCTATGGGACAGACGATGACTCTGTCATCGCGATTGCTGACGAAGTTCAAACGAAAGGTTTGGATGTAAAAGTAGTTGGTGTTGATGCAACACCTGACGTCGTAACGCTCATCAAAGATGGCAGCATCGCGGGAATCCTGGTGCAAAACCCCTACGGTATGGGGTACAAAACCGTCGAAATCCTGGTTGCGGCGGCCGGAGGGGAACTCCCCGCGGAGACCAACATCGTGGAAGATTCCGTCTGGGTAACGCAGGAGAACATTGACGATCCAGAAGTGCAGCAGATTCTGTAAAGATGTTTCTTACCGGCGCTGAGGGAGCCCTCACAACTCTCTCAGCGCCCCTAACCTTGAGCCACCACCCCAGATAGACTGGAGAAACCAAAACGGGAGGAGCCGACCACGACTGGTTTTACTGAGAAGATGCAGGTGGCAGGCACGGACCTGGTGGAACGCGTGAAAGAGCTGGTCGCGGAAGGAAACGTCAGGCGCATCGTGATCCGCAACGACAAAGGTAAGCAGCTGCTGACGATTCCCATGAACCTGAGCGTCGCAGCCGGTGGTGTAGCCGTTCTGGCCGCACCGGTCCTGGTCGTCCTAGGCGGCATTGCTGGCTTGCTGGCCAGCGTCACCGTGGAAGTGGAACGCACAGACGTTGAAGTTGACGATGTGATCATCGTTGAAGTGGATGACGGCGACTGAGACGCCACTAATCCGCCTGATCGGGAAACCAAGCGTTGTAGTAGGCGTAGAAGTTCAGGTTCCCCACGCCGGAACAGGCGCCGGGGTTGCCCTCTAGGGCGGCCCCGTCCGGCTGGTAGGGCGTGTAGTTGTAGAGCCCGGCAGTCGCGAAGTTTTCCACATGCACGTCGCTTGCCCCGCAGCTCTCATTTGGGTGGTACCTGATCGTGTTTGTTTGGCCGGGCAAGACGCCGTATTCCCCGGGTTCGTTTGCGTAGCGACGAAGCTGCCGGGCCGCGTAGTACGCCTGTTTACCAAAACCAAAATACGCGGGGTCGCAGTTCGCGGTGTCGGGGCAGCCGTACCCCATGGCGATTTCGTAGCGGGTCTGGTTCAGGCGCGGACCTGAGGCGGTCAGCAGCCCCTGTTCCTTTTGCAGCATCACCAGCAGCGCTCGCGGGTTGATCCCGCAGCTTTCGGCGGCCCGGTGGATGATCGAGGCGGCGCTTTCGTCCGCCTCTCCTTCGAAGGCAAAGCAGTAATCGTCGGCCTCAAAAACAGGGGCGTCCTCGCGATAGTTAGCCAAACAGGGAGTGCCCTCCCAGCCCTCCCGGCAGCCCGAGTTCACCTCGTCAATGAACGAGGCGACCTCGCCAGCAGTCATTGCCGAGGAATCATAGAACTCCTGATCCGAAATTATGTTCCCCGGTTGAAAACCAGAGAAGTCCAGGGGCGGCGTGCGCGGTTCCGGCACTACAGGCTCCATCGGTTCCGGGGCGGCAACGGGAGGGGCCGGGTCGTCCTTGAAGAACTGCCACGCAAACCAAAAGCTGAGCACCGCAAAAATCAGCATGAGAGCGGCCCGGCCCGCTCTCTTCACTTGCTTCTTCCAGCCAAGTATTCGACCAGGGGGCCGGTAGCGCGTTCCACAGTTTCCATGGTGATCGCGAAGTCATTCATGTCGCCGTACCAGGGGTCCGGTACTTCCAAGTCGCCGTCAGCCTCCGGGTCGAATTCGCGGTACATGCGCAGATCCTGCACGTCAACGCCGCTTCTCTGCGCTAACCTTTGCACGCCCCGGTAGTGGCCCTGCGTCATCGCCAAAATTAGATCATAGTCCTCTAGGTCGCGGGCACTGATCTGGCGGGCGCTGTGATCCGACACGTCGTATCCGGACACGCGAAGCGTCTCTGCCGCACGATAGTCAATCGGGTTTCCGACCTCCTCCGCGCTGATGCCGACAGAGTCCACATGGACATCAAGCCCGTCCAAACGTTGCTCCAAAACCATCTTCGCCATCACTGATCGGCAAATGTTCCCGGTGCAGACCATAAGAACGCGGTACGTCACTGAAGCTTCCTTTCCCCCGCCAAAATCTCGGTGGTAAACGTGTTCCCCTCCGGAGGCGTTGGGCAAGTTCCAAAGGGCGTGAAGTGAGCAGGGAAGTTGACGGCCCGGTTGAAGTCCACTGTCGCGGTCTGTCCGCTAACGGTCACGGGGGCGGCGCGCCAAGCCTCCGTCTGAACGCCATTTGTTGG
The DNA here is from genome assembly GCA_964345595.1 of uncultured Actinomyces sp. Classification (GTDB taxonomy): domain Bacteria; phylum Actinomycetota; class Actinomycetes; order Actinomycetales; family Actinomycetaceae; genus Scrofimicrobium. The sequence continues at coordinate 5,875 of CAYFRL010000031.1, forward strand.
ATCGTGGAAGACCAGACTCAGGTTGTCCATGTCGGGACCGCTGATCAGCATTTCCTGCCCGAGGAATGTTGCTCTTCCCAGGACGCGCGATGTCATGGGAAGGTCCCGGTGAGCACTCTTGATTGCGACCAGCTCCGGCTTCGGTAGAGCTTCCCACGTTCCGCTGACTACCCACTCCGGGTCGAACGGGTAAGTCTCGATGCCCCGGAAATTCTCCCTGGTCTGGGAGTGGGGGTCGCGCGTACGCACAATTATCTTGCCGAAACGCGAGGCGACCTCGGCTTGACGTCCCCTGCCGTCCAGCAGGCTGGTATTCGACTCCCCGCGGGGAACCTCGAACGTAATCTCTCCAACAACTGGCTCGCCATCTTTGGTTACCTGTTCGGCCTGTTCAAAAGTGACCGTGACGCGGTGGTCATCGGCGGACCAAATGCCGGGGAACGAGGCCAACGCGGCGGGCTCGTCATGGATCCATTCCAGATTCACCAGAGAAAGCCAGCCGTGCGGTTGCTGCAGTTCAGCGACGCGCTCGTCGTGCCACTGCTGCCATTCTTGGGCTGCGCGCTCATTCGTCTCATCCATCGTCTCCCCCATTCAAGCTCTGCAAAGGAGCCTATCAGCAAGAATTGGGAGAGATGGAGGACTGGGTTGACTCACTGGGCGCAGTTAAGTCCTTGCTGGAGCGCCGCCAAGTTTGCACGCATTGCCTCTATGTAGTCCATGTCGGGAACCGCGACTTCTAGAGTGTGCAGGGGCACTGCGTCCATTCCAAGGCTTGCGGCCAGCTTCTCGCCCGACGTGTCGCTCGACTCGATGAACAGCGTGGTCGCGTCGCTGGAATTGGCTAGTTCGGTAATCTCTCTCAGCCGCTTCGGTGACGGTTCGGCCTCCGGGTTTATGCCCATAACACCGCTTTGCTCAATCCCGTACGCGTCAGCCATGTAACCGAACGCTCCGTGGGAGGTTAGCAGCATGGCGCCCTGGCAGTCTGCCAAACCGTCTTGGAACTCTTGGTCCAGGGCTTCCAAGTCAGCCCTCAGCTGTGCAGCGTTTTCCGCGAACTGATCAGCGCGACCCGGTTCGACTTCACCCAGCTGCACTGCCAGCTCATCACCCATCGCAGCCATCAGCATCGGACTGAGCCACACGTGAGGGTCATGGTCGCGGTAGACGGTGTCTGGAACCAGGTCCATCCCGTCGAGCGCGCCGCCGTCACGCTGAGCTACGGCCTGTTCGACCGCCGGTTGGAATCCGTCACCCAAATAGAAAACGAAACTGGCGTCTTGGACTTGCGCCACTTGGCGCGGAGAAAGCTCCAGATCGTGCGCCTCACCGCCAGCTGGCATCAGGTCGATGACGATACCGGCATCACCAAGGACCCTCTCGGCAACGAAACTTGTGGAATAGGACGAGGTGATCACGTCCAGTTCACCGTCTGCCGCTGTTTGCGCGGAGTCTCCACAGGCTGCCAGGGAGCCAGCAGCCAGCAATGCCGCGGCTAAACCGAGCCGCCTGAGAGTTTTCTTCATGCCCCCAGAATAAGCCTATTGATTATGATTCTCAATAAGGAGGTTGTGCAACGCGCCACGCTCCTGAAGTTCGGCACATTTACGCAACAGCGCAGATATTTGGGTGCAGCGGCCGCTCACCTGCATAGTTATCCACGCTACAAGGCCGAGACGCCCCTTGAACAACGCTTA
>CAYFRL010000031.1:7674-21153 GCA_964345595.1 uncultured Actinomyces sp.
CTACCTCTCTTTCCGTCCCGCTTTGCAGTGGGCGTTGTTTGCTCTCCAACTGGGGTTAGCAGCGGTCCTTTTCGTGGGAATTGACAGGTTCCGGGCAGGCGTTGGGACGGTCATCATCAGCTTCAGCCTGGTGGCAATGTGGGCGTACGCCGATGCGGGATGGACGGCAGCAGGCGCGCTGCGGCTGCTCCACCTGGGAGCCTTCACGTTGTGGCTTGGCGGCGCTGTGTGGAACATATGGGTCGCGATGCCGGCCGGCAGAGGCCATCCAAACGTGGACGCGGTGGTAGCCGGCGCACACCAACTGGACCGCTTCCGCTGGGTGGTCCGTTTCGCCCTGCCGACCATGATCATCACGGGCCTGCTTATGGCTGGCGCATACCGGCTGTTCCCCGTGGAATGGTGGTTGACGTTCCCAGGTGTCCTAATCCCCAGCAAAGTAGCGGCAATCATTGTGCTTGTGATCGTGTTCATCACGTGTCCGCTCTTTCGCCACTGCTCCCCCGTACAGGGAGTGTGCAACTTGGACGACCTGGGCCCGGCGCCACATGAACTCGACTGAGTCCGCCCTCCTAGATAACCGGTCGGCCCCTTGCGCGGTCGGACTTATTCGAGCCTCTCGCGTAATGGAGACTTTAGAAGCCGGGGAGCGTCTAGAGATTTGGAGTCGCGACAAGTTCGCTCCTTTCGAGGTGCCGATCTGGGCGGATAACCGCGGGCACCTTACCGAAGTGAAAGAGCGGTCGGGGCGCTGGCCAAGGCGCTATTGGCGCTTCGTGATCCGCCACGGGGGCGGCACCACTTGAACATTTACATGCTTCGTAGAGCGTCCACAGGTTCTATCCGGGCGGCCTTTATCGCCGGGTAAGTCCCCGCTAACAATCCCACTAGAGCGCCAACCAGGACCCCTGAGATCGGCACCCAGGGAGCGATTACCGGAGTCCACTGCTGGAAGATACACACGCCCACCAGTACAAACAGGCCAAGAGCAACCCCGATTAGGCCACCTAACACTCCGGTGGTTAGAGATTCCAGGATGAACTGCTGGGCGATTTGGCGCGTTTTTGCCCCCAGGGCGCGGCGCAGCCCGATTTCTGCACGCCTTTCACTGACAGCCAGCAACGTGACGTTAGCTATCCCAATTCCGCCGCCTACCAGCGCAACGATGCCAATCGCGACGAACAACACGTTGACGTCGGCCGCGACTTGGCTTTGGAGTTCGCTTGGAGGGCTGGGAGCCTTCACTTTGAACGAATCGGGGTTGCCCGGGTCAAGGGCAATTGGGGCTTGGCGGGCCACCACCTGTCCTGCGCCTACGTCCACCCGAATGTCCAGACTGTTCACGCCCATCAGACCCAGATCAGCCCGGGCGGCTTCAATCGGGACGATTGCGGAACGCAGCAGATTCTCCCTGGTGCCAACCGAGTCCACAATGCCTATGACGGAGTAGGCACGGCCCCCGATGAACACAGCCGGTTGGCTCGTCTTCGTCTTCATCGAATTCGACCTCAATCTCTTCGCCGTACAGCGTCGCATAATACGCCGCCTGCGCTGATTCGCTGAGGGAATCCACGTAGTCCCAATTGGGATCGACGTAAACTTCACCGTCAGGAGACTCCTGCTCCGTCTCTTCTAGGCCTGGCCAATCGAACGCGCCGAATCCATACTGCTGCGCGAACTCCAAAGAATCCCAATCTGGACCGTCAACGTCGTCGTCAGAGTAATACGTGGCACCACTGTTCGTGTCAGGGATGTATTCAAATCCCTCTTTCACCATGCACTCTGCAATGAGCTCTTGCCTTTGGCGCTCTTCTTCGTCGTATTGTTCTTGCGTCCAATCCTCATCGTCCCAAAGCGCCGAGAAGTACTTATCCAACGGGCCCAGTTCTGCAGTGTCTACAGACGCGGCGCCAGACTGTGAGCCCGCGCCGCCTGAGCAGGCTGTTAGCGCAAACGCGGCCGCGGTGAGAACAAGAGCAAGGGAGGTCGATGGTCTGCGCATGGGTGACACCCTTGTTAGCAGTGTGGCGGCAGGATGAAGGTCCTGATGCCTGCACTCACTATAGTTCTCGCAGCGTCCTCGATTTGGCAAACTCGTGAAATATCAGGGGAAATTCAGGGTAGTCCTTCACGGCGGTCCCCAGGGCTGTTGTGCTTATTTGGCGATCTTCACTCACTATCTTCAAAGTCAAGGTCGGGACATGCCTTTGCCAGTGATTCCGCTGCGGAGTTCATGTCATCGTAGATTTCGGAGAATCTCTCTGTTATCTCATCTTCTAAGGCGTCTGGATCCTCGGCGTCTAGGTAAAGGCTCTCCATCTCAGTGATCATGATCATCATCGCGGCAATGGCGTCAGCGTATTGAGTGAAAGCTTCTTTCACTTCCGAGCTCGTAACCTGCTTGATGGTCTCATCGTTCAGTTTTGTAATCTCGTTGATTTTTGCCAAGCCTTCTTCAGGGTTTTCCTCATCCAGGCTTTCCAACATTTCCGCCGAGTCTTCAATTGCGACCTGAACTAGTGCGCACGCTTCCTCAGTCGATTGGTCGACGGGCGCCGGAACATCTTCTTCAACTGCTTCTTCGACAACTTCTGCCTGAACGGGCTGTTCGTTCACGCTTTGTTCGTCAATATCGCTAGCTGATCCACATGCCGTTAATCCCAACGCCGCAGCGCTTGCCAATGCGAGTGTTGCCCATAGGCGTTTCATCTAACTCACCCCTCCACGGGTCCGCTTCGTTGCGTTCCCTACCTTCAGGATATGAAATTTCGGAACTTATTTCATGGGTTCTCGGTCCTTATGGCAATAACGTTCGGTCCGCGATCTGAGCCGTTTGAGCATGCTCAACTAAGCGCAGTAGTGCCCCTGCAGGCACGTTAGCGCCAAAAGCGGGTTGGCCCGGTTCCAAGCGGGCGCCAGCAGCCAAATCACCAACGGTGACCGGGTCAAAGCCAAACGCGTCGACGATCTCCTTGGCCGCGTCAACGCTGGCTTGGTCGTCTCCTGCCACCGCGATTGCTTTCCGATTGGGAGCACCCCGCACGGCGGCTTCGTCCTCTAGGTCGTGGTAGCCCATGTGATTGAACGCTTTCACCACGTCGGCTCCGGGCAGGAATGCGGCAACTGCCTGACTGGAACCCGCACTCGTTGGCAAGATTTTGTCTCGGGGTCCATCGGTTTCCCACCAGTGATTCATCGCATCGATGACCAATTTGCCTGCCAGAGGCTCCGCGGGGATCTCGCGGTACTTTCGCAATGGCAGCGCCAAGATGACGGCGTCCGCCCCGCGGGCAACTTCCTCTGGACTGGCGGGCATCGCGCCGGGAACAAGCACCTCAATGGTGAGCGCTATTTCAGACGCGTCGCCGGAACCTGCAATGAGAACCTCGTATCCCGCGTCAACGGCCAACCGGGCCAGTACGGTGCCAACCTTCCCCGCCCCTAAAATCCCGATGGTCCGCATCAGGCCCCCTCCGCCAGAAGTTCCCGAACACGCGGGATGACCTGGTTGCCATATAGCTCAACTGCCTTCAGCCGGTGGCTCATCGACATTGCGCCCCCAGCGGTGTAGACCAGGTCGAATCTTCCCACATCCAGGGCGCGAACGGATCGGGCTATTTTCTGGGCAACGGTTTCGGGCGAACCGACGTAGAGAGAACCCCGTTCGACCTCGTTCTTGAAGTCGCCGGGGCGAGAGGGCGGCCAGCCGCGCTCTTTACCGATCCGGTCGTGCACTTCCTTATATCCGGGGTAGAACAGGCGCTGTGCCTCTTCGTCCGTCTCCGCAACAAATCCGGGTGAGTGCATCCCCACCGGGTAGGCGGGAGTGCCAAACTGCTCCGTTGCCCGCCGGTATAGGTCGACATACGGGCCAAAGCGGCTGGGTGAACCGCCGATAATTGCCAGCATCAAACGGAAACCGTACTTTGCGGTTCGGATCACCGACTGAGGCGAACCACCAACACCGACCCAAGTCTGCAGCCCGCCCGATTCGGTCTTCGGGAAGACGTCGGCCTCGTGCAGGGGCGCCCTGGTCGTCCCGTCCCAGGTGACCGGCGCCTCGTCCAAAAGTCGGTGGAACAGGTCGATCTTTTCTTCAAAGAGCAACTCGTAGTCGGCCAAGTCGAATCCGAACAGCGGGAACGACTCCGTGAATGATCCGCGACCCAGCATCACCTCGGCCCTACCGTTCGAAAGCGCGTCAACGGTGGCGAAGCGCTGGAAAACGCGCACAGGATCGTCAGAGGACAAAACGGTCACTCCGGTTCCCAAACGGATGTTCTTCGTGATCGTGGCAAGGCCCGCCAGGACCGTTTCGGGCGAAGAAATCGCGTACTCGGGGCGGTGATGTTCCCCCAGGGCGACCACGTCGATACCGAGTTCATCGGCCAGGACCGCTTCCCTCACCGTTGCCCGGATCGCCTGGGCATGGGTGACGAGGTTACCCGCGTCGTCCCGGGGAACGTCACCGAACGTGTCAATACCGAATTCCAAGTTCTCAAAGTCGCTCATAAGACTCAATCATGTGCGCAAATAGTTGACGTGTCAATAGCTATTGGGCAATGGAGAACACGCTCACATTGGGTGACACCACGCTCCCGCTATTCAGAGCGCTTCTCTTCTCAACCCCCGGCGGATCCTGGCCATCGCCACCGCAACGCTTAAGGCTCCCACCATCGCCCAAACGATCGCTACAGCCGTGTCCCGAAGTAGCAAGCCCCAAGCAATCGTTCCGCCATCGAGCCAGACGGTGAACGCCTCCACCGTTCCTGAAAGGGGCATCAGCATACAAAAGGAACGAAACGCCCCCGGGTATAGGCTTATCGGCACTATCACCCCGGACGTTATCGGCAGAACAGCCACCATAATCGCGGCGGGCAGATAGGGATCGGGCAGCGAAGCTCCAACCCCAGCGGCCAGGATTCCAATACACACGCCAACAAAAACCGCTACAACACTTGCCCCCATAAACCCCAGGAACGCAGACCTGTCAAGACCGCCAAGCACGATCATTAGCCCAGTGACTGAGAAAAACGCAGTCACGACCGACAAAACTATTGGGGTGAAGGCGGTGCCAAGCCAGTAGGCAAAGTCCACACGCCGACGCGAATGAACTTCCTGGAACACGCCCAGATTACGATCGGCAACGACCCGGCCAACTACCCCGTTCGCCACGGAAACCGCCAGTGCCACCAGGGCGCTAGCGTAACCAACACGGACTATATCTGGCGCCGATAAGTCGTTTGCCAGCACCACAGTAAAAGCGATGCTGAGCAGCGGCAAAGCTACCAGCGTTGTGAGCGCTGTTCCAACGGTAGCGAACTCAATGGAAGAAGCGCGCCCAGCCGCGCCAGTCGATATCGCTCTTTGAACAAATGCCATTCTAGATAACTTCCAAGGTTGCGTTCACGCGAACGCGGCGCAAAACTTTCGAAGCCAAACCGGCTGCCAACATAAACCACACCGCCGAGACAACCAACGTCCCAGCGACGCCCACGGCACTTAATCCTTCACCCATGAGCATCCTGATCGGCCAACGGATCGGTATGAAACTGCCTACCAAACGCAGCCACGTAGGCTCCGAAGTCACCGTGAACAGCACACCAGATAGAAACAGCGTGGGCATGAGCAGAAGCTCCTCATAGGCGATGGCGTTCGGGGTCAGCACAAAGAGGGCCGCAACGACAAACGTCACCGACATCGCAGCCACCCACAACAGGGCCACCTCTACCAGCCAGTGCCACATGGGCACGCCACTTGGAGAGCATGAGATGCCCATCGCGGTGTGCAGCGCCCACGTCGACAACCAAGCGATAGGGAATGCGGCCAAAGCGAAGACCGAGGCAGCTGTCACCAGTGCCGCCAACGGCCAAATCGGGTTCACGCGGGACACAACCAGGTGCACCAAGGTGCCCTTGTAGCGTTCAAATCCCAAGATGCCTGCCGCAATTGTGCAGGTTGACCAGGTGCCAATGATGCCCGCCCGAATCCAGTCCGCCCCACAATCGCCACCCCATGCGTACTGAGCCAGACTCTGAACCACGCTGATCGACAGCGTCGAAACGATGACTACTTGCACGAAAAATGGCACCGTCAAGAACTGTTGAACGTGGAATCCGACCATGCGCAGCTGCCGGGTCATCTCCGCAGGCCCTCCGCCAGAGCCAAGTAGGCATCCTCCAAACTTGCGGGTCGAGTAAACGTGTCCGCGGGAAGGTTCCTTCCGGCTTCCGCCGCGGCTTGAACCAGAAGGCTCGATGCTCTCTCTGGGCTGACCGACCAGTACACGCTGACGGAAAGCTGAAAACCCTTAGGACGAATTGCAACGGTTCCAACCTGGCGGCTGGCGGTTTCGAACACTTCCAACATCGCCGCGTCTTGAGGATCCGCCGTAGCCGTGGTGGTGGCGAGCACCCCGGATGCCGACACTACGTCAGCTACGCTGCCCTGTACGGCAATCTTTCCGCGTCCAATCACCGATACTTTTGAGCTCAGTTCCTCTATTTCGACCATTGAATGGCTGGTCAACAGGACGCCAGCCCCGCGAGAGGCAATGTCCCTAATCAGCTGGCGCATCGAAAGCGCCACCTCAGGATCAAGCCCCGTGGTCGGTTCGTCCAGCAGCACCAGTTTGGGGCTTCCCAGCAGGGCCCTAGCAATGTGGAGCCGCTGTTTCATGCCGCGCGAAAGCGCGCCCACCTTTGTCGCAGCGGAACTCGTTAGCTGCACCTGCTCCAGCGCGCGGTCGACCTCCGATTTGCGTGATTTTCTGGGAACCGCCGCGACGTCCGCAAAGAACAGCAGGTTCGCCCGAGCGCTCACCCTGGGGTAGAAACCCAAGTCTCCCCCAAGCACCAAACTTAACTGTTTTCGGGCTTCAAGCGGCCTGCGCACCGCGTCCACGCCGTTTACGCTAATGTGCCCCGCGGAGGGCACCAGCAGAGTCGAACACATCCGCACAGTCGTCGTCTTGCCCGCGCCGTTAGGTCCCAATAGCCCGTGAATTTCACCGGAAGCGACAGAAAAGGACACGTCCTCAACGGCCGGAAAACGATCCCGCCCAAAATACCGGGAAACCTCTTCAACCAGCAGAGCATCATTCGTCTCACCTGTAAGTGATTGGCGACTCAATAATTCCAAACGATTTCTCCAGATTTTCGCGAGACGGTCCCCTGGGTGCTCTTGGATGCGCGGAGTAGAATGGATCTTTGCGCAACCGAGGGGCGATCTAAAGCCGACAAGCGGAGTATACGTCCGAGTTGCGACCGGGTTATCACAGAAGTGGCAATAAGCTGTTTGCGGGCGATTAACGCCTCCGAACGAGGTGCTCCCCGCCTCTTGGCACATGAGCGCGGACAAAACACACAAGTCTTAATTGACACGTCAATCACGAATTGGCATGATGCATTTAGCGGCATTACACGAATGGGAGAAGCTAAGTGACCGAAAATAACCGAGAGGGCATGCCGACACGTGAAGAGCTACGAATTTGGCGTGGCTACATCGAAACCACCGAAGCTCTGCGCGCCCACCTTGCCCGGCAAATGCAAAGCGAGTCGGGGCTCTCCCTAGGCGACTATGCCGTGCTGCTGGCGCTGAAAGAAGCCCCGGACAACCGTCTGCGCCCATCCGACTTAGCGGACAAAATCAGTTGGGAACGAAGTCGCCTCTCTCACCATCTTCGGCGCATGGAAGCCCGACAGCTAATCCGCCGTGTCGAATGCGCTGAAGACAATCGAGGGGCCGAGGTCGTCTTGACCGACACCGGAAAGGTCGCGTTCCGACAAAGCTCATTTCCACATTTGAGGGAAATTCAAAAGGTTTTCGTTGAAGCGATTGCGCCTGATCAACTGGAGCAGCTAGGGAAAATCATTGATCAGCTCCGGGAAAGTCTAGATGAAGCGGCGACGCACAAGCATCCCGGAAACTGAACCACCACATGAGTGAGCCCGCGCTCACCCGGTCAGCGGCGAAACTGCGGTTCGCCACCGTGCTTGTGATTGGTGCCGGACAAGCTGGCCTTTCCGCGGCCTACCACCTTTCCCGGCGCGGGTTTGCCAGTGCACTCACGGCCAGGCCAGGACAGAAGAGCTTTGTAGTGTTGGACGCGGAAGAAGCCGCCGGTGGGGCATGGCGCCACCGCTGGGACTCTCTCACCATGGCGACCGTAAACGGAATCTTCGACCTACCAGGACTTGCAAAGCCGCCGATCTCCGCCCATGAACCAAGCCGCCTAGCAGTGCCACGCTACTTCGCCGGATTTGAAGAAAAGATGAACCTTCCGATAATAAGGCCGGTCACGGTCACCTCGATCAGTGACGATTTGAGCCCCGGTGGCGGGCTCATGGTCCGCAGCTCCGCGGGAGCTTGGCGCGCAAGGGCGATCATCAACGCGACCGGCACATGGACGAACCCTGTTCTGCCAGATCACCCCGGTAAGGCGACGTTCCAAGGACGCCAACTCCACACAAAGGACTATGCTTCGCTGGAGGAGTTCACCGGCCAACGGGTCGCCATTGTAGGCGGCGGGATTTCCGCACTACAGCACTTGGAAGAAATCTCTCGTGTTGCAAAAACCTTCTGGTACACGCGGCGAGAACCCCTGTTCCGAGAAGACGGGTTCAGCGAGCAGCAGGGAAGAGATGCTATTTCTCAAGTGATCGCAGACGTGGAAGCAGGAAACCCGACTGGCAGCGTTGTTTCCTACACCGGACTCATCTGGTCAGAGTACGCCGTTGCCGCCCAGGAACGCCGAGTCCTGAACCGGCGTCCCATGTTCACCCGAATTGAGCCGGGCGGCGTCAGAGAAGCCGATGGAAAGTTCACTCCGGTGGACACGATTCTTTGGGCCACAGGGTTCAGACCAGCCCTCAACCACCTGGAGCCACTCCGCCTACAGAACGAACGGGGCGGCGTCACCATGGTCCGCACTCAAGTGGCAGCCGATCCCCGCATCCACTTGCTTGGGTTTGGACCGTCCCAATCCACTGTCGGCGCGAACCGCGCTGGGCGTGACGCGGTGCGTGATCTGGTGGCGCATCTTCGGGCCGGTGGGGAGTAGCGGAGAGACGGCAGCGGCACCCTTTCCCGCCTGGTTTGCTGGCGCTGCCATCTCCTGACGACTGCGGCAGCTCTCTGTAGCATAAACATATGGAAGAGCAGAATGAGGCGCCCGTAGCAGCACAAACGCCCGGACAGAACGAGGTTCGGCTAGATGGTGAGCAGAAGAGTGCGATAGGTACTTTCACGCAGAGCCAAAAGAGAACGCTGGCTGTGGTCACGGTTATCGCACTAGGTTTTGGAGCCTACTTCCTGCGCGGCTACTTGGAACTCATTGCGCTCGCAGGCGTGCTGGCCTACCTGTTCCACCCTCTCTACGTGCGTCTTGAGCGAAAGTTGAACTCGGGCGCGGCCTCAACGCTCACACTGCTGTCAGTGATACTCATCGTGATCGTCCCGCTGGGCGGAATACTGACGATGGCAGGAATCCAGATCAAGGAAATGATCGACACGGTCAGCGCCTGGATTGAAAAGACGGACATGAGCCGACTGGGCGAGCAAGTCCTCGACTCCGTTAACGCGGCGCTGAGCCGGATCCCGTTCGTTCACTTCGAACTGACACCCGAGAAAATTGAATCAGGAATATCGAGCTTCGCAACGAACCTGGGTGACTTCGCGCTTGGATTTGCCAAGGAGTCAGTGGGAGGAATCGCCGGCGCGGTAACTGCCGCGATCATATTCCTTTACGTGTTCATCGCCATGCTCGGCAGCGACGGCAAGATCATCAGCCTGGTGAAAGACCTGAGTCCCTTGAAACCCGAGGTCACAGACGTCTACCTTTCAAAGATCGGCGCGATGGTGAAAGCAACCGTGGCAGGCCAATTCGTGATCGCCGCAGTGCAAGGAACACTGGGTGCCATCTCAATTTACATAGGCGGCATCCACCAGGGCTTCTTCATGTTCCTAATCTTCTTGACCGTCCTTTCCATCATTCCTCTGGGCAGCGGCATTGTAACCATCCCGCTAGGTATTGGAATGGCTCTCACCGGGAACGTCGCCGGTGGCATATTCGTTGTGCTCTTCCACATTTTGATCACTTCGAACGCAGACAATGTCCTGCGGCCGATGCTGGTCCCCCGGAATGCTTACCTGCCGCCAGCACTCATGCTGCTGGCCGTGTTCGCCGGCCTCTCAATGTTTGGGTTCCCCGGAATCGTCTTTGGCCCCGTCGTCATGATCGTTATCGTTACTACAATCAATTTTTACCGGGCGGTTTCAAAGGGAGCTGCTTGGAAAGACACTTTCGACAACGAAACAAGTGCACCTGGGAAGAAGAACCTGTGGACGCGTTTGCGTGACAAGTTCCGTGGAAAACACAAAAAGAAGGTTGACGCTTCCGCACAAACAGCAGGCAACTAGGAAGTGACGATCCGGTCGAGTTCGTCCAGGAACCCCTGCCACCCGTCGATAAGCTCGGCCTGCTGTTCCGGGGTGAAGCCTGGCGTTTCCTGAGCGAAACGCATCTTCGTCCCACCTTCAATCTGTTCCAGTTCCACCACCACTTGCGCGCGGGCCGACTTTTCCGGCTCATCCGTCAAAGTGAATACAAGCAGGCTGCTCGGCTGAACCTCAATGAACTCACCAGTCCAGTCAATGCTGTCGCCGTCCGGCAGGACCATTTGTGCTGCCCAGGTGTTGCCCGGCTGGGCGTCAAACTGTAGCCGGTCAAGCGGGACGTGCACATGCTCCGCCAAACCAACGGGCGAAGTGATCGGGTGTGGTCAGTGCCGTGAAGACACGTTCGGGAGCGGCCGCAAAGTCACGGTCGATTGCTATGCCATCTTTGGTCATTCCAGTCATGATTTCTCCTTAGTCAGCGAGCGTAACTGGACCTATGTCAGAAATCTAGAGCCTCCAGGTCTCAAGCCGCCTGCTAATTGCCTGGTCATCGGCTGTTTTCGAGGCGGCCAGAGGCGGCAGCCGGAGATAGAATTCAGATCGTGATCAGGGATCTTCGAACTGAGCTCAGAGTGCGCACTAAGTATGCGGCCAAGAGTGAATCGAGATGTGCCTAATGAGCTATAAGATGAACGCTTTGGTTACACTGGAACTTTTTGTTCAGGTCCATGTGAGTTTCGGTTGTAACGAAACCCTCACGTCGACATCGTTGTGACCACGCATGGCGTGCACCGCGATGACCTTACTGTTAGCTTCTTGACCGACCTGACTAGCACTGGTCGGCCCAGTGGTCTGCCATCCGCACCAGATTCGATCCAACTGCTGCATTCCGCGTTGATGGCAGGATAGGCCAACCAGACTGAATCTCTAGTTGAGGGGGTCGAGCGATGTAGGGTCGGTCTCGTCGAGAGCGCACCGCGCTACCTTGCTGGGAGGGACAGTACCTAGCGGACCCGCGAGTGATCGCTCATAGTACGCTGATCATCTGCGGCTACCCGTGCAGCAGATGGTAGTCTCCAGGTCGACAAATCCATTAGCCCGGTTTTCGCGAGCGGCAGGAGACCATCGTCTACTCCACGAAGTTTGGCATACAGTTGTCGCATCGCATCTTTGTTCGGCAGATGTTCACTTCCGGCGGCTTTCTTGAGCACAGTAAGGGTGCTGACGAGAGAGATTGTGCCAACTTCAGGACGTTGTTTTTCAACCGCTGAAGGCGCGCGGCTTCCCGCGCAGCCACCGCACGGCCCCCACCGTCGTCGATAATCACGATCACTCGGTCACCCCGTTCCGCAGCAACCACGGCGTGAGCAACCACCATTGTTTCACCCAGATCCTTGCCGGAGCGGATTCTCTCGCTCATTGGCATCCCAGCAATGCGGTGCACGGCCACCGCGAGATCATCGGTTACGTCGTCTGACAAAATCTCCAGCAAACGAGCCGGGACTTTGTTCAGCACGCGCGCGGCTGCGGCAAAACGCTGGTCTTGGCGCGCCTTCCGACGTATTTCCTGCTCAACTATCTCAGGAACGGCAAGCGGTCCAAGAGTTGAGAACAGCAATCGTTCACGGTTAATCGAGAAGAAGTTGATGCCCGGACCAGCATCCATGATTGGACGCTGGCTCATGACGTGGGTTCCGGGCCTTCCAGCCCACTAAGATCGACTTCGACTGCAGGCAGTTCGTCGAGCTCGAAATCTGACACGTCGAGCACCTTCGGAGTAATCCCTGCTTCCTCTAGCTCTGCGACGATTGCGTCCAGAGAAACACCTCGGAGAGTTGCGATCACCTGCGCGCTCACGACACCCTCCGCGTACCCGGCAATAGCTCGTGCTAGCAACCGTTGCGGCGCACGAAGTCGGTTCGAATCGTTCTGGAGTGACTTGTAGTAATCGCTCCAGCCGTAACGAGTTGCGAGTTGTGGAGTGTGGAGGCTCATCCACTGCTTGGCAACAGCTGGTGTGATGTAACCTGCATCGCGAAGAACGATAGCAGCAATCGCGGGCGAAACCAGAAATCGCTGTACGACGCCAGCCAAAGTCGCTTCGGTTACGTGCTCGGCGGCACCAACAAATTCTCTTACTCCTTGCACCGGCGCAAGGAGATGCCTCGCAAATGCGTTGGCCCGGATCTCTCCGCGTGACGGCTCCCCGAGGTTCTCCGCCCAGTCGTCGAAAACAAGATGGGCAAGCTCATGCGCCAGCGTGCTCCGCTGGCGCATTGGGTTCAAACTGCGAGCTACGCCGATAAATGTCCTGGATCGCTCAGGGTCATGCATCGTGAGACCGTGCTCATCGGTTTCGGCTTCGAGTACGGCAACGTCATGGCCGGTTGTTTGCTCGATAAGAGCCACCAAGTCCCCAAGTGGCTGGGTTCCAAGCCGATGCTGCCTACGAAAATCATCCGCTGCCAGCTGTGCTTGGCGCTCTGCCGATACCAACATCAGACAGCGGGTATCGCGTGATCGTCGAGAAAGGCATCCAGTTCCATGAAGTGCAGGAGTCGTTGACGCATGGCCTTCATACTCGACCCGTTCGTCGCGCGAGCTGCGCATCGAACCCGTCCAGCAACCCCATCTCCGGTCAGTTGCGCCACGGTGCAGCCTGTGGCATCTGCGATAAGGATGATCTCGGTCATCTTCGCTGCCCGTTCACCCATGAGGATCCGATTCAGCGTTGACTGAGAAATGCCAATCTTCTTAGCCAGAGCGCGCTGAGAGAGACCTGTAGCCTCACGCGCATTGTCAATAATCAACGCCATGTTGCTCATCACGGCCACTTCCTGAATCCTTATAAAGGAAGTGATTCAGTCTAGCATCCGGCGCGCCCCTAGACGAGGGGGCAGGCAGGCGGGCTTCCACCAAGAGAAATCCTTGGTGCGCTGCTCAAAAGGAGAGCTCCCCGCAATTCCAGTAATCACGGTCCGCCCTTGTCATCGAAGCGAGCACGAAAAGGCCCGGATCTGCAAACTCTCGCAGATCCGGGCCGCTGACCAGGCTGTTCAGCCGGGGCGCTTCAAGAAACTT
>CAYFRL010000032.1:0-19284 GCA_964345595.1 uncultured Actinomyces sp.
CCGCCACCGCAAGACAAACTCCGATCATAAACAACACGTTTTGGCCGGTAACCCGTAAAAAAGCAGGTAGTCGTCAGCTGACGCGAGCAGGGTGATCGGTTCTGCTGGCTCGCAAGGGGAGGGGCACCGCACGCTCGGGAGGGCGCTCAGGGTGGGTGCATCGGCTGGCTGGCTGCCATATCGCTGCCCACCCGTGCAGCCCTTTTCCCTGTGCTCGCGCCTTTCCGAATGGCCTGCCGACCCGTGCGAGCCCACCAGGCTGCTTCCAGGTATTTGCTCCGCCCCAGGTCAGAGACATATTCCGAAACTTGCTGGCCGCTTCGCGCTGCCGCGTTGCGTTGCTCTTGCCCAGCTCAGAGACGTAAAACAGCCAAATGTCACGGATGATTCACATCCGTGCCGCATCCGTGCCACCCCTAAACCCCAGCTCAGGCCCATGTTTCTCTATATGGCACACATGGCACGGATGTATCTACGTCTGCACGTGCGCGCGCACACGCGCGCACGCACACGCGGTTCAAAATCAGAAACATCCGTGCCACCCGTGCCAGAGCATTTTTTCTACCTCTGAGCTGGGTAAGTAGTGTCACGGATGATCCGTGACGACATCCGTGCCACCCTGCCTTTTCGGCATCCCGAAGTGGATTGCGACTTTTGCTCCGCCCCAGCTCAGCGGCACATTCCGAGAAGCGGGCCACCCGCAAAAACCGCCGAAACTCGCTGCTAAACCCCAGCTCAGACCTATGAAACGGCCGCTCAGGCCCAGATGCCTCAGTGGCCGTCGCCGTCCCGCAGGCCTGTTTCTCTGCTTCGCGTGGCTAGCACGGTAGGCATTTTGCCTCGCGCCGGTAGTGACCGGCGCTTACATGCCCTGATCGCGCTCGCGTTCCCGTCGATCCTGCTCCCGCAGGTGCTCGAATGGGTCCACCACGCTGTGGACGCCATGCTGCGGGCACACCCACATGATGCGCACTCCCAACCCGTCAGCACCTGATGGCTCAGGCACGCAGTCACCGCCGCACTCCGAGCAGGTGCGGTAGCTCTCGTCCGGGTCGTAGGACGCCCCTCGGGGCCGATAGACAGCCTTACCACTACGAAACCATCTCCGCATACCTTCCAGCCCCGCTGAGGGCCGTGTAGAGCGTCTGGCGGCTAATCCCTAGCTCGCGGGCCACTGCCGCCTTGGGAACGCCGCTATCGACCTTCTTGCGGGCTTCAGCGATCTGCTCCGCAGTCAGCCTCACGCCCTTGTCGTACTTGCCAGCGGCTTTCGCCAGTGCGATGCCTTCCATCTGGCGTTCCCGGATCACTGAGCGCTCCAACTGCGCGACGGCTCCCAAGATCGTCAGCATGAACTCACCCTGCGGCGTATCGGTGTTCAACGCCGGATTATCCAAAAACTCCACCGCGACGCCGCGACCTTTCAACTCCTCGACCATCGCCAGAAGATCACGTGTTGACCTGGCCAGTCGATCCGGCGACGTCACCCGCAGGGTGTCGCCCTCCCGGACGTAACGCAACATCTCCTGGAGCTGCACCCGATCGGTGTTCTTCCCGCTCAGCTTGTCCGCAAAGACACGGTCGCAGCCGTCCAGAGCCTTCATCTGCCGTCCGAGGTTCTGATCCGTCGCACTGACCCGCGCGTACCCGATCACCTGCCCCTTACTCTGTCCACTCACCCCAAGACCTCCTTACGCTTGTGTCTAACAAGGTCTAACACTGCCGGCTATTGGACACTTTTGGCCGAAGGGCAGCGCGTCATCCCCACCTGTCCAGCAGGTAGACGTCGATGGGCTCTAATTGACAGAACCGGTCGTGGCATCCCTAGCGCTGTCGCGGCACTGATTGAGCGATCAACGGGTGTTGCGTATCGGGCCAGGCGCAGTAGGAAGTGAAGTATCAAACCTCTCCATGGGGTGTCCAGTTAATCGCTCAATGAGTCGGTCGTGCAGCTCCACGACATCGATTTCTGCTAGTTGGCCTGATTGAGCACAGCCGGGAAGGACACGACGCAAACCTGGTATCTCGATACTCTCTGAATGACGAAGGACCACGAACAGGAGATCAGGTATCGCGAAGCTGAACAGGAACAGCCCTGTATCACGTGCCCATCGCGAGAAATGAGTGATCGAGAACAAATATCCAGGGTCCATGCGTCCGCCAGTAAGCGCGAAGATCTGAAATCCCTCAGGCATCCGCCCCTCCCGAAGTTCTGCCATCCATGACTCGTCGAAGCGAACATCGGACGCGGACGACAGTAACAGGCTTGTCTTTAATGCCCATTGGTGGAATACGTCTTCGTCCAGTAATGACGCGATCTTCCCCGACCGGTATGCCTTTGATACTGGCCCCTCAAGCGACTTACCGAAGTAGTTGTTGCAAGCTCCGCAGAACAGCGGCGCAACGACTGGAGGTACACTCTGATCGGATGCGATCCACTTGGGAACGCAGTGCTCGCGGCTATTTCCGGGGTTGCGGCAAGCTAAGCAAGTACTACGTTTGGAGAGTTCGTCTGGGCTGTCGGTGTGCTTGCTCGTCGCCGCGTACGTACGACGATGGTGATCTGGCGTCATGGCCGCATCCGCGAGGATGCTGACATTCCCCACGTGTACGGGCTGCCATCGAGTTGACCGCTGGACGACTTGACCAAGCGACTTCATATGTGCGGTGCCGTCATGAATCGCTAGTCGCGGAGCGCCGCCGTCAGCAGTGATCGTTGACACGTAAGTCTTTGAAGGCGTCTCGATCACAACTGACAGCGTTTGAGAAAGACCAAAGAAAAAGCCGAGCCTTGGATCTACCTTGAATTGATGCCCCGCAAACATGCCGAGTTCTACCTCGTTGGATACTAGCTGAACGGTATCTTTCTTAAACAGAAAGCCGACAGAGTCTGTCCGCTTAGAGTTCATCGGGAACGCGTTGTCGTCGAGGAGTGTGGCTTTGATCGCGATGCTCTGCCTGTGGCCGACGGCATCCATGACAGTCGCGCCTTGGTGGTGGGTCAGGTCAGTATCGAGGCGCCACCACAGCACAGGCACTGCTGCGACAATGTCTCGTACTTTTACTGTGGCGCGTGCGCCTTCTCGATCTTGACCATCCGAGGTCGACGCGCCGATGTACAAGAGCCCGGTATGGAAGTCGCCATATTCTCTGCTGCGATTGGTTGTCGCTAACGTGAATCCGTTTGTCGGATGATCGTGGGCACCTGCCGCAAGTTGAGAAGTGCCGAGAAATCCCTGCGTTTCCTCCGAAGAGGTATCCACCGCATGTTGCGCATTCCGAGCTGCTGCCCGCTCAGCCTTTAGCCTGCTAGCCTTTCCCATTGTCAGTACCCGACAGCCGCAGCATCGTAGGCGAACCTCGCGTCTGAATGATCCAGCACCTTCGCGCGCACCTCGGCGAGCTTGAAGTCGAGCACACGCAACTTTCCGTCGATCCGGCTGATCGCCTCGATCCTGTGGAAACGATCGCCGTAAACCTCGGCGAACCGGGCCATGCCGTGCAGCTTCCACGCGGCGTCCGGCAGCCAGTGACCGTGCGGGTCGACGATGCTCGCCCGCACCCCGTCCTCGGTATCGACGAAGAACAGGAAGTCGGGCCGCAAGGTGCGCCATTCGCCGTGCGAGTCGCGATAGGCGATGCTCATCGAGTCGCGCCCGCCCGTAGGGTTCCGGTACCAGGCAAGGGCGCCGGGTCGCGCCATCTCAGTGTCGAGCACCTCTATCTCGTCGGGGTTCAGCTTCCCGACCGGGAACATGCCTTCCTCGTCGGAGAGCAGGTGCAGTGCGCGTCGTTCGGGGAGCTGCTCGCTGTCGCCGACGGCTCGCTTGGTCTCCTCCTGACGGTTCTTTGGCAGGGCCATCGAGATCAGCTGCGGGTCGGTGCTCATCGCGGTGATCTCCGCGTAGAGGCTCTGACGGGACTCGGGCAGGCCCTTGATCGCGACACGGTGCTCGTCGAGCCACTCCTTCGAGATCGCGTCCGCCTCCTCGTCGAGCTTCGTGCGCGTTTGCGTCAGCATCGCGAGGGCGGCAACGCGGACGTAGGCGTCACGATAGTCTTCTTCGTCCTCGGCGTCGGCTGTGAGATGCTCGATGTAGCTGCGCGCCACGTCCGGCGTGATCGTGCGCGCGCCGCTGCGGTACGAGTCTTGGATAGCGCGGTCGTCAGCTACTTCCGTCCAAGATTCGTCACGCCGCAGGCCATGACGAGCCTGGCCGCGCACAGTGCCACCGGCGACTGTGAGCACGTCCTCACGCGCCTTCGCGAGGTCCTTCGCGTATTGGGCGGCAAGCCCGTTCAGCACACCATGGAGACGCTCATGCGCGAGCTTGCCAGCGTCCGGTACGAGTCCGTCCGAGGCCAAGGCATGCGCCAGCGACGTGACACGCTTGATCGGGTTGGCATGCTTGCGGGGCAACGTCTCTGCTGGAAGTGCCTGAAACAGCTCCCAGACTTCATCAGGCACAGCATCATTCGGCATCATGAGCTGCGGGTCGATGAGCACGCGCTGGCCAGTATCGACTGAATCGACCAGGTTGTTCCCCATGATCGTCTCTAAGACTCTGCTCGCCGTCTTTTTGTCGAAGCGGGGAAGTATGCACTCAACACTGTTCAGCAGGTCGTCACCCTCGACACGCCGCGCAAGCGGCGTGCGGATCATACGTTCGAGCAGCTGAGTGATGTGGGTCTCGTCCTTCGCCGGACGGAAGGACACCATCACCTCTGCACGCGGGCAGTCCCAGCCCGTGCTGATCGCGTCTTTGGCGAGAAGCACACGGATGTACGAGGCGTCCTGCACACGCTCCGGTGAGATATAGGGCACGCTGTGCATGCCGAACGTCTGGGCGGTGTGCTCGCCGAAGACATGGGCGATTGAATCAGACTCCAGCTCCGGCCACTCGTCTCGGATCACGTCGATGGCCGGGGCCACCTCGTCGGCAGCGGGTTTGTTCGGCACCTGGAGCACCATCAGCGGCTTGATCGGCTCCGTGCCCTGCTCGGCGGCGTAGGCGGCCCACGCGTCGGAGAGCGCCTTCACCTTGCGCACGCCGCGGCGCAGCAGCACCGTGTTGAAGTCGCCGGTCTCCGCCGGGAAGTCGAGAACGATGTCGTCCTTGAGCAGACCCGACTCCTGGATACGCACCGGGTCGACCTGGACCGTGCCGAGGTGCACGCGATTCGACTGGACCTCAGCCTCCGTCATCGCGGCCTCGAAGCGCTGCACGGTCGCCGAAATGCCCCACACGATCGGCACCGGCGGCACGCCGCTATGGCCGTTGATGAGGCGCTTCACGATGGTCGGCGTGTCCGACGGGCGCTTGCCCATGCCCCGGTGCGCCTCGTCCAGGACCATGTAGAGCGTGAGGTCGTCGTCCTCGATCGTGCTCCGCAGCGTGTCCCAGAACGTGAACGGCACGGTGTCGGGATGCGACTGCACGCCGTCGAGCATGTTTGTGTCGTCGTGGCCGCGCACCAGCAGGCTGTTGCGCGAGAGCTTCGACGTGTTCAGGAAGTACACGTGGCCCGGCAGGAGCTTCGGGTAGCGGAACGGGTGCTCGACGGTGATGAGCTTGTTCCGCAGGCGGTCGGAAGCCTGCTCAAGCCTGTGACGGGTCTGCTGGTTCAGGGCGGGGTCGTCGCTGAACCACAGCACCACGGCGCCCTCGTCGGGCACAACGTCGAAGTCGTCGCTGCCCCAGAACATCGCCTCGATCACAGCCGCGGCCATGACTGTCTTTCCTGCGCCCGTCGTCGCAGTCAGTGCCACGGAGGAGACCCGCTTGCTCGCGCTGCGGTAGAAGTCCCGCGCCGAGGCGAGCTCGCGCAGGGTGTCGCCGACGGCGTCGGCCTGGTAGTCCTTCAGTGTGAAGCGCATCAGATGTCACCCGTGCTCTCGCAGTTGCGCAGGTAGTCCTCGTAGAGGCGCACAGTCTCGACGCCGGGGATCTCGCTCGCGACCTGCTGGTAGCGCCCGTCGTCGTCGGTCACGACGTAGGCGATGCGGACGCCCTCGCGGCGCTGGAGCTCGGCAACGAAGTCGCTCGCGAGGTCGAGGTCTTTGAGTATGCCGTAGCTATCAGCAACAGCCCAGCCGCCCTCGATCGAGTCGATCCGCTCGCCGACGGCACCGGCGCGTAGCCAGAGCATCGGCGCGATGGCGGCGAACGCCTTGTCGGCCTCGACCATCCACGGCGACTCGTAGCTCAGGGTGAAGAACGCGGCGTTCTCATCGAAGCCGTCGGACATCGGGAACTCGTCGACGAACTTGTAGTCGCCCTTGATCGGTTCGCCGTCGGGCGTGAAACCCGTGATCGCAGCACGGATATGCGGCTTCGTGATGTAGTCGCAAATGCCCCACTGCTCCCACTCGGGGTCGCCGGGGCGCAGCCCCTGTTTGCGCAGCTTCGTCTGCTCGTCGGCTGAGACTTCGTTATTCGTCACCGAGATGCACTGACGGCTACCGCCGTCCTGCTTATTCAGGCGCATCACTGCGTGGGCAGTAGTACCAGAGCCCTCTCATGTCAAGCTTATGACAAACCCAAAACTCACAATAAAAAAAGGATAGAATTAAAAACATATCCTATCCCCTTAAATTCAATTCTTACAGATGTTTTTATGAGTTTGTCATAATTACCCTTAAGACAAACTCGTAAATATTGAATAGGTTAAAATTTTACCATTTAAAAATTTTAGCTAAAGTAAACATAATTGACCATATTACTAAACCAGATAAGACAAAAATGCCAAATATTTTCAATGCATCTAAAAATGTTGTTATTTGAAACCAACCGCTAAATAAAAGAATAGGATAAATTGTTACCAACATGATTAAGAAATGAATAATACTTTGCTTAGTTAAACTCCATTGTTCAATATTATAAATAACTGTTGCCGCACCAACAACCAATACAATTAAACCGCTAAAAAATGTTCCTTTAGAATTTTCATAGTCACCTTGATAATAAAGTAGTAAGGCAATACTTTGCATAATAATAAAAGGAATCCCGCCTCTTAAAATACTTTTTTTAATTAACATAAATATTATGACCACCTTTTTTTATATGAGTTTTACTCAATTCTTATTGTGACAAACTCGTTAAATACTTTGTTTTATTTATTAGATATTGAGATTTCAATATTGTAATGAGTTTTTATATTATCTGTAATTTCTGCAATATATTTATTTTCTGGTTCTGAAAAATTTGCCTCTATCACTATTATGACACGAAACCCCGAAAAGAAGTCGAGCACCACGGCATTGGGCTTGTCAGCAACAAGAAAGCGGAGGGTGTCCTCGACTGCATAGAGTGATTTCGGAAATGGAAAGACTCGATCCTTGATCAATGCGGTTACCGTCTTGGAACCAAAATCGGCCGCACTGTGAGAGGACAAGTTCCAAACGGTCATTGGCTTGCGCAGCCGTTCCTCCTTGTAGCGCAATTGCGCAGCGCCTTCCACATCGTAGCCAAGGATCTGGACAGTTCCGTCTTCAATAGCCGAAAGGACCCCTGATTGTAGGTAATACGGCGTTCTTGCTACTGAACCTGGAGCCCATCGCCCGAAGCGAACAAAACCCCTGGAATGCAATGATCGGAAAGTGTCTGCTGAGATCATCCATCGCATCTCATTCCCAGATGCGTCCAAGGGCCACATTGCGACTGCGCCTTCGGGCACGCGGACAGTCTCAATGGGCTTGCTCTTTGGCACCGAGTCCCCGATACCAATGAAATGGCCCGACTTGGCATCAAAGAATATTGGGTAGAACAGCGAATCTGGAGACCTATCTCGATGCCCATCTGCGCCGCGTCGCAACAAGCGACCCCATCTCACATCGAGAGCACTCGATTTCTCCTCGCCAGTCGCGCGCAGCATATCGGTTGTGTGAGTCCCTACAGCAGCTTCGCCAAACAGTACAAAGAAGATGTACTCATCGCATCTGGAGAACGCCCCTTGCCGGGCGCTGCCTTTCGGGCTTACAACGCTAGACACCATTTGGATCCGGGCTTCTGGGAAAAGCTGATTCAGCAATAGACCAAGCCGCAAGTATTCGTGTTCGTCAATGGTGACGACAAGCGCGGAGTCTTCGGGCTTAAGCAGTCGCTTCGCAAGCCTCAGGCGTTTCTCCATGAACGCCAACCATTTTGAATGGTGATAAAGATCATCGCGGTCAACGTAGTCATTATTGTACTTCCAGTCGCGATCGCGCGAGTTGTATGGCGGGTCGATGTAGATCGTCCACTGAGTGCTCATGCGTGAACGTGAGCAGCTCAAGCACATGGAAGTTCTCGCCGTTGATCACAGTGTGGAACGGCTTGTCGCCACCCCGCTCCACGGAGCCGTCTGGCCGGAGGCCGGGGTAGATTCGGTCGCGGAACTCCGCGACGAGGACCAGGTCCTCGACAGGCACAGACTGCGTCTCACGCTCCTCGCCGTTCGGCGTCGATACCTCGGCGATGTCGCCGCTGATCGAGTCGACGTGCCAGAGGCGCTGATCGCCCCGCTCCGTCGAGCCTCTGGGAGGAAGCACGCGGACCTTGTTCGTCTTGCGGATCCGGTGGCCCGCCAGCTCGACGGCCTCGGGCGCATGGCGCTCGAAGTTCAGACCGAACGGCAGCCGCTTCTGAAGGGGCCGGATCTCGTCATCGAGATCCTTGGCGAGCTTGGGATCGAGCTGTTCCAGCGTGCGCAGCAGGTCCGACAAGCGCGACATCGGCACCCCTTTCTGGCAAGACTAAAGAGTCCGTCATTGCGCGTGCGCAACACGGACTCTTTCCGATTCTACTGATTCGTGTGTAGGAGCGCGAAGAGCATTCTGTTCCGGGCATGTTAGGGCACGTCACGACGGCGCCAGCACGAGGATTTACGATGGGCCGAGCTCTCGCGCCGGCCCCAGGTGTTTAGGAGAACTCTCAGAGGTGGCTAATGCTCCTCAGGCTTAGCACTTGCGTGACCAACGACGACCAAACCGGAGCAGTGGTGTCTGGCTACCTGCGTTGCCAGACACCGCCAACTTGCCCGTCGTCGCTCAGACCGATGCCGGCGCCTGCTGCATCCGCTGCTGGTAGCTGTGGATCGCGTGCCACTCAGGGATCATTAGCCCGTGCTTCGCGAGCACACCCCAGTAGTTCAGCGGATCCTCGCCTCCTGCTCCGAGCTTCGTTGCGCGTTCCATGTTCAGCTCCACGAACCGGCGCTTGTCGCGAGAGAGTCGTTCCTCGTACTCGGCACGCGTTTCCTCGTCCAGCTCGTAGGGTTCGCGCATGTAGTCCTCGCAGTCCTCGTCCTCATCTGCGAGGAGTCCGAGCATGTCTTGAAGCAACTCGATCTCGCCGTCCAGATACTCCAGTTCTTCATCAATTTCCGCGACCAGCCCGTACGCTGCCCCCATGGCATCGCTCGCGGCGGCGATCTCGGCGACCTCGGCCGCCAGCACCGTCGCGCCACGGTCCTCAGGGTCCCACGGGATCGGCGCGGTCGCGAGCGCGTCGATCCCGTCCAGAGCTGCGTACCTCGCCACATCAGCGGGCGAGCCGTCCTCGAAGTCGGACGGGGTCCGCATCCAGGCCCGGTCCGCCTCCGCACTGGCCTGCAGCGCAGCGCGCACCGCCTGCTCGTCGCCGGCGAGCAGATCCGCGAAGCGATGGATGTCCTCCACCGGCCGCGCGCTCAGATGCTCCTGCGCGTGCTCCATCACCGCGTCGTCATCCCCGCTCTGATCCCAGTCGAAGAGAGCTATGATCCGCCAGAACTCGTCTGCGTCCATGGAGGAATCGTTCATAGCTGTATGTCCTGTCCTGTCGCTGGCCTGGTCGATCCGAATTGCCCCGAGTCACCCCAAACGGTCAGAGGATCTCCTGCCGCCACTTCTCGGTGCCCGTCAGCCGGCTCTTCGCAGAGTCTATCCGCCAGCGACCGCCCTTGCGGAGACAGACGAAGATCCACTCGTACTGGTGCACGAACTCGCCGGGCTCGGGGTGCCGCACGTGGAGTTCGCGGCGGGAAGCGGTCGGTTCGGCGATCTCGGTGAGGATGAACTCGGGAGTGAGGGAGGGGACCGCGCTGATGGATGCCCGCGGGTAGCGCCGTTCCTTCGCGGTGCAGTGGACGGTTCGCACGGTGTTCGCGGCGGCAAGTGCTGGGGCCATGTCGTAGTGCGCGCCGGTCGCACGGGCGGCGCGCATCGCATCTCCAGCCGCGACTTCCCAGGCGTGTATGGCCAGGATGTAGCTCCAGACCACCGCAGCGGGTGAGGCATCGTCCGGGATCGGGGAGCCGACGCCGTCGAGATGTTCCGGCTCCCACGACAGCTCCGGCCAGGGGAGCGCCGTCGGCGGGTCAGCCGGCGCGGGCGGAGTCGCTCCCGCGTCGAGCAGGATCGCCGCGGCTGCCTCGTTGCTGTGCTCCCGCGCAAGCGAGAGCGCGTTGTCGCCGCGTTTGTTCTGCAGCGCGGGATCGCCGCCCGCGTCGAGCAGCAGCCGCAGCACCTCGGTGTGCCCGGCCGAGGCGGCGATCATGAGCGGGGTGTGCCCGATGAAGCTGTTCGGTGCGGTCTCGTTCGGGTCGGCGCCGTGGGCGAGCAGGATCCTGGCCACCTCGGGATGGTCTTGGATCGCGGCCCAGCCCAGCGCGGTGTGCCCGACCGCCGTGCACGACGCCGTGCGATCCGCGCCGTGTTCGAGCAGCAATCGCACCGCATCCGGGTGTCCGGCGATGGTCGCTTCCAGCAGTGGTGTGCGCCCGGTTCCCGTGTGCCGTCCCTCGAGGTCGTCGCCCGCGTCTACGCGTTCGCGGATCTTCTCGAGGTTGCCGCTCTCTGCGGCTTTCCGAAGCAGGTGATTCGAAGCCATCGGCCTGCGCCCTTCATCGTGCGTGTGCTGTTCGGTGATCTCTGTCGATCATGGATCTTCCTGGTGCGAGTTCGCGATGCCTCACTTGAAATGCCAGCCTACCAGGCCGCGCAGGTCTTTGGCCGAGACCCAGCTGCCGTCGCCGGGACGCGGCTCATCGGCGGCCGGCTCATCGAGACCCTGCGCGATGCGACGCACCCACGAGGTCTTCTCGAGCGAGTGCACCCAGGTGGGCGCGCGCCCGTCTGCCCGCGGTTGTACCCGCAGGGTGATCTCGGCTGCTGAGGGCATCTCCTCGTGCTCTCCGGTGAGAAACTCGGTGTGTGCATACGGGCGCTCGCGCTCGCGGATCTCGTGCACGTACACGGTCACCCAGCGGCCCGGTTCGCGCCGGATCGCCCAGACATCGCCCGGTGCGGCCGGGCCGTCACCGACGGAAGCAGCGACCTTCGGCGGTTTCGGCCCGAGCGCGCGCACGCGGGCCGACAGGCCGCCGTCCACGGTGTGCTTCGCGGCCGGCACGGGCGCGGGGCGCTGGGCGTCGAGGTCGACGTACGGCACGTCGAGCGAACCGAAGAGCTGCTCGAACACCTCGACGCGGATTCCGTGGTCGCCCAGCCCCGTGTCCCACCACGCCAGTGGCGCCTGCACCTCGACGCGCACATTAGGCCGCTGGTCGCGTTCGCGGTAGCTCGTGAACCGCTCGGCCATGCCGGGCCGATCCTGCGGCGCGAGTACGCCGATCAGTGCCAGAGCTTCGAGCACGTCGACGGCGGTGCGGGATCCGCGTAGGATCTTCGCGCTCGTGATCGCCTTCGCTGCTGTCTTCGTCATGGTGTTGCTCCGTTCTGGTTCTTTGCGCTCCTGTGCGAGGGCCTCGGCGACTTTCGCCGAGGCGGTGTTCTCTCGTCGGGGGCGGCGTCCTGTGCCGCCCCCGGTTGTTGTTGCTCTCAGGCGCGCGCTACTTCACCGCGATCATCGAGCGGCCCTTGAGCTTCTTGCCGTGCTTCAGCAGCACTCCGGCGAAGGAGAGCTCGATCGCCAGCCACATCTCCAGCGCCTCGGAGGCGGCGCTCATCGCTTCGTCGATCGCGCGGGCGTCACCCCATGCTTCGGCATCGTTGAGCTCAGCGAAGTGTTGCTCCACGCCCATCCGCATGGCCTTTGCTCCGGCCTCTGCGATTGTGATCGTTCCGGGCGTGTCCATCGGGATCGCGTCGCGAGGCACGACAACGATCAGCGGCATCTTGCCCGTCGGATCCTTGCGAATCTTCATGTTGTCGAATGCGAGGTTCAGCTGCTTGTTCGTGATGGTCATGTTCATTTCCTCTTTCTCGATTTGCCGCGCGCAGCACTCATCGCAGCGCGCTCGTCTGGACGAGTGCGTCTCACCCGTCTCACATGCTTTTCCGGGCGCGGCGTCATGCCGCGCCAAGCTCTGCTGGCCGCTGTGCTCGTCACAGCGCTCGCTTCGCAGGCCCCGCCAGGGGCGCCGGGCTCGCAGAGGCAGGCGCTTCTCACCTGTCTCACCAGCTTCTCGGGGCGGCAGTGTTGCTGCCCTATGCTCTCTGCGCTGCTACCTGGCTGCGATCACCGCAGCCAGGTGACTGTCGCGTGCTGTACCTCTAGCGCGGCGTCCTGGCCGCGCTCTGTGTATCCCGCGCGGCATCGGTGCCGCGCCTCTCACGCTCGCGCATGCTGCGCGGCGACTCGTCCACCCGATCCGACGCTCATCGCGTCGGGGTAGGGCTTCAGCTGGCCGCTTCCGGCGACCACCTATGACAGCTTCTGAAGGAACTAGACTTTAGCTCCTCTGCCTCAGCGGGATTCCCTTCTCAGGTTTTCCCCCGGGCAGTGCTCTGCACTGCCACACACGAGCCGGAGTAACCTCTGCAAAAACAGCTCGTGAATCGTCATGATGCCCGTCCCGGGTATCGAGTAGTGAAGCTAAAGTCTAGTAAGCAAAAATGTGACAGAAATGTGAACACTCCGTTGCTGTTCTTTCTTGTTATTACATTGTTACGCTTCTGGTTCTTCTGCGTCACAGCCCATCACGGTAATCAGCCCCGCTCCCGCGGGGCCGGGAGCTCTGGTGATGAGCAGGGCACTTCCGCCGCTGCTCGCGCACGAGACCGGAGGACGCTCCCATGACAACCGCAATCGCAACCACCGAGAGTACGCCCCGCGTCTGGATCAGTTCTTTTGGCGCGTACAACGAGGGTCACCTGATCGGCGAATGGTTCGACGCCGCAGAAGCAGCCGATGTTACCGCGAAGCAGCTCTTCACGGGCTCGCCGTACCGTTGGACGGACGACGAGGAGTTGCACTGCTTCGACATCGAGAACATCCCCATGCGCCGCGAGATGAGCCCCAGCGAAGCCGCTGATTGGGGCAGGGTCTTCGACGAAGTGGCTGAGCACCAGCGAGAAGCACTCTACGCGTGGGTCGCGAGCGGAGACTACGTCGCCGAGGGCTTTGATCATTGACAGGCGATAACGATGCCCGACGCCTGGATTGATGACTGGTTGGGAAGGCGCGCTTCCAGGCCTACGTAGACCCCAGTGACGGTGACCGTACACGATCACTTGCCCTCTAGGACTGGAGCGTCACTCTCGGCCAAGCGCTTATGCGCGACATGGCCCACCGAGACGAACCGGCAAACAAAGTGATGTTCCGAACCGCAACAGGACTCGCGATCCGACCTACATGGGTACGTTCAGCACCTGGTGAGCCTGGACACGCACATTGGACAATTAATCGAGAACACCTTACCGGCGTCGTCCGCTCCATCGCCGTTCGAGACGGTCGCGTCGAGATCCAGATGCATTCCCCTGAGTTCGCCTCGGCACAGGTCGACCGCCGGGGTTCCGGGCTCAAGCGCCTTGACCCCGGAGCCGATTTAGCTTCTGCCACTCAAGAGGACTGGGACTCTCCTCGCGTCTCAATACACATGCCCGGCGTGCGGTGTTGCCGAGCGGTTCGGCCTGTGCTGTCCGATGGTGAGTTGAATTCCTCGACAACGCGGCCGTCCACACGGTTTCCACGCACGTTGAGTTCCTCGCTAATAGTTTCGGAAGCGCGGTCCATGGGGCGACCAACGTGTCCGCCGACGACGCCGCCGCCCATTAGCGCCACGATTAACGCAATCGCGGCGAGTGAGGTCCCGACAATGCCCAAGACAAATGCGGCGATGAGCATGCCCCGTGGATAAGCGTACTCTCCGTACCTGCGGGGGCCGTCGGCCCCACCTGAGCTTTGAACGGTTTGGTTGGTTGCTGGGCCCCTCGTTGGCGTAGAGAAGTCGTCGGTAGTCCTCACGTCGGCAATGAATTCTTCGGTGCGGTCTTCGTTATTTGCTGCCATGTTCTACTCCTGATAGATCTTTGTCACTTGTGTTTGCCACGTTAGCGAGCCGCTTCCAAGGAACCTCCAAGCTGCCGCGCGGCGGGATACAGATCACTCTTTGCCACTCGTGTCGTCATAATTGAGGAGTGAGAGAAATGTACAAGCCCCGTCTCCTTTACGTAGAGGACGAGAGCGAGACGGCCGCAATGGTGACGGAAGTACTTACCGAGGACTACACAGTCACGCACTGTTCTACTGCTGAAGACGGGCTCCGCCAGGCCCTGCAGCAACCATTTGATCTCATGGTGTTTGACCGCCGACTGCCAGGCATGTCCGGAACCGAACTGGTCAGCAAAGTGAGGAGAGCCGGGCTCTCCACGCCCATCCTTATGCTCACTGCACTGGGCTCAGTCCCAGATCGCGTTTCCGGGCTCGATGGCGGCGCCAATGATTACTTGGTCAAGCCGTTCGACTTCGAGGAATTGCGTGCTCGGCTCCGTGCGCTGCAACGCGGTTACCGCTCTCAGCTGGAGCGGCGCAACGTGGGTGAGTGGACGTTCCTGCCCGCTACGCGCCAGCTGCTGGGACCCTACGGGGAACAGGTCGGTCTCACGGTCACGGAAGCCAGGTTGCTTGAAACTCTGTCTTCAAACCCGGACCACGTATTCACGCGGGCGGAGCTGCTGTCCTCTTGCTTCCCGAGCGGTGAGTCGACGGCGACAGTGGAGTCTTACGTACACTACATTCGCCGCAAATCCGACCCTGAGGTGATCCGAACAGTCCGGGCACGTGGATACCAACTTGGGATTGAGCGGTGAGGGGCGAGAAGAAACCACTGGAAGCCGCAGCTGGGCCTTCTAGCGGCTGGTACAAGGCCGCACACAACGCGCCGCTCAAGGTCGGTCTGGCTGTCGCGGCGGCTTCCGCGGCCGTCATCACCGTGCTCTCCGCGGTGCTCGTATTTGCCGTCTGGAGACTCTCTAGGGTGGCGCCTGCACCGGTTGGTGGGCCGAGGCGACCTCACCGACACAACATGGATCGCTGGCAAGAGCGCGTCGTCGACCTGGGGCAAGTCATTCCCGCCATGATTGCACTGGCGATTTCGTCGATCCTTGTTGTTGGCCTTGTCGCATGGTTTGCGACGCGCAAAGCTAACCAACCGATGGAGCGAGCCCTTGAGGTTCAGCAGGCATTCGTCGCAGACGCGAGTCATGAGTTGAGGACTCCTCTTACAACTCTTAGTAGCCGCATTCAGCTAGCTCAGCACCGGTTGGATCGGGGCGGTGATGTTGAGCAAGTGTTGACCGATCTTCGAGGCGACGCTGACGCGATGAATGACGTCCTCACAGATCTGCTAACCGCCGCTGAGATGGCTGGAACGCCAGATGCCAACGCACGTGCACAAGTGTCCACAGCGATTGATGCCGCTCTGAGGACCACCCGGGCTAAGGCGGAAGAGACCGGAATCAAACTGACTTCGAGCTGTATGGAGAGACTAACAGTACGCGCGGAACCCACCGCTGTCGTCCGGGCCATCGTGGCACTTGTTGACAACGCTGTCCGTCACAGCCGCGCCGGGAGTACGGTTACGGTCCAGGCAGCGCCAGTTCGATTGAAAGGCCGCAGATGGGTTGACATCCGCGTTGTGGATGAAGGCACGGGCATTTCTTCGCCTGATCCGGACAGACTGTTCGATCGTTTCGCACGCGAAGATGGCGGACTGGGACGAGGTTTCGGTCTTGGACTCGCCCTTGTTCGAGATATCGCGCGCCGCTTCGGTGGGACAGTGACAGTCGAGTCGACGTCGCCGGGCGGGACCACTTTCCTGCTTCGCCTGCCGCAGGGCTAGTGCTGCGGCTGCGGCTGTGCCGCTGATTCGGCGTGGCCGTTCGTATCCGACACTCCTGAGGACGGGGTGGAATGGTCGCTGAACACTGGATCAGTGAGGCGGCATAAAGCGCGCTTGTTTGCGAAGCATCGTTTTTTCTGTGAGAACGGAACGTAGTCGCGTAGTCTGTTCACCTGAAAGGGCTGCAACGGATCTCGGCGGCAGTAAAGTGTCTGCGGCACCAAGGATTGCCGCGCGTATACTGCTCCTGCTTCTTGCCGCAGTTTCGGATCGTCACCGGTTACTGCTGAGTCGGCCCGTCACCATGGTCGCTCTTGTTGTTCAGAACCTTTGGCGTACCCAGAAGGGGGCAACGAAAAACCCGCCACAAGAGGGTGGGTTCAGTTACAGGTGTGAGGTTAGGTCAGGCTGTGAAATCTTTAGGTAACAAGATTCCGTGCTCAGGGGCAGTTTCACGGCAGAATTCCGAGGCGTCGCTCCATGCGTGAGCGGCAATCATGCCGTCGATGTAATCCAGGTCCACGCTGGACGCTACAGGCGCAATAAGGGCCCTTAAGTCTTCGACTACTGTCCTGCTAACCACTGTTTCCATGGGCGCATTATACGGGCATCATCGAGTGGCGGGAAGGCAGTAAACACCCTGTGGGGCTCCGACACTGAGTGCCCAACAACAAACACCCGTCCACTGATCAATTTGAAACTATTGGCCGTTGTTGTTCTGCCTGGATAAGGCAGTACGATGTCGGGCGTTGCCGCAACCTCGCGAATGATCTTTGCAATCTCGTAATCAGTCTCGACATAGCATTGTGACTCTTTGGTGGCGGTGGGGGATACGGAGATTCGGAAGAGCTCACCATTCTCACCGATGAAAACGTGGCTGCCGTCGAGTTCATGCAGAGCCTCATTGATGCTGGGGTAACCCAGCCCGATGCGGGATCCACGCAGCGCACACCGCTTGGCGACTTTTTCCAAGTGAAGATCGGCATGGTTGTTGGGCTCCCCCCATACGTCGGAATGATTGAAGAGAAGAACCCGGACCTGGACTACGGCATTGTTCCAATGCCAACCCGCGACGGTGGGGCTACGACGTTGGGTGTTGCCGACCACCTGATGGCCTTTGATAATGGCGACGAGGCCCAACAGTGCGCCATTTCAGCGTTCATGGATTACTTCTACGGTGAGCGGTACCTGAACTGGGTGGAGACCGAAGGATTCCTCCCGGTAACGAAGAGCGCCAGCGACAAACTCAAAGATGAACCGGCACTCGCGCCGTTCATTGAGGTACTACCGGACGCCCAGTTCTACCCGTTTACGAATCCGATGTGGCCGGACGCTCAGGGAGCCATCCAATCCTTGATCGGGCAAATCGCTCAAGGAAAGGACGCTACCGCTGTTCTTACAGAGATCCGCGATAAGGCTCTCTAGTCCGTGATTAGGCTCATTGGGGGCCTCACCGCGGGCAGCATTAAATAGACGTAGACGAGGCGGGGGAGTCCGACCGCGCCCATCGCCCTCTTCGCATGTTCTTTCCTCGCCCGGATGTCGGATGCACATATGATTGTCTGGGACTTTCGACGACGCAGGTGAGGGCAAATCGGCCTATGCTCAGGGCAGCTCCGCAACGCAGTGGGACTGCTTTCCTCAACACTTCAGACAAAGGATGCTGCATGGCACCAACAATACCGACATCAAATGTGCCCAAAATAGACAGAACTATCTTTGCTCACCGCGGTTTGTCCGCACGGGCTCCCGAAAATACTATGGCCGCTTTTGCGCTTGCTGCCGATGCGGGGGCTCAATGGATTGAGACGGACGTGGATATCCTGGCCGATGGCACGCCAATACTTATTCACGACACGACACTGGATCGGACAACTAACCGGACCGGTTCGATCTACGATCTGTCGGTGCAGGATCTTCCGGGTATCGATGCAGGCTCTTGGTTCGGACCAGAGTTTGCGGGTGAAAAGATCCCCACCCTTGGCCAGTTCATTGACTTCCTCAACGAACGCAAGATCAACGCGAACATAGAGATCAAACAAAATGAGCAGGGGGCTGCTCGCACTCGGCTACTTGTGGAGACGATAGCCGCCGAGCTTGAAAGGCTCGACCCAGAAAGACAAGTTGTCATCTCTTCTTTCTCCCAGCCTCTCCTGATGCAGTTCCACCAGGTGGCTCCTCAATACGCGATCGCGGTGCTCTATGAGACCGCGGCTCTCTACGATGATTGGCTCTCAGTCTTGGAGCTGTGCGGCGCCACGTACATCAACGTGGAAGATTCCAAGCTCAGTGCAAGTCGCGTCAAGCAGTTCACCGATGCGGGCTATCCGGTTTGCGTCTGGACGGTGAACGCTGCCGACCGCGTGAATGAGCTGTTCAACTGGGGCTGCAGCGGCGTCTTCACCGACCGTGCGGACCAGATGATCCTCAACCAAAACTTCTAAATCATCACCGATCCCACCCACAGAAAGTCAATCAGCAATGGAAACCACGCCGTAGCCGCAAAGAAGCGGTTCCAATTACCCCCGTATCTGCGCGGAAAGATGCTGGCACCCTTCCTGACCGTTGTGATGTCCGGCCAGATCATTTATTCAGCGTTCGAGGCCTTCAAGGGCTCGCTCATGCTGCCGCTGCAAGAGATGCTTGGCATTACCCAGACGCAGTACGGGATCCTCATGGGGTACATCGGTATAGCGATGTTCTTCTACGTTCCGGCCGGTTGGATCAACAACCGGTTCAAAGTGCGCACCATCCTTTTTTGGTCACTCGGTTTCCGGTTGGTCACCTACCTGGTCGTCTTCTTGTTCAGTCCCAGCTTCGCAATCCTCACAGTGGTTGCGATCTCCTGGGGCATTCTAGATGCCATCTTCTGGCCTGCTGTCGTGAACGGTGTTTCGATTCTGTCGGCGGATGATAAAGAGGGTAAGGGCCTGGCAATGGGCCTTCTGGAATCCATCCGCCGCCTGGCGGAGTTCCTCATGAACGCTTTGGTTATTGCTGCAATCGCCATGTGGTCAAACAACGCTCTTGGAATCATGCGCGGCTTTGCAATCGGCTACGCTCTGCTCATTATCCCCATGATGATTGCCGTCTACCGCTATGTTCCAGACACGCAGATCGCTAAGGAAGAGGGCGTGTCAGATTCCAGGGCCGCGCTGAACGGCTTAATCAAAGTCCTGGCTCCCCCCCCAGCTGATATATCCGGCCAGGTCCGGGATCGTGGCCACGTCGATCGGTGCG
>CAYFRL010000033.1:0-18415 GCA_964345595.1 uncultured Actinomyces sp.
TCCCTGCCGCTAGTGCTCTTCGGGCGGCGCGGAATCCACCCAGGAAACAACGCCTTGGTAGTCCCCGGTGGAAAGGACAACTTCGTACTGTTTGGGTCCGTCGCTTAGGTACAGGGTGGTCGTTCCGGTTTCGGGTTCATGTTTTGGGGCGCGCACCAGTTCCAAAGTGGTGCGGGGAAGCAAAAGGTCCGGGCGTGTGCGTAGTCGCACTAACCCGGACCAAGCAAGATTTGTCCGACCGTAGCAGGCGTACCCGCGCATCCAGTCGGTGGTCTTTTCAGGATTCTGGTGATCAACTGTTCGCATGAAGGTGCGAAAGGACCCGCGCTGACGGCTAAGGATGTAGATTCGGCCCAGAAGGAAGCCGCCCACGGCTAGGCACCCTATTACCAGCGCCACGGCAAGCCACGTGAGAATTCCAAGTGGATTCACGTTGCTTACCTCCATGGGGCTAGTTCAGGAACTTGTCACCGTTCCTTTGTCGACAACTACCGTAACAAAATCTGCGTCCACGGAGACGAACCCGCCACTCACAGAAACTGAAATGTTTTCATTCCCGTTTTCAACCCCGGACACTTCCACGTCGCCTTCGCCTAGCACAGCCAGGACTGGTTGGCGCCCCGGCAAGACGCCCAGCTTCCCGTCCAGCGCTGGGACGGACACGTAGTCGGCCCGTCCCTGCCACAGGGTGGTCTTCCGGTCGACCACTTCAATTTCTAGTTTCTTGCTCATTGTTCCTTCTGGAGTTCGTGCCACTTACGCTCCAGGTCCTCAATGCCACCAATGTTGAAGAACGCCTGCTCCGGAATATGATCGTAATAGCCATCGGCGATCCGGCGGAACGCTTCGATCGTTTCCTTTAGCGGAACGGTTGAACCGGGCACGCCAGTGAACTTCTCCGCCATGTAAGTGTTTTGGGAGAGGAACTGTTCGATCCTTCTGGCCCGGGCGACGGTGATCTTGTCTTCCTCGGAAAGCTCGTCAACTCCTAGGATCGCGATGATGTCCTGTAGTTCTTTGTTCTTCTGCAGGATCTGCTTCACCCGGGTGGCAACCGCGTAGTGTTCTTCACCCACGTATTTGGGGTCCAGGATGCGTGAGGTTGACTCTAGTGGGTCCACCGCCGGGTACAGGCCGCGTGAGGCAATCTCGCGGGACAGGTTCGTCGTGGCGTCCAGGTGTGCGAAGGTAGTGGCGGGCGCCGGGTCCGTGTAGTCGTCTGCGGGTACGTAAATTGCCTGCAATGAAGTAATGGAGTGACCGCCTGCAGAGGTGATCCTCTCCTGCAGCAGACCCATCTCATCTGCCAGGTTCGGCTGGTAGCCCACTGCGGAAGGCATGCGGCCCAGCAGCGTGGAAACTTCCGAGCCCGCTTGTGTGAAGCGGAAAATGTTATCGATGAACAGCAACACGTCCTGCTTTTGCTCGTCGCGGAAGTACTCCGCCATGGTGAGCGCGGTGAGGGCGACGCGCAGGCGGGTCCCCGGCGGCTCGTCCATCTGTCCGAACACCAGTGCGGTCTTGTCGAAGACCCCGGCCTCTTCCATTTCGTGGATCAGGTCGTTACCTTCACGGGTACGCTCCCCGACCCCTGCGAACACGGAAACACCGCCGTGGTCCTGAGCGACGCGCTGAATCATCTCTTGGATCAGCACCGTCTTCCCAACGCCGGCGCCGCCAAACAGTCCGATCTTCCCGCCCTGTACGTAAGGCGTGAGCAGATCGATGACTTTGATGCCCGTTTCGAACATCTTTGTCTGACCTTCCAACTGGTCAAAGTGGGGCGGGTCTCGGTGAATTGGCCAGCGCTCTGTTACTTCCAGGGTGGCTTCTTCTTCCAGGTTCAGGCACTCCCCCGTGACGTTGAAGACCCGGCCCTTCGTGATCTCCCCAACCGGGACCATGATGGGCTTACCCGTGTCGGTGACCTTTTGGCCGCGAACCAGTCCGTCGGTCGGTTTCAGGGCGACTGTGCGAACCAGGTTGTCACCCAAGTGTTGGGCAACTTCAAGGGTCATCACCATGAAGCCTTCGCCTTCACCCTGACCTGCCAGGTCGAGTTCAACGTGCAAAGCGTTGTAAAGGGCGGGGATCGCGTCCGGCGGGAACTCCACGTCAACGACGGGTCCGACCACGCGAGCTACGCGGCCCTCGCCGGTCTGCTTCTCATCTTTTGCCATATCAGTGTCCTTATGCCTGCTGTGTCAGGGCGTCGGCCCCCGACACGATCTCGGTGATTTCCTGGGTGATTTCCGCCTGGCGGGCCGCATTCGCCAAGCGCGTGTAGTCGGTGATCAGTTCGTTCGCGTTCTCATTGGCCGTGTGCATCGCCTGTTGGCGGGAAGCTAGCTCCGATGCGGCAGCCATCAGCATTGCAGAGCGGATCCGGTCTTTCACGTAAAGGGGAAGCAACTGATTCAGGACTTCCCCAGCGTTTGGAATGAACTCGTATTCGGGGTAAGCATCATCCGGGTCAAAGGTGCGGTCCGAATCGTCAACCCCTGGCACCTGCCGGGTATCAACGATCGTTAGGGGCAGCATCTTCCGGATCTCTGGGACCTGCGTAACCATCGATTGGAACCGCATGAACACCAGGTAGATTTCCCCCACTCCCTCAGCCGGGTCCGGATTGAGGAAGGCTTCCAGAAGAGTCTCCGCGACCTCGTCCATCACCTCGTCTTTAGGACTGTCAGAATCCCCGGTCCACGACTTCTCTATTGGTATGTGCCGGAAATTGTAATACTGGACGCCGCGACGGCCCGAAACGTAGAGGAGGGGATCTTTACCTTCTTCGCGTAGTTCCTGCATGATCCGGTCAGTCTCACGAAGAACGGTGGCGGAGTAGGCCCCCGCCATTCCCCTGTCGGAAGCGATCGCGAGCACCGCCACCCGGTTCGTGTCGGTGCGGGGCCTGGTGATCGGATGATCGACGCGGCCATGCACGGCGACCGCGGCCACCGCCCGGGTAAGGGCAGCGGTGTATGGATCGGCTTCGGTGGCGCGGCGCCTGGCCGCCCCAATCCGCGAAGCAGCGATCATCTCCATTGCCCGAAACACCTTCGCCAGGGTTTCGGTGGAGCGGATCTTCTGCTTATAGACCCTTTGTTGTCCCCCCATGGCCGTCCTAGTTTTGGTCGGAGCGGCGCTGGCCGACTTCGATTGTCTCTTCGGTCCGGGTCGCCTCGACCTCGCCCGCGTCCCGCGCCGCCTCAGCGTGGACGAACGTGTCGTGGTATTCGGTGACGACGCGGCGCAGCTCGTCTTCGGTGTCCTTTTCCAAAAGGCCCGTCTCCGCGATCGTTTGCAGCACGTTCGAGTGCGCGCCGACATAGTCGAGTAATCCGTCTTGGAATGAGAGAACCTCGTTCAATGGAAGGTCATCCAGGAACCCGTTCGAACCGGCCCAAATGACGACTACTTGGTCCTCCACTTTCATGGGCGAGGACTGGGACTGCTTAAGTAGCTCCATGAGCCGCTCTCCGCGGGTGAGCTGCTGGCGCGTTGTCGCGTCCAGGTCGGAGGCGAACATTGCGAACGAGGCCATTGAGCGGTATTGGGCCAGCGTCAGCTTCAGCGTTCCCGCCACCTTCTTCATCGCCTTGATCTGTGCGTCTCCGCCAACACGGGAGACCGAGATTCCCACGTCAACAGCGGGCCTCTGGTCAGCGTTGAACAGGTCCGACTGCAAGAAGATCTGGCCGTCGGTGATCGAAATAACGTTCGTCGGAATGTACGCCGACACGTCATTCGCTTTCGTTTCAATGATCGGCAGTCCTGTCATTGAGCCGCCACCGAACTCATCGGAAAGTTTCGCGCAGCGTTCCAGCAGGCGCGAGTGCAAGTAGAAGACGTCGCCCGGGTAAGCTTCACGCCCCGGTGGGCGGCGCAGCAGCAGCGAAACGGCGCGGTAGGCTTCCGCCTGCTTTGACAGGTCGTCGAACACGATAAGAACGTGTTTGCCGTCGTACATCCAGTGCTGACCAATTGCCGACCCAGTGTAGGGCGCCAAATATTTGAATCCGGCCGGGTCAGAAGCGGGCGAGGCGACAATCGTTGTGTAGTCCAGCGCTCCCGCATCTGCCAGAGTCTGGCGGACCGAGGCAATCGTGGACCCCTTTTGGCCAATAGCAACGTAGATGCAGCGCACCTGCTTGTCCGGGTCGCCGGACAGCCAGTTCTCGCGCTGATTCAAAATCGTGTCAATCGCGATGGCTGTCTTCCCGGTCTGCCTGTCGCCGATGATCAGCTGGCGCTGTCCGCGCCCAATCGGAATCATCGAGTCGATAGCTTTCAGACCGGTCTGAAGTGGCTCGTGCACAGAACGGCGGGCCATAACTCCGGGTGCCTGCAACTCAAGAGCGCGACGGCCATCGATCGGGGTGATCTCCCCCAAACCATCCAGTGGCTTTCCAAGCGGGTCGACCACGCGACCCAAGTACCCATCGCCAACAGGAACGGAAAGCACTTCCCCTGTCCGGCGGACTTCCTGTCCTTCTTCAATGCTTCCAAAAGCACCCAGAACAACCACGCCGATCTCGCTCGGCTCCAAGTTCATGGCCAAGCCAAGGGTGCCATCTTCAAAGCGAAGAAGCTCGTTCGCCATCGCACCGGGTAGTCCTTCAACCCTGGCGATGCCGTCAGCGGACTCCGTCACAAAGCCAACCTCTTCGGCGGCGGTGCTAGCGGGCTCGTAAGCGTCCACATAGGAGTCGAGTGCGGCCCTGATGTCTTCCGGGCGGATCCCGAGGTCAGCCATAAACCAGTCCTAATCGTCGTTTTTTGGTTATGTAAGTCTGTTCTTGCGTTTACTTGGTTAGTTGCCGCCGGGCCATGCCCAGTTCGGAACGAATTGAAGAGTCTGCCGCTTCATCCCCATAGTTGATGTGGAAGCCCCCGATCAGCTCCGGTTCAACAGCAACCGTGAGAGACACGTCCCTACCGACCTGCTGTTTGATGATCTCCTTGAGCCGCGCCAGCTGCTCTTCCGACAGTTCACTGGCGGTTGACACGGTCACCAGCTGAGCGCCGTGCGCATCGGCAGCCGCGACACCGTAACGCCGCAGCGTGCCCATAATGTGGCCGCGACCCGACACGTGAATTGCGCGCTTCACCAAAGCGAGGGTCGCAGGAAGGACCCGCCCTTCAAGAAGCATGTCGGCGATACGCTGACGCTCAGTGTCGTCGGCGCCCCCCACATCGGACAGCTGTATGCGCAGGTCCCTTTCTGCCCCAGCCAGCTGGTTGATCGCGAAGAGCTCATCTTCAACCTGCGACAGATCACCGGACCGCTTCGCCCCGTCCAGGATCGCTTGCACACCCAGATCATCTAGCGCTTTAGCGAACGTTGCAGGTTTGCTCCAGTGCTGGCCCGCCAGAAGTACAAGTACGTCCAGGGTCGTCTCAGAGACTTTCCCACCGAGCAGGCTCTTAGCTAGCGCCTGCCGGTCCGCCGGGGCGCGACCCGGGTCAGTGAGTGCGCGCAGCAGAGCGTGCTGGGTTTGAAGCAGGTCAGAGATTTCAAACAGCTCTGCCCCGACCGCGTCACCCATCTTCTCGGAAGATAGCCTGTCCAGCAGGAGCTGGCGCGCCGCCTCCCGATTAGTCTGCTGCTCTGCACTCATTTACTTCGTAACTCCCGCGGTCTTCGCCTGTAGGTCGGCTTCCAGCTCATCCATGAATCGGTCGATGACCCGCTTGGTGAGCGCCTGATCCTTCAACTGTTCGCCAATGATCTTTTCAGCGAGCTCGGTGGCTAGTTCACCAACGTCTCGCCGCAAGGAAAGCTCGGCTGCCTGCCGTTCGGAATCGATCTGCTTGGCAGCGTTTTCCGAGATACGGCTGGCTTCTGCGTGTGCTTCCGCCTGGGCTTCTTGCACGATCCGCTTCGCGTCTTGATCGGCCCGCTCCCGAATCTCACGGGCGTCCTCATTTGCAGCGCGCAGCATGTCGCGGCGTTCACGTTCAGCTAAGGCAGCGTCTTCTTGTGCCTTCTCCGCAGCGCGAAGCCCTTCCTCAATTTCTTCTTGCCGCGCATCAAGCATCCCGTAGATCTTCGGTAATGCCTTACCAAGGACCAGCCAGAGTCCCAGGAAAATGAGGGCAGACCAGAAGATCTCGTAAAGCGGCGGAAGGACTATGGAAAGCCCGTCCGGCTCCACGGGGACCTCAGCGGCAGATACGAGTGCGCTCATTAGGAAATGAGGGCGAGGACAAAGCCAATCAGGCCCAGAGCCTCAACCAGGGACGCGCCGATGATCATGTTGGTGAACAAACGTCCCGCGACCTCCGGCTGGCGGGCAGTTGCTTCCTGAGTCTTCCCAACGAGGATGCCGATACCAATGGAAGGGCCCAGGGTGGCAAGGCCGTAACCGATAGTCGCAATCGAGCCGGTCATATTCGTGTTCCTTTTTTCGTGTTTACTTGTGGTTACTGCGATTGTAAGAGTTGAGAGCCGGGTGGGCGCCTCAGTGAGCCTCCACAGACATCTTGATGTAGACAGCCGTGAGGATCGTGAAAACGTAGGCCTGAAGAACCGCTACAAACAGTTCAAACAGGGTCAGGATGATACTGCCGCCAAAAGTGAGGATAGCTAGCGGCTTCATCGGTCCGATCGCAACAGACATGGCCTGCGTCCCAAAATATGTGATCGCTAGCAGCATGTGACCAGCAATCATGTTGGAAAGCAACCGGATCGCCAGCGTTGCCGGACGCACAACAAAAGTCGAGAAAACCTCGATCGGTGTCAGCAGAATGTAAACCGGCCACGGAACCCCAGGTGGGAACAGCTGCTCCTTCAGGAACCGCATCCCGCCGCGGTGTTTGATACCGGCCGCAATGAAAGTCACGTAAGCGAATATTGCGAAGATCAACGGAACCGACATGACCGAGGAAGCAGCGATGTTTATCCCCGGGATGATACCGGTCAGGTTCATCCCCAGCACACCGAAGAAAATGATGGCCAGCGCCGTCGCGTACTGGCGTCCCTTTGCATTGCCCAGAAGTTCAATGCCGATATCTTTGCGGACAAACTCAGCAATGAACTCCACGACCGTCTGGGTTCGGCCCGGGATCAGTCGAAGACGGCTAGCAACCGTGCCAAGGAACACCGCCAAAACAACAGCCACGATCAGACGTGCCAAAGTGAGGCGGTTGAACTGGAAGTTAGTGCCCTCCCAGATCAGCGTTTCAGGGAAAAAGTCCCCCATTCCCGGGGAATGAATGTCCGGGCCGCCAGCGCGGCCCGTCTCCCAAAAACCTGGGATCGCTGTGGCAGCAATGACAACAACGATGATTGCCAGCCCGACCTTCCACCAAAGCGGACGAGCGGATTTCAGTTCGGTGGTCTGACCCTTCGCGGCGTCCGTTTTGCTCACGGCGCCCTGCTGGTCAGCGTCGATGACGGACAGGATTCCCCCTCATGCCAAGTGACTGCGGCCCGCGGCGACCCCGTCGGCGAGACTGCTCAGCTCAGCAACTTGTTTGCTCAACTAGTGACTGCTCAACCGTTCAACGCGGCTTAGATCCGGCTGCAGATTTTCCTCTCCGCTCATGATAGCAGGGGCAGCGGGCACTCTCACCGGGGTCCGGTAGTGGTTTCAGCCTCATTGCGGGAATTGAACTGCGCTGATGCCAACAGCGGCTGGTGCGGCTCTGCTGCTAATCTTTTCGGCGGCGGATCAACTGGCCGGACGGCCCATCTCGGACAGACAGTGGTTGCCCATGCGGCGCAGTTCGCAAGGATTATAGGAGCGGCGCCCGTCAGAGCTTGTCGTCGCGGGCACTTACCTGTGCGGCCAGTATCGGAACCATAGCGGTGAACACGGCGGCAGCGATGACTGCTATTGCTACAAGCAGCGGATCTTCATGGAGTACATTCTTGGTGATCAAAATGGCGGCAGCTGCGACGGCGATCTTAATGACGTAATCGGCAACCAGCCAGCCCAGTCCCAGCTCTTCTGATTTCACCATTTGATTCAGACTCACAGCGCTGGCGCCCATGATCAGGCCTGAGCTGATGATGGCGATAACTGCATCTACCCACGGCCGTCCGGGCAAGAAGAAGGTTGCAACGACAATGAGCACAACCAGCAGCAGGTAGGCGTAGCGCAGACGCGTCATTGTCCTGGTGCGGTAGCGCTCCATCCCGACGGTTCTCATTGCGGGTCGTTCTCCTTCTGACTCGACTCTTGGTCATACTGCTGCGACGCGTTGGGCACGCCGTTGGTAGCTTCCGCTGGTTTTGCGTCAGGCGCTATTTCTAGCCACGTGAGTGCCGTGGGACTCTCATCTTCGTGTCCAGGCTTGTCTTCACCAACTGGTTCCCACCGTAGCCCACTGGACAGGGTTGCCCGAAGGGGCAGCCTGGGCCGGGAGATGACGGCGATGCCGTCGTCGACCAGAATGGTGCCGCCGGGAACCCCGCCGCCGCGTTCAACGCTTTTGTTGCGCCGGGCAGCCCCCGGGAAAACGTACCTGGAAGCAGCGACTAGAACCACCGCTAATCCGAGACCCACTAGCAGAACCGTG
Source organism: uncultured Actinomyces sp. (assembly GCA_964345595.1). GTDB lineage: Bacteria > Actinomycetota > Actinomycetes > Actinomycetales > Actinomycetaceae > Scrofimicrobium. Next base: position 8,527 of record CAYFRL010000033.1, read on the forward strand.
CCCATGGGGAATACAAGCAAAGCTATTCCCATCCCGCTTGCAAGCAGCGTCCAGGCGTACAAAATGGTGACGACGCCGCGGTGGGAATGGCCGATATCCAGCAGGCGGTCGTGCAGGTGCGTGCGATCAGCTACGAACGGACTCTTCCCTTGGAGGATTCGGGTTGCTGCGGTCAGCACCAGGTCCACCAGGGGAATCGCGATCACGACCAGTGGCAAGAGCAGCGGTAACAGGGATGCGATGGCAGCGTGGTCCCCCAACACACGGGGGTTCACTTGCCCGGTCACAATGATTGCGGCCGCACTCATCACCAGACCCAAAACCATTGATCCCGAATCGCCCATAAAGATGGAAGCCGGGTGGAAGTTGTACCAAAGGAACCCTATGGCGGCGCCGACCAGTGCAACCATGATGACGGCGGCAGCGGTGGCGTAGGTTTGCGCGTCCATTAGCCTGGAGAGCAAGTAGGAGTAGATAAAGAAGCTTCCCGCCCCAATTGCAATGACACCGGCTGCCAAGCCGTCCAGGCCGTCAATGAAGTTAACCGCGTTGATGACGGTCACCATGACCAAGATGGACACAATTACAGACAGCCGCGCGGACCCGATAGTGAGGCCGAAGATTGGGAAGCTGATCAGCTGCACACCGTTCAGAGCCATCCAGCCGGTGACGATGATTTGTCCGCCCAGTTTCGCCATCCAGTCGAGTTCCCAAACGTCGTCAACGGCGCCCAGCACACAAATCATCACCGCCCCGCCCAGCACAATCCAAATTATGTTGCCGTCGTAGATGGGACGCAGAAACTCAACCCGGTAACCGAGCGCTAGGGCCATCCCGAACCCGGCAGTGATTGCGACACCGCCCATTCGGGGCGTAGGCACAATGTGAACGTCCCGCTCACGCAGCGGGGTGAGCACGTTGAACATGAGCGCTAGCCGCCGCACGGCGGGGGTGAGGATGACCGTCGCCCCCAAGGCGAAGAGCATCAGCAGCAGGTAGACGCGCATCTGGTCAGTCGATTCCCTCCAGCACCTGGGACACTGTGCCCCAGTCTAACGCCCCCGCGCGCAGCTGCTGCGCTGGCCAGTCGGCCAAGCTCACAATTGTCGAAGCCTGACCGAGCTTGGCCTTGCCGCCATCGACGTAGTGGGTGACGGCCTCACCAAAGTATCCCCGCGCCTCTTCAACCGTGAGCGCTGCTGCCTGCCCAGACAGGTTTGCCGAGGTCACCGCCAGCGGACCCGTTTGCCTCAGCAGGGCCAGGGTCGCCTCTTCGTTCGGCACTCGCACGGCCACCGTGCCACCATGCAGCGATAGGTCCCAGCCAAGATCTGCCGTTGTCGGCACGATAAGTGTGAGCGGGCCGGGCCAAAACTCATGGGCCAGTCGCCGCGCAGCTACCTGGGCACGCTTCGGCATTCGATCCCACGCGGCAAACGCAAACGCAGCCTCAGCGTCCGCGGCCAAAACAGGTGGAGGCATGGTCTCTTCCCGCCCCTTCGCTGCAAGCAGTCGGCTGACGGCTTCCCGCGAATATGGATCCGCGCCAATTCCGTAAACGGTGTCTGTCGGCAAGACAATCAGCGCCCCGCTGGTCACGTCTTCAGCTAACATGTTCCTCTTTCTTTGCCCGCAAGAATCGGGGACGACCGGTTAGGTCCGGAAGAGTTTCGCAAGCCGTCAGGTTCGCTTCTTCAGCAGCGCGAACCAGTGGCTGCCCCTGCCGCTCGTCGTGTTCCATGAGCAGCAAGCCGCCAGGTGCCAGCAGTTTCGCCGCGCGGGCGATGATGCCGCGGGGCAGGATTAGTCCATCTTCCCCGCCGCCGTACAGGGCCATCTCCGGATCAAACAGGACATCCCCGCGCAGGGGTGGTTGCCCAGGAACGTAAGGCGGGTTGCTCAGCACCACATCAACTCGGCCCTCAAGTTCCGGCAGAGCGGAAGTCGCGTCGCCAACGACCAGCTGATAGCTGCTACCCAGGGCCGGTGGTGCAGCTTCAGAGTTTCTCAAGGCGTATGCGGCCGCGGTCCGTGACAACTCGACGGCAACCACCCGCACGCCAGGGTTTTCGCTGGCGACCGCCAAGCCGATCGCGCCCGAACCTGCACAGAGGTCAGCTACCAGGGCGCCCGGGCGAAGCGCATCTGCGGCGTATTCTGGCAGCAGTTCGGTCTCTGGCCGCACAACAAACACCCCGGGCCCCGCCTGAAGGGTAAGTCCCCGATAGTGCATTTGGCCGGTGATGTGCTGAATGGGAAATCCTGCCCGCCTTTGAGAGATTGCGCTTCGGTAACGCTCTGCGGCTCGCGCTCCCGCCGTCTCCCCCACGCGCAGCAACGAATCGGTGCCAAGCGCCCACTCAAGTAGCTGCCGCGCCTCGTGCTGCCCGCGCCCCGCCGAGCGAAGCTGAGCGGTCCCCCACCGCAAAAGGCGCGTCACGGGAACCGGTCCGGGCCGGTTGATCACTTCGCGGCGGATTTACCGGCGGCCGCTAGGCGCGCTGCTTCGTCCGCCTCGATCGCAGAGGAAATCACCGGTTCCAAGTTCCCTTCCAGAACTTGGTCCAAGTTGTACGCTTTGAAACCGGTCCTGTGGTCGGCAATTCGATTCTCCGGGAAGTTGTACGTGCGGATCCGCTCTGAACGATCGACCGTCCGAACCTGGGACAGCCTCTGCGCGGACGCTTCGGCTTCCCGCTGCGCCTTCGCCTCTGCGATCAGGCGGGACCGAAGCACCCTCAGTCCAGCGGCCCGGTTCTGAATTTGTGACTTCTCGTTTTGCATAGAGACCACGATTCCGGTTGGAATATGCGTGATTCGCACAGCAGAGTCAGTCGTGTTGACGGACTGCCCGCCCGGTCCCGAAGATCGGTAAACATCAATGCGCAATTCGTTCATGTCCAGTTCGATCTCATCGTCCACTTCAATTTCGGGCATAACTAGCACGCCCGCCGCGGATGTGTGAATCCTCCCCTGAGATTCGGTGACCGGAACGCGCTGAACGCGGTGCACGCCGCCCTCATACTTCAGGTGCGCCCAGACGCCCTCTTCGGGTGACGGGTTTCCCTTCGCCCGGATCGCTAAAGTGATGTCCTTGTAGCCACCCATGTCCGTGTGGGTAGCCGACATCTCGGTCGCCGACCAGCCCTTTTGCTCAGCGTAGCGAATGTACATGCGCGCCAAATCCGCCGCGAACAAGGCCGACTCGTCACCGCCTTCGCCGGCTTTCACCTCGACAATCACGTCGCAAGCGTCGTCTGGGTCTCGCGGAGCCAAAATGCGGACGAGGCGGTCGTGAGCTTCTTCGCGCGCGGTCACCAGATCCGCTGCCTCATCTGCGAAACTTGGATCCTCATCCGCCAATTCCTGGGCGGCCTCTAGGTCTTCCTCTATGGTCTGGAGTTCCTGCGCGGCGCGGACCACCTGACCAAGTTCTGCGTAGCGGCGCCCAACTTGACGGGCCCGCGACTGATCCCCGTGAAGCGCCGGGTCAGAAAGCTGGCGCTCCAAATCGTGGTATTCGGCAAGCAGCGGTTCAACTGCTTGCAGTTCATCTGAGAGTGCCATGGTCGGCCTTTCTGGGAAGCGGAGCTGGTTAACGCAGAAGCCGACGACAGATAGTCGCCGGCCCCTGAAAGAAAGCTATTTGGTGCGCTTACCGTACCGCTTCTCGAAGCGGGCCACGCGACCCCCGGTGTCAAGAATCTTCTGCTTACCGGTGTAGAACGGGTGGCAGTTTGAGCACACGTCGACACGCATTTCCCCATCGGAGATGGTGGACTTCGTGACGAAAGTGTTTCCACAGGTACAGGTCACTGTGGTGTCAACGTATTCGGGGTGGATTCCCTGCTTCATGGTTTCTCCTCAGGTTTGCAAAGGGCGCCGGGTCCAGCAGCAAGTGACCACCGGTGAACCGGAACCAACGTTATTGTTCCACTTCTCACCGGCCGGGTCTAGCTGCCACCTGCCCAAAACGCGGTGAGATCTCTAACTGCCGTTACTCCCCTGGCGTAGTCTTTTGAACCAGCATGAGGAACTCCGCGTTGTTCTGCGTTTCCTTGAGTTTGCCCAAGATCAACTCCAGTGCGGACTGCTGATCTAGGCTGCCAAGGACCCGGCGTAGCTTCCACATGATGGCAAGCTCTTCTGGTTTGAGCAACAGTTCCTCGCGCCGCGTGCCGGAAGCGTTGATGTCGATGGCCGGGAAAATACGCCGATCCGCCAGCTGCCGGGAAAGACGCAACTCCATGTTGCCGGTGCCTTTGAATTCCTCAAAGATCACCTCGTCCATCTTTGACCCTGTCTCCACAAGAGCAGAGGCGATGATCGTGAGCGAGCCACCTTCACGCAAGCTGCGCGCCGCGCCAAAGAACTTCTTCGGCGGATAAAGCGCTGCCGCGTCAACGCCACCAGAAAGGATCCTGCCAGACGCCGGAGCCGCCAAGTTGTAGGCCCTGGACAGGCGAGTGATCGAGTCAAGCAGCACTACGACATCTTGACCAAGCTCCACCAGACGTTTCGCGCGTTCAATCGCCAACTCAGCAACGATCGTGTGATCCCCGGCGGGACGGTCGAACGTGGAGGCGATCACCTCGCCATTTACGATGCCGCGCATGTCGGTGACTTCTTCGGGACGCTCATCCACCAGGACAACCATCAGGTGCACGTCCGGGTTGTTCACCTCGATTGCTTTAGCGATCTGCTGGATCACCATCGTCTTGCCGGCCTTCGGCGGGGAAACGATCAGGCCGCGCTGCCCCTTACCAATCGGAGCAACCAGGTCGATCATGCGCGGGGTAAGCGCTTTCGAGGTCGTCTCCAGTCGTAGCTGTTCGCGCGGGTATTCCGGCGTCAGCTTCCCAAACTCGCGGCGAGCCATCGCCTGCTCGACGGTCATCCCGTTCACAGAGTCAACCCGCATCAGCGCGTTGTACTTCTGCTGGCGCCTTTCACCCTCACGGGCCGGACGCACCGCACCCACAACCGCGTCACCCGCACGCAGTCCCCAGCGGCGGATGTTTCCAAGCGTCACATACACGTCGTTATCGCCTGGCAGATAGCCAGATGTGCGCACAAATCCGTGGTTCGACTGGACATCCAGAATACCCGCAATTGGCACCAGCTCTTCTTGCCCCTGCTGATTTTGCTGTCCCTGCTGACGCCCGTCCTGCTGGCTCCCCTGCTGCTGGTTCTGCCGGTCTCTGCCCCGGCGCCTCCCCCGATCCCGGCGGCTGCGCGAACGGTTCGGCTCCCCACCTTCAGGTAGTTCGATCTCTACCTTCCGGGTGGGTTCCTCGCCTGGCTGGTCGGCTTTCCGCCGTGACTTCGCGGCCTGCAAATCTTCTGCAACCGCAGCCCGAACGTCAAGCTGCTGATCTTCACGCCGCGGGCGCCTGTCGCGCTGATCGGCGGGGTCTTCCGTCTTCCCCTGCGGCTCTTCCTTCTCTTCAGCCGGTTTTGCGACAGGAAGCTCCAGTTGGGGGGCCTCATCAGAGCTGGCGGCGCGGCGGCGTTGACGTCCTCGGCCTTGCGCGGGCGCCTGCTTCTCAGCGGTCTCCGTTGACGCTGATCGCTGCTCTTTCGGTTCTTTCGGTTCTTTGGGTTCTTGCCCTTCTTGGGCGGCGGCGGCCTTCGGCGCGCGCGCTGGTTGCTCCGCCTTCCCGCCCGCGGCAATTGCCTCAACGAGTTCGGGTTTACGCATCCGAGAAATTCCGCGCAGTCCCATTTCGGTGGCAAGTGCTCTGAGCTCAGGGAGCTTCAGTTTGCTTAATTCAGCTTCGGATGGCACTTTTTGATCCATCTTGTTTAGGAATCCTTACTAAGAAGTGTGGGCGTCCGGGGCAAGACAGAAACCTGCACTTGCAGTCCGAACTATTGGAATCCCTACCACCGCACCACTAGCGGAAAGGTGATAGTTGACGCGCACAACAGGCACGAAGATCAAGGTCGCCATTACTGCCAACAACTTGATAGCCCAACAATACCAGCACCCTCGGTAGAAATGACAATGGAATCGCTTTGGAACGCACCGCCTTGGGAGCCAAATCACAAGCTTCCGGTGTCGGCAGAGACTTTTGCTCAATTACTGAGCAGACGTGACCGCCCGAAAGTTTGAAGATTCTTTAGAATTCACGTCAAGAACTTGCCATCCAGACTGCTCAGCGGCTTTGCCTATGTCCTCAGGAACCGGCAGCAGGCATAGCACCGCGGGACCGGAACCGCTAAGCGCCGCGGGAAGGCCCTGTTCTCTGAGCCAGCGGATGAGCGCGACTGAAGACGGCACTGACGCCTCGTGCGCCGCCAACCCGAACGGATCTTCAGTTGCCCGCAAGAGCAGATCCGGATCCGACTCCGCCAGGTCATTTCCTGAGAAGAGCAGCCCGAAAAGAGCCGCCCGCGCCGCTTCCGCACCGCACTCTTCAAGCGTCGGCCTGTCACTCAAGTCTGGCGGGGAACCGGGCAAGAAGTTGGGCACGAAAGCTGTCAGGCTTACGCCAGTCGGCACAACTAACGGAAGGGATTGACTTACGTCGCCCGCCCCAGGTCCCGCTGGCAGAAGCAGCGCCTTTTCCTGCAGCGCGCTCAGCATTCTCAGCGGTTCCGCGCCCAACGCCTGGCCCAACTGGGCCACCGTTGCCGCATCAACTGGGCAGTCGACTAGTTGATGCGCGGCCAAGATCCCCAGCAGCGTGTCGGCACTGTGGGAGCCAAGTCCCCGGCTGCGGGGAATCGACGCGCGCAAGTGCAGCTGCACACCAACTTGGGGTGAGCCAAACTGATCCAGTGTGGCTCTCAGCGCGACTACCACGGGGTGCTTCTCATCTGAGGGGTCGTCGGTCGCATGATCGTGCAAGAAAGTGCGGGCCGGACCGGCAACCGCGTTTATGGCGGCGCGGTCACTAATACCAAGCGGTACCACTAAATTGCGGGGCCACAGGCTAAGGCCCGTGGCGGTGCCGGGAACGGCCAGTTGGACCCGGTCGCGTACAACCCTCATTACTCGCCCTGTTGCTTGTCTCCCGTTTGCGGGTGAAACAGCTGATTCATCTGTTCCAAGGCCTGTGCCATCACTTGGTTGGCCGCGCGTGCCTGATCCCGCTCAATCTGCGCGGCCTCCAGTTCATTGGTGAGAGTCTCGATCTGCTCATTCAGAGCGTCCCGCTCTTCCGCATTCAGATTCTTCATTCACCCCGCCTAACTGGCCCTGCCTGAGAACTACCCAAGCACTAAGGATAACGCGAATGAAGGGGCCTGCGCCTCACCTGGAGCACTACTCAAGCGGTGCTTCTTCCCGCCGCAGTTTATCTACCAGGTTCACCAAGAAGGTGAGAGAGACTATTGCCCCCACCACAAGCATCGCGTTCGCAAAGCCCGCACGCATGGCAGCGCTGAGCGGTTCCCCCTCATGGAAGCCGATGGTGACAAAGAATATGGTTGTGACTATCGACATTCCAATAGCGGTTCCCACGCGCTGGAGAGTCTGTAAGACCGCGCCGGCCATCCCAGCCGCGGATCGCGGAGCGCTTTCCAACGTAAGGGTTTGGTTGGGAGAAATGATCAGCCCAGAGCCGAGTCCGGTGATTGCCAAAGCGGTTATTACAGCGCTTGGCAGCATATCTTCCGGTAGCTTCAATGCAAACAAAGCAATGGTGAACATGCCGAGTACAACCACGCCTGATCCGACCAGTGGAGTGAGCCGTCCGTACCTTGATACTAGGCGGCCCGACATGCCCGCCGAAACCGCGGAAAGCAAAGCAAACGGCATTTGGGCCATCCCAGCCTGCAGTGGTGTGAAGCCGAGTCCCTGCTGAAAGAAAAGCGTAAACACAACGAACACGGATGTGAAACCGGCAAAGTAGGTGAGTCCGGCAGCAAGCCCCAGCAAGTACGAAGGACTACGAGCAAGCCGGGGATCCAGCAGCGCCGACCCACCCATGCGGTGCCATTTCTTTTCCCACCAGAACAGGGCACCCAGCAGCAACGTGGCGACCCCCAAAAACCAGAACATGCCGGGCGGAATCCCCGGGGTAGCGGCATCTGATGATTCCAAGAACGGCCACATCACCAGCACAACTATGACGCCCAACAGAACCAGTCCAACCGGGTCGAACTGCTTGGCCAGGCCAGGTTCGCCTTCTTTGATGCTGTGCGCGTCCCTCGGCAACCAAAGGTACATAAGCCATATGAGCGCAATCCCGACCGGAACGTTCACCAGGAAAACTGAGCGCCAACCCAAGTCGGGTCCCAAAGCGCTCAGCAGCAAGCCGCCAATCATCGGACCTATCGCAGTCGATATGCCAACTACCGCGCCAAACGCTCCAAAAGCCCTGGCCCGTTCTCTCCCCTGGTAAAGGTCTTGAATGAGTCCGACAACTTGCGGGTTCATCACCCCGGCGAACCCGCCTTGAATCAGACGAGTGATCACCAGCCAGTTCCCGCTCATTGCCAGCCCACCCGCAAGTGAGGAAAGCACGAAACCTGCCACGCCGAACATGAAGAGCCTGCGCCGCCCGAAGATGTCCCCGGCTTTCCCCGCTGGCACGAGCGTCAGACCAAAGGCCAAGGCGAACCCCGCAAGAATCCACTGAACCTGCGTGGAGGTTGCCCCAAGTCCCGTCTCAATCGACGGCAACGCGACGTTTACAACCGAAACGCCCAAAAGGGACATGAAGCCTGCGGCCAGGACTACTGCAAATGCGCGTGAACGATCACTGCGCGGAACATGGGGGCGGCGATTAGACACCTACCCACCCTACCGGAGCGGGCCTGCGCGCGATTGTTGTCTTACTGAAGCGCGCCTAGTACGCGTTCAAATCCTGCGTTGCGACGTATTCGGCCAGTGTGTCCGTTTCAAATGCCTTCTTCAACTCCGCCATCCTGTCCCAGTCCAACAAGATGATCGATTGTCCGTCGGCGGAGGTTCCCACACCAGCCGTCGGGGCAGTGAAGAAGACGATATCGGAAGATCTCAAGTTCCGAAGGGATGGAAGCAGCTTGATCAAATAACCCGAATCGAATCCTTCATCAACAGTCAAGAACGGGCTGATTTCCTCGACCACGCCCTTGATCTTCCCCGGATCTGTGAGAGTGCCCCGGCTCAATATCGTGGAGACGACAGCCTTCAAATAGGCCTGCTGGTTTTGCACGCGCCTGTAATCACCCTCTGCGAACGCTTTACGCGTCCGGACAAACATGAGCGCCTCAGATCCGTTCAAATGGATGTTACCCGCGTCGAAACTGTAGTCGCCTGATGAGAACGCGCTGGGGTTATTCACAGTGACCCCGCCAAGTGCATCCGTGAGTCCTTTGAATCCCTCAAAATCCACCATCGCCACCCGGTCGATGCGCGAACCGATCAGACCTTCAACAACCTGAACGGTCAGTGGCACACCCCCATAGGCCATGGCCGCGTTGATCTTCGCTTCACCGTACCCGGGGATCTCCACCCACGAGTCACGCATGATGGACATTACGTAAGCGGCTTCCCTATCGGCGGGGATGCGGACAACCATGATGGTGTCAGAGCGGGAGTCCTGCGCCGCGTTGATGTCGTCTGGGTCTATTTCTGCCCGCGTGTCAGAGCCCAGAAGCAAAATGGTCTGTGAACCATCATCTGCGGCAGCTGGCCGCTCTGACTCTTCCGGAAATGCCTCTACCACTGTTTTGTTCTGGTCGAACGTGTCAGCCACATTCTTACCGAAAACAACCAGCGCTATGACGCCTGCCAGCAAAACGGCTGCGAGCACCGCAAGTACTACTAGAAGGGTTCGGCCCCACGTCCATCTTTTCTTCTGGGAGTGCGCCGTGGCGCGGGTCGGCATGGTGCTCATTGCGTTCTTCCTTTTCCTTCTTCAGGCGTCAGGCGGTCCCGTCTGGCTTTGGTCCAGCC
>CAYFRL010000034.1:0-12121 GCA_964345595.1 uncultured Actinomyces sp.
TCGGCGTGGGTAGCGACCTCGACTCCATCCAGGTGGAGGCTCTCGAAAACTACCGTCGTTTTCCCAGCAATGTAGACGGGGGACGTCTTGAACTCTACGTCCACACATCCTTCCTTGCTGTCGGGCGTGATAGTGGCGTTCGAGGTGATTGCTTTGCCACCTTCGCCTGCTATTGCCTTACCCGTCGCCTTATCCATGAGGGTTCCCTTAACCTCATAGGTTTTACCAGCAACGACACCGCTGTAGCAGACCTTATCGGTGATTGTGGCTATTTGCTTGGAACCTTCACCGGATATGACCGCGTCGGAAGCAGTGGTGCCAAGCTTCGGCGGCACCTCGGTCTTTTCTTTATCCGCCTGGTTAGTAAGCACGATCTCAACGATCTTGTCTTTTCCGATCGTTATCTTATTCGTCTCAACCCCGTCGGCCTTGAACTTGAAAGAACCCCACTTGATTCCTTCAATCGCCGGCAGCTTCACTTCGCTGAGTTCGACGGTGGAACCGATGTTCAGCCCTTCAATCGCCACCTTTTCACCTGTGGTGACTGTCAGTGTCTGCGCGGCACCGCCGTCCACCTTGTATTCAACTGTGAACTTTGTGCCCGCCGGAACTTTGGAAGCTGCGGCACCCGCCACGGTCTTCTGTACCGTGAATCCTCCAACAGGAGTCGGCCGCGGTTTGAATTTCAGCACTACGGCAGCGGTGACGTCGGAGTCCCGCGTCGTCTCAAACGTCGCGAACACCTGGCAGCTACCGCCACCCGGACGCTTCGACTGAGCCCAAGTTATATGCTCTTTCGCAGTCGGTGAAGCGACAGCGTAGATCTCAACATCGTCTTCTCCCGTGTACTCAAGGATCAGCTTTATCTCTTTCAAGGCATCTGGATTTGTACCGTTCACCGTGAGGAGACCATCCGCAATGGTCGCATCCCCCTCCAAGACACTCAGCGTGCCAGCGGACGCGTAAATCTCAATGGGCTGATTGAACACATTGGTCGTCACATCAATGACAGCTGACTCGCCGACCTCAAGCACATCCTTTTGAACAGCCATTTCCAACTCGAGGGTCGGGTGCTCCGGGATCTTGGCCAGAGTCTCCTTCTGCTGCGCAGAACTCATATTCCTATCGCACCAGGTCCGCCATTCCCCGTAGAGCCCCTTGTAGTCCGACACACACCAAACAAGACCTTGCCTGGCCCATCTCTCGGCAGAACTAGCGTTCGAGGCCACGGAAGCGTTCACGCCACCCGGAACTGTCGACACGACGGGCGGCTCATTGCGCACGATCAGGAGATGATCTTCTCCTGATCGTCGGTCAGACGTCGGTTACCCTCCAACCGTTCAGGGAAGTCCATAGCCGTTCCCCGGCCGCCGACCAGACCGCCATCAGCACCTGTTTCCGCGCAGACCTGACCAGATAGATCCGTGCAATACATCCACTCTGACACGGCGCCAATGCCTTCCACATGGCGAACACCACAGACCGGTGGAGATTCGCCCGCATTGCGACCTGATATTCCGTACAGCGGAACAACTTTTCCTTGATTGTAAGCGTCAAGCCTCTTACCGAACACGAGCGAAAGGTCTCTCACAGCACCTTCTGCCTGCTCCGGGTTGGCGTCTGTCGTCCCCTCACATAGTGGCGCCTTGAAAGGTTCCGTGATGGCAACGGAAGGCACATCCGCCTTCGCTGGGAACATCCCGAATATTGCCCCCGAAAGGGTTACGAACATGGCCAAAAGAAGAGCGGCCGCTGTGCGAACCTTTCTTCTTCCGACCGGGCCGGGAATGCTATTCATATATTTACTCTCCATTCACAATTCTGCATCTATGTTGATATTTTGTTCGGATTATCAATCCAAAACTGCACTAGATGACCAGTTGGATGATCCGCATCGAATGGGCGCGGCGACGGCGTGTGTATTGGGCGCGATCCAAGCCTTGAATTTGTCTTCACCGTGCGCCCTTCAGGCCGCCAGTTCGCGCTATTGCTGCTGTGTTGCCTCTTCTCTTCTCGACCTCATTAGCCCGGGTGGAGGAACTCGCGCACACCGAAAGTACTAGCTGCTTGCGCACTTGTTGCATTTCCTGACAAGTCCTCCGTAGGTCCTGAGCGTGCTACACCAATTCACCGCGTTTTGATCTGCGACTTTAGATATTTTTAAGGGCTTTGAAAGCCAGTAAGAACATCATGGTAATCGCCGAACGCGAGCATTGTTTCGCACACATCAGCTAATACCGTAGTGCGGCCGAAACGTTTAAACTGCAATTCCCTGGGTCCTAGTACCCAATTTGGGCCGTTAGATCATCTCGGGCTTAGTCGCCAATTTCCCCCACAATTGACTGAAGGTGTGATGCGCGTCAAAGAGCGCGTTTTCCGCGCGCCGCCAACGATGCTCAGCGTCACGCTCCAAGCAAAGGGCGACACCGCGCCGATAAGACGAGTGGACTCCGTCCTACTGGCCAGAGCCTATTAAACGAAGGTATAATCCGTCCTGCTCATCTCACCGACTCACGCCAAAGACGGCGCCATTCCTGAACCGAGGACGACGGAACTGCCTTTATGTAAAGAATCCTGCTCTCTTCATTAGTGAGACGGCTTCTTCTCGCGAAGTCACGCCTAGCTTCCTATATATGGAGCTCGCCTGCGTCTTCAAAGTGCTGGTGGATAAGAAACGCTCTTTTGCTATAGCAGCGAAAGTCTTGCCAGATGCAAGCTGCTCCGCAAGTTCAAGCTCGCGCGACGTTAGGTCTCCGCACTGGCACCAGGCCTGCTCTGCGCTCAGGTGCGGGTAATCCTTGAAGTTGCTGGCCTCTATGGCTGCGGTTAGCTGCGGTTCTCGCTGCTTCATGCGCTCCGCCAGAGCCATGAGTGGCTCTATCGGCAGACCGACGGGTGGAACCACTGCTCCTTCGCGGTGTGCCAAGTGAAAAGCCCGGAAGAATGCCATGTCTGCCGAATCGTGCTCTCCGAGCAGCTCCTTTGCCACGGCTTTGCGTACCAGCACAGAAGCGCGCGTTGAAACCGAATGGGTTGATTCCATAACGACACAGGGCGCGATGCTTTCGAGGGCACGCCGAGAGTTGTTTAGGCAGATATAGGCGCTGGCCGTGAGTAATTCATAGCAAACAAAGTGATCTGCCGGTGAGCGGGCCCCCTTCAGTAGGCTGATGACCTTTCCCGGTTGAGAAATCTGTAGCAGGGAGAGCGACTCAGCGCCCAACAGCAAATGGGTAAATAGCTCTGGCGCGTCCGGGTAGTCGAGACGACTGCGGTAAACCTCGCAAAGTGTTCGCGCGCCGGCAAAGTCACCGCGAAGCATCCGGCCAACGACCTCCTCGTACACTCGGAAGCCGCGGACCGTAATGCTGATTGACGGGCGCGCTGACGAATCGGCTAGCTCCTTTCCCAATGCCGGACCATCTTGGCGAGTTCGAATCGCCAAGATGGCAAGCAGAAAAGGCCAGCGGCGGAAGTCGTCATCGCTGAAGTCCTCACTTTTGGCATGGGCCAGATCCAGGTATTCGTTTGCGGTGAAAATTTCCCCATTTAGAGCGAGTGCCGCCGCTAGGAGACCGCGGGCATGATGGGCCTCAGCGGCCGTCCCCTTCCCTCTTGCGTAATGAAGCGCGCTGCGCGCCGCTCGAGATGCCGCAGGAATGTCCGCACCGAGAAGTAAAACTTCAGCCAGGACCGCATATGCCACCGATTTGTTCGCGCACGACAGCGTGGAATCCTCTTCAATAAGCGCGGAAAAGTCCGTGCCCCCAAGCATTTCCTTTGCTTGTCGAGGGCGATCAAGTCTGAGCGTTGACCAGACGAGCGCTATGGCCCCAATGACACTTCCGTCACCGGCTTTGACCCGTTCCCGAATACCAGCCCTGTACTCCGTCGAAAAGTCGAGCAGTTCCCCTTGGTCCACAGGTTCGCTATTTGGAACGATGGACCGAAGGATCTCTCTTGCCCTGATCTCCAGGTCACCCATGAGTTCTCCACCAATCTGGTGTTGCGCCGCTAGATCGGACAACGTATCCCGCGAAGTGTGTTCCGGAGCATGTCAAGTAAACATCGCCATAACGCGCGGTAAGAACTCTCGCGAGTTCAATTCCGGACGTATAGGTGCTGTTCACATTTGCCTCACTAAGATAAAATCAGCTCACGCGTTGCTTAGAAATTCACTCTTTCGCAACGGATGATACTTTTCGGTAGCGTTGCTTCGATTATAGATCGAATCAAAAGTCCCGGACCTATGTCCCACGAAAGCGTTGTCATTGCTGCCCATTTGGGCCTGCCAGGGCACCGTTAGCCAGGCGAGGCGAATATAGCATGATACCGGGGCTTAAGTTGAATTAGTTTGCACATCCTCTGAAATTGCCTCGTTCCGACACCACCCCTAGTCTCACCCCGAATTATCACCCGGCCTTCATACCTCGTTTGGATGCGAGGAACTCCGCTCTCAAAAGCTGCTCAGTAATCTACGATGGTCTTGCTCGCAGAATACCTGCGGAACCCAGTTTCCGCAGGTCAATGGGTCATTTCAGGTCAGAATACGCGTCGTTCCGGACCCCCAAATCGGGACGATCGTCCTACAAAACCATAGCTGACCTGGCAAAACGTTCCAGAAAAGGCATTTGTCCTGACAGGAGCCGGTTCTGCGGGCGATCCTTGCGGGGCGTGAATTGGTCTCCTTACCCTGTAGGGCACGGCAGGCGACGCAGGTGTCGCCCCGCCGCATCAACACAACTGATCGAGAAATGAATCTAGGAGTCCGGGCCAGCGGTCTGGGCACCAGTAAGGAGTAATCATGGCGCGAATACCCAAGATGGGTGAAGCAGAGCCGGTCGATCTTTACACTCTCGAGGAACCCGAGGCCGCCGCATCCGGTGTAGAGCAAAAGTCTGATGGCGAAAATGCCGCCGCGGAAGCCGCACCTGTAAACCTGCGCCGCTGGCTTGGCCTGGCGGCTGGTCTGGTCGCCTCTCTGGCAATGTACTTCCTTTTGCCCGATTCTTTGGCGCATGAAGGAAAGGTGACAGCTGCTGTAGCTGTCCTGATGGGCGTTTGGTGGATGACCGAGGCCATACCGATTCCGGTGACTGCTCTGATCCCACTGGTTGCGTTCCCGGTATTTGCCGGGGCGAACATAAACGAGGTCGGCGCCTCGTACGGCAATAACATCATCTTCCTCTTTATGGGCGGCTTCATACTGGCCCTTGCGATGCAGCGCTGGAACCTGCACCGCAGAATCGCACTTCTAACGCTGAAACTAATGGGACCGCGATCGGAATCCATGATCGCCGGCTTCATGATTGCGACCGGCTTTCTTTCGATGTGGGTATCGAACACCGCAACCGCGGTCATGATGCTCCCCATCGGCATGTCGGTTCTACTGCTGGTGAGCCGCGTGGCGCCCGACGTGGGAGAGAAGGTGACAAATGAGAACGGTGAGCCGATCATCAAGTCGAATTTCGCGACCGCGCTCATGCTGGGAATTGCCTACTCTGCGTCCGTTGGTTCTCTTGGCACCATAATTGGTACTCCACCTAACACCCTTCTAGTCGGATACTTGGATGAGAACTTCGGGATTAAAATCGGTTTCGGACAATGGATGCTAGTCGGCGTGCCTTTGTCGGTGGTATTTATGTTTGCCACCTGGTTCTTGCTAACGAAGGTTCTCTTCAAACCAGAAATCAAGGAGATTCCTGGGGGGCGCGAACTCATCAAGAGGGAATTCGATGCGCTCGGGAAGCCCTCTGCCGGAGAGATGCGAGTTCTCGCGATCTTCATTCTGGCGGCGGTCCTCTGGATCTTCCTGCCACTCGTCTTCCCTGACCCGCCGATCTCGGACGCCGGCATCGCCATGTTGATCTCGGTCTTGCTATTCATCGTGCCCGGCGGAGCGGCACGCGGTGTGCGCCTGATGGACTGGCAAGCGGCCGTACAGATGCCTTGGGGCGTGCTACTCCTCTTCGGAGGCGGCCTGGCGCTTTCCGCGGCCTTCGGCACCTCGGGGCTCACTGAATGGATCGGCGAGGTCGCCCAGGGGATCGGAGGACTGCCCGTCGTTCTGCTAGTCGTCTTGGTGACTGCGGCGATCATCTTCTTGACCGAGCTCACCTCGAATACGGCGACAGCCGCCACCTTCTTGCCCGTGGCAGGAGGAATCGCACTCGGCATCGGAGTCGACCCGATGCTTCTTGCAATCCCGGTGGCTCTGGCGGCAACTAGCGCCTTCATGCTGCCCGTGGCAACGCCACCGAACGCGGTTGCCTTTGGCACCGGCTACGTGAGCATCAACCAGATGGTCAAGGGCGGCGTCTGGCTAAACCTGATCGGGATCGTCTTGGTCACCCTCACCACGATGACCCTGGCGGTTTGGGTGTTCAATATCGCCTACTGATCGCAACAGAGAAAGCCGCTGCTCTGGCAACCAAACCAGGGCAGCGGCTCTTTGTCGCTGGTTGTCTAGCAGAACTCTCTCAAAGCCCGTCGCATGGTCGTCACAGACCCAAATCCGACCTGAGCGGCAATCTGCTCCAATGTCTTTGACCCCCGCTCTTCGAGCAAGCCAGCAGCCACCTGGGCTCGCACTTCTCTAATCGCGGCGTTGCAACTTATTCCTTTTTCACGGAAAGCTTTTTGCAGCGTCCGCGGTGAGACCGACAATTCCTCGGCCAAACGCGCAGTCGTTAGTTCTGCGCACGCGTAGTTGGTGGCAATCATTTCCATGGATCTTGCGTAGAGACTGCCCTGCTCCGGGCAAGCCGCCAGCGGCAAACTGAAGATGTTGCGAATTACTTCGCGGGTAGCGGCTCGCAGCGCTGGCACCCTTGGGTCCGGCGGTTTAGGCAACGAGAGCAGTGATCTAACAAAGACCAAGAGCGGCTCCAGCTGCGTCTGATCAATCCACGAGCCCGGCGCGAGTATTGGGGAACGGATTGACATGCCCGACAGCAAGGATATGTTGCCGGTTATCACGAACACTGTGTTCTTAGAAGACAGAGTCGTAATCTCCAGTGTGTTGCTGCCGGGCGGCACGTAGTAAAAGTTTGGGGCATACCTATATACAGTGTCGGGCCCGGAAATCTCAATGCCTCCCGGCTGGGCCAACATGATAGACGCGCACTCAATTGACTTTAGGTTTCGGGGCCATCTGAACTTCATTCTGGGAAGCGTTACAGCCATTAGATGCATATTATGAAAATGCACCGCTGAGGCATTTGCGAACTCGTTGAGTTCCGCATCTGCCACTTCGACGTTAAACTCACGCAGGTAGCTTCTGGAGTCTTCCTTCGGCATCCGTCCGCCGCCCTTAGTGCTTTCCCACCGGGACGTTCGGATTTCTCCTAGCGGAACCACCAGGCTCCGCGTACCAAAACTTTCCATGATGATTCACCTCTGACTCTTGTACGGGCCGACGTCGCCACCCAAGCGGTGCTTCGTCGCACCAGACCTGTACCTCTGTTCGCTCTCGATAGAGCGGGGCCTCACCGCAAGATGCGAGCCCCCTGGTCCACTGTGTTGATGAGCGGATGGTCTTGAGCCAAATCCTGACGGCGCCCGGGCGAATCCACCACTGGTCGATTGCCCGGAGAGTTCTGCCGACGAGACCCGGCTGATATTCCTTCTTACATGCTTGCTCCTTGGACTTAAGTCCCTGTTCAAGGTACCAGGATACAGCCTAAAAAAGACTCCGGAGGACGCTTCGGCCAGCTCTTACACCTGGGTGATATTGGGAATGGTTAAGGGTTGGTGGAATACTTCCCGGCTCGTCTGCAAAACCGTGCGCGATGCCGAACGTGACCGGCGTGATGACGAAAGGAGGTTTTCCCTGTAGTCAAGCCGTTTCCGCCGTCTGCAAAGCAAGTTCCGTCTCGCCCCGGCGACTGAAAAATACTTCAAGATCAATAACACTTGGCTCGCTCATCAGTGCCAATCAAACCGTGTTTCGACTCACTCTAGACCAAGAATCGTCCCAAGCCAGCTCTGGTATAGCACCGACACAAGGGACCATGGGCTCCGGTTCACCTATTTCATACGGCAAGACACCCCTGGTCTTGACTAACTGACGCTTTCTTCTTGGTGCCTGGAGGCCCGCGAGCGGTAGTAGTTACTGGTGGGCAACTCTAGAATCGCGCAGGCGCGGGCCACTGCAACTCCCCTATCAGAGAGCGCAGCTGCAATGTCTACCTTTTCGGATAAGGAAAGAAGGGACGCACACATATCCATAGCTTGTCGGCGGACTTCACCGTCGACCTCAGCGTTCCTGAGCCGCTTGCGAAGACTCCGATTCTCCAAAACCAACGTTTGTGGATGCGCTTCGTTGCTAGCTGCTGGAACAAGACTGTCTTTCATCCAGTTACGCAGCGTTGCAGTGCTGATGTCCGCGCGCTGCGCGATGTCCCGAAGTGTCACACCAGGCGTGCGCGTCTGGGCCGCGCTCACCACAGTTTGCTTGAACTCTTGACTTGGGTAGCCCGACACTGTTCACCTCATGGCCAGCAGCCTGCTACCAACGATTTAGACAGTGCGCATCGGTGGGAGTGGTTGATCAACTCGACAATTAGCTTTGTGGATGCTTCTTCTGAAGTAATGTCGGGGAGCACAGTCCCGTCTGAGCGTCCCCGATCCAACACCACTGCATTTCACTCCTCACAATACCTGCGGAGCCGCGCACAGATCCCTCAGCCGGACAAAAATCACCCAACGGGTTAACCCATTGGTTAACCCGTCATTTAGCCCATCCGCCCCCACGGTGACGCCCCTCACATTGCAGGACTACAGTCGAGAACGGCGGGCACATGCAACACTGATGCCACGTCTGCATTTCAACCCAGACCCGGCCTCCCGCTCAACGGCTGGGCGCTCCCCTGCCGCATCGGAGTACAGAAATCAAAGACAGGCCTGTGCACGCAAGCACCAACTCCTTGAGCCAGCAAGGAGCCCCCCAGATTTGAAGCGTGGCGCACAGTGAACCGCGAACGGTTTCACGAGCTCTGGGGCAACCTTCCCCAGCTGACCGTACTTTCTGCCGGCCCTGGGTGGGGGAAAACAACGTGGGTAGAAAGCTGCCGTGAGTACCGTGAGCAGCTGGGATTCTCCGGCACCCTGGTCACGTCCCGCCTGGCACTCTCCCGAGTTTTGGAAGAGGGCGATGACCTCGCCCCCGACACCCTGTACGTCGACGACGTTTTTCAGACGGCACGGGATCCTCCTTGGGACGAGCTTCGCAGATTCCAAGAGGAGCACCCCCGACTAAGCGTTGTCGTCACGGCTCTGGATAACCCGCCATCGCTCCTTGACTCCCCCTGCGTAACGTTCGCTGAGAACGAGTTGGCTTTCACGCCGGAAGACATAGAGGAGCTCGTGCAAACGCAGTCCAACGTGGAGGCGCCCATCTCAGCCAGCCGCCTTTCGTGGACAGCCGGACACCCTGAGCTGGTCCGGCAGGCTCTAGAAGCTGAAGACACCCCGATCATCGAAGGATGGTCGCCGCCGCCTCGAACGCCTGCTTATTCTCTACTGAAGCGTCTCTGCGGCGTTCCAATCCAGCCTGAAGACATCAATTTCCTGCGCTTCGTGTCGACGGTAAGTTCACTCAGAACTTTCACGGCCGAACTCGCCGAGCCAGCAGGCTGGAACGGTGAGGGCTTCTGCTATGCCCAGCGATACTTCGACCGATTGACTAGCTACCCTTTGGGCAGTACTTCCATTCACCCACTGTCTGGCGAAGCCGCCTTCGAGTGGTCAGACGTGGCCTGGGATGCTCTCGGCGCATCTGTGTGCGCAGGGCCATCGGAGGTTGAGAGGTACAAGCACGGTTTGCGCATTGTAGAACGCGCCGACCAGCCTGGTTTAGAGCTTTACTATCTTTTGAAGCTGGGGTTGTACCAGGAAGCCGAGGAGCTGGCGAACGCGGAGCTGAGGCGGCTACTCCTCGCAACACCGCGCGTGACACGTCAGGCGCTGCTCACCGTGGATCACACGTCGATTCCCTGGCTCCCCAACCTGCTTTTGCTGATGGGAGTATTCCTGCTGTCTTCCAGCGCTCTAGTCGTGCAACAGCGGAGTGGTCCGATATCGCCAGAAAGGCCAGAGCTGCTACGCGACTGCCGATGATTGGTTCGGACAAACGGCATTCGGCCAATGAAACGCAAAGCAGAAGACGTGTTGGAAGGGAGCGTCCGGGCGTTTGAAACCACACCCACGGAATCTGCGTATGCCAAGTGGCGCTCGCTGTCCAGGCAGACTTTCGCTGCTGGGGCGATCGGCGACCGTGCTGGTGCCCGACGGAAGTTACGCGGCGCAAAAGAGATCATGGGGTCAGGCTCTGACACAGAGTTCGCGCAGCGTTTCAACTAGGGAAGACCTTTCTGCAGGTTTTGCCGCCGAACTCTACGTCGCATATTGGGCCAGCATCCAGCTTGGAGAATACGGCATCCGGCAGTTCCCCGGCTGCGATCCTCAAAAGACCGGCGACACCGTCATCTCACCCAGGGCAAATGCGGTCAGTTCCGCGCTCAGCGCAGGAGTCTATGTGGTACTGGAGGACTATGAGTCGGCAGCAGCGATGGTGGAATGCGTGACCCGAGACGCATCACCGGAGGTCGGCAGGTTCGCCCTGCGCTTTATTCCAGACACGGTCTTCCAAGAGATTTCTGCTAGACAAGAGGTGCTGAGCTACGATGTTGCGGAGCTAATAGAGCGGGCAAAACCGGACCGGCGGACATTGAAATATGATTCGCCTGTCCGGCTCACGGAGGTTGAACGCGAAACGCTTACCTTGCTCAGAGATGGAAGAACAACCCAAGAGATTGCAGACATCCGAATCGTCAGCCCCAATACGGTGAAGACTCAACTGAGAACGCTCTACCGCAAGCTCGGTGTCAAGACTAGGCACCACGCTGTTCAGAGGGCTCGCGAACGCGGTTATCTCTAGAGGGTCGGTACCGCGAAAGAGGAGAGGCCAGCGACGGAGTTGCCACCCTATGCGGGAACGGTGACAACTCCGTCTACTATCTGGCGCACGTGGTGTCGTCCTGCGCGCCCTGCACGGATCCCCGGACGAACCGATGATGTTACCTTCACCGAGCGACCCGTGATCACACGACCAGGCTGGCCACTCGCCGTCCAGTTATCGCCGAGTTCCGCCTGCGGTTCAATTGTCGTGTGTAAAAAGGCTAACAGAGGACTTTGGTACCAGGCCGCAGTTGGCGGGATTTGAATTCTTGGATGCGGAAATTGTGCGGGACCGATGAATCGCAAAATATTTCAGCGGGTGATGTCCCGCGTGAAATATGCTGCGGCACTTCGCCTAGGAAGTATGTTCAGGGGTGCGAGCTGCGCGCTATGGGCGGTGTGGATCAGCTCTGCTCTTTTCCTTCTTCCGCCCCGGCGGCGCAAACAGGAACCAGCCAACCAATACCGAGCCACCGACAAACCACACCGCCCACCAGGGGAACCCAGCGGAGATTCCATCGCCCGCTACGAATTGGTTTCCATCGTCCTTTGCGGGATCTGGAATGCGCTCCGCATGGACCATGAAGCGGTGGCTGTTGATTCCAATTGGAGTGCAGGTGAATAGGGTGACCCAGTCTTCTCCCTCAATAATCTTCAGGCTCTCGGTGTCTCCCGGGCGGACGGTGTCGACCGCTTGAACCTGGTAATAGTGGTCCTCGCTCAGGACGGAGATCCAGAATTGATCGCCGACTTTAGCTTCTGGGAGGCGTGTAAACAATCTGGCGCTTGGTAGCCCCGAATGGGCGGTCAGCACCGCGTGGGTAGAGGGGCCGCCGACGGGCAAAGAGGTCCCATACATGTGCCCGGCACCTTTCGAGATCACCTCGTCGGTGGTCCCGTGATATACGGGTAGCGCAATATTCAAGGCCGGATAATTCACCGTTCCGATCACGTCGGTGCCACTGATTCGCAGTAGCTCCTCGTAGGCAAGGTAAACGGCGCTTCGGTTTACCTCATCTTCGCTGAGTGACACGTACGGGCCTGTAAGGGGACCTGGCCTCAACGTCTCGTTGTAGGCGTAGGCGGCGTCCAGAATGCGCTGCCGCTCAGGCGGCGCAGTCTGTTCAACCCTTTTTGTGTACCCTGCTATCTCCGAGCTGTG
>CAYFRL010000034.1:12221-16506 GCA_964345595.1 uncultured Actinomyces sp.
TCCGAGCTGTGCGAACCAGTTCGCGGCCTCTGGGTATACCAGGAGTCCGATAGCCAACATTGCCACCACCTGGAGTACAACGGAGGTGATAATCCACCCTCGCGTGCGCTTTCGCCGCGGTTGCTGGGCCTTCTTTCGGGATATTTCTGGAGTCTTAGGTGCCTTTTCTTGGTCCGAGTGCCACCCGGGACTCGACGTCGCACTTCCTTTAGCGCTGGGCAGATCACAGGTCACTGCGAGAGGTTTCCATGCGAGTCACCCTCGCGCCGCCTTCTGAGCAGAGCAATCCCGCCCACGAGGAGCACGGCGGACAGCAGCGCGGCACCTCCGATACGCGCCCCGGTGATGGGCAGCGGGCCGGGCTGGGCTGGGGACCAGGCTTCGGAGCTGGCTCTGGTTCAGGCTTGGGAGTTGGCCCCGGCGCTTCTTTCTCAACATCAAACTGAAGGACCTGAGCCTCTGCCGTTCCAGTTCCCAGAACTACTCCAGCGATCGGCTCCATGTCCCCCACCCATCCTCTCGGGTAGGACACCGGCTTGGCGAAATAGAAACGGAAATCCGGGTCATCCTCCGCTACGTCCAACCCGTTCACGAAGTTGGATGCACGTAGGCACGGGAACGTAATTTACCCGTTGGCATTGGTGGTCCAGCTAGAGGCACCATCAATTGTTACCGGGTTCTGCCGGGCCGCGGCGTCCTGTGCGGATATGTAGAGCTCGAACACGGCTCCCTCAATCCGGCGCTGCGGACTCCCCTTTTGCCGGACCTCAACTATCAGCGGCCCGAAACGAGTCTCGGCTTTGCTGCTCACTAGCCCAGCGTTCCCGGCTTGGACCCTGACTTCGTTTTGGTGAACTCCCGGCTCCAGTACCCGCGTTGAGTACCGCACTTCCACGCGAGCTTCGGGAGACCCCGCCCGCGCCTCGGTAAGCTCTTCCAGCCCGCTCTGCGTGAAAGTCACCTGGACCGCCTCGAGTCCTTCCACGGTGGTTATCTGCCACCCGAAGTCGTCGGCCACAAGGGAAACCTGCGTTCCAACCAGTGTCACCTGGATTTGCGGTGCACTCCGAGCCACCTGCACGGTGAGCCCTGGCGCCACCAGGTTCTGCACCACGTACTCATCAAGTGCCTGCTGGCGCGGGATCGCTGTAGACGAGGTCCACTGGACCGTGTCTTGGCAAGTGACGGCCGATCGGTCGTTTACGGAAAGAGTTGCGTCAACCGCGGCATTCTTTGGGTAGATGTGGACGGAGTAGTTCCACTGCCCGTCTTCAGCCAGCGGCAGTGGAACCACGAAAGGGGAGCTGGGAACTATCTCGGCCGGGCTGGCAGTCTCCTGAACCAGGTAGAGGCCAACGCCCAAGGGCAAGGTGGCAATGCCTTCCGCGTCCGTGGTTCTGCTGGCTTGAGGTTCTTCCGCAGCGGTAAGGCGGATCGCTTCCCCGACCGATAATGATCGAGCAGCTTCCCAGCCTTCGCTGCTGGTCAAATCGATACCGGGAACCAGCATGGCAGAGAATACTACTCCCGCGACCGGCGCGCCCTGGACTGACGCGTCTTCTTGCCCTGTCGCAGGGGGACCAAAATCATCCGGTTGAAGCCTCTTGTGAATGATCAGTTCGGTGAGAGCGTCGATGTCAATTTCCGAGGCCGCCGCACGTGAGTCGGGGTCGGGGCTCACAACGCCGGGCGCGCCGAACGCAAGAGTGTTCAAGCCACCAATTGAGACCAGCAGCGCGGCAAGCGCTGAAGCCATCGAGATTCGGAGAGGGCTGATCTTCATGGCTTCTCTGTCTCTCCTGTGAGTTCGCGGCTTGTTCTACTGGGTGCGAATAAGATGCCAGCTACTGCCGCGCTTCCCAGAGTGAACCACATGGCCCGCCGCAACGGCTGACTTGATGGAGCCGTTACCCGAGATCTGGGAGATAGACCCATCTGCCTTCAAAGTGAAGTCCTCGGGCTCATTTGCGGTGGCGGTACCTGCCTGGTCGACCGACTTTGCCAGCGTGAGATAGGGCGGGACGTACTTTACGGTGCAGCCGATGTACTCTCCCGGCAAGATCTTTGCGAACGAATCGCTGCTGGAGGGTGGAGTGGCGCTGTACGCAGACGTTGGCCAGCGCGTCGCCGAAGCTGACGTGGTAGTCGTTTTGCTACACACCCACTGCTGCTCGTATGAATCGTGTGCCGGGCCCGTCACCTCAGAAGAGAAGTCCAGCTGGATGCCGACGGGAAGGATCGGCAGCCCCGCGGACGCTTGTGCCGTGTTTTCCACAGTGCCTGTGGCAACGTCAACTAGGAGCTCGTTCGTGGCCGCGTTACGCACCGAAGCGACAAAGTTATTGCTCTCACCAGCGGGAAGCGCTATCCGATCAGCCACCTGCACGTTGACCTCTGCGCGGGCGACCAGCACACCGAAAGCGACCGCCTGTTTACCCCCGGCCTTCATTTGCTGAACGACCTGGAAATTCGCACTTGGATTGGTAGGGGGCAGCGTCTGCAACATCGCGGTGCCGGTCTTGTTGCTGCTCACGTTTGAAGCGCATACGGCGGGCGTTGAAGGCGTTGTCGAATTGTAGACGGGCGTTGCAGTCTGGGGGCAAGCATTGCCCATCACCGCTGTCTTTGAGGTAGGCGGCGGCTTGTTGGGGAGCCACAGGAAGCCCTGTCCCGTGGTCGTCCAAGTGATGCTCTCGTTCGTGTCCGTGGATTCGGCGTCGGCGACAACAATGGAGAAGTTACGCACGTCCGTGGTTACTCCCCCAACCGTTCGGGTGAGCTTTATGTTGTTCAGAGTGATTTTGGCTGTGTTTCCCGCGCCATCAAGTGCGTTGTTGATGGCAGGCTTGCCACTCACCCCGGTGTAGAACGGTTGCCCGTTCAGCGTGTTTCCCAAAAATGCGGCGCTGTAGGTGGGGAAACTCTGGGCGGCTTCCCGGGAGACTTCGTCGGACTCCGCTTCATCCTCGGGGTTTGGCAGACCTTCAGCGGAGGACTCACCCAACTGTTACTGCGGCATGTCTGGTTCGCCGGGATCGCCCAGCTCGTCGCTGTCGGACGCCACATCCGCGGCATCCGCTGGATTCGTCTCCGCGGGGCCCGTCTCTGCTGGGCTTGTCTCCGCTGGAGCAGTTTCCGCTGGGCCTGTCCGCTCGGGATCGTCTTGTTCTACTGCGACTAGCTGGTCCTGCTGCTCAGTTGCCACCTGTGCTAATAGTTCCGATTCTGACTCGGCAGCGGCCCCAGCGGCGGGCAACAAAGTGGCAAGGATGATTCCGCCGGAGGCCAACAGGGTCCCAGCAAGCGAGCGTATTCTCATATGATTCTTCACGGCTATGACACCACTGCTCCCTCTTGACCCTTCATTGGTCCTGCTTTCGTCCCCCAGTTCACCCCTTGCTGAGATGAAAAAGAGAGGCGCTCCAAGAACGCCCGATCTGCGCCTATCCGACTGGCAACCGCCAGGTTCCCCTTCACTCTCCATCGAGTATTCATCCCATAGTAGTCAATAAATTGATACTACGCTTTTGCACTCCTCGGATAATTAAGCATCTAGTCCTAACTATTAACCCGATTTTCTTTTCGCCCTCGCTTTACTCCGCTGTTTTTCGAGGCGATTCGACGCACTTCCAGCAACGGCCGGACCGGCTAGCGCAGAAGTGCAGGCCGCCGAGTATAGACTTGATCCATGTATCCCGCTGACAGCGACTTCGAGTTTGAGCGCCGATTCCTTGTGGAACGAATGCCAGTGGAGCTAC
This sequence comes from uncultured Actinomyces sp., assembly GCA_964345595.1. Classification (GTDB taxonomy): domain Bacteria; phylum Actinomycetota; class Actinomycetes; order Actinomycetales; family Actinomycetaceae; genus Scrofimicrobium. The sequence continues at coordinate 15,980 of CAYFRL010000034.1, forward strand.
TTGTCGGGCAGGTTCCGAACGTGATCGTGCAAACATATTTTCTAGCCGCGGGCGGCTATGGGCTCAGGGTTCGGTTGCAGGCCACGCAGAGCAAGCGCCACCTGCCCCAGGATGCGTTTGGCAAGGAACCGATTGAGCTATTTGCCGATGACTTTGACCTGTGCATGCTCACGGTGAAAGGGCCAGCGGCCGGGGGGACGCGGTATGAGGCTGAGCGAGAACTAGACATCAACGTCGGTATCGAAATGTCGCTGCTGGGCGGCACGACACTGTCGAAGCGACGGTACGGCATCTGGCTGGATCAGGATGGCTGGGTGATCGACCAGTTCAGCGGCGAGAACAGTCCCCTGATCATCGCCGAATGTGAGAGAACTTCTCCAGTCACCGATCTGAATGTGCCAGAGTTCTGCGTGGCCGAGGTGACCGATGACGCTCGGTTCTCTAACGATTCCCTGGTGAACCACCCGTACCGGCAATGGTCGGCCAAGTATCTTGCTGAACTGACGCGCTGAGTCCGCGGGGCTCTG
>CAYFRL010000035.1:0-16154 GCA_964345595.1 uncultured Actinomyces sp.
TTGCCGAACGTCTCAATGTGACCAACGGTAGAGTCTCCCAAATAATGTCAGGTGAGGGGAATCTGTACCTTACAACGCTCGCCCGATACCTCGCAGTGATGGGGAACGAGCTTCAACTGGAAGCTCGGCCAGAGCATGGTGGTCAAGAAATAGGAGCCACAAGAATACGCGGGGAACGGCCAGGTGAACTCACTTTCGCTGATCAGATTCACGAAAGGTCAGCGCGTTGCGCTTCAACGGTAGGCGCGCGTTCGGAATCCGAGTGGCAAGGCAGCCGGGCACGTCAGATCACTCGGAACGTCGGCCAGGCGGTACGGGCATGAGGATTTCTATGGCGACTTTCGCGGACGCGACAAGCGTAAGAGAAGGGACCATGAGCGTTCTCTCCAGCGGTCTGAACTTGCTAGGGTCTCCCGAATTCCCGTCCCCCTTGACAATGGTCCTTGCGCTCCAAGTGGAACTTAGTGCTAATGAGCTAGGACGATCGTGGCCTGTGAGCGTCGCTATCACGCACGCAGAGGAAGTAATTGCTCAAGTGGATGGACAGTTCGAAGGAACCCGCGGCCAGGAAAAGAATTCCTATGTGTCTATTCCTTTGGACCTCCAGCCGGTGTCTCTTCCTCAGCCCGGAACCTACGACGTTGAAGTCACGGTCGGTTCTTTGCCGGCCATCCGTCTGCCTCTATATGCTGAACGGGTCACGCCGGATGAGGGGTAACACTCCGACTGCACTCATCAGCCCGACCGATGAAGTTCCCTACCCTCGACCCTCGCCCATTGCCGCCGCATTGTATTTCGCCCACTGTTCCTGCACCCACCGGGGCCGCGTTTCCTCAAGGGGCAGCTCCAGCAGCTCCAAGCGCAGTTGCCCATCGAGTTCCCGCGCAATAGAGAACGCTTCACCGGTCTCAGGTGGTCTGACAAGCCACTCACTTTGAGTCTCTCGCAGCCTCGGGGTGACAATCCCGCTCGCCCGCTTCCAATCGCGTAGCGCTAGGCGGTGCAGCAGCTCGTGGTCCCACCAGGCGGTGCGATCATCGAACAGGTTGGTTGGCTTTGGCCCAAGATCTGCGGGCCGGTCCACCCAGACTGGTTTGAACAGTGAGAGCGCCGGATCGGAAGTACCGCTCACCCAGTGCATCCCTCCGGCCGCAGAACCGGTGCGCAGGTCTGCAATCCAGCTGCTGACAGTTTGGGAAGAGGAAACCAGTCCTCCCCCGTGCACGTTTGGGCCCCCAAGGGAGCCATTCAGGCGCGACCATTTGGGCCCGTCCTCACTGCCAGTGTCTGACAAGACGCCAATCAGGTCCATGACGGAGTCGCTTTGCCCGGCTCCGGCCTCGGTAATCCCGCGCCGCCGGACGCAGCGAGCGACGGCAGAGCGCAAAGGATCGGAGAACTCTTCAGCAAACCCGGGAATGGTCAGGCCGTTGGAAATGGTCCTCGCTCGCCCTTTGACTTCTTCGGTGGCCCACCGTTTCCCCGCTGTTTCCAGAACCAGGGCTCCGCCCGGGTCAGCGATAAGAAAGGAGTTGTGGTAGCGGAAGCTCGGGTTGTCGTGACTGTGGCTACCTGACTGGCCGTATTCCTCTAGCAAACTGATGATGGTTTGGGCCGCCTCGTCCCTATTGGAGGCCCGTTCCAGGGCCAGGCGCAGCAGGTCCATCCCGATCAGCCCGTCGTCGCCTTTCAGGCTCTCCTTCGTGAACACGGCCTCGTTGCCGATGGCAACACCGTGCTCGTTCGCGCCCATTTCCGCGCCCCATGCCCACCAGGGCCGCGAGAGCGCCACGTCGAAAGTCTGCGCCGCCTGTGGAATGTCAATCCATGTTGCGTGAACCCGGTCACTCAGCTCATGCGTTCCGCCACGCACCCATTCCAAGACCTGGGCCTCGTTCACGTCTCTGTCACTGTTCTTCGCGAACAGGACTCCCTCTTCGGTGAGGGTCACCATCGTGTCGCACATACTTCCAACATAGGCCTGGCGGTGCGTTAACGCAGATGCAAGGTGCGGCGTCGGCCGCTTCGAACTCGACACCAAGTCGAAACCCAAGTTCCCTCGGTGCTGGGAAGCACCAAAAGCGGGGCGCCACAATGGAAGGGCCCAACAGCAAGCAGCCTGCCGGTCAGCGTCGTCCTGAGCAAATCCCCGGAGCGGGGAGCCAGGCGACCCAAGGTCACCGCTCCGGAGATTTGACAGTATGCCCGACCGGGCGGGCCGCCCCTCTAGTTGTCCTTCTTCTCCAAGTACTCCGCTTCACCAGCGCTTTCGTCCGCTTCGTCCTTCGCCAGGCGCTGCTCGGCCGCCCTGTCTCCCATTCCTGCCGCCACGTCTTCAGCGGCTACGCCAACATCTTCTCCGACGGACTCATCAAGTCGGTCCTGTTCGTTCTGTTTCATCGTTTTGCCTCTCTGTCCCGTCCCGCTGGGAACACGAGTCACCGACAATAGTCAGGTAGCCTTCCGCCGGTGGAGCCTCAACACCGGGGCTCACGCGCACAGGATCACGTGGCCTGCGTGATGGCAGAGCGGGCGAGTGCCTTAGGGAGGAGGCGGCACATAAAGCGGTCTGACGTGTCACGGAAACGAGGGGGCGCCTCAAGCCGTTCTTGCGCGGCCCGTAGCCGGGCTCCCGATATGCACGGCATGGCCCGGCCGGTTCATCAAGCGATCACGCGAAAGGGATCTCCGGAGGCCTAGGCCTCTCGCGAGTCCCTGCAGCTAGTTCCCCAGCGCGTTCAACATTGAAGCGGGCGGCGCAAAGAATGTGGTGCCCGTGGTGGGAGTTGAGAAATCGAGGATCTGATCGTACAGCGGGGGCGGATCGCCAATGTACATGCGTTCCAGCATTTTTTCTAGAACCCACAGGTAACGGGTGTAACCAATGAAGTAGGTTCCGTACAGGTCAGATGCCGCAGAACCGAACGGCATGTTGTCTCGCAAGATATCAAACTCAACGCCGTCAATGTTGATCGTGTTGAGCGTCTTGTGCGACTTTTGTCCGTGAACAGCGTCGGGCAGTTCGACGTTGTCCAGCTTCTTGTGGCCAACGATCGTTTCCTGTGCCTCCACTGTGATGTCAGTCCAAGCGGCAAGGTTGTGGTGGTAGTTCTGCACAACCACGTACGCCCCTCCGGCAAATTCGGGGTCCTCCGGTCCAACTAGGCTTGCCTGCGTCAAGTGCTCACCGACGGGGTTCGCGGTCCCGTCCACGAAACCCAGCAAATCGCGATCATCGAAATAGCGGAACCCGGTCACCTCGTCCTGCACAGTCACCGACTCGCCAAGGGCGTTAACGATAATCCGTTCTAGTTCAAAGCACAGGTCGGGTCGGTTTGCTCGAATGTGGAAAAGCAGGTCGCCGGGCGTTGAGACCGCGGTGTGCCTGCTTCCCTTGATCTCCTTGAACGGGGTGAGTTCTTTCGGTACCGCGTTTTGCGTGATCACGGGCGCCATGACTTCACCCCAAACTCGAGATCCCACTGCCACGGTGCAACTCACCGCCGCCGAGAGGTCTCTGAACGCAACGGCTTTCACCAGGTTTGACATGTCCCCTAGGACAGACTGGACCGTGGCGATGTCGTCGGGCGAGTCCTTCACGTTCACGACCAGGAAGATCGCGGATGAGGTGAGCAGAGTGTCAATGCTCTGAGGGACGTTCGGAATCGGTGCTTCTCGCTGCGCCGCTGCAGCGATTTCTCTGGGTGTAGTCATGCCAATCACTTTAGCCAGCGACGTCTAGGGTTGCTCGTCCAGATCTGTTCGCCAGCTGGCTAGTGGTTGTCAGCGCATCTAGGCCGTCGCCTTATCGGGACGAAAGTACCGGGTATTCGTACAGGCGACCCAAACGGTTTAGTCGGCCCTGCCTCGTTTCCCCGCGTAGAATTTGACGATGGTCAAGATCGTGGTGGCCGGGTCGATCGGGGCCGGTAAGTCGACGCTGGCCGAGCAACTTTCGAAAGAACTCGGCATCCCATACGCAGAGGTAGACGCGCTTTACCACGGGCCGAACTGGACGAAGCGGCCCACGTTCGAGGCGGACGTGGACGCGTTCACCAGGCAGCCTAATTGGATTACTGAGTGGCAGTATGACGAGGCGCGGCCACTGCTTGCCGATCGCGCCGAGTTATTCGTCTGGTTGGATCTTCCTCTCCCTCTTGTGCTTTCCCGGGTGACGCGGCGAACGGTGCGGCGCTGGCTATTTAGGCAAGAGCTCTGGGCCGGCAACAGGGAACAGCCGCTGTGGAAAATATTCTGGGACCGCAGCAACGCGATCCGGTGGTCTCTTGCTTCTCGTCACCATGTTCCTGCTGCGGTCCCTGAACTTCGCAGGCAACATCCCGACCTACAAGTGGTGCGCCTCAAATCTAGGAAACAGGTGCGGGAATTTGCTAATCAAGCGGCGCGCGATCATCAATCGTCCCGGTCAGGGTAGAGCCTGTTGAGCATGATTGCTGCCTCCCTCCGATTGTTTACCTCAAGCTTCTGGTAAACACGGCGCAGGTGAGATTTCGCGGTGTTGTGAGAAATGTAGAGTGAGTTGGCCACTTCCGCCAGGGTCCCGCCCGCTTCCAACTTTCGCGCGAGTTCCAGTTCCGCTTTTGAAAGAGGCTGATAGTACTGAACGCGGTGATTTTCGAGCAGCGCGTCGACCTGATCGACGATGTCCGCCCCACCGGTTTGGCGGGCCAGGTTGGCTAATTCGCGCAGCGGCGCGTAGGGGACCGAGCTCAACTCAACTATGAGTCGCTCCTGGTCCACCGTCTGAACAATCTGATTGAACCAGGCCGTTGCCTGTGCGTCCTCCCCTGACACGTATAAGCTGAGCGCGGCTAACAAGGCGCCGCTGCCATTTGGTTCCTCGAACCCAAACGCTGGGCCTGCCGACCAAATGATCTGTAGGCACCCAACCGGGTCACCGCGCAACAGCGCTAGCCGCGCACGTGCGTTCACTTCTGCTTGAAACATGGGACCACCAGGGGCAGAAAGTGCGTTGGCCGCCTCGACATACTCGCCGTCGTACATGGCAAGGTTTGCTAGCCGTGCGCGAAGAGACGATGCTTCTCGGTCAGTCGCACGCCAATTCGAGGACCCCAATTCCAACTGGTCTTTCAAGCGCACGCGCGCTGCGGCGCTCCCATCTCTGCGCCTGATAAAGCCCGACTCTCCTACTAGGAAATCAGGGTACCGCTCCAAGCGCTCCGCTTGTTGGTTCAGATACTCAAGCGTTTCTGCTGTGGCCTGGTCGCCTCCCAACACCGCATGGAAAGCGCTGAGCAGCAAGAACCCGACTTTGGCATTTGCCCAGAACAATTCTGGGACGGTTTCACCTGACGATTTCAGCAGGCGCTTGGCCTCAAGATACTCGTGTTCTGCGGCCTGCAGGTCGAACCGATAGCAGTGAAGCAGAGTTAGCAGCGAAGAAACGTACGCCTGCTGCGTGGGACTTCCCCCGTCCTTGGCAGCCGTCTTTGCTTCTTTGGTCACGCGGCTGGCATCCTCAGTGGCCTCAAGCGACAAGTAGCACAAGCTGAGTTCTGTGAGAAACAAAGACCGTTCGGCTGGATTTGCGAAGAACTCCTCACCCTCTGAGGCAAGACAGAGTTCTGCCTCTTCAACCAGTCGCGCAAGCCGTTCGCTTGAGCCAAGGGCTCGCGCAGAGATCATCTGCGCTACCAGGTCAGCTTTGGTTAAAGGAGACTGTCCTTCAGAAGGGCCAGAGAACGCATCTTCAACCCACAGTGCTGCCTCAGACGAATCTTCGAGCGGCAGGCGGTCGTCCAGGGCGCCAAGTTTGAGCCGGAATGCTAGCAGGGACGGATAAGAGCGCACGGCCCGCAAGGGAAGCTGCGCGATCCGGCGACCAACAGAAGTGCTCGCCTCATGCCCTAAACCAGCGAACAGCAGTGTGGCGAAGTCTCGGCCAACTATCTTGTCGACAGCGCTCAGATCATCCATGTTCAGATAGCAGCTGACCGCATCGGTGGGACGTGTATGTGCCACGTGGGAGGCGAATTGATTATGCAACGTGTCGATCTCTGCAAGTGGCCACTGGAGTCGGGCCACGTGCTCCATCCCGGGCTGAAACTGCTCCGGGACACTAAAACTCTGCAAACCATCCGCCGAATCGAGGGCGATTAACCCTAGATCACGAAGCTTTTGGGCAGCCGCCTCCACTCGTTTCACGGGCCGGTCCAGAAATGTGCCGAGAAATTCGGAATCAATGCCCGGACAGAGCGCTACAGCAGCCAAGACCTGCCTGCTCAGGCGCGACCCAGCCAGGTCCAGGACACGCTGGCTCAACTTGTCAACCTGCCCCTGACTTTTTGCTGGTGTCGGGACACCTTTCAAATCGCCAATCGCGCTTGCCACCAGCACGGGCCAGCCCCCAAATTCGCAAAGGAAATCAATGACGGCTGCGGGCAAGATCACCCCGTCTTCGGAAGCCGCGCCAACAATTTCACTGCGCGTGTAGCCCAAGTCAGCCGGTCCAAAACGGAACACCCGAAGCGGCAGCGCCAACGCGTCAACGCCCACTTGAGAGAGCGTTCTGCTCACATAGACGACCACCAGGTCGTTTCGAATGGACAGTAGCTCCAGCAACGCTTCCGCTACCTCTCCATCTGGGCGCGCAGAGTAATCCTCCACAACAATGGCAGCCGAGCCCATAGCCGCCTCGCCCCAGTGAAGCAAGTCTTGTACCTGGTCCGGAAGAGAACCAGCCATTTCGCCCCGCGCGGCCGTATCAGAAGAATCGGGAGCGTCACTTTCTACTTTCAACCAGAGGGACTGCGCAGGTAGGTTCCCCGCCAGAAACATTTCTTCCAACAATGCACTTTTCCCGTAACCCACGGGTGCGTCAATCAGTAGCAGCTGGACATGCTGGTTCATGAGCGTTTGCACGTCCTCCACTAAGCGAGCCATCCGCGACTGCACCTGCGGCTTTTCCAATGCTGTACTCACCGTGCTACTCCTTTCCGAGCGGGCGCTGCGGTCACCGCTTCGAGCACCGGCGACGGTTCCAGCAGCCCATACCGCGCCGCTTTCATGATTGCCTGCTGTCTGTCGTCAACCCGGAGCTTTCGAAAGGCGCTCTGCAAGTGGGACTTGACCGTGTTTTCTGATCGAGACAGCGCGGCAGCTATCTCGGGATTAGAAAGACCTTCAGCCAGACGGCTGAACACGCGCGTTTCCGCAACCGACAGAGACACCTCTTGATCGGCGCGCCATCCCGCCGGAATTTGTTCAACACGCGCGGTTAGGTCCGCCATCCCCCGATCCCGTGTCAAGGCAGCGACCTTTTGAAGCATCCCATGCGGGACGCGCGTCAGATCCCACTGGTTCGGAAGATCCGCGCCTCTTACGGCGTATTCAGAGAAACTGCCCGCTGCTAGGTCAAACTGGCCGATCTCGTACGCTGCCAAGGAAGCCAACAGCAGCCTCTCCTGTTCTATTCGAGTTCCGGGCGGAGCCTCCGGTTGGGCCCGAAGAGCCTCTAGCGCCTGGTCTGGCTCCTGCCTGAAAAGGTGCCGGCGTGCTGCGCTGTTCAGCCTGAGAGGATTGTTGGGAGCGACATGTTTGAGGATCTGCTCGGCTTCTGTGTACCGGCCGCAGAACGTAGCTAGATCGGCCAATTCGCAGAGAATCTGACCTTCTAGAATTGGGGGGAGCGGTCTCTCCCTGGAACTTGATTTATACCGCATGGCCAGTTGTTTGAGCGCTGGGTAGGGTCCCTCTTCTTGCCGCAGGAGGGCCGCCTCGATTAGCGCGTAAAAGGGCCACTGCTCTTCGCCTGCTAATTGCGATCCAAGGGCAGCTAGTGCCGCGCGCTCTTCGAGAATCCTGCCCGTTGCACCAGCAACGATGGCGCCAGCAAGAGTGCGGTTCACTTTCACTGGCCAAGGAACCTCTTCGACGGGTACGTCCGCGACCATGCGGTCATAGGTGTCCAGGTACCGCTTGGCCGTTTCGGTGTCTGCCTCCAAGGCGTTCACCAGAGCTAGACCGGCCAGCGCGTTTAGTTCCGCGAGCGGTGAGTTCACGCCTTGTTCTGTTTCGAGCGCCTTGATAAAGAACTCTTTTGCCAACTGTGTTTCCCCAGCCAAGGCCGCGGTTTGTCCCGCTACCAGGCCGCAAAGGAACCGAACCGCCCGCGGGGCATCACTTTCACGACCTGCCGCGCAAGTGATGCGGTTCCTCAGGTCACGTATTTGATCGAGGGCCTCCTGCCACTTTCCCGATCGCCGGAGCGCGACGACCAGGAACACCTGAGTTGCCAGATCATGGTCGGCATTCCCCGCACGTAGGCGGTGATTCGCAGCTTCCAGTAAATCCGCGGTCAGCGCTTCCTCGATATAGTCCGACCTGTCATGTGCTGCCATCTCGAGTAGCAAACGAAAACCGGTCAATATCGGGTACGCGGCGCGCTGTCTGTTATCCATGCGCCTCAGGATCGGGAGCGTGAGATTCCACTTCGTAAAGAATGTCTCTAAGTTTTCAACCACAACGTCTTCAGCGCGGCGGAAGTGACCTGCCTGAAGCAGTAGACTTAGGGATGCCTCCGGGTCCGATAGCGCCAAATCCGCCGCGTGCCTGACCCGGAGTTCAGCCAAGTCTTCTCGGTACCAGAACTGATCAGCCCTCTCCAGCAGATAATCGCGCATGTACGGCACGCAGAGGTATCGTGCCTGAGAAATCGATGGGTCCCGGTAGATCAGTCCGGACTCCAGCAACGGACGGATAGCTTGCGAAATATTCTCCGGTTCGGTCTCTAGAGCCCCCGCAAGCAAGGTCACGTTGGCTCCGGGCAATGCGGCGATGAGAGTCGCTAGTTCCTTTTCCCGTTCAGAACGCAAGAAAGAATAAAGCACCTCTTGCGGGTGGACCCCGATATCTCCAAAAGCCATGCCACTGGACGCATCCCGGCAAATCAGCTCGGCCGCCAACGGCCAACCACCGGTCTCCTCAATGTCCTGCAGGACCCTGGTGGAATCAACGCCAGAGCAGCCCTCCAACGCCCGCTCCACTTCTGCGGTGGTCAATGCCAGTTGTTCCGCGTTCAAAACGTTGGTGGTATGCCTTGCCGTTGCAAGCGGCCCAGTGAGTCCGCGAAAGGAGCGCCCAGCAACCAACAGACTTAGTTTGGGTGCGGCGACCAATAATTCCGACATGTCGGAATCAAGAGAAGGAGTCGTTACATCCTGATAATCATCAATCACAAGAACTGTTGGAGTCAGTAGATTTTGTGCCCATTCAAATATTTGTTGCGCGCCGGGGCTCCGAATGTCCGCTTGACTAACTTCACCAAAATCTAATTGCAGGCGGTCGCCGAGTGCCTGCCAAAACGACTCTTCGTCGGGCAATCCCGCGGCCGACAGGAACACGTAGGTTTTGCCGCTGCGGTCTGCTGTCTGCATCCACTGGGAAAGCAGCGTGCTTTTCCCGTACCCACGCGGGGCCGACACCGCCGTGATTCGGGCAGGGTGGTCACCGCTGCCATTCATTCTTGCAATGAGCTGCTCCCGGTTAATGTCGGAAACAATTGCGCGTTCATTCATTACTGCAACCATTGGTTTGTCTCTATTCACTGGATTGTTTACTACCGAAGGTCACCTTTGTTGCGCGTTGAAACGTAATTGTCCTTCAAAGCGCTGGTTTATGGAAGACACTGCCCAAAATCGATCCCGCTACTTATAAATATCTTTTGGACATTCCGAAAGGTCAAAGGGGTCCTGAATCCCCGCTTGGAGTCCCCTAAATCGTTTTCGTGACGCACAGTTCCCCGTATGCGTCATATTCTTCTTGTCAGTCTTTCTCTCTCTCCGCAGCCGGTAAGGCCGCTGTATACTTTGCCTGCCACAGGTAAGCCACAGTCCCAGTGCCCCCTGCAATAAGCCACACCGCCCACCACGGAAACCCGGGAATTTCTGGTCGCGCCCCCGCGAGCGCCACGTCTTCTGGCGGGGTTGGAAGGATCCTCTCCCCGGTCACCAAATAGCGATGAGAGTTGGTTCCAAGAGGCGTGCATGTAACAAGCGTCACCAGGTCCCGGCCGTATTCCGGCAGCAACGCCTGGGTCTCGTCGGGCAAAACAGTCTGCGTCCGCTCAACCCGGTATGTGAGGACCTCTCCGAAGATCTCGATTGTGAAAGTCTGCCCAACTTGAACCTTGTGCAGGTCGTTGAACAGCGTCGCTTCGGGCAGTCCCCTGTGTGTAGTGAGAACGGAGTGCTGGGAAAGCCCACCAATTGGAAGGGCTGTGCCCTGCAGGTGGCCGACGCCTCTTTCTAACGTTTTGTCGGATGTCCCGTGGTAAATGGGCAGGTCCACGCGAATGGAGTTAATCCGTAGCCGTCCCATCGCGCTGCCCTCAGCCAGGCTGAGGATGCTGTAGTAGTCGAGGTTTTCACCCGCGACCGATCCGCTGGTTGGCACATTACTGGCCGGGGAAACCAGCGCGCCACCTGTGAGCGCCTCGTTGTATGAACGAGCGCGAGCCAACTCTTCTTCAATTTTGGAGACCGGGCCCTGTTCAACGACTGAGTCGAGGTCCTCAATGAGCCGGGATTGGTTGTACTGAGCGAACCAGCTGGCGGCACTTGGGTAGGTGAGGATGAGCATGCCTGCAAACACCAAGACTAGGATCGCTGCGGTGCTCCACGGCATCCGCCAGCGGCCCTTGGCCCCTACACCCGCGTCCAAGGTTGCGAGCCGCTTCATCCTAACCCTCCAATCCACCCGCTGATGAGTCTGTTTGAGCGGCGGGGATGGCATCCCTTCCCCTCAAAGAACCCGCTATCTAAATCGAACCCGCTATCTAAATCCTAGAGGCCAATTTCAAGGTTCTTGGAACACTAAAGTCCCATCTGCACCGTGAAGAGCTCAACACCAATCTGCGTCGAGGACGCACACTCCAGATCTTCCCACGGTCCCGTTACCGCTAACAGGTCGACATCACATTTGTAAATCGTGAAGCCAACCCCGCCGAGAGCCGGCAGGTCCGGTTCGATCTCTGTGCCGTCTCCCGCTTTTCCTTCATTGCCAACGCACTTGTGTACGGTGATGGATCCTTTGGCCTCCGGGTCGATGTTGCCTACAGAAGGCCCTTCCGGTGTCGGGTCCTCGGTCGCAAACGCGGCCGTGGAAACTCCCAGCAGTCCCGCTGCGGCCAGCGCGAATGCACCCGCGCCAGCAGCGAGGCGCTTGAGAGACGTTTTACCGTTCGTCATTTCCTCTTTCCTCTCTTTTCTTGCGCCTCGGCGCAGGTCTTGTTGTTCAACTCTTGGGTTTTCATTTGCCTGTGTGACGGGCTCTGATTCTCTTGGCCCCAAAAGCGCCACCCGCAAGTAGCAGCACCGCTGCCCCAGCTAGGTACACGTGGTCTCTACCGAAGCCCCCGGTTAGCGGAAGGGTCGGTCCGGCCTGTTGGGTGTTCTCAAAAGGTCCGAAATTGAAGCTCTGCTGATCCGCAGAAACCGTAAACACCGTTTCAAAGTCGCCCAACACGAACCCGGGCGGGGCCTTTGTTTCTATCAGGGTGTATTCTCCCCAAGCCAGGCCCTGCAACTTGAAACGGCCGGCCCGGTTGTCCTTGTCCGGGCCTGATGTGCACTCGGCGGCGGTAGCAGCCACACAGTCCTCAACCGGAATGGCCGTGCCACCCGTCGGCGTGAGGGCCCACTCAGAGCCAGCCAGATACCCGCCTGCCTGGTCTACCTTGGTCCAGGTGACTTCACCGGGGATGCGTTGGTTCGCCACCGTGCCGACTGGAATGGTCGTTCCCGCGTTGTTCTTATCCACCGTGAAACTGAGTTCGCCCGCGCCCTCATATCCGTCTGGAACGCCAACTTCCGTAAGCTTGTAGGTTCCAAAGGGTAGATCCACCAGCAGGAACTTCCCGGGAGCTGGATCCTGATCATCGTAGGGTCCGGAGCCGCATGCTCCCTGCGCGGTGCAGTCGGTGATGACCGTGTCTGCTGGGACGCCGGGACCCGCTAGCGTCCACTCAGAGCCCGCTAACGGAGAATCATCGAAGTCATCGGTCTTCAACCAAGCAGCTGAGGCGACCTTTCGATAATTCTCGAAATCTCCTTTTTCAATGGTCGTTCCTGCGTTAGCTTGCCCAACAGTGAAGGTGAACTCGGCGTCCCCGTCATAGCCTTCAGGGGCGAGCGTCTCCTTCACTGTGTATGTGCCCCATGCAAGCCCTTCGAGTTTGAAAGCACCTTTGGCAGGATCTTGGTCGAGTCCTGTACATGGATCGGATTCACAATCCTGGATGGTTGCACCGGGCGCGGGGAAGCCCGGACCAGTAACCGTCCATTCCGATCCTCCAAGCGGCGCTCCGCTCTCGGCTGCGACCTTGTTCCACTTCACCGCGCCGGGCTTCTGCTTGTTCGTGTAGGAGCACTCAACGCGGTCTCCCGGTCGAACTTCCACCAGATCCGTCGCAGCTGGAGACGGTAAGTCGACGACGCGTGTTGAACCGTTCAACTGGGTAATCGTGCATGAGCCAGACTGGAATTCGTGTCTATCCTGCATTTGCTCGGAAACAGTAAGCTTTGCCCTGCCGCTAGCGGAGCCAAATTTGATGTCCCAAGCAGCGTTTCCATTTCCGTCGGTTTGGCGGCTCGTCGCGACGGGATCTTGGGTAGCTTGTCCCGACGTGGCGGTTGTCATGAGGCCAACGGTCCAACCTGACCTTGGTCCGGTCGTCCCATCTACTTCAACTACGTCCTTATGCACGACTGCTCGAGCAATGAGGGGTGAGTTGTGGAACTGGCACACGACGTTCTCGCCGCCCGTGGGAATCGTGATCGTTCCGCTGGTACCATCGCCGCTTGCTGCAGGATCAAGAACCCCATCAACAAGACACTGATAGCTCGACGCATACTGGTTCAAGTTTCCAGTGCCTGCCGCTGTCTCCGCGAACTTAAGCTGCACGTTTCGCACAGTCGGAAGCGGTCCGACTCTCTTGTCTTGCAGCCCGGGTGCAGTCCCGGTGGTTTTAGCGTCTCCAAGAAGGGTGTTTCCTTGGTGAAGGGTCAACTTGAATTGGTCGCCCGGATTGACTCTGCCGCCTTCAACGTATTTTTCGATGGTTATGGTCGGGGGCGAAGAACACGTAGCAAGGTCGGTGCTGTTGAGTCCGGCGCTGACGACAGTTGTGGAATCGCTCCAGTTTGGCATGTTGTATGAACGCAGCTGTGTTGAAGACCCCAGATACGCCTTCCCAGCTGCATCAAACGCGACGCCGTTGACGTCGGCCGTGGTTGTTACACTTGCCGATTGTGATGAGGGAATGTTGCCGCCGTTGGCAGCTGCAAAGTCTGCTGCGGTCACACTGAAGACGGTGGTTGTATTCCCGGACCCGCGGACCGCAAACAAATCCCCCGCGGCGTTGAAAGCCATGTCGCCATTCGAGCTCGAAGTGGCGGTGGTGACTATTGTCCCCTTCAAAGTGATCGCGTTGGTTGCCGGGTTGTACTGGTATGCGGTGAAGTTTCCACTCGAGGTGAACCCACCGAAGTAATAAATCCCAGTGCTCAGGTCGACCGCTCCACCGACCAAATTGGTTCCAGTACTCGACCGTGATGCCGGTAGTTGTGTCAAAACGATAGACGGTGGCACCCAGGTCGGTACCGGAGCCACCGGAGCGCAGGATAGCGTAAACGGGTTCGCCGCCCGATCCGACGCCTAGTCCGTTGTAGTAACTCCCCGTCGGTGCCTGGCTCCCTATATCGGATACCGTGCCGTCGGGCGTAATCTGCCGGAGCTGTCCGTTGCCGGTAACAATTCAGCGTCAGTCATGGGGAATACGTATCCCGGGCCCGGCTCAACAATCGGTCCGGCGGTCGTGTTCGGATTGCGCGGGGCCAGGCATATGGGCGAGGCGAAGTGAGGACAAGAACCAAGCCGCGTTCGCCAAGTCGGTAAACTGGAGGGCGTGCTTAGCCAACTTGAACATAATCTGTCGCGCGTCCGATCCAAAATAGGTGAGGCCTGTGAGCGGGCTGGCCGCGACCCGGACTCCGTTCGTCTGCTGCCGGTGACCAAGTACGTCTCTGAAGTGGAGATTCGCGGGCTGATGGAACTTGGACTGACGGAGTTCGCCGAGTCGCGCGCGCAGGACCTACGACGGAAGGCCGCGGCGCTACCCGGCGCGGACTGGGTGATGATCGGGCACCTGCAAACAAACAAAGTCGGCCAAGTGGTGGGCCTGGTGACCCAGGTGCAGTCAGTTGATTCGATGCGGATCGCGCGCGCTCTGAGTGGACGGGCAGTGCGAGACGGCGCCGACCTAGAAGTGCTGATCCAAGTGAATACCTCTGGCGAGGAGTCGAAGTATGGCTTCCAAGCAGGCGAGGTCGAGCAGGCGATCCGGGAAATCGGGGCCCTGCCAGGACTCAACTTGACCGGCTTTATGACGATGGCGACGAACGACCCCGATCCGAAAGTAGCCAGGCTGAGTTTCCAGGCTCTGCGAGAGATTCGAGACGAGCACGCTCCTTGGCTCAGCGAACTTTCCATGGGCATGTCCGGCGACTTCGAAACGGCAATAGAGGAAGGCGCAACAATTGTTCGCGTGGGCAGCTCTTTGTTCCAAGGCCTGCTCTAAGTGACCAGACTGCGCCAAGGCATCGCACTGCCAACGCTAGCCCTCTTAGTGGTGACCTGCGTGTGGGGCTCCACGTTCTTTCTGATTAAAGACCTGGTGGCAACTTAAAGACCTGGTGGCAACGATTCCCGCCACGGACTTTCTTGGGCTACGCTTCGCGATCGCTTCCGCCGCGGTTCTGACCTTGCGCTTCGGCGTTCTTCGCCGGGCGGCCCCGCGAACCTGGCGGCGCGGATTCGCCCTTGGCGCGATATTTTCAACCGGGCAGATACTCCAAACAACCGGGCTGGAAACAACTGCGGCTTCCGTCTCTGGTTTCCTCACCGGCCTATACGTTGTTTTCACCCCGCTTCTGGTAGCGGCTCTGCTCCGCCAGTCCGTCGGGGCTCGGGTGTGGACTGCGGTGGGCCTGGCTACCGCAGGTCTTGCCTTCCTCAGCTTGCAGGGGATGGCCGTTGGAACCGGGGAGATGCTAACTGTACTAGGCGCCTTGGCCTACGCGATGCACATCGTGTTTGTTGGGCGTTAGGCACCCCAGGAGGAACCGGCGCAGCTTGCCTACATTCAGATCCTGTCCACGGGGCTGATCCTGGGCGCACTGGCGCTGCCGGGCGGTGTTGCGTTGCCTCAATCGCCCAAAGCCTGGGTCGTTGTTGTGTACATGGCACTCATCGCGGGGTTAGCAGTCGCGGTTTTGCAGACTTGGGCACAGTCACGACTCACCGCCACCACGGCGGCGATCATCATGACGACCGAACCGGTATTCGCCACTGCTTTCGCTGTCGCTTTGGCGGTGAGACTCTAACCTGGCGCCTGATAGGCGGTGGCGCACTGGTGCTCACCGCAATGATGCTAGTTGAGACGGAGCCTTCACCTTCTCAGGCCAGAGCAGACGGTGAGGCCGGGCTTGCAGGCCGGGAAGAGACAGTGACCCAGGACTCAGAGCTGGGCTAGACTGAAAACGCGGGAACAAAGTCATGGCCACTGGTCACTGCGGCCTTCGACCGCTCTCCCCTGCATTTAGCTGATTCTGGCAGTGCTGATAATTTGAGGAAGGAAAGCGAATGCCAAGTACAAACTCAGTAGTAGCAAAGGCCTTGCAGCAATCACTTGTGGACCTAATCGCCTTGGAACTTCAAGGTAAGCAGGCGCACTGGAACATCAAGGGACCCCAGTTCAGGTCCTTGCATCTGGCGTTGGATGAAGTTGTCGGGGTTGCACGCACATACCTGGACGAGGTAGCAGAGCGCCTGGCGGCCCTTGGCGGCGCGCCCGATGGCAGGCCCGAAACTGTAGCGTCCACAACCGTTCTTGAACGCATCGACGAGGGGCACCTGGAAACGGGGAAAACTTACGTCCTCATGGCCGAAAAGGTTCAGCAAGTCTCCGACTCCGTTCAGGGGTTCATCGAAGAAGTTGACGAGGCCGACCCAGTAACCGGGGATCTTCTCATCAGCGTTGGACAGGCTCTTGACGAGCAAGCCTGGTTCCTCCGCTCTGCGACCGAATAAGCCGCTAGAGAAGAGGTCCACCATCG
>CAYFRL010000036.1:0-15660 GCA_964345595.1 uncultured Actinomyces sp.
CAAGAGAGCCCAACACCCCAACAAAAACGGGGCGAAGGGCTCTCAAACATTTAAGCATCTTTAGATGAAGATGATTTGCGCGCCTTCCGATAGTTCAATGAAGTCGGAGGCCGAGATGATGCCTTTCACTCCGGGGTGCAGCATGGCCTGCTTGACCTCCATCATTTCTGCTGAGAGTTGGCAGGCGTACATGTTGGCTCCCATGGCCGCGATGTGATCCAAGAACTCTGGGACGGGTGGGACGTCCACATCGTCCATCATCTTCTTCATCATCTTGGTTCCGACAGCTGTCATACCCGGGACGACAGAGAGCAGCTGCGGGAATCCCATGACTCCAGCCCCGCCCTTTACACGTTCAAGCTGCGGCATGTGCATTGCCGTGTTGCCGGCGTAGGAGAACTTCAGGTCGTTCATAGTGCGAACATCAATGATGTCTAGGCCCCAGAACGTGAAGAAGAAGTCGACCTCTATTCCTTCACCGAGCGCGGCGTTACCCATGATTAGCGCGGGGTATGCCATGTCCAGATTGCCCTTGGAGCATATGAAGGCCATCTTCCTGGGGCCGCTGCTGTATGAACTAGATGCGCCCGAGGCTGCTGTACTCGATTTATCTGGCGCTGACTTGAGATTGTCTCCGAAGTCCGGAATCAAATTACCCTGGTCATCGATTGGCATGCCCAGTCCTTTCAATAAAGTTTTGAGAGAGCTTTGTTCACTGGATCAAACGCAGGCTGTCGGTTTGGTTCGGCCAGCAATGTAAGCCAGCTTTTTCGCAGGCTTACCGGGGAACAGTTCGAACAGGCGCTTGATATCGAATCCTCCGGCTTGTTGCATGCGTCGAAGCGTGGGGGATTGTCCCTGTTTCGCATAGTCTTCTCTGACGAAACGAATGGCCCGCCAGTGCTCATCAGTCAGATCTTCGACCCCCGCGTTTCGCGCGAGGACCTCGGCCAGCTCTTCGTTCCACTGATCCTCTATCGTGAGGAACCCTTCGGAGTCGACTTCCACTTCCCGACCGAGGAAGACGTTTGTTGGCATAGTGTTTCCTTACTCTTGAAGGCGGTCCCCGCCTACCTATTCTTAAGAATTTCTTTACGCGTCTTCTGGTACTTTTTTACCGTCCATGGACATATCCGAGGGGAACGGCAGCGGCCGCCCAGGAAGAAGCATGGTCCAGTAGACCAATTCGAACCCCATTTTTGCTGCATGGTTCAGGTATGAGGGTCCCAGCAGCCTGAGTGTTGGCACCTTGAATATGGGGAACATTCCGGGCAACGGTTCTTGGTCGTAGTTGAAGTCCAGAAGCAGGGCCTTACCTCTGCCCGATTCGATGAAGCAGTTTGCGTGTCCGTCGAAGTCCCCAGTGAGAGGCAGCCCCTCGATGCTCTGGATGAGGTTCGGAATAAACGCGTCCATTTCAAAGTGGGCCACGGATCCAGCTTTGGAAGTCGGCACGTTCGTCGCGTCACCGACCGCCCACACGTGCGGATTCTTCACCGACTGCAAAGTGTTCTTATTGACCTCCACGAATCCTGCTTCGTCAGCCAGCCCGGATTCCGCAACAACATCGACCCCGTGGTTCGGCGGTATTGTGACGAGGAGATCGAAAGGAACCCGTCGCCCATCAAAGCTGATGAGTTCGCGAGTTTCGTTGTCAATGCTTTCCACCTGGAAGTCCGTTACCACCTCGATACCCCGCTCGGAAAGCAAGTTACCCAGGACGTTCGACGCGACTGGCTTTGTGAATGCGCCATCCAGCGGTGTCACAAAGATGACGTCAACGTCGTATCCGCGGCCGCGTTTACGCATGTAGTCCTGAGCCAGCAGGGCAAACTCCAATGGGGCGACGGGACATTTGATTGGCATTTCGGAAACGTGGACGACCAGGCGCCCTCTCTCAAACGACTTCAAAGCGGGCTTGAGCGCCTTCGCCCCTTGCAAGGTGTAGAAATCGAAAACCTTCTTGTGCCAGAGTGAACCGTCAGCCATCCCGGGCACAAGGTCGGGACGCGGTACGGTGCCTGTCGCGATGATGAGTTCATCCCAAGGGAGTTCGCGGCCACCCGCAAGGTGCACCACTTTCTTCTCATGGTCGATACGGACTATGTCCTGCTGAATGTAATCGACGCCTTTCGGCAGGAATTTCTTCCGCGATTTAGTGATTCGGTTAGCTGGTATCATGTTGAACGGGACGAAGAGGTATCCCGGCTGATAATCATGGTCGTCGTTCTTATCGACGACAGTGATGCGCCAGTCTTCCAAAGGCTTTTGGCGGACCAACATGTTCGCCGCCATTGTTCCCGCCGTTCCCGCACCAAGAATAACAATGTTCTTCATATGCTCTCCTGCGTTCGTTAGCTTCGCGGCAATGCGAAACCGATACCCCTAGGGTATACCGCTTGAGCGCTCCAGGCGAGACAAAATCTGTAGGAATTTCACTGCGGTGGCCATCGAATTTCAAAGCGGCCGCCAGGTCCCGGACTCTGGACCTACTGCGCATGTAGAATGGCTTTGGTCGGCTGCGGAAGGCTCACGAAAGTCCCCGTGAATGCGCACTAACTGTGCTGGGCAGAGCAACAGGACGGGAACACCGAAGCAGTGGAAATTGTGCAGATGGATGCCGAGGAAATGCGGGTCGCGATAGCGGGCGCTACTAACGTTCCTTTGGAGCAGATGGGAGTTTGGGAAGAATTCTCTACCAGAGAGGGAAATCCCATTTGGCGCCGACTGGCCTGGAAAGAGGACGACAAGATCGTCGCCGCCATTGCCCTTTATGAGCACCAGGCAAAGGGGTTGCCGTACTTGTGGGCAAGGAACGGTCCTGTCTGGTTGAAGCAACCCACCCCTGGACGTGAGAGAGAAGCGTTCATCGCGCTGTCGAATTATCTACGGAAAGAGGCGAAGTCGGCCGTGTTTGCCCGGCTGCATGCCTGGTACAAGCAAGCCGAACTGAAAGAACCGTTTCGGGTCATCACATATGACCGCACTGTTGTTATCGATGGGGCCCGAGGCGATCGAGAGGCCGCTTTAGCGTTGCTTCCGTCATCTGGCCGGAGAGTCATCCGCAGAGCCCGCAAGCAGTTCACCGCTCATGGCGGCGTAATTCAGGAAGAGACCGGCCTTACGCGCGAACAGTTTCGAGAGTTTTACGCGCTTCTTGAGGAGACTGCAAAGCGCGACGGTTTCGTTCCTCACGAGTTCGAGCACTACTGGAACATGCTGGAATCATTAGGACCGGATACGGCCAGGTTGTTCTCCCTTCGAATTGATGACGAATTGGCTTGTTGGGACCTGGTTGGAGTTCACGGGAAGACGGCAACGGCGTACTACGGTGCCACGTCTCAACTGGCCAGATCCACCCAGACCGCTCCACTTTTGGACTTCGAGGTCGCCTGCATGTTGGCAGAAGAAGGAATTGCTGGGCTTGATCTAATGGGCATCCATTCGCCCCGGGTCCCGGAACTTTATGACGTCGGCCGGTACAAGCTGCAGTTCGCCCCGACGCACAAAGAGACGGCGGGCCTCTGGGACTTGCCGCTGAAGCCTGCCCTCTACGGGGCCGCGCTCACCGCATACAACGCCCGAAACATGCTAAGTGCCGCCCTTTCCAAGGCGAGGAAATAAGCCCCTGGTGCTAGTTCAGCTTCGCGGTCTCTAGCTTTTCTCTCTTGTACTTGAGGTTTCGCGGCACAAGTATGAAAGAGGCCAGTATTATCGCCAACATTGACGCAGTGAGGACACCCACCTTGGCGTCGGAATAGGCTTGGCTTGTCATCGGGAATGAAAGCCCCGCGACCAGAAGGGACACGGTGAACCCGACCCCGGCAAGTGCCCCGAGTCCAAACATGTCGATCCACTTGACCGTCCGATCCAGTCGGATTGGGCCGATGCGGGTCAGCAGGAATGTTGTGAGGGTGATGCCGATCGGCTTACCTATCACCAGCCCGGCAATGATCGCAATCGTTACCGGGTCTCTGAGCGCAGTCAAGTATCCGGATATGCTCCCCACCGCGACGCCCGCCGAGAAAAACGCGAAAACGGGAACGGCGAAGCCTACCGAGAGGGGACCAAAGCGATGCTCGAACTCTCCGGCCAGGCCCCCTTTGCCTCGTGCAATCATTCCCTTAGGCGGCTTCACAGGTACGGTGAAGGCCAAGAGCACGCCTGAAATTGTTGGGTGAATCCCAGAGGCAAGCATGAATCCCCAAGCAACAATCCCGATGGGGAACAGGATCGTCCAAGCCGTTGAAGGACGCAATGCGAATGATAGCCGGTATCTCTGGGCAATTACCCCATAGATCGCAATGACAGCGAAAGAAATCAGGAGCGGCACCAAATGGATATCGGTTGAATAGAAGACCGCAATGATGGCAATTGCAATCAGGTCATCAACCACTGCGAGCGTCAGCAAGAAGATGCGCAGGGCGCTTGGAAGGTGAGAGCCGATTAGAGCCAGCACCGAAACCGCGAAAGCAATGTCGGTTGCGGTTGGGATCGCCCATCCGCCGTGCAGCTCAGGATATGGGCGGACCAGGAACGTGTAGATGAGGGCTGGGACCATAACTCCGCCAGCGGCCGCCGCAATTGGCACGACCGCTGTGGAGAAAGTCCTCAAGTCTCCTACGACGAACTCGCGTTTCAGTTCAAGGCCGACCATGAAGAAGAAAATGGCAAGAAGTCCGTCGGACGCCCATGCCCCCAGACTGAGGCGAAGCCCCCAAGGTGCGTAACCGAACTCAAGATCACGTAAGGAGAAGTACGTTTCGGACCAGGGAGAGTTGGCCCAAACAATCGCGATCAGCGCGGCTATGACCAGCAGTGCGCCGCCGACGGTTTCTGCGCGCAGCATCTTGAGCAGGCGCCCTTCGGCCCGTTCTTTTCGGGGCGGAGGAAAAAGCATCTCTTGAGGGGTCTCTTGCGTTGCCTCGTGCTGCGTCACGAAGTCTCCTTCCCATCGGTGCGAAAAACGTCATGGTCGGCACACGAATCAACCATTGATCCACGTGGTGCCGCTTTGACCGCCAAGGTCCACTCTAATCCCTACGTTCGGCTTGTCGCAGCTACATGGTCCTAAGCGGCAACTTGCGACCACGGGAGTGCACTAGAGCACCTTTTCGTTGACACTGTGCGGGCCCCGCTGGTAGACAAGAGAACAGAGTATGAACGCGGCGGGCAGCTCCGGTGCGGCTACTGCGTTCAGTTAGTGCAAATACTGTTGTCTGCCGGAAGAAGGATATGCGTATTCTACCGAAGGCCCTGCTCACCGCAGGCGCTAGCATCCTGCTGCTGACAGGGGTAGCTTCGGCCGCTCCCGCAGCAATTTCGACGAAGATCGTTTACGATGAGCCGGTCGCAAAGCGTGTTGCGACGATTTTCTCCACTCCTTTAGCCAAAGGTGAGAACCCATTCACAGAGGTGTTCGAAGTGGAAGTCAAGCTTCCTCCGCCGCCACCTGAGCCAGAACCTGAAGTCGCGTCTTCAAACCCCAGCTCCCCCGCAGTCGTCGAATCGTCCAGCGAAGAACCCGCTTCACGTTCCAGTGGTAGTGGGGAAGGTACCACCGGTCTATATTCTGTCGACGACTTGATGTTTATGGGTGTCATCAACTGGGGTGGGTACAAGTTCACCTACTACTCCCAGTCGGTCTTGCCGGGTGGGGGCCTGGTGATTCCGGGCCGTCACGTGTCAGCAGACGGCTTCGTGGTAGACGGAGACGGCTACATCGCGCTAGCGGGCGATGCGCCAAAGGGAACCGTATACGCAACGCCGTTCGGCCGATCCGGGAAGATCTATGACCGCGGTACTTACGGCAATCACCTGGACGTCTACACGCGATAAGCTTACGCGCCCCCCGGCGGATTCAGCCGCCAAACTCTTTGCTAGAAGAAGCCCGCACTATCAGTTCCGGTTCCAACACGATCTGCCTATGCTCATGCTCTTTACTTCCGGACGTGTGCTCTAGCAGTAGTTCTGCCGCCATCCTGCCAAGTTCTGCGGTGGGTTGGCGCACGGAAGTGAGCGGCACCGTCCAGTCCGCGGCGAAGTCGATATCGTCGTAGCCTATGAGGGCAACGTCCGCGCCTACTCTTACCCCGGCGGCCGTGAGAGAGCGGAACACACCAAATGCCATCATGTCGTTGCCGCACAGGATGCCGGTGGGGAGCTTGGTTCCGAGCAGTGCTTCTCCTGCAAGGAGTCCGTCATTCATTCCAAGGCCCGGGGTCTTGATCTCTGTAAGGCACGCTTCAGGGTCCAGTCCCGCTTCGGTGAGTGCCTCCCGTATCCCCTGGATCCTCTGAGCGAACTGGTGCAGTGCGTGGGAGTCACCGACAAATGCGAGGCATCTGTGTCCCTTGTCCAGAAGGTGCTGGGCTGCCAGCTTCGCGCCCGCTACGTGATCCACCGATACTGAGCAGTGCTGCTCTCCCATGCAATAGTCGACGTAAACAGCAGGCACCGGTTCCACCTGTGAGCTCTTTGGCTTCCGCGGGGAGTCTGCCATGGCCGGGGTGATCAGCATCCCGCGGATCCTTTGAGCCTCCAGCATGCGAATTAGGTCCCGTTCCTTGCTCGGCCGGTTTTCCGATGAAGCAAGCACAACCATGTGCTCGTTTCGGCTAGCAACCTGTTCCACGGAGTTCGCGACCTCCATGAAGTAGGGACTCACAATGTCCTGCACGATAAGGCCTATCGCCTGTGCCGGCGAGCCGTTTAGGCTGCGCGCATGGGGATTCGGAATAAAGTTCAACTCTGCGATTGCCCGTTCGACTGCTGTGCGCTTTCCTTCGCGCACGGACTCTGGACGATTGAGAGTATTAGAGACCGTGCCCACCGACACGCCAGCACGCGCTGCAACATCCCGAATGCTTGGACGCGGCTGCTGTTCCGCTTCTTCGCCGGGCGCGCGCAGCGGTCGCTTCTGCTCATCCAATGAACTCAACTCCAGGTGTTGGTCGAACTGTAGGTATCGAATAGGTTACGACTCTCGCGCCACACTTGCACGAGCTACAACTGCCAGTATAAGGTAATGGGCATCACGTTTGAACCGGTTCATTTTGAACCAGTTCAAATCTGATGGGAGGTAGGACGTTTACGCGTCTCACTAAGTGGTGGCCGCACCAAGTATCAGAAGCACTATTCAGGGTTGGCAACCATAGGTGTTCGTCGGCACTGGAGCCCGCTCATGTACAAGTGGCGAGCACACCGATGTCTCTGCGCTGGGGTTGGAGGTAATCGGTGGAAATCCGGCGCGAACCTCAGACGCACGCAAACTTTATACCAAGGAGAAAGAGATGAAAGTTCGTCGACAGATCGGTGCTGCGGTCGGTATCTTTGCAGCATCCGCTTTGGCTCTATCCGCCTGTTCAAGCGGGGGCGACTCCGCAAAAACGGAACCTGCTGAGTCTGGCACTGACGCTCCGGCCGCCGCGGCTGAGGCCTCGGGCGACTACACAATAGCTATTGTTCCGAAAGATGCCACAAACCCTTGGTTTGTTCGCATGGAGACGGGCGTCAAACAGTATGCGGCCGACACGGGAATGGAAGTGTTCCAGAAGGGTCCGGCCGAAACCGATGCCACCATGCAGGCCCAGGTAATCCAAGACTTGATTGCGCAGGGCGTTGACGCCATTGGGGTTGTCCCGGTGGACCCAGGCGCCCTTGAGACCGTACTGAAAGAGGCACAAGACGCAGGCATCGTCGTTGTCTCCCATGAAGGAGCGAGCCTACAGAACACGCTCTATGACATTGAGGCCTTCAACAACGCGGACTACGGCGCGTTCATCATGGACAACCTGGCTGAGGCAATGGGCGAAGAAGGCATTTACACAACGATGGTCGGCCACGTCACGAACGCCTCCCATAACGAGTGGGCAGATGGCGCCGTTGCCCGTCAGCAAGAGGCCTACCCGAACATGGTCCTGCTTGAGGCAGAGCCGCGAGTGGAATCTCAAGACGATGGTGAAGTCGCCTACCAGACCGCCAAAGAGGTGCTGAAGAAGTACCCAGAAGTAACCGGCATTGTCGGGACTTCCTCGTTTGATGCTCCCGGCGTCGCGCGCGCCATCGAAGAACTCGGCTTACAGGGCAAGGTGTTCACTTCGGGAACAGGAATGCCCGAGGCGAACCGCGCCATCCTGGAAAGCGGAGCTGTCTCCTCGCTAACACTGTGGGATCCGGCAGACGCTGGTTACGCGATGGCTTCTCTGGCAACCATGATCCTGAACGGTGAAGAGATCGTTAACGGAATCGACCTGGGCGTACCGGGATACGAGGACATGCAGTTCGCTGAGGGCAGCGACAAAGTCCTTGAGGGAACCGGCTGGATTGTCATCACTGCGGACAACGTGGGAGATTTCGGCTTCTAGCTCTTCTGAGGTGGAAGGCTCCCGAAAGGGTTCGCGGGCCTTCCACCCAAGCAAGCTCGGTTCCTGATCGTCTGTGAACATCTACGCGGAAGGGGGCGTGGTGGCAGAGAACGTCTTAGAGGTGCGGGACATCCATAAGTCCTTCGCCGGAGTCAAAGCACTAAAAGGTATCGACCTTCAAATCGAGGCCGGCGAGATTCACTGCTTGGCCGGAGAAAACGGAAGCGGGAAGTCGACACTTATCAAGATCATCTCCGGCGTCTACAAGGCCGACAGCGGCAAGATCATCTACGGAGACAAGGAATTCACGGAAGTGACTCCGCTAGAGGCGATCGACAATGGGGTCCAAGTCATCTACCAAGACTTCTCAGTGTTCCCAAATCTCACTGTGATGGAGAACCTTGCGCTGAATACTGAGTTGGCTGAAGGCCGCAAGTTCGTCAACTGGAAAAGAGTGCGGGCGATAGCTGAGGAAGCTTTAGCCAAGATCAACTTCAAAGTTGACCTTGACGCAACTGTGGGGGACCTGTCGGTCGCCGACAAACAGCTGGTCGCAATCTCGCGAGCGTTGATGAGCGAAGCAAAGCTGATCATCATGGACGAGCCCACCACCGCCCTAACTAAGAAAGAAGTCGACGCCCTTTTCCAGGTCATCTTGGATCTAAAAGCTCAGGGAATTTCTATCCTGTTCGTGAGCCACAAACTTGAGGAAGTCTTCGCGATCAGTGACCGGTTCACCATCCTCAGAAACGGAGAAATAGTCGCGAACAAACTGCCCAGTGAATTGGACAGGAAGTCATTCTCCTATTACATGACTGGCCGAGAGTTTGAAGAGAGCCACTTCGTGCCAGAGAACGTGTCCGAAGAACCGGTCCTGGAGGTGGTTGGACTCGGTTTGGCAAACGGGTTCTCGGACATTAGCTTTGCGCTACGCAGGGGAGAGATCCTCGGTATTACGGGCCTGCTGGGGTCGGGGCGCACAGAGCTAGCACTCACCTTGTTCGGCGATTACCAGCCGGATGAGGGCGAGATCAAACTCAGTGGCAAACCGACCGTTTTCAAGAGCATTCGCAGCGCCATCAATGCGGGTATTGGGTACGTGCCTGAGGACCGCCTGACCGAGGGGCTTTTCCTGGAGCGGACGATCGGCTCCAATATAATCATCAGCGAGATTGATCGCCTGACAGACAAGCTCGGGTTGCTGGATAAGGCTAAGCGCGCTGCTGAAGAAGAGCGGTGGGTTGAAGAACTGCGAATCGCAACTAATGATCCGCAAAACGCCGCAAACACCCTTTCAGGGGGAAACCAACAGAGAATTGTTCTAGCGAAATGGCTAGCCACCAATCCGCAGATCCTGATCTTGAACGGCCCCACAGTCGGCGTAGACATCGGGTCGAAGTACGACATCCATCAAATATTGCGCAGATTAGCGCGTGAAGGTATGGCCGTAATCGTCATTTCTGACGATTTGTCGGAGGTTCTTGATAACTGCAACCGGGTTTTGGTCATGAAGTCGGGTCGGATCGAACAGGAAATCGACCCGTATACGACGACAGAGGCGGAGCTCTCCAAGATCATGACCACCGAGTCCGCGAATGTTGGGGAAGGTAGCCGATGAAAACGCTCTTCAATAAGGTGGTGCGAGCCAACGAGTTCTACCTTTTCCTTGTCATCCTGGCCTTGGCGCTTGTCATCCAGCTGCGTTCGGGGCAGTTCTTCTCAGCCAACAACCTGGTCGATATAGCGAACGCAATGGTAGTGCCAGGAATTTTCGCAATCGGTGCTTACTTGGTTATCATTTCGGGCGGAATAGATGTGTCTTTTCCCGCGCTGGCTTCTCTCGCGGTGTATGCCACTACGTCGTATCTGGTGTCCGCGAACTATCAAGGCAGCATTCTTCTCCCGATGGCGATGGTTATCCTGCTTGGAGCCCTCTTAGGAGCCTTCAACGGGATCTTTACCTCTCAGCTAACCGTCCCAACGCTGATCATCACCCTTGGAACCGCCAGCGTTTTCTCTGGGATCATGCAGGGTGCCCTGGCTTCCGTTCAGATTCCAAAAATCCCTCCCGCAATGGAGGCGCTGGGTAAATCGACCCTTTTCGTCGCCCGGAACCCGCAGTCCGGGCTGACCTCGAACATGCCGACCACGTTCTTGATTTTTGTTGCTGTTGTACTAATTGCCTACTTCATCATGAAGTACACGATGTTTGGGCGGGGAATATTGGCCATCGGAGGGGACGAAAGTTCGGCCGCGCGTGCGGGTTTCAAGGTGAAGCGCATAAAGTTCTGGCTTTACGTACTCGTGGGAGTGATAGCGGCACTTGCAGGGCTAGTCCGGACATCAATGATGGGTCAAATGCACCCGACCAACCTGCTTGGAACCGAGATGATGGTTATAGCCGCAGTTGTGTTGGGTGGCACCTCGATCACCGGAGGTACGGGTTCTATTACGGGGGTAATCCTCGGCACGCTCCTAATCACGATGGTGCAAAACAGCATGATCCTTCTTGGCATTCCTACGTTTTGGCAAGGTTTCTCACTCGGGCTGTTGATCATCGTCGGGACCGGAATTACGGCGATCAGAACCAGGCGGGCTCGTCGCCGCCTAGCGATCCAGGTCGACTGAGAAGGTGATACAGATGAAACTAGACACGCTGAAACAGTCCTGGGCCGCCGGCTTCCGGAAAGACGCGCAGGTTTACCGGCTATTGATCATTTTGATTCTGATTACTCTGTTCTTCGCGCTCATGAAGCCGGATGGCTTCTTGCAGATGCGCACGTGGCAGGCCATGGCTTTTCAGTTCCCAGAGTTTGGGCTGATGGCGCTCGGTGTAATGCTCACCATGATCACGGGTGGCATTGACCTGTCCGTGGTCGGCATCGCCAACATGACATCTATAGGTGCAGCGGTCATTATGTTGTCGCTGGCGCCAGTGGATGCGTCGGGCGGCCAAGCATGGGTGGCCATTCTTGTCGCTATCGTTTTTGCTCTAGCTGCTGGCGCCCTGGCGGGAGCATTCAATGGGTTCCTAGTGGCAAAGGTGGGTATCCCGCCCATATTGGTAACGCTTGGCACTCTTGAACTTTTTACTGGCATCGCAGTGATCATTACCGCTGGCAAGCCGGTGAGCGGGCTGCCTACCCAGTACGGGGCAACCTTTGCGGGTAAGGCTTTTGGGATCATCCCGGTTCCCCTGATCGTCTTCTTGGCTGCCGCTATGATCATCGCGTTCATCCTGGCGAAGACCACGTATGGCACGAAGCTGCGACTACTTGGAACAAATCCGAAAGCCGGGAAGCTGAGCGGGCTGAGCACCACCGCGTTGCTGATGAAGACTTACACAATTTCCGGGCTCACCGCTGCGGCTGGTGGTCTGGTAATGCTGGCTAACTACAACTCAGCCAAGGCAGACTATGGCAGCACTTATACGTTGTTAACCATTTTGATTGTGGTGCTGGGCGGGGTTAATCCGAATGGGGGCAGTGGCCGAATCATCGGGGTGATCCTCTCCGTGTTTACCCTACAGATCCTGTCTTCCGGACTGAATATGTTCCCGAATATTAGCAGCTTCTACCGGCCGTTGATCTGGGGATCGGTCCTGCTGATTGTGATCGTATTTGACCACTTCTCCGATAACGGAACGCTGAAGAAAATGTTTAGAAAGGACCGGTCTTCCAGTGACTGAACTGCAGGAAAAGAGAGTAGTAGTTGGTGCGGACTTCGCCGGGTTTCCACTAAAAGAATCTGTGAAGGAGCACTTGGAGAATCAGGGCTGGCAGGTAACTGACATGACCCCGTCCCTAGAGCAAGCGGATATGTACCACCGTGTCGGATTCCAAGTTGGTAGCCAGATCTCCGAGGGGAACTTCCAGAAAGCCCTCATCTTCTGCGGCACCGGCATGGGCATCCATATTGCGGCCTCGAAATGCCCTCATGTGCACGCGGCGGTTGCTGAAAGCGTCTCTGCTGCCAGGCGCAGCGCGACCGCGAACAACTGCAATGTTTTGGCAATGGGGTCGTTCTTTGTCGCGCCACGTCTGGGTATGGCCATGGCTGATGCATTCTTGAACAACAGCCTGGGTGACGGATACGAAGATTGGGACGGTTTCTACGACTACCACAAGCTCGGTTACGACGAGTGTGAAAACTTCGATTATGAGGAGTACAAGGCGAATGGGTTCAAACTGGCCAGCCCGAGAGCGGTAGAGCTTGGCCCAGAACCTGAAGATCTGGCTTTTTAGAGAAACCTCGAGGAAAAGAGGAATTTAGTGGCTAGAGTTCTGTTGGCCGGCGAATCCTGGATTAACGCTGCTACGGATCATAAGGGATTCGATCCGTTCCCTCACACGCAGTTACAGATTGGTTGCGCGCAACTCTTGGACGAGTTTGCGGTTGGTGGCCAGGAAGTAACCCACATGCCCTCCCACGACGTCGCGGAGTTTTTTCCCGAAACGAAGGAAGACCTTGATCGCTACGACGTAGTGATCCTCTCCGATGTCGGAGCGAATTCTTTGCTGCTCTCCCCGCGCGTTTTTTCGGAAGGTCGAACGGCTCCGAATCGGCTTGCGCTGTTACGGGATTGGGTGGAAAGTGGCGGATCGCTGATGATGGCGGGCGGATACCTCAGTTTCCAAGGGTTCCAAGCGAAAGCAAACTATGCGGGAACCGCGATTGAAGACGCGCTTCCGGTGACAATGGTTCGCTACGACGATCGGGTCGAAACCCCAGAGGGCGCCTCGGCAAACGTGACGGATCCCGAGCACCCAATTGTTCGCGGCCTGGATGCCGAGTGGCCACCGCTGCTCGGCTACCAGACGCTGACAGCAAAAGAGGGCGCCTCGGTCCTGGCAACCGTCAATGGAGAACCGCTCCTCACCGTCTGGGAATTCGGTGCAGGTCGCGCGGCGGCCTATGCTTCGGATATATCCCCGCATTGGGCTTCCGCGGAGTTCATGGAATGGGAGGGCTACGGCAGGCTGTTCAACCAGCTGGTGAACTGGCTTGCCAGGGGCTGATTCTTGAGAGGACGTATGATGACCGAAACTTCCGGGGTGCTGGTGGTTGGTTCGGCGAACCAAGACATTGTTGTGGGCGTGGATCGTCTGCCCTTACTTGGTGAGACAATCCTTGGCAGCGGCGTCGCCTACTTGCCCGGGGGGAAGGGGCTGAACCAGGCGTGCGCGTCGGCTATGACCGGCACGCCCACTCACTTTGTTGGTGCAGTTGGGGATGATGAAGCGGGTGCGCACCTGCTGGCAGCCATGATGGCCCGCGGTGTGGACGTGTCTCTCACTCCGTTGCTTGAAGGCATCCCGTCCGGGACTGCCCATATCCTGGTCAGCCGGGATGGCGGAAATCAGATAGTCGTTGTTCCGTCGGCAAACTCGGAAGTGGCAGTCGAATCGGTAAGAGACGCGTTTGCGGCGTTGCCCGCTGCGAACGTCTTGGTGTTGCAGGGAGAAATCCCGTTCAACGTTTGTTTAGCCGCGGCAGAGCTCATGGAAGCTCGGGGCGGTCGGGTCGTTTTCAATCTGGCGCCTGCCGCTCAGGTGCCCGCTGAGCTGCTTTCGCTGGCGGACCCGCTGGTTGTGAATGAGTTCGAGGCCGGGATCGTACTTGGTCGACCTGCGCCCACTTCCGTTCGTGAGGGCGCTCAGGCAGCCGAGGATCTGTTGGACCACTGCCGCAGCGTAATCGTCACGTTGGGAGGGGACGGTTCGGCCATCGCTTATCCGGGAGGGGCAGCTGTCATCGAGGCGACCAAGGTGGACGAGGTCGTTGACACTACCGGGGCGGGCGACGCTTTCGTGGGCGTTTTGGCCGCGGAACTAAGCAAGGGTAGTGGTTTGGAAGAGGCGGCCAGGCTCGCCAGCCGGTCGGCGGCCGCGACGGTGACACTTCCTGGCGCCTCGCAGTCCTACGACGCAATCGGCCTCTTATACAAGAGGTGAAAGTTCGGCGGTCAGCCGCCGGTACGCACAGTGCTAACGATCTGTTCCACCAGGTGCTGATCGGTGCGGCCAGAACCTTCAATCGGAGCACGCATGTGAACGTCAGGTGCCCCCGTTTCCTGTAGCACTTGGGAAACGTTGTGGGCGCGCACTGCGCCTGAAGCGATGATGTCGATCCGGCCTGCTGCCTGGTCGACCAGCGCCCGGAGCGCCTGCGTATCGGCGGACGCGCCGCCACCCGTCGTGAGCACCCCCGTGTATCCCAGTGAGATCAGCTGATCTAGCGCCAACTGCCTGTCCGCGACCTGGTCGAAAGCGCGGTGAAACACGATCGGGCGATCGTGGGCCGCTTGTTTGAAACGTTCGGCTGCGGCAACGTCGATTTCTCCGCCTTGCTCCGCGGTTATCGACCCGACCACGAAACCAACAGGAACGGTAGCGCCTTTGGTTATTTCGCGTAGGTGCTCAATCTGGGAAACCAGATCACCGACCTCTTCCTCTGTGAGTGCGAAGCCGTGCTCCCGTTCGCGAATCAGGATCCGTACCCCACCTTCTGGCGCGTCCTGAATGGCACTCATGACTTGCTCATCTGAGGGTGTTAGGCCCCCGCACCACAGTTCGCGGCAGAGCTCTATGCGGTCCGCGCCAGCCTTTCGCACCGCCGCCGTGTCTGCCGCTTCTTCGATACATATCTCTATCTGGCGACTCTTGATGCTCATGGACATGCCTCCCGGTTGCCTTCCGACTCCCAGAGTACAACCGGCAGGCGCGCCGTGCACTTGCCCTTAGAGGGCGTTTGCTAAAGGGAGCCGGCCTGGGCGAAGTTCTCTTCGTCTCGCTTGATTGCCTGCGGAGAGCCGTTCTCGATCAAGACCTGTTGGAACTGCGGAAGCCGCGTGTAGAGTTCTTGCTTCAAGGGGTTCAGGCGGTACTTGCGGATCGTGTAGACCTGGTAGACAAGCACCGCGACGTTAGCCACCAACGAAAGCGCTGAGACGGCGAAGAGTGCGTCTGGGCGGCCGGAAGATGCCACTGCGAAGCGGGAATCGGTGACGAAGGCTGGCACCGCCATGGTGAACATCATCCAGAGGGCAAGTGTGTGTGCCCGGTGCTGCAGCCATGCACCGCGTTTGATGAAGAACGCTGGGATGGTACAAGAAATCAGCAGTGCTGCCCCCGCATAGAACGCGTGGTCCCCCACGCAGTTGTACACGTAAGCGAAGTTCCAAAGGTCGTAGGCGATGATCCAGAACCACAGCATGTCGGGCCAAATCATGTCTTTCGACTTATCGCGGGAGACGAATATTCCCATCCACCCGCAAATTGTTATCGCGTTGATC
>CAYFRL010000037.1:0-14344 GCA_964345595.1 uncultured Actinomyces sp.
ATTATCGCTTGCCACAACCCGAAACGTCCTTTGCAAAGGGCCGTGGCATCCGTTCTTGACGGCTCAGGGGACGTCGCCGACTTGACCGTTGTCGCTCACAACACGAACGTTGACGAACTGACACGGACTGTGTCTCCCAAATACCGAGATCGCGTCAGGTGGTTGGAACTGAGCGATGGGATTGCTTCCCCCACTGGACCGTTCAGCCTGGGATTAGCCGAGGCAAGATCGACATGGGCATCTATCATGGGTGCCGATGATTTCTTGGACCCGGGCGCTGTCGCTTCGTGGCTGAGATTGTCGGAAGGTCGGGACGCTGTGATCGCGAAGGTCCGTTACGACGACGGCCAGGCCATGCGCACGCCGCCCGCCCGTCCTTTTCGCCCACAGGGCTGGCGGAGGAATGTGGTCAAGGACCGCCTCTACTACCGCAGCGCCCCATTGGGATTGATGCGCGTGGCTTTCTTACGCAGCCACAACCTGAGGCTGGATCCGGGCTTGGGCAACGGGGAGGACCTGAATCTCTCTTCAGCTCTGTGGACGCTGGGTAGAGTCGCCGTTCAAAGGCGAGGCCCGTCTTACCGCGTAGGGCAAAGCGCCGATGACCGAGTGACGATGCGGATTGTGCCCGCGCGCGACACCTTGGCTTCCGTCGGTGCTGTCTGGAACGGACCGCTGATTCCCACACTTTCGCCGACCCAACGCACTGCGCTTGGCACCAAATTTTTGAGAATCCACATTTTCGGTTTCGCGTACTACCGCGCGCTCACCGAGCAGTGGCTACCGGGCGACCGGGAGTCGGTGGCCCAGTCCATAGAAATCATCTTGACGCATGCACCACGCGCACCCCGATCACTGTCGATCGCGGACCGCAAGCTATTAGATGCCCTGATGAACCCTTCTGTCCCCGAGACAGCTGTGAACGAGCTTGCTCTAGCCCGCCGCCGGTTCGGGTCTCTCTCCACACTCATTACCCGCGAGCCGCTCGCTGTGCTGGACCGAGACGCTCCGCTCAGGCTCATGGCGGCGTCTGCCCTCGTCTAGGTAGAAGAACCCCTGACTCCCCGTGTGAGGAACCAAGCGCAAATGCGCCGCCAAGCCCGACTATGCTTGCCTGAGAAGATCAGATATGGGGGTGGATTCGCAAGTGTACCGAGAGACTTCAGGTAGCAGTGGTGCTGCGCCAGATGGGCCCGTCGCCGCGCATAAGAGGCGAACGCCCCGCCGGGGTCCAGCCGCCTCGAACACGCCCCGCCGCCTCTGGAGCGGTGTTTTCTACGTACTCTTCTGGATACTGATCTTCGCTGGCCTGGTCGCCTTCGCACTGGGACGCTGGATCATCCGCAATTTCGGTTATGTGTCTGTTGACCAAGCGTTGCTGAACCTTCAGGGCGCGGACGCGATTGGACCGGGTTTGGTCCAAGATTTTGTCCTACGCGTCCTGGTCTTCCCCTTCGTGATTGTCGTGGTAGGCATCGCTGTTGCCGCATTCGTGCGCCGAGCATCTAGGCTTCGGGGTAGGCGCGCTGCATCAACCGTTCGCGTCTTGCCCGCTGTTGTCCTTGCCCTCGTTGTCCCCATGATCGGGGCATGGTCTCTTGGCTCGGCAGTTCAGGTCCGCCAATACCTGGCTTCTCGTGATCCGTCTATCGACGCCGCCGACTACTACGTTGAACCCACCATCACAGACGCAACGCAGCACAAAAACTTGGTGCTCATCTACCTGGAATCCATTGAGGATGCCCTGGCCGATGACGGCATGTTCGCGGAGAACATGATCGCGCCGATCGAGGGCGCGACTTCCACGTGGGACCGTATACCTCAGCTGACGCAGTATCCCGGTGGTGGGTGGACCATGTCCGGAATAGTTGCCACGCAATGCGGCGTGCCGCTGCGAATGCCATCCGGGTTGGAAGCCGCCGGAACCGACACCTTTGAACAGGCAGGGATAGCCAATAAGCTGACAACTAATCAGTATCTGCCCGCTGCCGTATGCCTGGGCGACGTGCTCGCGGAACATGGCTACACAAATGTCTTCTTTGGTGGCGCCTCGACATCCTTCGCTGCCAAGGGAGACTTCTTCAACACTCACGGATACGAAGTGGCGAAGGGTTTGAACTACTGGAAGAGCCAGGGAGAAACAGAGATTTCTGAGCGATGGGGATTATCAGACCGCAGACTTTTCGAGAACGCCAAGGAAGAACTCACTCGGCTGGAAGAAAGCGGTGAGGACTTCTCCCTCACACTGCTCACTCTTGACACCCACGAACCGCCTTATCAGTTTGAGTACTGCGACTGGACGAATGAGGAAGCGATGGTCGATGCAACCCGGTGCTCAATGGATCAGGTGGCCGGATTCGTACAGTTCATGGAGGACCGCGGCTACCTGGAAAACACGGTCGTTGTGGTGATGGGCGACCACCTGAAACTTGCCGCAGAGGGATCGGCTTTCCACAAGGAACTACACAGCCTAGACGAGCGAGCGATCTTCAACCGCATCCACACCCCAAACGACTCCGGCGAGATGGCACGGAAAGTTGACCAGCTGAGTATGTTCCCTACCATCTTGGAGGCGGCTGGGTTCGACCTGGAGGACGGCCGAGCTGGGATGGGCCAATCGGCATACCGGCTCAGTCCGAGTGTGGGCACGCTGCGCGCGCTTTCACCCGAGCAGCAGGAGGTCATCATCCGTTCCCACTCAGCGTCTTTCTACGATTCCTTGTGGGGATCGCAGCCTCCCACTAAGGACTGAACGGGCAACAGAGGTTCCGCCGTGCAAAGCTCCGTAGTTGGCGCGCGCTGAAAAACATCATTTGTCTCTTGCCGCGTCAGCGACCTCCCCCAACACTTCAAACGCTTCGCGTCCGGTGCGAATCAGGGACCTATTGTTGACGACCCACTCATGCGCCCGTAGCGCTGATTCCGTGTCCATCTCTGAATCGAGCAGCTTCAGCATCGCTTCCTGGATCTGTGTTTCTTCAAGATCAACAGCTAAACCAAAGGGCCCCGCTTCAATGTCAGCTCTTGCGGGGCCAGGCCCCGCGTACAGAACACGCGTGCCACTGGCTAATGCGGCAAGCACCTTTGTGGGGTAGGCGAAATCGTAATCTTTGCCAGGAGCAACTGAGACAAGAGCGGCGACAGCACCGCGAAGCAGCTGCGCTACGCGTGCTGGCTGGGTCGAGTCCAAGAGGACGATGGGCGAGACCGTGCCCCGATCCTTGGCCGCATCCCGAATTTCTTCCAGCACGGGCCAAGAAGAACCGTTCCCGACAAACAGTATTTGCGCCTCGTCCAACAAGAGGTGATCACCAACTAGCGCCTTCGCGAACTCTTCTGCCCGCTGCCACTCTGACGCGGTGCCTGCATAGACGAAGTAGGGCCGAACAATGCCGATCTCTCTCAATTCATCTGGTGAAAGGGGAACGACGCGCGGGGAAAACAAATCAGTGTCGATGCCGTTAGGAATTACCTGCACTGATCTGGCTCCCAGTGCTTTAGCTCTTTCGCCGACCGGATCTGAAATCGCAATGACCCCGGCAGCCCCTGCAACAGCAAATCTTTCCATAGCTCGCACAGCTCGGATCACCAGAGGGTGAGCGCCGGTAGAAACAGCCGCGTCGGACCATATATCAGCCGCGTACCAGACGTATGGGACGCGGCGGAGCATGCACGCCAACCGTGCGATCACCCCGGTAGTTGGTGGCGGTTCAACCAGAACAACGTCGGGTCTTCTGCTCAGCAGCATTCGGAAAAAGAGGGGAATATCAAACGACAGGTACGGAAGATAACCGCGCACATAACCGCTGCGGTCCCGCATCACCGGAAAGCGAGAAATACGAGTCCCCGGCCTTCTTACCGACGACGCGTCACCGAACCTGGTGGTGAGGACCTCTAGACTGGTGCGTTCTTTTCTGGCTCTGTCAGCGATTGCGCCCAAGCGAAAGGACGCGGCTGCGGGTTCCGGGCGGAATATGCGCGACACAATCTGCAGGCGTCTGGTTCTACGTTTCGCTGGACTCACACCACCAGCTTAGCCGCAGGAGTCAAAAGTAAAGCGAGGTACCCCGAAAACGCGCCGCTACAAGTTCGTCCGCTTTGCAATCAGCGCGTCGACCACCTTTTCTGCTGCATCCCCGTTCCCGTAAGGCGCCGCAATAGTTGGAGTTGGTGACGGCCGCTCGGCAGCTCTTGCCAAGTCGGGTCCGGGTTCTGCGAGCACGTTCCAACCCAGGTCGACTGTTTCAACCCATTCCGTCTCTGTGCGAACAGTCGTGCAGGGGATCCGAAGCAGAAACGCCTCTTTTTGAAGTCCGCCCGAGTCCGTTATGACACCGCGTGAATGCATCACCGCTGAGATGAGTTCCGGATAGGGAAGGGGGGCGTGAGCGATCAGGTTCCCCTGGTCCAGGTCCAACCCGTACTCGGCACACTTCGCGACCAGACGCGGATGAGTCAGGATAATCACGGGATGGTTTACCTTGCCAAGAGAATCCAAAATGGCGGCAAGACGCCCCGGATCGTCGGTGTTTTCAGCGCGGTGAATCGTTGCCACCGAGTATTCACCAGGAACAAGTGCCAGCTCCTCGGCCAGCGCGGAACTCTCTTGGTGCAGTGACGCCGCGGTCTCGTAAAGGACATCGGTCATAACGTCCCCGGTGACCACGACCCGGTCAGCTAGTCCTTCATTCGCCAAGTGATCGGCCGCTACTTGGGTTGGAGCCAAGAGCAGGTCGGCCGCGTGATCGGTTAGGACACGGTTGTGTTCTTCTGGCATTTGTCGATTGAAGGACCGGAGTCCGGCTTCCAGATGAGCCAACGGCACATGCATTTTGACAGCGGATATGGCGGCGGCAAGTGTGGAGTTGGTGTCCCCGTAAACCAAGACCCAGTCTGGTTTGTATTTGGCTAGTACGTCGTCCAATGCGGCCAGCATAGCTCCGGTCTGCTTGCCGTGGCTGCTGGAACCGATGCCCAGATGGATATCCGGATTGGATATCCCCAGGTCGCGGAAGAACACGTCTGAGAGCATCGGATCGTAGTGCTGACCAGTGTGCACAATGACGTGTTCCACGCCGCGCCTCCGGCAAGCCGCATCGATTGGGGCAAGCTTTACGAACTGGGGGCGCGCCCCAACAACTGAAAGAATACGCACGGTGTCAGTGTAGAAGAAGATCGTCGGGCGCGCCATCGTCGCCGGCCTTGGCCAATCAGTGCATTCTGGCACAACGCGATCCGGGTCGTTCAGGCAGCCCGTGTCGGCGGCTATGCTATGCCTAGGTGGAAACGCCGCCCTTGGCTTCCGCCAGAAACGACTCGAAGGTTGAGCACACGATGCGCATTGCAGTAATAGGAATGGGAAAGATCGGGCTGCCTTTGGCGGTTCAGTTCGCTGACGCTGGCCAAGAAGTTATCGGTGTAGACGTGAACCAGCAGACTGTGGACCTGATCAATCAGGGTGTGGAACCGTTTCCTGGCGAGGCGTTCCTTCAAGAAAAGCTCTCTCAGCTTGTTCCCGCGGGCCTTCTCAGCGCCACCACTGACTATGCTGAGGCGATCCCAAATGCTGACGTGATCGTGATCGTTGTGCCGCTGCTTGTGAACGACTCCACCTGGGCGCCCGACTTTGGGTGGATGGACTCGGCGACCGAATCCTTTGCTGAGCACATCACCCCGGGAACTCTAGTCTCCTACGAGACAACTTTGCCCGTCGGTACGACCCGCGGCCGCTGGAAGCCGAAGATCGAAGAGATCTCTGGTCTGGTGGAAGGTGAAGATTTCGATCTGGTGTTCTCCCCTGAGCGAGTCCTCACCGGCCGGGTCTTTGAAGATCTGCGCAAATACCCCAAACTGGTCGGGGGCTTGAGCGAGTCAGGAACGAAGAAGGGAATCGACTTCTACGAATCCGTTTTGACATTCGACGACCGGCCCGACTTACCAAGAGACAACGGTGTTTGGGACATGGGAACAGCTGAGGCAGCCGAAATGGCGAAGCTTGCTGAGACCACTTACCGTGACGTCAACATCGGCTTGGCCAACCAGTTCGCTGTGTACGCTGACCAGGAAGGCATCGACATTGAAAAAGTGATTGATGCCTGCAATTCGCAGCCGTACTCCCATATTCACCGGCCAGGAATCGCGGTTGGCGGTCACTGCATTCCCGTCTACCCGCGCCTGTACCTGTCAACGGACCCCGACGCCTCGGTTGTCCGCACCGCGCGGCAATTCAACGCGGGGATGCCAAAGTATGTGGTTTCCAGGGTTGAAGAGATCTTGGGTCCGCTGGCGGATCAAGAAGTCGTAGTTTTGGGTGCTTCTTATCGCGGCGGCGTGAAAGAAACGGCTTTTTCTGGCGTGTTCGAGACGGTCAAGCAGTTGGAAGAGCGCGGCGCGCGGGTGAAAGTC
Source organism: uncultured Actinomyces sp. (assembly GCA_964345595.1). Taxonomy (GTDB): domain Bacteria; phylum Actinomycetota; class Actinomycetes; order Actinomycetales; family Actinomycetaceae; genus Scrofimicrobium. The sequence continues at coordinate 6,406 of CAYFRL010000037.1, forward strand.
CATGACCCGATGTTTACTGACGAGGAGTTGGTTGAGTTCGGCTGGGAGCCTTTCCACCTGGGCGAGCCGGTAGACGCGGTCATCGTTCAGGCCGACCACGAAGAATACCGCCGGGTCACTCCAAACCAGTTCCCGGGTGCGAAGCTGCTGTTTGATGGCAGACGTGTCACTGACCCAGAACTTTGGGTAGGCACGCCGCGCCTGGTGATCGGCGCCGTTTCTTAGGATGGCCGAGCTCCTCCCGGTGGGCGGCTTTGGGTACGCGACCCTATTTGCGGTATCCATTTTGGCGGTGGCCCTGCTTTACATTCCGGGATCGCTTGTGTTGCGCCTTTTCGGCCTTGGCTGGGCGCGCTCTCTTATCGCCGCCCCAGCGATTAGCGGCGCTTTTTATCTGGTTGTAGCACTGGTTTCGTCTGCGATTGGCATTTCGTGGGGTTGGGCGCCGGTCCTGGTTTCTTTTCTGGCGCTCGCCGCGCTTCTGGTGTTCTTGCAGTTCAGACAGAGAAGAACGGCAGCTAATGCAGGTGCGGAGCGGAGCCTTGGCATAGCACCAAGGTCAGTGCTCTGGACAAGCGGCGGGCTTGCGGTATTCCTCCTGGTCCAGATTCCAGCTTTGCTTCAAGGGATGGGACAAGCCGACATGTTCCCCCAAATTGGGGACGCACAGTTCCACTTGCAGGGGGCCAGGTTGGTTGCGCTCAGCGGAGACGCGAGCCCACTGAGTGCTTTATCCGACATCTATCCGAGTGATGGGAACACGTACTACCCAACTCTTTGGCATTCGCTGGTTGTTCTCTTATCGTTTGGACACGTTGGGGCCGGTTCCCTGCCGAACCTGATCCTTGGCACGAATGCTCTTGCGATCGCGGTGGGGCTGTTCATGTGGCCGGTGAGCATCGCGACCCTGGCGCAGGTGATGAGTCCGAAGACCCCGTACGTTGGGGCGATCGCAATTATGGCGGCAACGCCTTTGGTTCTGATGCCAGCAATTCAGGTGTTCGCGTTCGGCGTCTACCCGTTCGTGCTGTCCTTGGTGCTCTACCCAAGCGCCCTTGTGCTTCTCGTTTGGCTCGTGCGCGCGCCAAGTATGCGCTTGCTGGCTATTTACGTGCTCGCGGCTATAGGTGGCGCAGCAGCGCAACCAGCAACCGGTGCGTTTCTTGTTGGGGCGCTCATGGTCGCCGGAGTCGTGCTGACGATCGGCTGGTCGTTGAAGCAGGCTCGGCGCGGGGAGCCGTTGCTTGGACTGCTGGCCACCGCCTCGGCTGTTGGCGGATTTGTTGCAGCGCTTTTGGTGGCCCCGAAGATCGGGCCGCTGCGCACACTCGGCTCCCTGGGACACCCGTCGACCACGTACACGGATGCGGGGCTTCAACTTGTTGCGGGGAACGTCTATTTCATTGTTGAACGACCGTTTTCAGGCCGACCCGCTCTGATCCTGTGGGCAATTATCCTTTTGATCTTGATGGTCGGTTTGGTGCGCCTAGCGCGAAGCGCGGCGGGCGCAACTCTAGTCACCGTCGCGGCTCTTGCTTTCGGGGCCTATCTGCTGGCGGCGGGACCGGAGACTTACCTGCGCCGCCTCACCGCGATCTGGTGGAAAGATCAGACCAGGTTCGCGCTCTACTTACTGGTCATTCTTCTTGTGGCCTACGCGGTCGGGTTCGCGTGGCTGATGAGGCGATTGTCTGAGGCAGCTTCGCTGCCGATGCTGGCGCCCGCAGTCGTTGGCGTGTGGCTGGTGGTTGCCGGTGGCAGTGCAGTCCCGCTGAACCATCTTTGGTTGGGGGAGGGGCGCGCGCAATGGATCGATCGAACCTATGGCGGCCTTACCGGGGGAGACTTCGGATTAACTGAAGATCACCTCGCGATGCTTCGAAGCATTGATGAGAAGCTGACGTCCAAGGACGTGGTCGTAGGACCGCCGGCCGATGGTACGCCGTGGGTGAATATCATGACAGACGTGGGACAGTATCCTCTCTGGAAGAAAGAGACAGGTCCGGATGAGGTCTATCTGCGCGACAACTTCGACCAAATCCACTCAGACCCGCTGGTGTGCGAGATCGTGAGGGACCGCGGCGTGACAGCCCTTCTGCGTTCCGAAAACGCACCCGCATCTGGGGACGACCCGTATCGTAGTTACCGGGAGGTTGACGTTTCGGATGGGTTCACACTGCTTGCCAGCCAGGGAGACGTAATGCTCTACAGAATCGACGTATGCGCTGTGGAACAGTAGAGGGTGGTAATCATGTTAAGTCTGGTTGCGATCAGTCGCGTTAGCCGAGGTACCGATGACTGCTAAACAGGTGGAGACCCGTCAAAGCCTTCCCCTTTCACGCCAATGGGACCTGATCCAGAACTTTGGGCAAAGAGACCTGAAAGTTCGTTTCAAAGGTTCGGTGCTTGGCTGGCTGTGGTCCCTGGTTGTGCCACTGGCGACGCTGCTCATCTACTCAGTGGTGTTCTCGGTGTTGTTGCGCGTGCAACCGCCCGATCTGCCAGGTGGGCGGCCCGGTATTTTTGTCCTCTGGCTATTTTGCGGACTCATATTCTGGACGTTCTTCACTGGAGTTGTGAACAACGGGATCGTTGAGACCATTGGCGCCGGGCCAATTTTGCAGAAGGTGTATTTCCCCGCCTACGCGCCGGTGCTGGGAGCCGGCTTGGCGGTGGCGGCTCAGAGCCTGATCGAAATCGGGCTGCTCATGGCGGCCTTTGTGCTGGTAGGCAACGTGTCGTGGACGTGGCTTCTCTTCCCGTTCGCTGCACTGCTCGCGATCATATTCACCGCTTCAATAGCGACCAGCGTCTCCATCTTGAACGTCTACTTCCGTGACCTGGCCCACCTGGTCACAATTGCGTTGCAGCTACTGTTCTACGCCACACCGATCATCTACCCTCTGTCTTTGGCGCCAGAGAATTGGCACGGTATACCTCTGCAAGCCATAATTTCTTTCAGTCCTTTCACTAGCTTTGTGGAACTGATGCGGTCACTCTTCTACCATTTGGAGCCGGGGTCGTGGCAGCTTTGGGCATCTGCTGCCGCGTGGACCTTGGTCGCGTATCTATTGGCCGTTTGGGTCATGCACGCGAAGGGGTTGGACATGGGAGAGAACGTATGAACGACGACATTGCGATCAGCGTTCGTGACCTAACGAAGACTTTTCATTTACGAGAAGAAAAACGTTCCACACTGAAAGAGCGTTTTGTGAAAGGGGCGTCGAAGCCGACCGGCACGTTCACCGCGCTGGATTCAGTCTCATTCGATGTGCCAAGGGGAACGACGTTCGGTCTTGTGGGCCATAACGGATCTGGCAAGTCGACACTGTTGAAGATTTTGGCTGGCGTGTACCGTCCCACATCCGGTGACGTGCGAGTGAACGGGCACGTCTCAGCGCTGCTTGAGTTGGGCGCGGGATTCCACGGAGAGCTCACTGGGAGAGAAAACATACGCCTCAACGGAGCGATCCTTGGCATGTCGCGGAAGAAGATCCGCGAATCTATGGATGAGATTATCGATTTCGCGGAGCTAGGCCGGTTCATTGATGTACCCGTGAAGAATTACAGCTCCGGCATGTATGTCCGCCTTGGCTTTGCGATCGCTGTGATGCTTGACCCGGACATTCTCATTGTCGACGAGGTCATTGCGGTAGGGGACGAAGCTTTTCAGAGGAAGAGTTTCGACCACATGTATGAGCTTCGCCAGCGCGGCACAACCATAGCGCTGGTGACGCACTCGATGGAACTTGCCCAGGAACTTTGCGACCAAGCGCTCTGGCTGGATGGCGGAGTGGTGCAGGTGCAAGGTTCCATCACGGACGTGGTGGCAGGCTACGTGAAAGACGTGAACCGGCGCGAAAAACTACGTCTCACCTCGGATCAGCAAGAGACCCGGCTGTCCAGAAGGGGCAGCGGCGAAGTCACGGTGACGGCGGCCGGTTGGGCTGACCGGAAAGGTACCCCGGCGCCCTTCGCCACCACAGACGAGCCTTTCTGCCTGGGACTGACAGTCGCCGCTGAGAAGCCCATTCGCGGAGTCGGGATCACCGTGCGGGTGTACCAAGAAAACGGCGTGTTGCTGGGCGCGATCAACAGTTCTGCCGACGGGGTTGACTTTGATTTTGAGCAGGGGGAGAACCGCGTCCGGTTCGAACTGGACCAAGTTGTATTGCAGCCGGGTACCTATTGGGCCTCCACATCGCTGCGCTCTCACGGCCACGCTTTCGACGAGGTCGATAAGGGCTGGCGATTGGTCGTCCGCGGGGACGGCGCGATCGATACTCTGGGTGCGATCCGCATAGCCGGTTCCTGGCATGCGACGGAGCCTCCGGCACTGCAAGCAGAGAAAAAGACCTCTGGAGACACAAATGGGAACGGATGAGGATAAAGATTTTTTGGAGCTCCTTCGGGAAAACGATCACTTACGGGGCGAGCTCGCAGCTACGAAAGCAAACCTGGATCGTGTAACCAGTTCACGTTGGTGGGCGCTGCATCAGCGTTTGGACCCGGTCTTACGAGTCCTTGTGAAGGTAGTGCCGAAAAGAAAGAGACACTGACCGTGTTTGCTGTCGGCCAGCGAATTGTTGGTTCCGCTGCGGGCGAGCTGAAGATTGAAAGCGGCGACCCGTCTGTGCTTCAGAGCCAACGCGTAGCGGTTGTTTCGTCCTGGGCATCACGGCCTCAGATGAGCCTTTCTCTCAGTAAGTATCTGACAGGTCTGGCGGATAACGGCTACGCGGTGCTGCTGGTGAGCACTGCCGAATTTCCGGGTGCCTTGGAGTGGCCGTACGGGTTACCAGCGGGAACTCTTGTAGCGCGGCGGCAAAACCTGGGCTACGATTTCGGCTCTTGGGCTGCGGCGCTTGCAGCGTATCCGCAGATACGATCCGCTCAGCATGTGCTGCTGACAAACGATTCTTTGGTTGGCCCGTTCGCGCCTATAACAGACCTTCTCCGTGCCGCCGAAGCGCCCTCACGTGACGTCTGGTTCATGACGAGTTCCCTCACCCCGGTTCCGCACGGGCAGTCGTTTTTCGTTATGTTCAACGAGGGGGCACTGTCGCGCCAAGCGATGGTCGCCTTTTTCGATGGTGTCGAGGACGAGGCGAACAAAGAAACAGTCATCGAGAAGTACGAACTGCCCTTGGGAAGAACGTGCGCTGAAATGGGCCTGGATGTCGGAGTGGTCTTCCCGGCCTCGAAAATAGGAGCGGGTCTGATTAATCCGACCCTATCGGCGTGGCGAAAACTGCTTTTTGGGGGAGCCCCCTTCCTGAAGAGAACGGTTCTTCTGGACCCACTCTTTCGCGCGGACTCAATCTTGATGCAAAAGACCATTGCTAGGAACTTTGCTGAAGATGTGCGGGACTGGTTACCGGCTGCAAGCCGCGAACAGCTTCCAGTTGCGCTTTCTAGCCCACCGAACGTCCATGAAGGCCCCGTGGTCCGCGCACTGCGAGTGGATGGCCGGGGGGAACTAAGCAACTCGGAACCCGCGTCTGTTCCGTACGTGAACGTGGGTTGCGGCAGCGGGGCAAGCAACGCAATTGAAGCTCTGCGGGATGCTTTAGCATCCGGGGCTGAGTCTGTTCTGATTGGTGGCAGGGCGGCCACCTTGCTGCCAGACGCGCAGGTTGTCAGTTTGTTGGAGCAGTCTTGGGCGTCGGTTGGAAAGCGGCAGCGACTGCTCGTGGCAAAATCACGGGAGGTCAGTCGGAAGCTAAAGGACTACAGAGTGCCACCGTGGGCGGAAGGCGTGGTACAAGACGCTCCACTGTCTTTGTTATGGCCAGAACCCCCCATAAGTTATGCAACTTTGGAAGAAGGGAGCAGGCAGGTGGACTACAGGCGAATGCGCCTGGGAGCGATGGCGCAGCTGAGAGCCAACCGCGACCGGATCATTCCCGGCGTGCTGGTTCCAGGAGCAAACGGCCCGGATCTACTTGGTTTGGAACTGGTTCGCTATAGTGAGGCGGAGATGAAGGAATGGATCGAAGCCGCCGCTGCGTATGCGACCAAGGCATTCCCCGATAATCCCGAAGTCTTTGTCTTTGATTTTGCGGGACGAGCGGCGGATACCACCACTTCAGGCACTTTCCTGGAAGGAACAGAGAACCTATGAAGGGCATCATTCTTGCCGGTGGGTCTGGAACCCGGCTCCACCCGCTCACACTCGGCGTGTCCAAGCAGCTGCTACCCGTCTACGACAAACCCATGATCTACTACCCGATCACGACTTTGATGCTGGCGGGGATCAGGGAAATCTTGGTGATCACCACGCCGCACGATGCCCCCGGTTTCCACAGGTTACTGGGTGACGGCTCACAGTTCGGTGTGAGGATCGAATTCGCTGTCCAAGAGATACCAAACGGCTTGGCACAGGCGTTTGTGATCGGTGAGGACTTCATCGATGGCGATAAGGCTGCGCTGGTACTGGGTGACAACCTGTTTTACGGGCCGGGGCTCGGACGTCAACTCTCAAGGCTCCACGATGTCGAAGGTGGGGCCGTATTCGCCTACCGCGTATCAAATCCTAGCGCTTACGGAGTTGTTGAGTTTGACCGGGACTTCCAAGCGGTCTCCCTGGAAGAAAAGCCCGCGAAGCCAAAATCCAACTACGCCGTTCCAGGGCTGTATTTCTACGACAACCGAGTTGTTGAGATAGCGAAGGCTCTGGAGCCATCGCCTCGCGGCGAGTACGAAATCACCGACGTCAATCGTCGTTACCTGGAAATGGGGGAGCTCTCCGTTGAGGTTCTGCCCAGGGGCACGGCATGGCTCGACACGGGAACCTTTGATGACCTATCAGATGCCGCCCTGTTCATCCGGACCATCCAAGAGAGGCAGGGGATGAAGATCGGTTCCCCCGAAGAAGTCGGTTGGCGCAAAGGTTTCCTAACGGATAGTGAACTACGCCGCGCTGCGGAACCGCTGGAGAAGTCTGGTTACGGTGAGTACTTGCTCCACCTGCTGGACGAAAGCCGGGAAAGCTAGCGGGTGGCTGAAGCAACACTCACGCCGATACTGGATCAGCCTCAAAAGATCCGCATCCTCAGTCTGGACTGGGCCAGGGGGTGGATGCTCATTGCAAGTGTGAGCGTCAACGCTTGGGTTTTGATGCCGGGCTGGTTCGATCACGCCCCCTGGTTTGGCGTCCACCCGGTTGACCTTATTTTTCCGATCTTCGTGACGCTTTCGGGTGTGGGATTGGCTTTCGCAAACGGAAACCAAGTCCGACCCAACCCCTGATCCGTCGATTCGTTGTCCTCATGTTGGTGGGTTTGGCATATAACGCTATTACCAGCTGGAGTATGGATGTCTTCACCTGGAGGGTCACTGGAGTACTACAGCTTTACGCCGTGCTGGTCGCGGTCATCTCTCTGTTACACCTGATCACTAACTCGTGGCGAGGGTGGGCGATCATTACGACACTACTTGCCTTTGCGGACACCGCGATTTTGTCTTTGTATGCCGCGGGCTGTCCCTCAGGAGTGCTCACGCCGGAGTGTAATCCGAGCGGTGCTCTAGACACGTGGCTGTTCGGATCAACTCATGTCTACAGGGCGGGCATGGCTGGGCATGATCCGGAAGGTCTCATTGTGATTCTGGGGGCCACATTGACAGCGGCTGCCGGCACAACGGTTGGGCACCTGCTGCGTTCCTGGGCGGCCCGCAGCAGGGTAACAGGGCAGGGGCCGACCACGTCAATCATTCCTCTGCTGCTGGCTTCAGTTGGGTTCGTTCTGCTGGGGATCGCCACCCGGTACACGATTCCGGTCTGGCTGGGCGTCTATTTGCCGACCATGAAGCGTCTCTGGACAGCGCCGTTTGGGCTGAGCATAGCCGCTGGAACAACGCTTGTGATCCTGGTGGGACACCTGCTGCTGGACAGGCGCCTGGTTAACCCGCTGCTGATGCGGCTGTCTTATCCGCTGCT
>CAYFRL010000038.1:0-12132 GCA_964345595.1 uncultured Actinomyces sp.
GCGGGCAGGGATCCAGAAGGATGCCAGACAAGTCGAAGAGCTACTGGGCACAGATCCTATTGCCGACCAGGTTTGGGCTGACGCCGTAGAGGCACTCGCATTGGGATTCACGCACCTAACGCTTTCCTTTGACCCCGAGATCATAGTCGTCGGCGGGGGACTGTCAGGGGCAGGTGACAAACTTCTGGGACCCTTGCGGCAGCGGATGGGGGAGCTGCTCAAATGGAGGGAACCACCCGATCTCAAAGTTGCCGAGCTAGGCGACCGAGGCGGACGGTGGGGAGCAGCCATCCTGGGAGCTATCGCGGCAGGCTCAGACTGCTACAAGGACTGGGACGCGACACGGCCTACTGAGAAAGTGTCCGGTCCACCCCGTTTGCGCTGAGAGTGGCCTGCTCAATCGCGTCAAAGAGTGGCAACAGCGGGTCCGCGCGTCCCGGCTCATGCTTTGGGCTGAGACTCCGGACCTCTTCGTACAGGCGCTCCATTGTAGTGTCCATAGTCGCCGCCATGTCCGCTGCCAGCTTCAGGGAATCCGTTAGGTGCCGTGGGACTTCCCCATGGTACTTGTAGTAAATCTTGTGCTCCAACGAGGCCCAGAAGTCCATTGCCACCGTGCGCAGCTGGATCTCGACAGGCACCCACTGAACCCCTGCGGTGAGATGAATCGGGACCTCAACAATTAGGTGGAGGCTCTGATAGCCGTTCGGCTTAGGGTTCTTGATGTAGTCCTTTTCTTCCTTGAGCCGCACGTCGTCGTGCAGCAGCAGGTGGTCCCGGACTTGGTAGATGTCCGTCTTGAACGAGCACGTCAGCCGCAGTCCCGCGATGTCGAAAAGTTCTCTGCGCAGCTGCTCCGGCGTGAACGGGATACCTTTGCGTTGCGCCTTATCCAGTATCGACTGCGGAGACTTCACCCTGGCGTTCACATGCTCAATCGGGTTGTAGTCCCGGGCCAAGCGAAAATCTTCGCGCAAAAGGTTGACCTTCAGCATCATTGCTTCCAGCGCGAACTCATAAACCATGAGCAGTCGGCGCATGTCGATGAACTGCTCCCTCAAACCTTCACGCCCCGCGTTTGCGGCAGTCGCGAGAGAGTTGCCGACCTGATCGGGTCCTTGATGATCATCGGGTTCCATATGTTAAGGGTAGGGCACGCCGAGCCCATTTCTCAGAACCTTCGATCCTTGGAGACTTGCAAGTGCGTGAGCGGCCGGTACATCCAGCCGCTAGGCCTGGGTCTTCGTGCGTTCTTGCTGCGGACCGGTGTGCGGGATGATGAAAAGAACCCCGCCGAAACCATTCGCTCATGCGTGAGCCGCACCAAGTCCAAGCTGCCAATTTCCTTAGCAGTCATGTGCGACATGGTCCAACCTGCCTCAGTGATCTGCTGGTGTCTGGTCACGTGGTGGTTGGCCTGCGAAGAGAACTGGTGGGCGCTGGTTCCGAACTTCAACGCGCCATCCGCCTCCAGAGCCGATCGTGTTTCCGGAAGGCATACGTCCAAATAGAACGCGGTTTGGCCGACTGATATCCTGTGCTGCGTCCGCACAGCCTGGGCTTTCTTCGCGGGCAACAAGCACTTCACCGACCAGAGCATCCCCGCTTCAGCTGGCGACTCACAACCAGCATCAGCATGAGTGATGACCGCCGTGGCAATCCGGTATCCCCTTCGTCCCTTTAGTTTTCTGACTTCCTCTAGAAGAGCTGTTCGAACCTGCTGCTCTCTTGCCCTGGAGCCGGCGGCACGCCTACTGAAGTTAGATGACACAGCAAGTATCGAACACGCAACGACAAATGCCTGAACTGGGTGAGATAACGCCGCCGTATCAGCGATGATCACTGCGTTCGGGACGATAGCCAGACCAGACACTTGGGTGCACTGATTGAGGCCGCTCTTCAGACCCCCGGTGACGTGACGTGCCCGAACCTGTGGCACCATCACCCCGGCCACAGTTACAGCCTGGAGTGTGCGGCGCCTGCGACGCGAGACACTGGACCGATAGTGAATGTCCGGGCAGTTCCACCAGGTGGGCAGGTTTGCGGCGGTCGCTGCACTCTCTCCGGTAAAGAACACTGCTGCCCGCTCCCCCAACTGCCTCTGAACTGCGAACATCCGGGCGATCGTGACCATTTTTCTAATCTCCCAAGGCGGAGTTTCGGGCGGCAGGTCACTGCTGTCCAAGTAGGTGCCGCGGGCGATGCGTGTCAGCTTGGGTGCCGACGACCGGGATCGCAGACGTCCAAGCTCAATCCGAAGCGCCCTGCTGCCGTAAACGATGCGTTTCTCTACCCAAGCCGCTGTGATCTCCATACCCCAACGCTTTCAGCTTTACCGCAGCGCTTCGCATGGGTCGGCCTATCGCTGTTGATGGAGTCCGGGCTGGGGTCTGTGGACGGTGGCGTGGGGATGTGGTGCTCTTTGGATGCGGGGAGGGCCCTGTGGCAGGTGCTTTTGCTGTCGAGGGTGTGTGGTGTCCCGCGTTGGTGGGATTGGGTGCACTCTGGGCGAGGGGGTTGCGGCTGGTGGTTGGTTTTGCGCGTCCAGACTGTGTCCTGTCCCGCAGGGTTGGGACTTTGAGCGCTTTGGGTAGCTGGTGATGTCTTTTCGGGTGCTCCCTGGTGCCCAGAGTGTGGCTTGTCCCGGGGTGGGGATGTGGTGCTCTTTGGATGCGGGGAGGGCCCTGTGGCAGGTGCTTTTGCTGTCGAGGGTGTGTGGTGTCCCGCGTTGGTGGGATTGGGTGCACTCTGGGCGAGGGGGTTGCTGCTGGTGGATGGTTTTGCGCGCCCAGAGCGCACCCTGTCCCAAAGCGCGCAGGATCGGCACCCCCACGCGCCGCCCTGAGAAACGCTTGATCAGCAAAAGGACCCCGCGGTAATCTGACTCCGGTTCTGAGTCAGGGACCGTCCCCGAACAGATTGGCACAGCGCATGAGAATCCTGGTCGCCCTCGGAGGCAACGCGATCACAGGCCCAAATGATTCGATCATTCCGTCCGACCAAGTGGCGGCTGTGGAGTCCGCAGCGCAGCAGATTGCGAAGCTGGTGGCAGACGGGCATGAAGTGATCGTCTCGCACGGTAACGGCCCGCAGGTGGGAGCCACTTTGAAGCGAAATGAGATCGCTTCTTCGCAGGTTGCGCCGGAGCCACTCGACTGGTGCGTAGCGGACACGCAGGGCGCTCTGGGGTACATCTTGTTGAATGCGTTGAACGATGCACTTGGCGCTCGGGGGCTTGCGGTAGCTCCCGCAGCGATAGTGACGCGAGCTGTGGTGGATAAACGGTCAGCAGCTTTCAGGAATCCCACGAAGCCGATTGGAAGCTACGTCGATCAGGCGACCGCGGTGGAGTTGACGCAGCAGGGCCAGACTTTTGTTGAGATCGAGCCGGGCAGGTGGCGGCGGGTGGTTCCGAGTCCGGAACCTCTTGAGATTCTGGATGCGTCGGCGGTTGATGCTATGTTGCAGGCCGGTTTGCTCGTGATCGCGGGCGGTGGAGGTGGGGTCCCCGTTGCTTATAGGGCGGATGGGTCGCTTGAAGGTGTTGAAGCGGTTATCGACAAAGATCTGTCTTCTGAATTGCTGGCAGCCCAGGTGAATGCGGATGTCTTCCTGATAGCAACCAATGTCGACAATGTTTGGAAGAACTGGGGCCGTGAGGACGCGGAGCCGCTTGGCAAGACGGATTTGGACACGCTCCGCAGTCTCGCTGCTGACGGGCACTTCGCCGCGGGTTCCATGGGTCCAAAAGTGCAGGCCATTGTGAAGTTTGTCGAGGCCGGGGGCCCGCTGGGGATCATCACCGCTCTCGGGAAGATTGAAGAGGCTTTGGAAGGCTCGGCGGGGACCGTTCTGCGCCGCTAAGCCAGTAGGCTCCGAACCAACTCCGAACCAACTCCGAACCAGGTCCGAACCACCCCGCAACTACTGCGCCCGCTCGACAGCGGTGATCAACTGCGGCGCAAGCATGTTGGCTGCCAGGGGCACGGACAGGACGCTCATGGCGGAAAAGGCTTGGGCTTCTTCAGAATCCTCGGGAAGCATGACCGCACGCCCGTCTCGAACGACGGCTAGAGAGGACAGCAGCGGGTCGTTCTCCATTTCGTCCAGGGTGTAGCCGATCGGGAAGAATACGGCGACGTTGGCGTCGAACACTTCGACTTGCTCGGCGGAAACCGGTGCGTAGAAGCCGGCGGATTCTAGCGCCTCAACGGGGGGATTCAGGATGAAGCCTAGGTCTTCAAGCAGGTCCCAGCGAGTGTCGCCGGGCAGGTAGGCTCCGTAGGCGTCGCCGAACTTGGTGCCAACAACCGCGGTGAACCCGGCGAATTCGGGGTTTGCCTCTCGTAGCGCTTTGATCTCACCTTCGGCTTCGGTCAGCACTTGAGCCCCAACATCTTGTTTGTCTAGAGCCTCGGCGATCATTGTGAGGTGGGTGGGCCAGTCAACTGCGTAGGGTGCTGCGCCTTCTGGGCCGGAGATTGTAGGTGCGATGGAAGCGAGCCGTTCGTATTGCTCTTCGTCGCCAGAGGATCGCACGTTCAGGATCAGGTCGGGTTCCAGGGCGGCGACGGCTTCGTAGTCGATGGTCGCGTCAACGTTGGGCATGACGGTGGGTTGTTCTTCACCGAACATCTGCACCGCCCACGGGCCGACTCCTTTGTTTTCTTCTCCGAAGCTCATCCAGTCGTAGACGGCGACTGGTTCGATGCCGACGGCCAAGGCCGCTTCCGCGTCTGACCAGCCAAGAGCGACGACGTTCCACTCTTCCGGGTCGCCTGCTGGCAGTGCGACCTCGCCGAACATGGTGTCTATTGACCGGCTAACGGTAGCCTCGCTTTGCGCGGGGTCGGACTGGACGGCGCCGTCGGGCGCGGCGCCTTGAGTGCAGCCTGCCAGGCCAATGGCGAACAACAGTACTGTTCCTACGGCGAGTGTTTTCTTCATCGAGTTCGAGTTCCTTCCTTGGGTGTGCCCCGGGAAGGGGCACTTGGGATGACCAGGGGTTTGCCTGTCTCTGGGTCTTGCACGATGCGTGCGGTGATGCCGAAAACGCGGCCGATTAGGTCCGCGGTCACGATTTCTTCGGGACGTCCGGCGGCAAGTATTTTGCCTTCTTTCATGGCGACAATGTGCGTCGCGTACCGGCTGGCCTGGTTGATGTCGTGTAGCACTGCAACCAGCGTCCGACCTGCTTCGTTGAGTTCTGCGCACAGGTCCAGGATGTCTATTTGGTGGGCTAAGTCCAGGTAGGTTGTTGGTTCGTCTAGCAGCAGCAGGTCGGTTTCTTGGGCGAGTGCCAGAGCGATCCAGACTCGCTGGCGTTGCCCTCCGGATAGTTCGTCGACGAGGCGGTCTGCCAGGTCCGTCAGGTGCGTCTTGGTCAGGGCGTCGTCGACAGCGGCTGCGTCCTGCGCGGTCCACCCGCCGAAGATTCCTCTATAAGGGTGCCGTCCAAATGCGACCAGTCGGCGCACGGTGATGCCCTCTGGGGCCAGCGGGGCTTGGGGCAGGATGCCGATCTGGCGGGCCAACTCCTTTGACGGTATGGCGGCGATGTCTCGGCCTTCCAACAGGACCCGTCCCGAAGTTGCGGGGAGCAGGTTGCTGAGTGTGCGCAGCAGCGTCGATTTTCCGCATGCATTTGGGCCGATGATGATGGTGAAGGAATCGCGGGGAACCTCGAAGTTGAGGTTGGTCAGGACTTCTCGCGGTCCATAGCCGGCGCTCAGGTGTTCTGTGCGTAGTGGAATCATGCGAAGCTCCTCTTGGAGGCCGGGCTCACTGTCCCGTTTCGAGCCAAGAGCCAGAGCAGGTAGATGCCACCTACCGAAAGGGTGATGACCCCGGTTGGTAGCTCTCCGTTTCGCAGCAGAAGGCGCGCAGCAATGTCGCTTCCGACCAGTAGTAGTGCGCCGGTGACAGCAGTCAGGTAGAGCGGGATCGCGGGGCCGCCGGAGATGCGTTTCGCGATCTGGGGTGCGGACAGGGCAACAAAGGCGATGGGTCCAGCGGCGGCTGTCACTGCCGCAACCAGAAGGACACCGACGGCCATCAGGTAGCCGCGCAGTTGGGAGACTTTCACGCCGAGTCCCGCCGCGGTGTCGTCCCCCAGGTCCAGCAGACGCATGTCCGGAGTTAGTAGCGTCAGCAGAGGGATCGCGACCAGTAATGCCACAGCAAGCACAATCACATGTCGCCAGCCGATGTTCGCCAGGGAGCCGAGCCCCCAACCGGCAACGACCAGGGCTCGCTCACGCTGCATGGTGAGCAGAAGGTAGGTGCTGATCGAACTCAGGAACACGCTCACCGCGATGCCAACCACAATGATGCGCAGGCCCGACAGGCCGCGCTCCCAGGCCAGTAGGTAAACGAGCACCCCTGCGCCCAACCCTCCGATCAGCGCCCCGATCGGCCTTCCCCAAAGGCCGCCCAGCCCGATCACGGTTGCCACTAGCGCACCAGCATAGGCGCCTGAGCTGAAACCAATTATGTCGGGGCTACCGAGGGGATTTCGCGTGATGAACTGGAAAACTGCTCCTGACAGCGCCAAGGCAGCGCCGCCAAGTACGGCAAACACTGCGCGGGGGAGTCGCCATTCTAGGACCATTTGCCGGGCGGCGTCCGAGGCTCCGGTACCGGACAGGGCCCGCATGACCTCGTCCACAGAAAGGTTAGCGGAGCCGACCATGAGCGCCGCGAAGAAGGCGACGATCAGTAAACCTGAAAGGACACCTCTCATTGACGCACGCCCTTCTTCCTCACCAAGATGACCAGGGTGGGCGCGCCAAGGAAGGCGGTGACGACTCCCATTGGCAACTCGCCGGGCAGCAGCAGGCGGCCGGTGATGTCGGCGGCCAGCACCAGAGCGGGGCCGGTCAGCAGGGAGGCGGGTAGTAGCCAGCGCAAGTCCGGCCCGATGAGCGCGCGCAATGCGTGGGGCACCATCAGCCCAACGAAACTGATCGGCCCAGCGGCGGCGGTTGCGGCGCCGGCGAGCAGCGTCGTGGAAAGAGCGGAGACGGCGCGAACGCGGTCGACGGAGACGCCTAGCCCACGGGCCGAGTCTTCTCCGAGTAGCAGCGCATTCAGGGACGAGGTGAGCCCAGCCGCGATCAGTAGGCCCACCACCAGGAAGGGGGCGATCACCCGCAGGCCGTCCCAGCTGGCCCCTTGAAGGGTGCCGGCGTTCCAGTAGCGAATCCGGTCGAAAATGTGCGGGTTCAGAAGGGAGATTGCTGAGGCGAGTCCGGTAGCAACGGCTGTGATTGCGACGCCGGTCAGGACGAGTTTTGCGGGGGTGCCGCCGGCGATGCCTCGCGAACCGATCAGGTGGACCAGCGCCGTCGCGACTGCTGCACCAGTCAGCGCCGCCAAAACCAGTCCGGTCTGCGGGGCTGATCCCAGGAAAAGGGCGGTCAGGACGATTGCCAGGTACGCCCCGGCGTTTACGCCCAGCAGGCCCGGGTCGGCCAGCGGGTTGCGTGCGGTGGTCTGCATCTGTACGCCCGCGACGCCCAGGGCCATCCCGATCAGCAGGCCCAGGATCGTTCTTGGCACCCGGTAGTCCCGGATGATTACGCTGGTGGTTTCAGTAGCCGAGGGACTGGAGATCAGGGCGCTCCACACCTCTGCCGCTGAGAAGTGACCGGATCCTACGAACAGCGACGCGGTAACAAGAAGTGCCAGCGCAGCCAGCGAGAGGGCGAAGAAGGTGGGGCGCATGCTTGCCCTCCTGCTCTGCGGCCCCGCTCTAGCCACGCCCATGCAATCACGTTAGGTTAGTGTTACCTAATAAAGTGTACTTGTAAAAGCGTAAGGCTGTGGTGAGAGATGGTCAACTTGGCGGCTGCTGAAAACGCGGTTCAGCCTCAGCGGGGTCACGACGCGCGCGCACAGACTCAGACGGCCAGCGGACTCTCCTATCCCGCCTATCGGCCTTTCCTGGCGCGTGTTGAGAGCAATGAACAGCTTTCGCACTCTTTCAGGCGGCTCACTTTCTCTG
The DNA here is from genome assembly GCA_964345595.1 of uncultured Actinomyces sp. Lineage (GTDB taxonomy): Bacteria > Actinomycetota > Actinomycetes > Actinomycetales > Actinomycetaceae > Scrofimicrobium. The sequence continues at coordinate 8,006 of CAYFRL010000038.1, forward strand.
GGCCGCTGTTGCACCATTTTGATGACGCGGGGCTCGACCAGCGGGTGAAGCTCGTGTTGCCAACCAGGCCGGGGCAGCGCATGCCTGACCTTGGGCAGGGGGATGACTGGGCTCCGGACCCGTTCGCTTGGCGGGAACGATGGAAACAGCTGGAAGACCCCAGCTCCGTCCGGATCCGCACGTACACGGCGGTCGATATTGACCGGGATGCTCGCTCGCTGGTCATCGACTTTGTCGTCCACGGCTCGTCCGGCCCGGGCAGCGCCTTTGCCCTTTCGGCCCGGCCGGGGGACGAGGTGATTATCGCCGGTCCCGACGCGCGCGCACCTGGTGCGACCATGGGGATCGACTACCGGCCTGGTTCTGCGCAGGAAATTTTGCTGGTTGCCGATGAAACTGCGTTGCCAGCTGTCCGGGCGATCCTGCGCCAAACACCGACCGGCGCTGACGGCTTGACCCAAACCAGCGCCGCCCCCCGGATCCATGCGTTCGTGGAGCTCCCGACGGTCACCGACGCGATCGACCTGCACTCCTGTGGCCACGAACTCGACTTGGTGCTTCGCGGCTCCGAACGCGGGAAGAACCTGATTGATGTGGTGACGAATTGGTGCACGGCAAACCCCAACGCTCTGCGCTTGGGTGAAACGGAAGAATTGGCTCCAATTGATATAGATCACCAGAGGCTTTGGGAAACCGCTACAGCAACGGACGGCGGGTTTTACGCCTGGCTGGCTGGGGAAGCGGGGGTCATCAAGGAGCTCCGACGGCTCTTGGTGAAGGAGAAACAGGTCGACCGTCGGAAGGTCTCATTCATGGGCTACTGGAGAGAGGGACACGTTCTCTCTCGCGGGTAGCTGGCGGGTAGCCGCCGGGGTTAACACGACGAATCACACGGACCTCACGTAGCGTGTCGCCGGGCGGCATAGGTACGCTGGGGGACGTGACTCCTGAAGAACTTGCTGAAATCATTGTGGCCGTAATCGCGCGAGCGGCCTCGGAAAACACTATTGCACTGCCAATGGATGATGTTCCTTCCGAGGTGAAGGTGGAGCGTCCCCGCTCCCGCGAGCATGGAGATTGGTCCACAAACGTTGCGATGCAGCTGGCGAAGAAGACCCGGTTGAGTCCGCGTCAGCTGGCTGAGATTTTGGCGGATGAGCTCACTGAGCACCCTGCAATTGATGCAGTAGAGGTAGCTGGGCCCGGGTTCATCAACCTGCGTCTTTCGGCGGGTAGCGCCGGTGAGCTTGCCGGCGCCATCGTCGCTGCCGGGCAGAACTACGGCAGCAACGACTCCGAGGCAGGCCGGACGATCAACTTGGAGTACGTCTCGGCGAACCCGACCGGGCCGATCCACCTGGGTGGTGCACGTTGGGCGGCTGTTGGGGATTCTTTGGCTCGCCTGCTGAAAGCGTCGGGTGCTCGGGTCGTTCGGGAGTACTATTTCAACGATCACGGCAGCCAAATTGACCGCTTTTCGGCCTCGCTGCTGGCGCGCGCCCGCGGGGAGGAAGCCCCGGAAGACGGGTACGGCGGCCAGTACATTTCCGATATTGCCGCCCGCGTTCAAGACCGGGCGTTGGCGGCGGGTGAACCAGATCCGGCGTCGCTTCCGGACCGTGAGGCCATGGAAGCGTTCCGTTCCCACGGCGTGGATTTGATGTTCGCGGACATACGCGAAGAGCTCCACAATTTCCGCTCAGACTTTGACGTTTATTTTCACGAGGATTCCCTTCACGAGTCGGGCGCCGTTGACCGGGCGATTGATCGACTTCGTGAGCGGGGTGTCATTTTCGAACAAGACGGAGCCGTCTGGTTACGCGCGACCGATTTCGGGGATGATAAGGACCGGGTGCTCATCAAGTCAAACGGCGAGGCCGCTTACCTTTCCGGCGACGTCGCCTACTACCTGGACAAGCGTTCGCGCGGCGCGGACGTGTCGATCCTGCTGCTGGGCGCCGACCATCACGGCTACATTGGCCGAATGATGGCAATGTGCGCGGCTTACGGGGATGAGCCCGGCAAGAATTTGCAGATCCTCATTGGGCAGATGGTCAATTTGGTACGAGGCGGCGAACCAGTCCGCATGTCAAAGCGGGCTGGCACAGTGGTCACCCTCACCGACCTCGTGGACGCTGTGGGTGTCGACGCGGCTCGCTACTCCCTGGTTCGGGTCTCAATGGATTCGAACCTGGATATCGATTTGGACCTGCTCACGAAGCGATCCAATGAGAACCCTGTCTACTACGTGCAATACGCCCACGCGCGGACCCGCTCTGTTGTTCGTAACGCGGATGAGCACGGGGTTCCCGACCGGCCCGATTACGACCCTGCCGCCCTTGACCACGAGGCCGACAAGGAACTGCTTGGCGTCCTGGCCCAGTTCCCAGCCGTTGTTGCTCAGGCCGCCGGGGAGCGCGAACCTCACCGGGTCGCCCGCTACCTGGAGAACCTGGCCGCAACCTACCATGCCTGGTACGGGAAATGCCGGGTGACCCCGCGGGCCGACGAGGACGTAACTGAAGGCCACATTGCCCGCAGACAGTTGAACGAGGCGGTTTCCACCGTCCTGAGAAACGGCCTTGGCCTGCTAGGAGTGACCGCGCCCGAGCGGATGTAAGGGCTAAGCACAGGCATACCCGTTTGCCTAGCTAATGTTTTCCGGCTCCGGTATATCCTGCGGGCGGTAACGGGGCAGCCGACTGGCGGGAATGACCGCGGTGGCGCTGACGCTGGCTAGCACTAGCAGTCCTGTGCGAAGCGCGGAGAGGCGGGCTTCCTCGTTGAGTCTGATTGCCGCCTCGAGTTGCTCTTCAGTCGCATCCGTTGCGGATAGGACTTCGGCCAGGCGGTCATTCGATACGAAGTTTGTACTGTCCAGGTCCACCTGTGCGACCAGCTCGTCGGGCAGCTCCACCGTGCGGGCCAGCGCCGTGGTCACATTCGCGGCCAGGATCCCAACCAGCAGGGCGCCCGCAATTGCGGTCCCGACGGCTGAGGCCAGGTTCTGCGTTGTCCCACGCACCGATCCGACGTCACCTGCCAGGTCCTTGGGTACCGCGGTAACCAGAACGTTGAACACAAGCGTGACCAATGCTCCCTGTCCAACACCGAAAACGAACAACCCCAGAATGGTTGGCAGCGTTTCCCAGTTGTTGCTCACCACGAACGAAAGCCAAACAAGCGCGGTTGTTGTGAGGACGAACGAGAACATACCGATGGTTCTTGGGCTGAAGCGGTGGTAGACACGCACGACCAAGATAGCGGTGAAGAAAACGGTCAGGTTGAACGGCAACATCGCAATCGAAGTGTCGAAAGGGGTTCGGCCCTGAACGATCTGGATGTAAAGAGGAACAGTGAAGTTCAAAGCCGCTTCCAGCGCCACCACAATGAACATGGCGTAAACGGCGGCGCGCTCGCGCGAAGACTTGAAGACGGCCAGGCTAACCAGGGGAACCAGGCCGAGTCGGGTGCGTCGCCTCGTCCACATAAAAAATGCCTGAACGAACAGAACGCCAACCACGATGAGTAGTGGTGCGGGGGAGAGGCCCACGACATCGAACGGCGCGCCGGCACGTGCCCGCAGCAGCCCCCAGCCGTTTAGGTTATTGACCCCCAGCGTGAGTGCGACGATCCCTGCGCCGATGAGCAACGCGCCAACGAAATCTATTGAGACAGACGGATCGGCGTGATCGGAGCGGAGACGGAAACTGAGCACGAAGACAAGCACCGCAATGCCGAGCACAACCATGAACACTGGCCGCCAACCCACAACCGTCGCCAGTGTGCCACCTATTAGGAACGCGCTGACTCCGGACAGCGCCCTGGCTGAGCCAAGAGAACCAATGGCGGTTGCCTGCTGGGCGCCGCGGTATCAGCGATAAGCGCCACAAGCGAAGGAACGATGATCGCCGCGGAAGCCCCGGCCAGACCCTGAGCAGCAATCACCCAGGTCACAGTGGGGGCCAGGATCGTCATTGTCGTGGATCCGGCAAAGACGGCGACCACCACGCGGAAGACCGTGACCCAGCCGATCTCATTTCTCATGCGTTGGGCCAGCAGCAAGGCCTGATGGCCTTGACCCTGTTGTGTGGACACCTTCTAAGAGAGGATGTTCATTATGAGTC
>CAYFRL010000039.1:0-11798 GCA_964345595.1 uncultured Actinomyces sp.
AGGCAGATTTCTCTTTCGGCCCGGGAGTGTCTCTTATCGTGGAGTGCGCGAATCAGGGGGAGATCGACAAGTATTGGAGTCAACTGAGCCGGGTGCCAGAGGCCGAAGAATGCGGGTGGTGCACCGATCAGTTTGGACTGAATTGGCAAATTGTTCCCCGCGATATGGACGACATGGTTGCATCGCCAGAGGCATTTGCACGAATGCTGCAAATGAAAAAGATAGTCATAAGTGAGCTGCTCGACTAGGCGTCTCGGCAATAGACTGGCATCTAAGCCGCAAGTGACAGGAACACCCATGATCGAATATCGCCCAATCCAAGACAGTGAACTCCAACTGCTGCCAGAGTTCATGTACCTTTCCATCCACCAAGAGGACCCCGAAAATCCGATTCCCCGCAGTGTTCTACACGTTCCCGAAGTCGCCGCCTATATAAGTGACTGGGGGAGGGATAGCGACCATTGCGTTGTGGCGGTGGAGGGTGGAGAGGTCATCGGTGCTGCGTGGGCGCGGATCATCTCCGGGGAGGTGACTGGATACGGAAACATCGACGCCTCAACTCCTGAGTTTGCAATCTCGGTTCAGCCAAACCGCCGGGGGCAGGGGGTCGGCGGGGCTTTAATGCGCGCGCTAATCACCGAACTCGGTGAAGCTGGGTATGAGCGCGCGTCGCTTTCGGTTCAGAAGACCAACCGCGCGTTTGGTCTTTATTCCCGGCTCGGCTTTGAAATAGTCGAAAATCGTGAGAACGACTACCTAATGTCCATCAGCCCTGTCGACTACGTCAAGGGGAGCGAAAAGTCATGATACGAATCGCCACCGTGGGGACCAGTTGGATCTCGGCCCATTTCGCCAAGGCGGTGAAAGAAACCCCGGGGATCGAGTTGGCCGGGGTGTACTCCCGTGATCTCGGCAGGGCGCGCGAGTTCCAATTGCAGGTGGGGGCGCCGGCGGGGTGGTCGAATTTGAACGAGGTCCTGGCGGACTCCACGGTGGACGCAGTCTACGTGGCCAGCCCGAACGCACTCCATCTGGAACAGGCGCTCGCGGCCATTCGCGCCGGAAAACACGTTGTGCTGGAGAAACCTGCCACGACCAGCGCCTCCGATTTCATGAAGCTGCTAGACGAAGCAAAGAAGCGAGACGTGGTTGTGTTCGAGGCGATGCGCAGCGCCTACGATCCCGGCACGCAGAAGATACGCGAACTCATCCCGACTATTGGGCAAATTCGGTTGGCGGCTTTCAACTTTTGTCAGCGTTCCTCACGTTACGACATGGTGCTTGCCGGACAGCCGGTCAACATATTTGATCCAGGGCTTGGCGGCGGCGCTCTTCTGGACCTGGGGGTCTATTGCGTTTCGATGATGATCGACTTACTCGGCGTCCCTTCCCGCGTAACCGGAGCCGCTGTCGGGCTGCCCACGGGAGCCGATGGAGCGGGCGCTGCCGTCGCCTCGTACCCCGAATTCGTCTCCACTCTGACCTACTCCAAGATCACCGCATCCACAGAAGCGAACCAGATCCAAGGTGAGCTTGGGACACTCAGTTTTGACAGTGTGGCTGCGCCGCGGATTATCGAGGTTCGGTACTTGAACGGAGAGATCGCACGGTTCGAACTGCCGTATCCGGCCGACAACATGGCGTACGAGGCGGCGCGTTTCGTCGACCTGGTGGCCGGCGAGGACCCTGGACCGGACAATCGGCGCACACTGGAGAGCCTGAGGGCAATTGATGAGATCCGCGCAAGCATAAGTGGGCTGGAAAGTCCCGCTGCCCCCAGCAAGAAGCTGCCGTAGACTCAAAGCAAGTGTAAGCAGGCTGCTTGGCCGCAGGCGGGCAGTGTCAGGTCCAGTTTATGAACGGAAGGTCGACGGTGACGCAGACACAAGAGAACAGTTCGTGGCGCAAAGTTCTAGAAAGCCGATTCTTCATCGGTGAGCAGATACCCACCTCTGGGGAAGAACTCTCCGCGCGATTGACCGAGTCATTTCGGGTAATCACAGGCGGGAAGGCGCTTCCCGCAGACGGTATCAGGGCGACCATTACCTCGCCCCCAAATGTGGAACTTCTCCAAGCGGACCTTTCCGGTCTTGACTTGGATGTCGACGACTCCACAATTGAAACTGCCAAGGGGCAGATTTCTTCGGACACGCAGGACGTGGCCGACCGTGTGCCAGCCAAGATTCACAAGGCGATGGTGAAAGCTCACCCGCTCAAGGTTCGGGCAATACCGGTCGAGTTCGATCTTCAAGTCGAGCACGTTCCCTTCAACTGGATCATTGATAAGACCAGAAAAGTATGGTTTGGGCTAGCCACCGAAACCCCGCAGGGCATGACCGGTGAGTTCACGGGCAGGATCGAAAAGACAGCTCTGAAACGAGCAGTGCAGGAAGCCGTCGCTGTCGGTGCTGAGCAAAAGGGATTCAAGCTGGCCGATCTGGATTTCGATATCACTCAAACAGGGCAGGAATTCTTAGTTGCCGGCTCAGCCAAACTGCGAAAGGGCATACTAGCGGCCCGTGCCGATGCCCGCGCCGTGGTGCAGTATGACCCTGCCAAACTTCAGCTCACCATCAAAACTGTTGATCTGTACAGCCCGAACCCGGCGATCGGGATGATCCTTCGAATGGCTGACGGAGCCATCGCACGGTACCGCGGCAAAACGATCGATCTGAACGAAATGCTCTCACCAACCGGGCAGAAGCTATCGACGTTAGAGATCGTCGTCAGCCGGTCAGATGTGAAACTGCACGGCAAATTCTGAACTCGAGGCCTTAAGACCCCTGTGGTGACGATCACATCCGGATAGCGTGAGGTGACAGCGGAGAGAAAGAGGGGATAATGCCACGTCAGATGCGCTTGTAATTGGTGGTAGCGGTTTGCTTGGACACCACACCGTAGAGGAGCTTTTGCGCCGCGGACATGAGGTAACTAGCGTGGCGCTGCCTCTTGAGCCGGGCCAGCCGGACCTTCCCAAAAGTGTGAGGGCCCACTGGGGCGACATCAACCAGATGAGCGATGAAGAGCTGATGGAGCTCTTCCAAGGAAAGCACGCTGTCTTCTATGCGATAGGTGCCGATGAGCGCGTGGTCCCACCAGCGCCCGCGGACGTGTTTTTCTACCGTGCGAATGTGTTACCCACGCAGCGGGTTGCCAGGCTGGCCCGGGAAGCGGGGGTAAAGAAGTTCATTCTGTTCGGCTCATACACAGCGGAGTTCGCTGAGCTTTGGCCTGACCTGGATTATCGGGGCCGGAACGGTTACCCGCGCACCAGGCTGCTTCAAGAAGAAGTGGCCTACATGGAAGGCGCGGATGAGATGGACGTCATGGTCCTCCGCCTACCCTACATTTTCGGCCTGGTGGAAGGGCAGCGCCCACTCTGGCAGTTCATTTTGGATCAGGTGAGAGCCCAAGACAGTCCGGTCGTGCTACCCGGTTCCACATCGTCGGTGACGGCTCGCCAGGTTGGGCAAGCCGCTGTTGGCGCAATGGAACGCGGCGAACATGGCACCAAATACCCGGTGAACGCATACAACCTGAGTTACGAGGAGCTCTACAGGCTTGCATGTGAAGCCGCACTGAAAGATCCGGACTCTGTGCAAGTTGTTCCGCTGGAAGCGGTTCTTCCCGAGTATGAGCGCATTCAAGCCGAAATGGACCAAGCGGGCGTGGAACACGGCGTTCACCTGGCGGATACCGCTGTGTTCCAAAGCCGAGATGCGGTGAGTGACCCTATCTTTAGTGCTGCCCTGCAGATAGAGGACGATGACGTACCCCAGGCGATCCGGGAAACCTTCGCCTGGTGTGCGGAGAACCCGCTGCCAAGCTGAGAAGCGGCGGAATAGGATAAGGAAAAGGTGCCCACCGATTGTTCGGCGGGCACCTTACCTATTTGTGGGGTCTGCTAGCAGCAGCACCATTCTTCCTGTGGTACTTGGTCCTTCACGTCACTCACATGCATGCCGCACCCGGACCAGGTGGTTTTCCCACATCGGTTACAGCGAACTGGAAAGCACAAAGTAGTCTCCTTCTAAAATCTGGCTACGACGGAATCAGCTCAACGTTAAGAAAAGTCTTTCCAACTCTTCCGTCGTGATATTCCCGCTAGTCGCGGCTTCTTCAGGGTTTTCTGCGCAGGCTCTCATGGCGGTTGCAATCATGGCGAAACCTGCGCGGTCCAGTGCGCGCGAAACAGCAGCTAGCTGCACGACAACGTCCTTGCAGTCCGTGTCACCTTCAACCGAGTTGATCACGGCGTTCAGTTGCCCTTGAGCCCGGCGAAGCCGGTTCAGAATTTTCTTTTGAGATTCAGCATCAATACCGTTCATGATCCTCCTCCCTTTATCTAAACCCTGCGGCAACAGTAACTTTACCATTCGCGCAATAATTAGTCGGTCCGCTAGATGACCAGGACATCCCAGACGGAATCGCCAAGGCTCTCTTTGAGCGTCAAGATGCCGCCGGACAGTGACGCAGAATCGTAGCCCTTCTGGACCAGTTGCCTGTGTGCGATTGCTGAGCGAACTCCCGACGCACATAGGATACGTACGGGACGCCCCGCCGCCGCCTCGTCCAACTCATCCATCCGCTCACGCAGTTCAGTGTGGGGGATGTGCAAAGAGCCGGGGATGTAGCCGGTTTTGAACTCTTCTTCCGTTCGAACGTCCAAGATGAGAGAGGTTTCCCTCGCCTCTTCCAGTTCGTCTGGGTACCAGAGTCGAAGCAGGCCGTTTAGAACGTTTGTCCCAACCATGCCCACCAGGTTGACCGGGTCTTTCGCTTGTCCGTAGGGCGGCGAATAGGCCAGGTCGAGTTCGATCAGATCCCAAACGTCCATGCCACCGCGGATCGCCGTTGCGAGCACGTCAATCCTCTTGTCGACGCCCTCTGGGCCGACCGCCTGGGCGCCCAGGATCTTCCCGCTCTTTGAATCCATGTGGACCAGCAGACTGATCTGCTCCGCTCCGGGGAAGTATCCCGCGTGCTGATTCGGGTGCAGGTGAAGAGTTGTGTAGTCAATCCCGGCTTCATCCAGGGAACGCCTATTCGCACCGGTGATGGCGGCCGTTAGCTCACCAACGCGGACGATCGCTGTTCCAACAGGAGCCGGAATCTGCTGCGACTTTTCACCCAGGATCACGTTGTCAGCCACCAAGCGACCAGCCCGGTTGGCAGGCCCGGCTAAAGCGACAGGACGCCGAGCGCCTGTCACCGCATCCACCGATGCCACCGCGTCACCAACAGCCCAAACGTCGGGGGCAGAGGTGCGGCCGTATTCATCCACAACGATCGCGCCGTTCAAGCACTCGATCCCCGCGTCCGCAAACGGCTCAGTATCTGGTCGGACACCGACCGAGAGCTCGATCATTTGGGCGGGAATCTCCGTGCCGTCCCCAAGGACAACGGTGTCTTCTTCCTCACCGTGGATTATTTCTACCGCTCCGTTACCAGAGTAAACATCTATGCCCAGTCGTCGGAGCTCTTCCGTGACGGGGTAGGCGAGTTCCTTTTCAAGGGGAGGCAGAACATGGTCAGCCAACTCGACGACCGCGACGTTCAGGTCTTGGCTGGCAAGAGCCTCTGCCGCTTCCAGGCCGATGAAGCCGGCGCCAAGCACAACTGCAGAGCGAAGACCATCGTCAACACCCTGGCGAAGAGCAAGCGCGTCATCGATCGTTCGAAGCGTGTGTGCGCGCGCCTGATCCAGTCCTTTTACAGGCGGCCGGATGGCCTTCGCGCCGGGGGAGAGAACCAGTGCGTCATAGGAGACGGTCTCCACTCCGTCCGGGCCCGCAACCGTCACCGTCTTATTTTCGGTATCGACGGCTGTCACTTCATGACCGGTTCGAACATCCAGGTTGAATGCCGCAGCCAATGATGCTGGCGTCTGCACCAGAAGCCGCTGGGCGTTTGTGATCTCGCCACCCACATAGTAAGGAAGCCCGCAGTTCGCAAAGGAAACGTGTTCCCCGCGTTCAAAAACGATGATTTCAGCGTTTTCATCCAGGCGGCGGGCACGCGCAGCAAAGCTCATGCCTCCCGCAACGCCGCCGACGACGACAAGTTTCATTTAGTTTTGCGCCTCCGCGGCTTCAACCTGCTTGCGGACGTCATCCATATCCAGGTCTTCAACAGCCTTGATGACCTGATCGAACTGGGGGCCGTTCAGGGCGCCCGGCTGCGCGAACACCATGATCCCCTCGCGGAACACCATGAGGGTTGGGATTGAGGTGATTTGGAATGCGGCGGCTAGCTGCTGCTGATCCTCTGTGTCCACTTTCCCGAAAACCATTTCCGGATGATCTTCAGAGGCCTTCTCGAAGACGGGGGCGAAGAAGCGGCAGGGACCGCACCATTCCGCCCAGAAGTCTAGGAAGACGATGTCGTTGTTGTTAACTGTGTCTTGGAAATTATCGAAAGTTATCTCTTTAGTTGCCATAAACGAAATCATACCCCTGGGGGTATGTATCGGTCTAACAAGTTTTGCGTTGTGTATTTCACGATTTTGGACGAGGCGTGGCTGTGCTAGTCGGACCGGCGAGACAACCGAATTGGCGGGCCAAAACTGCTACGGTAGTGATAGGGATCACATTTCGGTAGTCCCTGCACCTATCACCGCATATTTCTTGAGCGGAAGCTCTTTGTACCTATTCCTACGAAGATGGGGAAGACGATGGCACCCTCGACAGCCAAAGCAATTGTCACCGCACTTGGCGGTCCGGAAAATATTGAGAGCTTGACGCACTGTGCAACCAGGCTCCGCTTCCAGCTGCATGATTCAGAACTGGTCGACACGGCGATGCTTGACGACACCGACGGGGTCATGGGTTCTGTGCCGCAGGCCGGCAACAGGTATCAGGTGATAATCGGCGGAGCCGTGGCGACGGTCTTTGGCGAAATCAACGATCTGCCCGAAATGAAAGGGGCGACCAGTTCCTCGAACGCTGATGTGAAGGCGCAGGCCAGGTCGAAGGGTCCTCGCGGGAAACACGCTTGGCTGGACGGGTTCTTTGAATACTTAGCCGACAGTTTTCGGCCGATCCTGGGTGTGCTGCTTGGCGCCTCGCTCATCATCGCCTTCGCGGCAGTGATGGACGCGCTCGGAGTGCAAGATTTCCGTGCAGAGGTGAAGCCGCCGTTTTGGGTGTTCCTGGATGCGATGTGGCGTTCAGTGTTTTACTTCCTGCCGATAATGGTGGCTTATAACGCGGCAAAGAAACTGAACGTTGATCCGTGGATCGGCGGTGCGATCATGGGAGCGCTGATGACGCCCGAGTTCATGAGCCTGAACGATTCACCGGGTGTTCAGTGTGCGGTGAACGAGGCGCTGGGAACCGAGTCCTGTTCGGTCGACGTCGGCGGGGTGCCGCTCTTACTTTCCGATTACGGCGGCAACGTCTTCGTGCCGCTCATGATGGCGGCCGTATTGGCGCTCGTCTACCACGGCCTGCGCAAAGTGATTCCGGAAGGTATTCAACTTGTGTTCGTGCCTTTCTTGTCCATGGCTGTCATGATTCCGGTGACCGGCTTTATTCTCGGTCCGGCGGGCGTCTGGTTGGGCGGCAGTCTGGGAGTTGGGCTGGCCTGGCTGAACAACTCTGCACCGATATTCTTCGCAATCTTGATACCAATGCTCTACCCGTTCTTGGTGCCCTTGGGTCTTCATTGGCCGCTAAACGCGCTGATGCTAGCCAACATAGACACGCTTGGATACGACTTCATCCAGGGCCCGATGGGCGCGTGGAACTTTGCTTGCTTCGGGGCGACCGCGGGGGTGCTCACGTTGGCCCTTCGCGAGCGCGACACGCAGATGCGTCAGACAGCGACAGGCGCATTGGTCGCTGGCCTATTTGGGGGCATCTCAGAGCCGTCTCTGTACGGCATCCATCTGCGCTTCGCCCGCGTGTATCCAAGAATGTTGATCGGCTGTTTTGTTGGCGGCCTCACCATTGGCATTGGTTCAATGATTCTGGGCACCAATGGGGTGACGGCCAGCGCGTTTGCTTTCACTTCCCTGCTGACGATCCCGCTGTTCTCTCCCGTGATGCTTTACATCGTGGCGATCGCGGCAGCTTTCTTCGTTGCGATGTTCGCGGTTATCGCCACTGATTACCGGACCCCCGAACAAAAGGAAGAGGCCCTGCTTCGTATTGCCGAGCAGCGCGCGTCGGGCGGTCCGAAAGTCGACATCCTGGAGGAAGAAGAGGCGCAAGGCGGCTTTGAGACCCCCGCGCAGCAGGACGGCATCACACCCGAAGAAGTCCAGAAAGCAGCTGTTTCCACAGCGGTGCTCACCAAAGAAACAGAAGAGGGCGTGGCCGAGGTTCTCTCGCCCATTGCCGGGCAGGTGATCCCACTGGATCAGGTTCCCGATCCCGGTTTTGCGAGTGGCGCGGTTGGCAAAGGCGTTGGGATTGACCCCAGCGACGGAAGGGTTGTTGCCCCAGGCAACGGGAAAGTCATCATGACGTTCCCGACCGGACATGCCGTGGGACTGAAGCTAGACAGCGGAGTAGAGGTACTTATCCACATTGGAATTGACACGGTCAACATGGATGGCCAGGGATTCACCGTGCACGTGGACAAAGGTAGTCAGGTGAGCGAGGGGGACCTGTTGGTGACCTTTGACCGCGACCAGATTGAAGCAGCAGGTTATTCGGCGATCACTCCTGTTCTGATAACTAACCACAGGCGCCTTGGAGAAATCTCAGTCGTCTCTACCGGCCAGGTGAGCGAAGGATTCCCGCTGCTGCAAGTCGCCCCAAAATCCAGTTAGCTTCGCCGCGGGGGACGGCACTCTTTGTTGCCGTCCCCCTTGCTTGAATAGGTGCGCGCCTGAGTAGTTACCGAGTGGTCAACTGTCCAGGTCAGCTTCCACCATTTCGGCGATTCGGTTCATAGCGGCCTCATCGTCGCTCTCCACGGTGACCTGAGCGCCAAGTTCTGCCCCCAACGTCATGATCATCATTGCGGACGAGGCGTCCACGGGGTCTTCCCCTTCCACGCTTAGCAGGACTTCGTCGTCATATTCCGCTGCCGCGTCGGCGATCAGAGCGGCTGGGCGCGCGTGCAGTCCGACCTTGGATCCAACAGTTACAGTACGTTTTGCCATCATTGTGCTCCTTCGTCCTCAAGTGGCGTTTGTCTGGCCGAATTGTCAACCTTGCTCAGTCTACCCACTGCTCACGGTTAGTGTGACCAATGTCGCAGTTCCGCCCGTTTGCGATAGGCTTGCGGCAGAATAATTTTCGAGGCGATGGCCGTTGGCCGTGAGGTGATCTCAATGTCGAGTGATATAGAGTCTAGCGATCTTCTGACTGTCCGCGGCACTCCGGTCGTTGCCGGAATTGCCTACGCACCTGCCGCATGGACCCAAAGGCCCCCGCTGCCGCCAACTACCGCGCCTGACCTACCCGAAGGGGAAAGGGAAGCGGCTATAGAGGCATTTGATAGTGCGGCCACGGAAGTTGCCGACAATCTACTGGCCAGGGCGTCCAAAGCTCAGTCGCACGTGGCTGAAGTCCTAACCATGACGGCCGGTCTGGCTAAGGATAGGGGGTGGCGACGCGAAGTTGTGAAGCAGGTGAAGGCGGGTGTCCCCCCGGTCCAAGCGACCATTGCAGCAACGGACAAGTTCATCGCCCTATTCGAAAAAGCCGGCGGGTTGATGGAAGAACGCACCACCGACTTGCGTGACGTCCGCGACCGGGTGATCGCCCGTCTTCAGGGTCAACCGGAACCGGGCATTCCGCGCCGGGATTACCCGATCGTGCTTCTTGGGGATGACTTGTCCCCGGCCGACACGGCCGGTCTTGACGTGAAGGACTACGTCGCCATCGTTACTCAAGGGGGCGGCCCGACCTCGCACACCTCGATCATTGCGCGGCAATTGGGTATTCCCTGCATCGTGGCGGCACGGAACCTGGCGGAGATTCCTGAGAACGCGGAAGTGCTAGTGGACGGGACGCTGGGCACCATAACGATGGGTGTGCAACCCGAAGAGGCTCGGCGGCTAGTTGAAGAAGACGCGGAGCGGCTGGAACTTGTTCGCCAGTGGGCGGGCCCGGGTCGCACAAAGGACGGCGTTCCCGTTCAACTGTTGGCAAACGTCCAAGACGGAGTGAGCGCCGAAGCGGGAGCGAACGGTCACGCCGAAGGCGTGGGGCTGTTCAGAACGGAACTGCTCTTTCTTGACGTCGCGACGGAACCTAGTGTGCAAGATCAAGCGGCCAGCTACGAGAAGGTGTTCCAGGCCTTTCCAGAAGGAAAGGTAGTTGTGCGCACACTCGACGCGGGTTCGGATAAGCCTGTCCCCTTCGCGACGCTATCTGAAGAGTTCAACCCGGCCCTTGGTGTGCGGGGGATCCGCGTGACCGGGCAGAATCCCGAACTACTTTCAAACCAACTGGACGCGATTCAGATGGCTGCGGAGGCCTCGCCCGGCACGGAAGTGTGGGTCATGGCGCCCATGATTTCCACGGTCCCCGAGGCTGTTTGGTTTGCGAAGCTGTGCCGCGAACGCGGTCTCAAACCCGGGATCATGATCGAAGTCCCATCGGCCGTCATTCTGATCGACCTGTTTATGGAAGCGGTCGACTTCGTTTCCATAGGAACGAATGACCTCACTCAGTACACGATGGCCGCCGATCGAATGTCTCCACATTTGGCCGAGTACACGGACCCTTGGCAGCCAGCTGTTTTGGAACTCATTCGCAGGACCGCTGAGGCAGGCAAGGAACACCAGGTCCCCGCCGGGGTTTGCGGTGAGGCAGCGGCCGACCCAGTCCTTGCTTGCGTGCTTACAGGAATGGGAATTACCAGCCTTTCGATGGCGACCAGCGCAATACCGGCCGTTGGAGCTCAGCTTTCACAGGTGACAATGCAGCAGTGTCAAGAGGCAGCCGTCGCGGTGAGGAAGGCGAAAGACTCCGAGGAAGCGCGTGCACTTGCTCGGCGCGCGCTTGTAACCGAGTGACACTATTCTTACAATCAGAGCCAGGTTCTAACTAAGGGACGGGAAGATCAACAATGAAGTCGACGCGACACCTACGCTCAGCCAGCATCGTTGGGCTAGTGACAGTAGCCGCATTCGGTCTCAGTGCATGTTCGGGAGACAAAGCAGCAGACGCGGCTCCAATTACTTCCGCGGACCTAACCGGATCTTGGCAGTTGGTCTCTGGCAAGGGCCCGGATGGTGAAATCAAGGCACTCGATGAGCCCATCACCGCGAACTTTGAAACTGAGGACACTATTTCGACCACGGTCGGATGCAACAACATTTTTGGGAGCGTTGAGGTCGGGGAAGCAGGGCAGGTCACGATGGGCCCGCTCGCAATGACCATGATGATGTGTGAAGAGCCCCTGATGGAACTTGAAACCAAGTACGCTGCCGCTCTGGAGCTAGTGGACCAAGGCCAGATGGAAGGCGATCACCTGGTTTTCACCGGTTCCGACACGCGCCTCGAGTACTCCTCTGACGCAGGATAGAACCGTCGTTCGGCGTCAGTTAATTTTCCGTAAACTCGCAGGTCGAGCCTTGTGTTCGGGATCACCGTGAGGCCGGTTGCGTGCTCGTCTGAATCTGTCTTAGAGTAATACCCGTTGCTCCGAAAGGGGCAGCGAACAGAAACTAAATAGCTCAGCGACGTGGTGTGAATCACAGAGCAGCGAGTTGACAGAGTCGGCTCAGACGAGTAAATTAGATTCTTGCCAGTTCGGAACGGAAACGTTTCCGGAAGAGGCGAGCTCCCTTTGTGGGGTGTTGTTTGTGAACTTGATAGTGTGTGTTTTTTGATTGT
>CAYFRL010000040.1:0-11059 GCA_964345595.1 uncultured Actinomyces sp.
ACGTCGCCGTCGTAGTTCTTGCACGCCCACACGTAGCCGCCCTCCCATTTCAGGGATGCCGCCACCATGTCGTCGATCAGGCGGTGCTCGTATGTGAGCCCAGCTGCTTCGAACTGTTCCTTGTACTCCGCATCGAAGACCTCTTGAAAGATGTCCTTGAACTGACCGTCGTACGCTTTCAAGATGGTGTTCTTTGTTGACATGTAGACGGGGAATCCGCGCTGTAGGCCGTAGGCGAAGCTAGCCCGCGCAAAGTCACGAATGGAGTCGTTGAAGTTGTACATTCCCATGACAACTCCGCCGCTCTCAGGCATTTCAACGACTTCGTGCACTTCTTCTTGTGATCCATCAGCCGGCTTGTAAGTGATGGTGATGGTGCCACCCGCCGGCACTTTGAAGTCGGTGGCCCGATATTGGTCACCAAACGCGTGACGTCCCACGACGATTGGTTTGGTCCAGGTAGGGACCAGTCGGGGAATGTTGTCGATGATGATGGGTTCCCTGAAGATAACGCCGCCCAGAATGTTTCTGATCGTGCCGTTTGGAGATCGCCACATCTTTTTCAGCCCGAACTCTTCCACGCGGGCCTCATCGGGTGTGATAGTCGCACATTTTATGCCGACGCCGTACTTCTTGATCGCCTCGGCCGCATCGACGGTGACCTGGTCGTCTGTCGCGTCCCGGTTCTCTATGGAAAGGTCGTAGTACTTCAGGTCGATGTCCAGATACGGGAAGATGAGTCGGTCCTTGATGAACTGCCAAATGATCCGCGTCATTTCGTCACCGTCAAGATCCACAACCGGTCCGACTACCTTGATCTTTTCCATGCTTAGTACCTCCACCGGGCGTCGTCGCTTTCCTTGTCCACGGATATTTTACTCGATATCGAGATAAATGGCATTGTCCGTTTTGGCGCCCCACTTCCGTGTCTTACCCTGGACATATGTCTCCGTCTCTCAAAAACTCTCCGTGGCCGACGCTCCTGTTTGATGTTGACGGGACGCTGGTCCGGTCGGGCGAACTGATCATGGAGTGTTTCCAGGAAGCATTGGAAGAACTCGGTCTTCCGCAGCTCAGCGACGCTGATATTCCTCACGTGGTGGGGCCGCCTCTCATTTATTCGTTCACAACGTTCAGTGGGATAGATGCCGAGCATTTGGACGAGGCGGTGCGGGTTTACCGGAAAATCTACCTTCCCCGATTCTTGGAACCGCCGGTCTATCCGGGAATTCCGGAGCTGCTCTCGGACCTGCAGGACGCTGGCGTGCGTCTTGGCACTGCAACTTCAAAGATGGAAACTATGGCCAAAGCCCAACTGGAGCACTTACGCCTAGACAAGCATTTCCAGGTTATTGCGGGGGCAACAGATGATCCGTCGAGCACAAAGACCCTGGTTGTCGCAGACGCGCTCTCGCGCTTGCGCGCCACCGGCGCAAACTTGGACCGGCCCGTCCTGATCGGGGACAGGTCTCACGATGTTGAAGGGGCTGAAGAGAACCAGATCCGTGTGATCGGGGCCGGCTGGGGTTATGGCACAGCGGCAGAGTTTGAATCTCCTGCCGTGCTAGACGTTGCCCAAACGGTAGAGGAACTGCGATCCTTACTACTATGAACCCCAGGGTGGTTGTAGCTCCCGACTCATTCAAAGGCTCTCTCACGGCGCAAGAGGCTAGCGCCGCCATGGCTGCCGGAGTCCGCGAAGTGTGGCAGGGGGCAATCGTGGACTTGTGCCCGCTGGCAGATGGTGGCGAAGGAACACTGAGCGCATTGGAATCCCAATTCCAACTGCGCGAGCTTGAGGTGACCAGCCCGCTCACCGGGACTACCACCGCCATGTGGGGATGGGACCCGGAGAGCCGAACCGCCCTGATTGAAGCTGCACAAGCTATCGGGCTTGGCCTAACCCCCGCGGCGCAGCGCGACGTGTGGCGCTCACAAAGCCGGGGCGTAGGGCAGCTTATGCGGGCAGCACTTGATGCTGGAGCCGCACGAATCTATTTGGCCGTCGGCGGTTCCGGAACGAACGATGCGGGCGCTGGGATGCTAGCCGAATTAGGGGTGCGCTTCCTAGACAAAAATGGAAACCGTTTGGAGCCGGTCCCCGCAGAGCTTGGTGAAGTTGACCGCGTGGATGCCTCTGAGCTGAACTCTAACTTGGCGTTCACCGAAGTGATTCTGCTAGCCGATGTGGATAACCCTCTGACCGGTCCGACGGGGGCAACCTATGTTTACGGGCCGCAAAAGGGAGCGCAAGATCTAGCCGCGCTGGACGCCGTGCTCTCTCGCCTAAGTAACGCGGCGCAAAAGGACGGGACCGTGACCTCGACAAAACCCGGCGCGGGAGCTGCCGGCGGTCTCGGTTGGGCGGCCATGCATTTCCTAAACGCCGATTCTCGCTCCGGCGCTGAGACCGTGGCAAGGCTCGCCGGACTCCCTGAAGCCCTGGCCCGCGCAGATCTGCTTCTCACCGGAGAAGGGGCTGCCGACTCTCAGACTCTGCGCGGAAAAACAGTCACGGCAGCGCTGCGTGAGGCCTGCCATGCCCGCGTCCCCGGAGTCGTCATTGCGGGTCAGGTGAGGGCCGGTGCGGAGAGGCTATTTGAACTTGGTGCGCTGGCAACGCTGCCGCTCAGCTATTCCTACGGGTCAACCGAAGAAGACATGAGAGAAGCCGCCGCCCGTCTGCGCTCAACCACCGCTGACATCTGCCGCCTATTGGATGCCCGGATCGGACCTGAAGAAGACTAGCCCCGGCAACCTAGCCTGTCAGTCAACAACTCCGTAAAGCCGGTCCCCCGCGTCCCCAAGGCCCGGGACTATGTAGTTGTTCTCGTTCAACTCGGGGTCGATTCCGGCAACTACCACGCGAACTTGCGCCCTATGTCCAACGCCTTCTTCTACAGTTTCGAGTCCAGGCTTGGCAGCCAAAATGCTCACCACCGTGACGTCTTTTGCGCCGCGTTTCAGTAAGTACTCGATGGCTTCAACAACCGTCGACCCGGTTGCAAGCATCGGATCAAGTACGAACACCTGCCGTCCAGAAATATCATCTGGTAGACGCTCAGCGTAGGTGTCAATTTCAAGAGTCTCGTCGTTACGAACCATTCCCAAGAATCCGACCTCAGCCGTCGGAAGTAGACGCAGCATTCCGTCCAGCATCCCAAGACCAGCGCGCAGGACGGGCACGACCATAGGCCGCGGCTCCGCTAGCCCAAGTCCGGTAGTCGCAGCGACGGGCGTCTCGATCTTGACCTCTGTGACCGAGACGTTTCTGGTTGCCTCATAGGCTAGGAGCGTCACCAACTCATCGACCAGGTGCCGGAACTGGGTCGGCGGCGTGTTCTTGTCACGCAGGACTGTTAGCTTATGGTCGACTAGCGGGTGGTTCGTGTGAATGATCTCCATGGACGCTAGCTTATCCCGCCTGAGCAGGCGCCTGCCACGATTTCACCGGGCGCAGGCAAAGGCAATTGTGGCGGTAATTCTGGCGGCTATTCGAGCTGCAACCCAATCAGTTGTGGG
This sequence comes from uncultured Actinomyces sp., assembly GCA_964345595.1. Lineage (GTDB taxonomy): Bacteria > Actinomycetota > Actinomycetes > Actinomycetales > Actinomycetaceae > Scrofimicrobium. Next base: position 3,523 of record CAYFRL010000040.1, read on the forward strand.
GAGTGGGCTGACACGTCGGACACCAATAGACTAGCCTTTCTTCGCCAGCACGTGCCCCCAGCCGCGTGAACCTTACGGCGGTTCCGCACCGGCCGCACGCCTGTCCGACCCGGCCATAAACGTGCAGGCGCTGCCCCGGACGCAGATTTCCGGTTGTGGTCCGCTCCACTCGATCTTTGTTGGCAACAATCAGGCGGGCCCCCAGTCGCAGCAACCGTTCAACGTCTACTTCCGCTGCGGGAGTGGAAGGATCGACTCCCCCAAGGAAGCAGATTTCATTTGCGTACTCGTTCCCAAAACCGGCGACGTTCCTCTGGTCCAGAAGCGCCACGTGAATTGGCCGGGTATCCGCTTTGACGTTAGCGACGGCTGTCCGCCAACCTCCCTTCCCCCACTCGGGCTTGAGCGGGTCTGGGCCAAGATGGCCGATAATCTCACTTTCCCTATCGGTCGGTATCACTTTAATTTGCGCAAGCAGGAACCCAACCGCCTGGTGTTGGGCGGTTCCCAGCACTATGCGGGCTTGATGGGCGGGCCGGCGCCAGCGGGCGCCACGGCGGTATACGTGCCAGACCCCGTCCATCAGCATGTGGGAATGTACGGAACGCTCACCAATGCGGATGAAGACATGTTTGCCGAACGGTGCAACGTCCCGAACCGTCTCGCCGGACAGGTTGACCTCCGCCAGCCCGGCGGTACGGATTTGGAACTCTGTGAGCAGCGATCCACTGAAATACTCGCGCAGAGTGCGCGCAACGCGGTAGGCGGAATCTCCTTCGGGCATGCGGATACCTACTGAATCTTCCGCCGCAAAGTGAGGCCGCGGGGGATCTCACCAAAGCCGGCGGATAGCAGATCATCTGCCCAGGGGCTACGCCGGACTGGTTCCCCATTGATCTTCTCAATTGTGAAAGTGGCCAGATTGCCCCGCCGGGCCGCCTTCACCAGCGACTTTGCCGCTGCAGAGCGCGCATCTGAATCAGCAGCGGCACTCACCAGAGCAGTTTTGCCGCCCCGTTCCACGTAGAGTACGGGCAGCCCGCCCACCAGGGTGATCAGTGCCCCCGGGTTCCGTTTCGGTTGGGCGCCATCACCAAAAGTTTCAGGCCATGGGAGGGCCGCCCCGTACGGGTTCGCTGGGTCCACAACGGCCAGCGTGATCGACCCAGGGTCAGTGACCCCCTTGCGGCGCGACTCGTCAAGCGCGCGCAACCGGTCGATGGCTCCGGGCGCCGCGAACTGCGCTGCCCCAAGACCGTCTATAAAGTAGCCGCGCCTGCACGTGCCACTCACTTCCATGTCGCTGTACAGCCGGTATGCCTGAGCGAAGCCGCCCGGAAATTCTTCAACACTGACCGAACCGCGCGTGACTACCCCGTAGCGCTCCAACATTTCAACCGCCCAGAGAGTCGCAGAGGCATTCGCGGACTGTTGCCCAGAAATCGGTGTGGTAAGCGACCAGCGCCCGGCAAGGCTCGGATCTTGCAGTGCTTGACTTCCAGTTCCGGGCAGGGAAAGCGCGCGGCGGGTTAAAGAGCGTCCCCGCGGACGTGCCCGAGACGTCTTTTGAGCACTGCGCTTTCCACTGACCCGCGCACGCAGAGCGGCCACAGCATCAGACGTGATGAGTCCGTCCCAGACCAAAGCCCAAATAGCATCGACCAGTTCTCTGGTCCCCGCGTGCTGGTCCCTAGCGACCAGCTCGGCGCTAATCGCCGATGCGAATAGGGCGCCTCGTTCAGCCAAGATTGCCAAGATCTCGCGTTCAAGCTCAGTTTTGGGCCTAGCTTCTCCAAGCGGCGGATGCGCGGCCACACCAGCAGGTAAGAACTGGATCCAGCCATCGCGGGAACCAATCGACCCAGCCCCGACCCAGCTCATCTCACCGTTCAGCACAAGTTCATCGAGCTCTTGGACGCGATAGTTACCCACACGCAGCGGCAAAACGAGTGTCTCCCAAACAGATGCTGGCAGAGGATATCGCGCGAGCTGTTCAAGCGCCGTGAACACTCCTTCGCTTCCGCGCAGCGACCCATCGCAGTACTGCCATGCCTCCAAGAAAGAAGCGTAAACGTGCTGTCCCACCGGTTCGACGGCGCCGCGTAGAACGGCAAGCGACCGGGCGCGCATGCGATCAAGGACGCGCCGATGAACCCACTGCGGAACCTCAGCTGGTATCCCCCATTTGGTCGCCAGTTCTTCCGGAAGGAACAAGCCTTGCTGGACCGTGCCTTCCGTTTCCAGCTGGCGCAATGCAGTCCGCACAGTGGCAGGAGCTAGGCCGAACCGCCTGGCCAGTTCTTCTTCCACGAACGGCCCCGCTGCCGAAACATGGCGTACCAGCAGCTCCCGTACCGGGTCTTCCGGCGGTCGCAGCAAAGACGCGGGCACCGCGCGCGGCGGGGCAATGCCAACGGCGCTCACCAGGATTCCTGCATCCTCCACGGCGGCGAAGTAATCCTCTCCGCCCATTCTGAACACAAATATTTGTCTGTCCGCCAAAGCGCGTTCTACCAGCTGTTGTGCAGGGTCTTCCTCCTCCTCATTGGACACGCGATCCAAGATCTCTGCTTTTGTGAGCGGACCAAGAGCCCGCAACAGGTCGACCAGGCCGTCCTGCCCCCGAACCTGCCATCCCGGCCAGGTTCGTTGGAGCTCACCCGTAACCTGTTCTATTGCCGCCCCTTCCAGCAGCTCAGATAGGGGAATCTCTCCAAGTAGTTCGCGTAGCACCTCCGGATCCACGCTGAGCGCAGCTATGCGGCGTTCCCCAACGGGAGTGTCGCCCGCGTAGACAAACTCACCGACGTATCCAAACAGGAGAGAACGCGCAAACGGCGAAGGAACCTCAGTCGCAACCTCTACCAGGTTCGCCTGTCGAGATCGAAGAGCTGCCATTGTTTGTGCCAGCGCCTCTGTGTTGTAAACGTCTTGTAGGACCTCTCTCAGGGCCTCCAAGATCATTGGAAAATCGGGGTATTTCGCGGCAACTTCCAGCAGAGCCGAGGCACGCAGACGCTGTTGCCAAAGCGGTGAGCGCTTACCGGGTTTCGACGCACCAAGTATCAGCGCCCTTGCTGAAGCCTCACGGAAACGGGCTGCGAAGAGAGCTGAGTTTGCAGTTTCTTCCCGAACGATATCCCTGATCTCCCCCGGATCGAAAAGGAACACGTCGGCCGCCCCGGGCATGCCCTCTCCACCCTTCGCTGCACCGCTCGCCAAAACGTCCTGCTCAACGTCGAAGTCCGGCAAACGCACGATGATGCCATCGTTGCTTGGGATTGCTTTCCCTTCCAATCCCCACCGGTCGCGCAGACGCGCATTGATCGCCAAAGCCCACGGCGCGTGGACTGTCAGGCCGAGCGGCGATTGAAGGATGAGTAACCAATCCCCCACCTCGTCCCTGGTTCGTTCGACAACCAGGGTCTGCCCGGTCGGTAGATTACCTGTCGCCTCGACCTGTTCTTTGACATAGGAGACGGCGTTCGCCACCGCAAATTCGTCAAATCCTGCCTTGACGAGAGACTCCGCGGCTTCTCCGGCGTCCTCCCCTCCGAGGGATCCGGTGAGTTCCCCGACGGCCCGGCCCACCTCAATGGGCCTGCTCGGTGAGTCTCCCCGCCAAAAGGGAGTCTTGGCCACCACGCCGAAGGCGGGCTCCACCTCGACCGTGTCCTTCGTTATTTGCCGCACTCGCCACGGCGTGGTGCCCAGCGTGAAAACCTCACCGACCCGGGTCTCGTAAACCATTTCCTCGTCAAGCTCACCTACTCGCGTGCCGCCTTCTTCCGCGCTGCCGGTGACCACCCGGAACAGGCCGCGATCAGGAATAGTCCCGCCGTTCGTGACGGCCAAACGTTGGGCGCCCGGCCTGGCAGTGATGATGTTCGCCTCGCGATCCCAATCGACGCGGGCCCGCAATGAGGCGAACTCGGTGGAGGGGTACTTGCCCGAAATAAGATCCAGGACAGAGACATAGGCGGAGCGCGGCAAGCTCGCGAACGGCGCTGATTTACGGACCGTGTGGTACCAGTCGTCAACGTTTACCGGTCCCGCGACAGAGCGCGCCACCGTCTGCTGAGCCAGCACGTCCAGGGGGTTGGTGAGAACCCGCAGACTTTCGATTTCGCCGTTTTGCATTCGCGAGGCGATGGCCGCCGTTTCCAACAATTTGGACCTGTGAGTCGGGTAGAAAACAGCGGTCGAGGCGCCACCGACCTGGTGACCCGATCTGCCGAGCCGTTGCAGACCGGACGAAACCGACGGCGGCGGGTCGATCTGGACCACCAGGTCCACTTCGCCCATGTCGATTCCCAACTCGAGTGAAGCTGTCGCCACCACGCAGCGCAAGGTGCCCGCTTTCAACGCATCTTCAACTTCGGCCCTGGCTTCCTTAGATACAGACCCGTGGTGGGCGCGCGCCAGTTCCTTTGGGGTCTCCCCTTCTGGAAGCTCCCCCAAACGTTCCGCATGAAGCTGGTTCAGGCGTGACGTCAAACGCTCCGCGAGGCGGCGGGAGTTGGTAAAGACAATAGTTGAGCGGGCACCGACGATCCGCTCATAAAGGGACGCCTCAATGGCCGGCCACATCGACCCGATCCGGTGTTCGGACGGGTTCGAGTTTGCGTTCACCATGTCTGGTTCCGGCATCGGCGGGTTCGTCATGTCCTCCACGGGAACCTCGACCGTAATATCGAACTCTTTACTGGCTGGCGGCCGCACAATCTTCACCGGCTGGGCGCCGCCTAGGAAACGAGCGACCTCTTCAGCCGGTTCAACCGTCGCAGACAATCCAATACGCTGTGCCGGGCTTTCAAGCAGTTCATCCAGTCGTTCAAGAGACAGTGCCAGGTGTGCGCCGCGTTTTGTCCCGGCAACCGCGTGCACTTCGTCAACAATCACCGTCTCAACAGTTCGGAGAATCTCCGTTCCCTTGCTGGTCAGCAGCAAGTAGAGGGACTCCGGGGTGGTGATCAATATGTCAGGCGGGTGGGTGAGCAGACGGCGGCGTTCCGCTGGTGTCGTGTCACCGGAACGAACCCCAACAGTTATGTCCGGGGCAGTCTCCCCTAGCGCGACCGCTTGCTCCCGAATGCCCGCCAGCGGGGCGCGCAGGTTCCTTTCAACGTCGACACCTAACGCCTTCAATGGAGAAATGTAGAGGACTTTCACCCCTGGCGCCCGCGCTTCTTCTTCGGAGGCGGCACCGGTTTGCTGCGAGGACGCGGCGAGTTGATCAAGCGACCACAAGAAAGCCGCCAGCGTCTTACCCGACCCGGTCGGCGCAATTACGAGCGCGTTCTTCCCCGTTCGGACGGCTTCCCAAGCCTCAACTTGGGCGCGTGTCGGAGCCTCGAAAACTCCCGTGAACCAGTTGCGGACAGCCGGAGAAAACCGGGATAGCCCCGGAAGTTTGGCTGAAGATCTCGCAGTGGTCACAGGGCCACTCTAGCGACTCGGCTGCGCTCTGCCGCGCCTGATTGCTGCGCTAAAAGCTGATTCGGTTTGAAAGTGCGGGCAGGGCGCCGTGAGCCGGGTTCCGTTCAGTCTGGCTAGGAGCCTTTAATCCCCAGCGCTTCGCGAACCTGCCCGTGGAGCAGCTCCTCAATGCGCGGCACCAGCTGCGCAGGATCCTCTTCCATCCCGGTGGCCAGCCAGTGCACGAAGTAGCCCAGTACAACGACGGAGAAGTGGCGGATCACTTTGCGTCTGGTGTGCTCGTCTATCTGCTCACCGCCCGCAACGTCTCGCACAATCGCCGCCATCATTTCGCAGAACTGCCGATAGAAGAACTTCTCTAGCTCATAGCGGGAAAGGGATTGCAGTATTGCTTCAACCTCAGTTTGGTGTTTACGCATGTAGGTCAGCAGTTCTTCAAAGCCGCGCGCCCAATCGCGGTAGGAGGCGTGCGCCATGATGTGGCTAGCAATCTCCGCCTCAAACACCCAAGCCGCCAGCTCGTAAATGTTCGCGAAGTGATAGTAGAAGGCTTGGCGGGTTATCCCGGTTTCTCTGGCAGCCGAGAGACAGTGACCTTATCCAGCGGCATTTCCAGCAGCTGCAACTTGAGTGCCCTGCCCAACAGCTCCTTCGTTCCGTCCTCCACCGCCTCTCCTTCCTTCCCTGCCCCGCGCTTGGCCGTGGGCTGTAGGGCCCAGGTGACAGCGTCTTCACTCTCAAAATTTCTTTTACACGGCACCGTTTTGGACACTCCCGCAAAACTGTCAATTGTGGCTGAATCACCGCGTGATTAACGTGAAAATAGCTGACCACAAACACAGAAAGGCGCAGTCCCGTGTTCCTAAACCCGGCTGGACTCGCCGTGGTCGACGAACACACGCGACGCACCGGCGGCGCGCAGCTCCGACTCCTGGGCCTCGGGGTTCTGCTCGCGCTTCGACACTCGCGCGTAACCGACCTGGCTCATCGTCCTCTCCCCCGGTGTCGATCCTGCGCGGGCGGAGTGCTCCGTCGCGCCTCGGTGCTGTGCTCTGCTCCTGGTGTGGGTGCGCTCGGGAAGCTCGCGCGGTGCAGCTCGACGTGCTCCGCGATCGCATCCGCGATGCGGGCGCGGGTGTCGTCTCTGAGAGTGCGCACCGCCGGCCCCTGCTGCGGGCCGTCGGTGCCACGCTCAAAAGGGACGATCGCCCTCCCGAGCACCGATGCGAGCCGGTCGTTCCGGCTCGTGGCCTGGCTGTAGAACCGGGCCTGCACGAACTCGTCGCGCAGCGGCGCACCTGGTGCGAACTGGGCCGCTTCGAGGCGGTAGCCGGCCTGCTCTGCGAGCTGCGAGAAGAACACGAACTGCGAACGGGTGTTGCCCTCGCGGAAGCTGTGGATGACATTCAGCTCGCCCCAGCTCTCCGCGAGCTGGTCGACGAACTCCCGGTGATCGAGACCGCGCAGCAGATCGTGAGCGGCGAGCTTCGCGTACTCGACCTCGGCAGCCTGGTTCATGACCTCGCCGCCGGGGTAGTAGCCGTACGCGACCGGCGTCGGATCGGCGGGGTTGAGCACGTTCGGCCCGTCCTTCGTCATCCGGCCCTCCGGCCCGACACGGGGAACCCCAGCCCAGTCATAGCAATCTTGAAAGATCGCTGCGTGGATTGCCTGCATGTGCTCGTAGTCGAACCGGCCGGCGATCGGTGCCTCGTGCAGCTCGCGGATGCGGACGGCCGTCGCGGCCTCCTCCATCGTGCGCAGCTTCACGGGGTCGGGTTCACCGTAGGGCTTGCCCGGCGCGGTGAACTTGTTGCGTAACACAGACGTACCTGGGATGAAGTAGTCATCCCAGGTACGAAAGGTGGCACCGCGAGGCATCAGCCCTGCACGTGACGGCGGATCGCGGCGACCGCCTCGTCTCCCGTCAGCTCGTGCCGAGCAGCGCTCTCGACGATGGCGCGCAGCGCCGGGTCGGTCACCTCGTGGCCAGCCAGCGCGAGGGCGGCATCCGCGAACGCCAGGTGCTCGTCGACGACGGCCGCTCCGGCGATGCGCGCCGCCTTGTCGGCCGAGCGTGCCTGGTAGTCCTCGAACG
>CAYFRL010000041.1:0-10928 GCA_964345595.1 uncultured Actinomyces sp.
TCATCGACCGCCTGGCGTACCACTACGACCAGTTCAACTACGTGCACCCGTTCCGTGAGGGCAACGGCAGGACGCAACGAGTGTTCTGGAACCGCGTCGCGAGCGACGCCGGCTGGCAGCTCGACTGGCGTGCCGTGCACGGCACGACCAACGATCGGGCGAGCCGAGCGGCTTCCGAGCAACAGGACTTCGGGCCACTGCGCGAGATGTTCGATCAAATTGTTAGCGAGGCAACCCCGCCGGGCGAATGAGACGCCGCGGGGCGCGCCGCAGAGCGCGCCCGGTTGTCCTTCCCCACGAGTGCCACCGAGGCTACGCGCCGACCCGAGAGCGGCCCGGCAAGCGCAGCGGGAGCACCTGACGCGGCACGCTTGCGCGCGGCTCGACGCTTCGCGCGCACCTTCTCACCGGGCTCAGTGAAGCCGATCTTGCGCAGCTCGTTGGTGTGTGGCATCTAAGATGTAGCTATGAGCAGCCTTGATTTTGTCTCCGACACTTTCGACCCCGAACGTTGGCAAGAAGTGCCTGGCTTCAAATTTACAGACATCACCTATCACCGCGGAGTTTCACGAGGTGACAGGGACGGCCGCCCCGCAGGCGAGCCACTGCCGTGGGTCCGGATCGCTTTCGACCGGCCAGAACTCAGGAACGCGTTCCGTCCCCAAACGGTGGATGAGCTGCTGATCGCACTTGATGATGCGCGGACTGACGCAACCGTCGCGGCAGTGATCCTGACGGGGAACGGCCCGTCGCCTCGTGATGGAGGGTATTCTTTCAGCTCTGGCGGCGATCAAAGCGTCCGCGGGAAGGAAGGGTACGAGTACCGGGAAGACTCACCGGCCGAAGACGGCAGGTCATCGAAAGGCAAGTTGGCACGGCACGGACGTCTGCACATCCTGGAGGTACAGCGACTCATCCGGACCATGCCGAAACCTGTAATCGCCGCGATAACGGGTTGGGCAGCCGGTGGTGGCCACTCCCTGGGGGTCGTGTGTGACCTGGCTGTCGCCAGCAGAGAGCACGCTCGGTTCATGCAAACCGACGCGAACGTGGGTTCATTTGATGGCGGTTATGGGTCCGCGCTCTTGGCCAGGCAGGTTGGGGACCGCCGCGCCCGACAAATCTTCTTCCTGGCCCGTCCTTATACCGCGGAACAAGCCGAGGAGTGGGGGGCGATCAACGAAGCGGTCCCACACGCGGGCGTGGAAGATGTGGCCATCGGATATTGCGAGACCATTGCCCGCAAATCCCCGCAGGCGATCCGCATGCTTAAGTACGCTTTCAACCTGGCTGATGATGGGTTAGCCGGGCAGCAAATATTCGCCGGGGAGGCCACCCGCCTGGCCTACATGACCGACGAAGCCCAAGAAGGCCGCGATGCTTTCATGCAGAAACGAGAGCCCGATTGGACGGACTTCCCCTACTACTATTAGGGCGGCTATTACTAGGGCAGGCCAAGGACCGCTAGTAACGGCTGATCACCTTCGTGCCCATCTCGGACCACTCATAGATGAACTTGGCATCCACCGGTTCCATGTTTACGCATCCGTGAGACCCGCCCGGGCCTGACCATCCAAACGAGGATCGCCACGGAGCCCCGTGGAACGCGTATCCGCCATAGAAATACGTTACCCAGGGGACATCTTTGGTCAGATACTTGCTACCATCCACGTTCTCGCCGCGCATGTCCTGTATCTCGTACTTCAAATAGACGTTGAACTCGCCGGTCACGGTCGGCGTCCGCGGTTCCCCGGGAACGATGTACCAGGGGCCACCTACGATCTCTGCGCCCTCATAGGCCGTGACCGTGTTATCTGTAAGGTTGAGGTCCAACCACTTTTCGCCAGCTGCAGGGCGGTACGGAAGATCCTCGGTCCCTTCCAGTGCTGGCCGATCTTCCCAGGTCGCGGGCAATTCAGAATAGGTGAAGACGGCTTGCGCGCCAGTTCCACCTGCAAGCGCCCCGGAAAAAGCCTCCACGACCTCGTCCACATTGTTCACTCCGTAGCCGTCCCTAGCGGGCAAGGAGATCGCAAGCTCATTCCCATCCGCGTCAACGTTGCGAAGCCCGGTGACCGGAGCGTCGGAACTCTCATCAGCGAACTCTTGCACCCAGGAATGCACCGCTTTTGCGTTCAGGTGCGGACCATACTCGGTTCCCTCTCCGGAGAACGTGATCCAGTCCAGCCGATCAGAGTGGCTTGGGCTCGCCACATCCCAGTAGCTGTCGGTGACAGACAAATCGGCATTGAGGAACTTGTTCGCCAACTCGGCAGCGGCAAGGCCGTGCTCAGTTTCTACCTTCGGCTCGCTCACTTTCGTCGGCACAGATATTTCAGTGTCGACCAAAGAGGTGGCCGCCACGTCCAACTCGGCCAGCAATTTCTCCGTGTCGACCACTTCACCGGGCCGCGATTCTTTTGTGTAGTACGCGCCTAAATCCGCGTCGTAAAGCACTTCGGCGTTTATCGGCTGCACCTGCTCCGCAGGAAGCAGCGCGCCCGCAAATGAAGCGAACATGTCCTGATCGACCGTGATCACCGGGTCAATCTGTCCCCCGCTAAACAGACCCCGAATCAAGGTGGGCACAGACCTGTTCGGCGCGAAGAGCGCTTCGACCGTTCCATCTGCATCTACCAAGACACCGGTGTCGCCGATATTGAAGACTTCTTCTTCGCCTTCGCCATGCTCCACTGTGACTAGCTGCTCATCAACCATCTGCTGCAAAGTCGCCCGCGCCTGCGCCTGGGTTTTGCCGCCCATCTGGACCCCGCCTACACTGCTTCCCGGAAGGGCGTGGACACGCAAATACGCAATCAGGAATGCGAATGCGAATGCGGCGACCAGAAGAATACCAGCCCCCACACTTATCAGTATCCGGAGGCGCCGTTTAGAAGCAAATAGTGTCGACATATCCCTGTCATTCTATCCGCGCCCTGACGGGAAAACACTGTTGCGTAGCTGACAGTGATCTTCTCAATCGGCCGCGTCGAGTGATTTTCTCAAACGCAGTTTACCTATGTATTCCACCCGATATTTTCCCTCGCATGAAAGTACACGTGGGCCAGATTGCGCAGCGATACCCTAGGCTGTTCAGGTGGACAACGTATTTCAACTGGGTAGATGGGACATTTTCCGCGCCAACCTTGAGCCGGCCAACGTGGCGGCCCTCAGCCGCCTAGTGGAGCGGCGCATGGCCGACCAGGATCCGCGTGGTCTGGTGGTTGTCGAGGACGACGACCGCGCGTTTCGGGTCGTGCGTCGACGCCTTGCCGATGTCTCTTCGCACTCTCAGCTGATCCTCGCAACATCCGGAACCAGCAGCACAAATCCGCACCTGGTTGGGCTATCGTGGGACGCGCTAGCTGCCTCAGCGCGCGAAACCAACGGGTACCTAGGGGCCAGTGGGTGGCTTCTGGCCCTGCCAACACACCACGTTGCCGGCTTTCAGATACTGGTGCGGTCCGCACTTCTGGGGACCAGCCCGCTGGTGGCATCCCGAACCGAACAAATCGCCGACCATCTGGAACGCATTGGGACGGGCATTGCGGCTTCGCTGGTCCCCACCCAACTGCGGGGACTGCTCGGTCAACCACTGGACAGACTGCACGCCATTTTGGTTGGCGGTGCGCGCTTGCCAGGTGAGTTAGCCAGAAGTGCCAAACAACTACCAATCGTGACCACCTACGGCATGACGGAGACCGCTGGCGGATGCGTGTACGACGGAACACCCCTTCCGAACGCGCTGGTGCGCATTGAGGACGGCCGCATTCTGCTGGGAGGCACGATGCTGATGGACGGGTATGTCGGGGAAGAAAGCCCACTAGTGCACAGAGGCGGACAGCGTTTCCTGGTCACGAATGACTTGGGGGCTTGGACAGTGGACGGCAAGCTGATTGTTCTTGGCCGGGCCGACGACGTGATCATCTCGGGCGGAGAGAATCTGAGTCCCGCTGCCATAGAAGACGCGATCCAGGCGCGGCTTCCGGAAGTGGAAGTCGCCGTGTTGGGCATTGCAGACATGAAATGGGGCGAGGCCGTTTGCGCCGCAATCGCGGGTTCCCCGCAAAATGCTGACGAGTTGGGACCGATAGTTCGACAAGCCGTTGCAACACGGCTTGGGAAGAAGTCCGCCCCGCGAAGGGTGGTTGTCATGGAGAGATTGCCGCTGCTCCCCACGGGGAAAGTTGACTTGCAAACCCTGCGGCGGCAAGTATTGGAAGCGGTCGAAACGCACAGGTATTGGAGCGCTGATTAGTAAGGTGATCAAGATTCCTGCTCATTCTTCATCTGGCGCGGGTCCAAGCATTCAAGACTGGTTGGAAGGTGCCCGACTGAGAACCCTTCCAGCCGCGGCCGCTCCAGTGTTTGTTGGCATCGGCGCAGCCATCCACCTCGGTGCGCTTTCCGTTGGCATGTCTCTGTTAGCCCTGTTGGTTGCGCTTCTGCTGCAAGTCGGCGTGAATTTCGCGAACGACTACTCTGATGGGATCCGCGGCACTGATGAAGAACGATTGGGGCCGGTGCGCCTAACGGCCTCAGGCATCGTGCCCCGCAAACAAGTGCTGCTCATAGCACTCAGCTGCTTTGGTCTGTCCGGGATTGCGGGCCTTGCTCTGATCATCTGGTCCGGTAGCTGGTGGCTCCTTGCGGCGGGGGTCGGCGCTATCGCCGCAGCTTGGTTTTACACCGGCGGGAACCGACCATACGGCTATTTGGGCGTCGGCCTATCGGAGCTTTTTGTTTTTGTCTTCTTTGGTCTGATGGCAACTGTTGGCACCACTTGGGTGCAGGCCCATTCGGCGCCAGCGTGGCTTTGGATCGCGGCCAGCGGAATGGGCCTCGTCTCAATCGCTCTGCTCATGGTGAACAACATTAGAGACATCCCCACTGATAGGAAGGTTGGGAAGACGACACTGGCAGTCCGTCTGGGCGATCGGAACTCACGAATCCTCTACGTGAGTGTACTGGCAGCAGCGGCAGCACTCGCCGGAATTGCCGTTGGGATGGCCGGACCCTCAGGTTGGCTAGGCTTTTGGCTCTTCATAGTGTTGCTGGTGCTTGGCATCGCCACGGCGCTTCCTGTCGCATTCGGAGCGGCAGGGCCCCAGCTTCTACGCACGCTGCGCAACACGGGGTTCTTCGCGCTCAGCTATGGCGTGTTGGTCGCCAGCCTGCTGGCCACCTGGCAGGGCTAACCTCCTTTTCAAGAAACCAACTATCCTTGGGGCTATGGCCAGAGTCTTGCTGTTCGCATTCGTAATCGGCGTGACCCTGTATGCGCTGATCGACTGGGGCTTGAACTCAAGAAAGAGCACGCCCGGTGGCCTGTCCAGATGGTTGTGGCTTGCGGTAATCCTTATTTTCCCCGTTATCGGACCTCTTGGCTGGATTATTCTTCGTCTGGTGAACCAGGCCGAAGAGCGCGGAGCCCCCTCGGCTCCTTACCGCCCGCCGACAAGGACTACGGCACCCGACGATGACCCAGAGTTCCTAGAAAATTGGGCGCGCAAGATCCAAAGGCGGCAAAAGAAAAGTAAGCCCGAAGGGCCCCAGGACCGAGGCAGGGACCGCGGCAGGGACCGCGAAAAGGACAACGGCGACGAGGACCCCGAAAACGGCGCCGACCAGGACCCTACCCCTCGTTGACGCTTGCTGGAGAGCTACCTGGCGTCACATCCTGGGCCGCGCTCAGCAGTGACTCGGCGGGCTGAGAGTATGTCCACCCCACCAACGTGTAATCCTCGAACAAAAGCGACGTCAATGATGCCAGCGAACACTTTCGCCAAAGAGGATTGTGTGAAAGGGGTTTCCCTTCAATGAATCGCTGGACAGTGACGATCGGAAGTTGGTGGGATACTAACAGCGCCTCGTGACCCCAAGCCGCGTCAATTGCGGTCGATATGGCTGAACGCATCCGGGAAAGGATCTGCCGGTGAGGTTCCCCCCAAGATGGTTCAAGCGGTCTCTTGTAGTATTGCCAGTTTTGGGGATGCGCTAACGCCCAACGGTTCCTGTTGACAGCCACTCCTTCAAAAGAAGAGGCAGCTTCAATGAGTTCACTGTCAACACCGATTGGAAGATCGTATGCAAGCGCGGTCGGCAGCGCGGATTCTTGCGCGCGCAATAGCGGCGAAGCGATCACCTGCGTTATGTCTTTTTCCTGTTCAACAAGGAACTCCGCGACGACCTGTGCCATTTCCAATCCAAGGGGGGTCAGCCCGAAGCCGCTCATTCTTCCGTAGAGCAGCCCGTCTGGATTGTTCACTTCTCCATGCCGCATCAGATGCACCGTCGTAAACGCCATAAGGCAATCTTGTCACAACGGGCAGACGGATGAAGTCCGACCCCCTAGGCTGGTGAGATGACTGTTCCTATTCTCGAAGTCGCCGAACGCGAAGAAACTGTGGCTCCCGAACGGATCGGAGCGTTCTTCGACGTTGACGAAACACTGGTCCGCGGGGCCAGCGTCTTTTGGGGCGCCCGAGAAATGTTTTCTCAAGGCTTCTTTGGCTTGCGCGAGCTGCAATACGCAGCGTTGCAGACGTTGCGGTACGTACTGCTTGGAGAGAGCGCGAATAAGATTTCCGAATACGGCGAGCGCGCCGCCGCGTTACTCGAGGGAAACTCGGTGGAACATCTCCAAAAGATGAGCGAAGAGCTTTACGACCGGTACTTTGTTCCGCACGTTTACCAGGCAACTTTCGAGCGGCTAAAGGCGCACCGGGAAGCGGGACATCAAGTATGGCTGATTTCTGCTACGCCGTGGCTGATTGCCGAGGTCTTCGCGAGTCGCCTGGGCGCGGCCGGGGGAATTGGGACGCGCCTACAAGTTTCCGAGGGGACTTTGATTGGGAAACTGGAAGGTCACCTGATCCACGGGCCGGGCAAAGTAACGGTGATCGAAGAGATTGCGGGGAAACACGGGTTGGACTTGGACCGGTCGTGGGCCTATTCCGACTCAGCGAACGACATACCGCTGCTGTCCGCCGTGGGCCACCCTGTCGCGGTAAATCCTGATCGGGACCTGGCTGACTACGCGATAGAGCAGGGTTGGGAAGTGCTCCAGGCGCGTAGCCGCCGAGATATCGTTCGTCGGAACCTAATTAAGGCCGCTCTGGTCGCCAGCACTGCCGGCCTGGTTGGCACGGTCGCTTGGAAGGTCCGCCCTAAGCCCCGCGGCTAACCTTTCACGCCTCCCTCTTCCACGCCCTTGAAGAAGAACCGCTGCAGGGTTCCAAACATCACGGCCACAGGGATGAAGGCAATCATTGTTCCGGCGGCGATCAGGCGCTGGTCGTTAGAGAAGGTGCCAGCCAAATATTGCAACCCGATCGTGAGGGTGAACTGATCCGGCGAGGTGAGCACAATGAGCGGCCAAAGGAAGTCGTCCCACGCGCCAATGAAAGAAAAGATAGCAATTACGGCAATGGTGCCCCGCACGCTAGGCAAGGAAACGTTCCATAAGCGTTGCCACACCGTCGCGCCGTCCATGACTGCGGCTTCGTCAATTTCTTTTGGTATCACACGGAAAGCGTTCCACATCAGTAGGACGTTCAACGCTCCCACCATTGAAGGTAGCGCGACGCCGAGCAGTGTGTCAGCCAGCCCCATGTTCCGAACGGTCACGAACTGGGAGACAATCGTTGCTTCGCCAGGAAGAATCAGCACCCCTAGGAATAGGCCTGCGACGATGCCTTTGCCTTTGAACTTCATCTTCGCTAGGGCGAAGCCAGCTATAGTGGCAAAGATGACGTTGCCACCCACCGCCAACACAGCAACTTTGACTGAGTTGAAGATGTAGTGCCAGACCGGGATAGCTTCACCCACGGCGACATAGTTCTGCAGCGTCGGATCTTTAGGAATGAAAGACATGGTGTTTGTGTAGATGTCTTCGCTCTGGCCCTTTAGAGAAGTGGAGAACTGCCAGAGAAACGGTCCCATGGTCACAAAGATCATGAGAACAAGCAGGGTGTATCGGATTACTTTTTCTGTGGGCGAGATAGTTCCGAAGCCGCGAACTTTCCTGCGCTTTCGCGGCTTTTCGTCCATCACCGACTCAGCGGCAAGGACATCTGCACCAAGGTTCGTGGAAGTCCGTCCTGTGGTACTCACTTGTCAGCCCTCCGATTTATGTACGCAAGCGTAAGCATTGGCACTAGTGTCACTGTGAACAAGACCAGGCTGAGCGCCGAAGCGTAGCCCAGGTTTCCCATAAATCCGCGCGCATACTGCTGAATCAGCATGACTATGGTCATCGCTTCGCCGCCTGCTCCGCCCGTTCCACCTGTAAGGACGAATATTTCCGTGAAGACACGCAGCGCGGAGACAGATATGAGCAGAGCGATCAAAGTCATTGTGCCGCGCACACCCGGGACGGTCACATGCCAGAATCTGCGCACCGGACCCGCCCCATCCATAGCCGCCGCCTCATGCAACTCGGTTGGGATAGTTCGCAATCGCCGCTAAGTAGATGATCATGTAGTAGCCCAAACCCTTCCAGGATGTGAGCACCACGGCGCTGACAATGATAAGCCACCGCTCTATCAGGAATGGCAGCGGTTCGGCAATCGCATGGATCGATAGAAGTGCCTCATTCACCACGCCCCGATCGTCCAGCAACCACGTCCAGATCAACCCAACTACCACCGCCGAAGCGATCACTGGCGTGTAGTAGATGGTGCGGAAGAAGCCAAATGGTCTTGCCAACCAAAATCGATCACAACTTCTTGACGACCGTTTGCACCGGGCGCCTGGCCTGCATTAGTTTGTCTTGCTTCAGCCGAATCGAGCGGGTTCTCATCCGTCGGAACCGCTGGTGCAACCCCCGAAAACCTAAACCAGGTCGTGTCCCACGGCGCGCCCCACCACGTGTCGAGCGCAAAGGGCCGGAAATCTGATTTGCGCTCGGCTTCTCCCGCTAGGCCCAAGGCAATTGCTGGACCAACCGGTTCACCCCTTCACCGCCCACGCCTCAATCTGAAGAGGAGCCACCGGTGTGTGTACGAATGGGAGTACCCGATCCCTCATTGCGCGTTCCAACCGGAGAGCTGTTCGCTGCCTCGTTGAGTGCATGCGCTTTCCTAACCTTGGGTGATCTTTCCACCCATACTAAAGCGCTTTAGTGAGCCTTCGCAACCGACTTTCGCTCTACCAACTGAGCCAGCGGATACTGGTCGTCTACCACTTTTTTCCCATTGATCTGATCCAACAACTTTTGAGCCACAAGCTGTCCCAATGCAAAAGCATCCCGGCTGAGAGCAGTAAGGGGCGGATCCATGAACTGCACCGCAGCAGAATCCTCCCAAACTATGACACTGATATCCTCTGGAATTGAAAGTCCGCGCGCCCTGATTTCCCCCATTCCCGCGGCGGCCAGCAGCTCATTGTCAAATATCACCGCCGTGGGTCGATCCTTTGAATCAAGGGCCTCACTCATCGCCTCGGACGCGCTTGCCGGAGCGAAATCTGTTTCGAGAACCAGGCCGTTTGACAGCTCCGCCCTAAACTCTTTGACTCGTTGCCCAATGTGTAACAGGTGTAAATCCCCGCAAATGTAGGCAATTCTTGTGTGCCCTTTTGAACGCAAGTAGTCGAGGATCTGGCGCATTAGCGCCGCGTCATCCAACGTGATCGCGGGAATCCTTCCCTGCGGATCTGCTGCGCCAGTGAGCACCGCTGGCAGATCCATCTGGGCCAGGGCACTGGGTCTTGGATCATCAAAGCGCAAATCGACCAGAACCACCGCGTCGACTCGGTTAGCTGAACGCCATTGTCGGTAGAGCGCTATTTCTTCTTCTACAGATGCCACAGACTGCAGCAGCAGCCCATACCCACGCGCGGACATTCTTGACTGGATGCCCGTAATGAAATGCAGGAAGAACGCTTCTGAGCCCACGTCTTCGATGTCGCGAGCAATCACGAAACCAACTGTTTGCGATGGTGCGCCGGACAGGACGCGGGCCGCGTGGTTCGGAGTCCACTGCAACTCTTCGGCCACCTGTAGAACTCTTGACCGGGTGGCATCGGAAACACCCGGCTTCCCAGACAGCGCTAGGGACGCCGCACTTTCGGATACGCCGACCTTTTTCGCTATCTCTTTCAAGGTAGGCCTGGTGTGGCCAATCATGTGCTCCCCTATTCCCGCCCGGGTGACAGGATTCAGCTAGACACGCGTCGTCTTTGGACTGTCAAGGCGAAAGGTTCTTCCCTTACGCACGAAAACCCGTGACATCCAAGATAGTGGACCACCCGCCGGTACCGCCATCTCGTCAGCAAATATGATCATTCGCGTGTGATCAGGTGGCTGAACAATTCGTAGCTCCAGAAAGCGAAGCTGCGCGCTTTACGAAAAAGCCCGGCTCCTCACAAAGGAACCGGGCTGATCGAAGCTACTTCTTGTTGCGGCGCTGATGACGAGTTTTGCGCAGCTGCTTGCGGTGCTTCTTCTTCGACATGCGCTTACGGCGCTTTTTCACTACGGATCCCATAGCGTCCTCCCCCCGTCATATCGACGCGCCCATCAAACCTGCGTGAACAGATAACTGAATCGCAGTCCGATCGGCCATAAAAAATCACGACGCGGAATATACTACCCGCCCAGCCCTGATTCTTGGTCATCCGCCCATGTGATATCGAGTAATTCTTTCACGGCGACAGAGGGAATCCGAAAGCTCTTGCCTGCACGAACCGCCGGGAGTTCTCCCGAATGGATCAGACGATAGACTGTCATTCGGGAAACGCGCATCAGTTCGGCGACCTCATTAACAGTCAGCAGCTTCGGTATGGACTGCGGCGCCATTTCTTACCTCTATCACTCCACGCGGCTGCGGTGCTGAACGCCCGATCCGGACAGGGGCGTGACACAGCTGACTCAACGAGTGCAAGTCTAGCAAATGACCACTGCGTTTAGGTGCCACTTCCTGCAG
>CAYFRL010000042.1:0-10303 GCA_964345595.1 uncultured Actinomyces sp.
AGGACACCGCCCTCTCACGGCGGCAACACGGGTTCAAATCCCGTTGGGGGTACTCACAACGGGCCGGACACCCTTCCCAGGGAGCCTCTTCGATAGTCGAAAACCATGCGTATAGTTGGTGGGTGCGCATAATTCACGTCTCCGACTGCTTCTTGCCTATGCTGGGCGGAATCGAAATGCAAGTTTCGGAGCTGGCACGCAAACAGGTGGAGCTCGGAAGCGATGTGACGGTCCTTACCAGCGCCGCTCAAAAGGGCGGGTCAGCGTTGGACAAAGACTTGCCCTACAGAGTGGTGCGTTCCGTTTGGCCAAACCCGTTTGGCGCTCCCGTCGACCCGAAGGCGCCTGGCCGGTTCTACGACCTAATCCGTAGGGCAAAGCCGGACGTGGTGCACCTGCACATGGGTGAGCTAACCCCGGTCGTCTTGGCGCTCCTTTGGAAGATGAGGCGAAGCGGAATCCCCAGCGTTGTGACAGTCCACTCGGTTTGGAACCCAAAGGTTACGGTGCCTGCGTTTCGGTTCCTTGGCAGCGGGTTCGCTGACCTGCCGGTGGCCTGGACCGGAGTTTCTCAACTCGTGGCGTCCAGGGTGGGACAGGTGGTGGGGGAACAGAATGTCCGCGTCCTTCCAAACGGCGTTGAATCCGATCGCTGGCAAGCTGAACCGGTAGAACACGAAGGAATAGTTGCGGTAACGGCCGCCAGGTTTGCGCCAAGAAAGAGAATCCCCGCTCTGCTGAACGCGCTGGCCCGCGCCGCGGACTCTCTGCCGCCCGGAAACCTGACCGCGGTGATTGCGGGGGATGGCCCCGGCTGGAAAGCCGCTAGCCGCTGGGTAGACAGACGCGGCCTAGCCGATGTGATTGCGCTTCCCGGCAGACTCTCATCGCAGGAATTGCGAGCTCTCTACCGCGGGGCCGACGTGTTCATCTCTCCGTCGGTGAATGAGGCGGCCTCTATTGCCGCAGCTGAAGCGCAAGCTGCGGGCCTGGCCGTCCTGACTCGCAGCCAGTCGGGCCTGGGGGAGCGGATAACATCTTCTGAGGGCGCCGCGGTTCTAGACGATGCTGAGCTATCTCGCGTACTCACTCACTGGGCGACCAACCAACAGGTTCTTGAGCGCAAGAAAGCGCACAATCGGGAAACGCTCTGCCCGCTGGACTGGCAGCTGGTGCTACCGCAGGTGTATGACACATACGACTGGGCAATGAGCCGCGCAAAGGCCGCGCGGTGAAGAAGCCGCAGGAACTAGAGGCCCATCTTCTCCGCGGTGCTCAAGAACTCGCTTAGACGGTTCGCGGCTGCGACTACGGCGGGCCCGTGCACCCGGCCGGGTTGGCGCCCCATGCGTTCCAACGGACCGGATGTAGAAAGGGCAGCGATGACGCGGCCGTCCCCGCCTCGTACAGGAGCAGACACGGACGCGACTCCCGCTTCGCGTTCGCTAACGGATTGCGCCCACCCGCGCCGCCGCACCTGAGACAGCATGGTCGCGGTGAAAGAGGCACCCTGCAGGCCGCGGTGGAGCCTTTCGGGTTCTTCCCAGGCCAGCAGGACCTGGGCGGCGGAACCAGCTTTCATGGAGAGCGCCGCACCGACCGGGATCGAATCGCGCAGGCCGACCTGGCGCTCAGCGGAAGCAACGCACACACGGCTCTCGCCCTGACGCCGGAAAAGCTGCGACGACTCTTTTGTGTGGTCACGAAGCGCAATTAGGATAGGCATGGATGACGAAATGAGTTTGTCTTCCCCGGCAGCCGAAGCTAGTTCTTGCAAGCGAGGGCCCAGTACGAACCGGCCCTGCATGTCGCGTGTCACGAAGCGGTGATGCTCCAAAGCCACTGCTAAACGGTGTGCTGTGGGCCGGGCCAGGCGCGTGGCGGACACGAGTTGTGCGAGCGTTGCGGGACCGGCCTCGAGTGCGCCAAGTACCATAGCCGCCTTGTCGAGTACACCAACTCCGCTGGATTCTGTAGCTGCGTCCATAATCGGATACTGCCATCTCAACCCATGAGATTCCAAATCGGGCGCGCAGTGTTTCGCGGATTGTTGACCGTACAGCGGACTATTTCGGAGAAGGGGTGACGCTACGTGGGTAAAACGATGGCTGAAAAGGTCTGGGACGAGCATGTCGTGAAACATGGGCAAGACGGTGCTCCGGACCTTCTCTACATCGACCTGCACCTGGTCCATGAGGTCACCAGCCCCCAGGCGTTCGAGGGGCTGCGCCTAGCCGGGCGCCCCGTGCGCCGCCCGGACCAGACGATCGCAACGGAAGACCACAACACTCCGACCAAAGACATCTACCTGCCGATTGCGGACCTCACCTCACGCCTGCAGATTGACACCCTGCGCAGTAACTGTGAAGAGTTCGGGATCCGCATCCACTCCCTTGGCGATAAGGATCAGGGAATCGTTCACGTTGTAGGGCCGCAACTGGGCCTTACGCAGCCGGGTGCAACCATTGTCTGCGGTGACTCTCACACGTCGACACACGGAGCGTTTGGCGCGCTGGCATTTGGGATCGGCACCTCAGAGGTCGAACACGTCCTTGCCACGCAGACGCTGCCACTGGTCCCGTTCAAGACCATGGCGATCACCGTGAACGGCAAACTCAAGCCCGGTGTCACCTCAAAAGACATCATCTTGGCTGTGATCGCAAAGATCGGCACGGGTGGCGGACAGGGATACGTGCTGGAATACCGCGGTGAAGCAATCCGCGACCTTTCCATGGAAGCGCGCATGACGATCTGCAACATGTCGATCGAAGCGGGTGCGCGCGCGGGCATGATCGCACCCGACGAAACCACCTTCGCCTACATAAAAGGGCGGCCCCACGCGCCAGAAGGTGAGGAGTGGGACCAGGCGGTAGCACACTGGAAGAGCCTGGTGACCGATGACGATGCAGAGTTCGACGAGGAAGTCGTGTTGCACGCCGACGATATCGAGCCGTTCGTCACCTGGGGTACAAACCCGGGCCAGGGAGTGAACCTGTCAGCTTCCGTTCCCGACCCTGAAGATATGGTCGACCCGATCGATCGGGCGGCGGCCCAACGGGCGCTTGCCTACATGGATTTAGAACCTGGCACTGCGATGCGAGACATCCCAGTTGATGTCGTGTTCCTGGGCTCTTGCACGAACGGGCGGATTGAGGACCTGCGGATGGCTGCCGAAGTCATAAAGGGACGCAAGCTTGCTGAAGGTGTAGAGATGCTGGTCGTTCCCGGCTCGGCAAGGGTCCGTGAGCAGGCGATGGAAGAAGGCTTGGACCAGATCTTCTTGGATTTCGGCGCGGAGTGGCGAAACGCTGGCTGCTCAATGTGCTTGGGAATGAACCCCGACCAACTGCAGCCGGGGCAGCGCGCGGCCTCTACCTCTAATAGAAACTTTGAAGGCCGGCAGGGGAAGGACGGGCGGACCCACTTGGTTTCGCCCCTGGTTGCCGCGGCGACCGCGGTGAGGGGAACCCTGTCCAGCCCAGCGGATCTCGATCCGGTACTCGTCAGTTAATCAAGGAGCTCAGCGATGGAGAAATTCACCACTCACACCGGGGTCGGCGTTCCGCTGCGACGCTCAAACGTTGACACCGACCAGATCATCCCCGCCGTCTACCTGAAACGGATCACTCGCACGGGTTTCGACGACGCGCTCTTTGCCGCCTGGCGGAAGGATCCCTCGTTCGTACTAAACGACCCCGCGTACAAGTCTGGGTCGGTCCTGGTAGCTGGCCCCGACTTTGGTACCGGCTCATCCAGAGAACACGCGGTGTGGGCACTGAAAGACTACGGATTTAAGGTTGTGTTGGCGCCAAAATTCGCCGATATTTTCCGAGGTAACTCAGGAAAACAAGGCCTGCTCGCCGGAGTCCTTTCCGACGAGGACTGCGAGTCGCTTTGGAAAATCCTCGAAACGCAGCCGGGGACCGAGGTGACAGTGTCTCTAGAAGACAAGACCGCCTCGGCCGGTGGCGCGACGTTCCCCTTCGAAATCGACGACTACACCCGTTGGCGACTCATGGAAGGCCTGGACGACATTGGCCTGACGATGCGCGATGAGGGCGTGATCGACCAGTTCGAAACGACTCGCCCGTCCTGGAAACCGCAGACGCTGCCAGCAAAAGTCGCCTCTTAGCCCGGCCGGTCTTGTTCACGAAAAGCATAGTGATATACGCCGATAACGACGCCAGCCAGTACCGCACGCGCACCGACTAACCTAGAGTTGGCACTGGTACTGGCCCACCGGGCCACCGGAAGGTGGAGAATGAGCAAAGTGTTGCGCGTTGAAGGGGGAACACCCCTTGAAGGTTCAATTGAGGTTCGTGGTGCGAAGAACTTCGTTCCAAAGGCGATGGTCGCGTCGCTGCTGGGGGAGACCTCGTCCCAATTGCGAAACGTCCCCCAGATCCGGGACGTTGACGTGGTCGGCGACCTGCTTGCCGCACACGATGTGAAGGTCGATTTTGATCAGGAACGCGGCGTGCTTGATTTGGATCCGACAAACGTGGAGCTTGCGGCGCGTTCGGACATTGATGCTCTATCGGGTTCTTCCAGAATCCCAATCCTGTTCTGCGGGCCGCTGCTGCACCGGATCGGGGAAGCCTTCATCCCAGAACTTGGCGGATGCGAGATCGGTGGCAGGCCAATAGACTTCCACTTGGAGACGCTGCGCCGGTTCGGGGCCCAAGTGGATAAGCGACCTGAAGGCGTCTACATCACTGCGCCGCACGGGCTGCGCGGAACCGTAGTTGAACTGCCCTACCCTTCCGTAGGCGCGACCGAGCAAACGCTGCTCACAGCCGTTCGCGCAGACGGCGTTACGACGCTGCAAGGTGCGGCCGTTGAACCCGAGATCATGGACTTGATCAACGTCCTACAGAAGATGGGCGCGATCATCTCGGTCGACACAGACCGCACGATACGCGTCGAAGGCGTGGAAAAACTGCAAGGTTTTGAGCACACAGCGCTGCCCGACAGGATCGAAGCCGCCTCTTGGGGTTCCGCTGCGCTTGCAACACGCGGGGACGTGTTCGTTCGCGGCGCCCACCAGCCCGACATGACCACCTTCCTCAACACCTTCCGCAAAGTGGGCGGAGAGTTCGAAATTCGCGAGAACGGGATCAGGTTCTTCCACCCAGGTGGAAACTTGAAACCCATTGTTCTGGAAACCAATGTGCACCCCGGCTTCATGACTGACTGGCAGCAACCCCTGGTGGTGGCTCTCACCCAGGCAGAGGGACTCTCACTGGTACACGAAACGGTCTACGATAACCGGTTCGGGTTCACCTCGGCCCTGCGGAAAATGGGCGCCAACATTCAGCTCTATAAGGAATGCGTTGGCGGGGTTCCGTGCCGATTCGGACAGAGGAACTTCTACCACTCAGCCGTCATCTCCGGACCAACCCCCCTGCACGGGGCGGATATTTGGGTGCCCGATTTACGTGGCGGGTTTTCACACCTGATCGCAGCGCTGGCGGCCAAGGGAGTTTCCAACGTGTCGGGAATTGAGGTAATCTCCCGGGGATACGAGCACTTCATGACGAAGCTACACCAGCTGCACGCTCACGTTGAGTACGTGTAACACGGCTTTTGTGGGGGGAAATGTTTAAACGAAACAAAGTCTGGCAACTGGGTCCTCTTTACCGCGTTGCGTACGTTCTGCTCACGCCTCTCTTAGCAGCGACGACAAGAATCCACATGAAGGGCGCCGAAAGGCTGCCCGCTGGCGGCTTCATCCTAGTGAGCAACCACCTGTCGAACATGGACCCGCTGGTGCAGGCCTACGCGTTTGGTATCCGAGGGTACGAGATCCGATTCTTGGCAAAGGCGGAGCTGTTCAAGGTGCCGGTGCTAGGGAAGATCCTGCACAAGTGGGGCATGGTGCCGGTGAACAGGAATTCCGGCTCGGCTGGCAAATCTCTTGACGCCGCCGCCCAAGCGGTCGAGGCCGGACAGATCATCTCAATCTTTCCCGAGGGGACAATTACTTTGGACCCGGCCTTTTGGCCAATGAAGATGAAGACCGGGGCCGCCAGACTGGCCCTGGCAACCGGGCATCCTCTGGTACCCGTCGTCCAATGGGGAACCCAGGATGTCATGGACCGCCACACGCCTTTTATGCGGCTGAAGAAGTCCGATGTGTTCCTGCAGGTTTTGCCACCAATTGAACCGGCCAACCGGGACGCCTCCGATGAAGACCGCCAGGCGGTTCAGAACCTGACTGCCGAAATGGAAAATACCATCATGGAAGGCGTTTCTCGCCTGCGCGGCCAAGCACCACCCGAAACGGTGTGGAACCCGAAAGAGCTGGATGTGCCGGACAAGCAGTGGGGCCGTTTCAGCTCTTGGCGTCGCCAACTGGCCCGAAACTCTGGGCGCCAAGACATCCTGGCTGCCCGCCAGTAGCAACAGGCCCGGCGGCCCCCGCCCGTGTAACCTGGAGTTGAATGCGCAAACGCGTTAGGGCATGGGCGCTAGGGAGGGGTCAAACGATGAAGAAAGCAAAAGCCGCAGTGCTGGGGACCGGTGCGTGGGGAACAACGTTTGCTCAGGTCTTAGCAGATGCTGGCATGGAAGTTACCATGTGGGGCAGAAACGCGGACACGGTGAGTTTCATCAACGAAGGTGAGAACTCGCGTTACCTGCCGGGCATCGAGCTTTCCGAGAGTATCTCTGCAACAACCAGTCTTGGGGAAGCAATCGGGGAAGATCAAGACGCGGTGGACATGGTTGTCTTGGCCGTGCCCACGTCCGCATTGGTAGAGGTCGTGCGTGACGCGAACCTGTCCGCTGTTAACGCCTTGGTGTTGGCACTGGCAAAAGGAATCGACCCGGACACCTACCGCACGGTGCATCAGATGATCCGTGAAGAAGGGGATGTTGAGGAAGAGCGAATCGCGATCCTTTCCGGGCCGAACCTGTGCAGAGAAATAGCTGACGGCCAACCCGCCGCCGCGGTTGTCGCATCCGTCTCTCTAGACACTTCAAAGCAGATTGCGCAGTGGTGCCACAACTCTTACTTCCGTCCCTACGTTTCAACCGACATAGTTGGAGTTGAGCTTGCGGGCGCGACTAAGAACGTTATCGCTTTGGCCATTGGAGCGGCAGAGGGAATGGGCTACGGCGCGAACACTCGGGCCACTCTCATTACGCGCGGGCTGGCCGAGATGACCCGCCTGGGGGTTGCCTTAGGTGCGAACCCAGCGACCTATTCGGGTCTGGCGGGGATGGGTGACCTAATCGCAACGTGCTCGTCAAAACTGTCTAGGAACTATTCACTTGGTTATCGGCTTGGGCAAGGGCTCGATCTGAAAGAGGCCCTACGCCTTTCCCCGGGCATCGTGGAAGGTGTACGCACGTCAGAACCACTGCTTGAACTAGCGCAGAGCTGCGGCGTGGACATGCCTATAACAGCTGGTGTGGTAGCGGTGCTGAATGGTCAGGCGACGGTGGAGCAAATGGGTGACAGTCTGCTGTCCCGTCCCCAGAAGATGGATGGCTGGGAAGTAGAGCTGTTGGACTAAACTTTCCCTCATGGGAAAAACTGACCGGCCGGTTGTGCTGCTGCTCTTTGGCGGCCAATCAAGTGAACACGAAATCTCTTGCGCGACCGCAGCGGGGGTGCTGGCAGCGATTGACCCAAATCGCTGGGACGTGGTCGCTGTCGGCATAACTCCGGGCGGGCAGTGGGTTCCCCAGCCCGCGGATCCCAGCATTTACCAGCTGGGTGATGAGCGCGGATACACGGTTCAAGCAGCTGGGGAACAGGTTTCTTTGCTCACCGGGCCAGACTATGGGGGCCGTCCCCGTCTGGTTGAATTCTCTGTAGATGAGTCAGGCCAGCCCGTCCCAGGAAGCTTGAGACCAGGCAAACAAGTAGACGTGGTTTTTCCGCTGCTTCACGGTCCGTTTGGTGAAGACGGTACGGTCCAGGGACTGCTTGAGATGGCCCCTGTGCGCTACGTCGGGTGCGGCGTGGCGGCCTCGGCCGTTGCCATGGATAAGCGCCTCACCAAAACTGTGCTGAGTCAGGAGGGACTACCCACAGGCCGATGGGAAGCGTTCAACAAACGCCAATGGGAGTACGATTCACAAGCAGTTTTGGAGCGGCTGGGCAAGCTTGGCTTGCCCGTGTTCGTGAAACCAGCCAGAGCCGGCTCATCCATGGGAATCACGCGGGTCACAAGCGAAGACGACCTGCGAGCAGCTATCGAACTGGCCCAGCAGCACGACCCAATGCTGATCGTGGAAGCAGCCAATCCGGGACGCGAACTCGAATGCGGAATACTGGCGTTGCCGGAGGGAGGCCTGGTCGCCTCGCCCCTAGGGGAAATCGTTGTAGAAGAAGGTGACTTCTACGACTACGAGTCGAAATATTTTGCGACCGAAGGGGTTCGTCTGATCTGCCCGGCAGACGTGGACGAAAAAGCGTCCGACCAGATGAGGGAAGCCGCGAAGGTCGCGTTCGAACTGATCGGCGGCGAGGGCCTAGCCCGCGTCGACTTCTTCTACGATCAGGCCGCGGGCGACTTCATTATCAATGAGATCAACACGATGCCTGGTTTCACGCCCTACTCCATGTACCCGAGGGTGCTCCAGGCAGCCGGATACGGTTACCCGCAGCTGATAGAGGTTCTGCTCAGCGAGGCTCTTCAACGACCAACCGGACTGCGATAGCCGCCTTCCACGCGGTAGCGCCCCCGCCCGGCGGGCCAAGGCGGTAACGTAGAGGCATGACTAAACCCCGCGTGACCCTAGCTACCGCCGCCCAGATGCCCGACCTGTATCCGGATGAGACTGGTCTGCTGAACGCGCTTGCCTCCCGCGGCGTTGACCCAAGAATCGCGATTTGGAATGACCCGAACGTTGATTGGGATGACGCCGGCCTGGTCGTCATCCGCTCGGTGGTGGACTACGCCGCCCACCGCGAAGAGTTCCTAGAGTGGGCGCGTTCCCTTCCCAGGGTCTTGAACCACGCCGACATTTTGGCGTGGAACTCCGACAAACACTACTTGCTGGAACTTGAAAAGCGCGGCCTGCCCACAATCGAAACGACGTGGCTGTCCGCCGACAAAGGCTACACGAAGCACCAAGTGCACTCACGTTTCCCAGCGCTCGGTGACTTCGTTGTGAAGCCCGGTGTTTCGTCCGGCGTGCGCGACGTCGGTCGGTACTCCGCGGCCAGCATCCCGCAGCGTCAAGCCGCCATGAAACAGGTAATGAACCTGCTTTCTTCGGGCCGTGACGTCATGATCCAGCGCTACCAAGAGGTCGTGGAGATCCTGGGGGAGCGGTCCCTCATTTTCCTAAACGGGTTACTGTCGCACACCGTAGACAAGAACGCCCTGCTCATGCGCGATTCCGTCACCGGCCAACGAATCCAGGAAGTTCAGGTCCACGCCCGGCCGGCTACAGACCAGGAACTGCGTTGGGGCGAGGAAATCCGCGTCGTCCTACACTCCTACGTCAGGGAACGGATGGGCCGCGACGAACAGTTCCTGTTCAACCGTGTGGACATTGTCCCGGACGGGGAGGGCTCGTTCTTCGTCATGGAAGTCGCTCTAGTGGATGCTGACCTGTACCTGGGATCCACCCCGAACGCGCTAGACAACTTCGCCGACGCCATCACCGTGCGGGCGTTCTGGTAGGCAACGTGCCCGTCGAAGTAACCGACGATGAGTTCGAGGCGATGGTCGCCCGCGCCCTGGAACGCATCCCCGAAGAGTTCACGTCAGCCTTGGAGAACTGCGCCATTGTCGTAGAAGACGAACCCGCGCCCGGACGCTCAGTCCTGGGTCTATACGAAGGCGTTCCCACCACCGAAGGGAAAGACTTCGCGTGGGGAATGCCCGACGTCATCAGCATCTACCAGGGGCCCCTGCAACGCATGTGCCACAGCGTCGAAGAACTAGAGCACCAGGTGTACGTCACCGTCGTACACGAAGTGGGACACTACTTTGGCCTGGATGACGATCGGCTCACAGAGCTCCGCTGGGGGTAACGTCGCCCCGGTTTTCCGCAGCGCAGAGCCGAATCCGTGGCGCATGTCCAGCGGCTGAAGAGTTTGGCTTGCCTCTGCTCATGGGGTACCATTTAGTCGTTGCCTGCCCGCGTAACCCGCAGGTTGGCACATGGTGGCTGTAGTTCAGTTGGTAGAGCACCTGGTTGTGGTCCAGGACGTCGCGGGTTCGAGTCCCGTCAGCCACCCCAAATGGGAGGGGTTCAAACCCTCGACAAGAGTCTCCACTCTTTGTCCGGGTTGAACCTCTCCCTTCTTCTTTGCTTCAGCCGCCCAGTTCAACGCGTT
>CAYFRL010000043.1:0-10236 GCA_964345595.1 uncultured Actinomyces sp.
CACCGCGGCCTTGGGACTGTTCCAAATCGCAGACCTACGCCGCGGACAAACCGTTTACATTGCAGGGGCCGGGGGCTCGGTCGGTGGGGCCGCCCTGCAGATGGCGGTAGAGGCGGGGGCTTCGGTCGTGACGTCCTCATCTGAGAAAGACATCGCATGGTGCTTGAGCCAGGGAGCATCCGACGCTCTCGATTACCGGGATCCGGACCTGATCGACAGACTTGCCGCGCGGGCGGGCGGCGCAATAGACATTTGGTGGGATCAAAGCGGGAGGCAACAGCTCACCGAGTCTCTCCCGCTTATGCGCATCGGGGGAACCATCCTGCTCACTGCTGGCATGGGCCAGGTCGCTCCCCTGCCGGTTGGGGAACTCTACACGCGTGACCTTTCACTGCGCGGCTTCGCAATCAGCAACACCAGAGCAACCAATTTGGCTTTGGCCGCGCGCAGACTCAACCGCTTGCTTGCCGCTGGGCGGCTCCAGCCGCGCGAGGTGATTGTCATGCCAGTGAGTGAGGCGGCTAATGCATACCAGCTGGTTGAGGAAGGAAAGGCGCCAGGGAAGGTGGTCTTGGTCGCCGATGATTGAGGTGGGTTTACGACTCTGGCTGCAAGAAGCGTTCCACCAGAACCGTGAACCACTCCAGCTGCGGAGGGATATCCGCGCCGGATGGAGCAGGAGAAACTTCGGATCGCAGCGCTTGCCTTGCTACCGCTAGATAGCCGTTTACAAGTAGCCGAAGCGTCACTTGAGGGTCTCCGCTCAACTCAACACCCATGCGGCGCAAAGCGGGCAGCAGCGCCTGAGCAACATCGTCAATGTAGGCCAGATCCGGCTCAGGCAGTCCGATGGCTCCGCCCGGATTCCGGAGTGAGTTTAGTTCAATCTCGGTCATGATGATCTGCCATTCGCGCTCAGTCTCAGGGTCGACGATCACGTTGCCTAGCAGACCGGCCATCATTTCTGCGGATAGGGGCATCGACAGTTCGGCGTGTTCCAGTTGCCTGGCCGCTTGTGCTACTGCGTCCAGGCGTTTGCGCATTTCCCTGTCGACTACGGCTGAAAAAATCTCTTCCTTAGTCTCAAAGTTGGAGTAAAAGGCGCCGCGCGTGAAGCCGGCCTCGGCAACGATGGCTTCTATAGAGGCACCCGCCAGCCCTTCTCGTGCCAGGACGTGAAACGCTGCGTCCAGGAGTCTTTGCCGTGTCTGTGCCCGCCGCGGGCTTATTTCGGTTATCTGCGGGTCTTCCATTGCGCCTACTTCCCTCGCCGATACACTCATGTATCCGATACACTAGTGTATCGGATGACGGCGCTTCGCTGTCATGAACGCGGGTGGGGCTTACACCAAAGCACAAAGGAGATATCTTGTCTTCGTTCTTGTATCTAGCGGGTCGGCGCGCAGTGAGAGCCCGCAAACTGGTGGTGTTGGTCTGGGTCGCCGTGCTAGCGGTCTTAGGCTTTCTCACTCTGTCGTTCGGTGGCGGCTTGGACAACTCGGTGGAGATTCCTGGTACGGAATCGGGTGACGCATTGGAACGCCTGGCTGCAACGTTTCCGCAAGTAAGCGGCGCTTCTGCACAGATTGTCATTACGGGTCCAGAAGGCTCGATTGTCGATGAGGGCGAGAGCGCCCAGGCGATTAACGCGACCACGGACCTGCTCACCTCTCATCCGGACGTCGATCAGGTGACCGTTCTCGACGACGAGTTTGCTCCAGCCCCCGTCAGTGAGGATGGGACCGCGGCTCTCATAATGATCCAACTGTCCGCGGAACAGGTCAATGTTCCAGACGAGCTGAAAGAAGAGCTGCATCAGGTAGCGGCAGACCTGAATGAAAGCCTGCCCCCGGGCTCCTCTGCATATTTGGGCGGCGCCCTGTTCGCACAAGAATTTCCCGAAATCTCCGTGACGGAGGCACTGGGCGTCGTTGTTGCACTGGTTGTCTTAGTTTTCACCCTTGGGACTCTTATCGCTGCCGGATTGCCGCTGATTACGGCACTCAGCGGAGTCGGGGTGTCCATGGCCCTGCTGTTCTTGGCTACAAACTTCGCGACCATAAACGCGACAACGCCTCTGCTGGCGGTCATGCTGGGACTGGCCGTCGGAATCGATTATTCACTGTTCATTGTGTCCAGACACCGGGACCAACTGAAAGCGGGGGTGGCACCTGCGGAATCTATTGGACGCGCCCTTGGCACCGCCGGATCCGCGGTAGTCTTTGCTGGCTTGACGGTAATGATCGCGCTGCTCGGGTTGGCCGTGGCTGGCATCCCATTCCTCACGATGATGGGTGCAGTCGGTTCCATGGCTGTCGGCGTCGCAGTCGTCGCAGCGCTCACTTTGCTACCGGCCGTCCTCGGATTCGCAGGAATGCGCGTCCTCACCAAGAAGGAGCGGGCGAAACTCGCCGACCTGGATCCGATCCTGGAGCCAGGCGCGGTGGCAGGCCCCAGCCCGAATCGGTTCTTCCAGTTCTGGGTTCGCGGCGCAACCAACCATCCTGCCGTCACAACTGCTGTGGTGATAGTTATCTTGGGCGTCCTTTCCATCCCGGCCCTGGGGCTGCGTCTAGCCCTACCGGATGCCGGCGTACTGCCGAAGGGAAATGACGCGCGCGCAAACTACGACATTGTGGCGGAAAAGTTCGGGGAAGGGTTCAACGGGCCCCTGATCGTAACTACTCCGATCGTCACCTCGACCGACCCGCTTGGCCTGATGGCCGACCTGAAGAGCGAGATTGAGGCACTACCCGGGGTCGAAAGCGTTCCACTATCCACACCGAACTACACCGCTGACACCGGGATCGTGCAGGTGATTCCAGAAGGTGCTCCGTACTCGGAAGAGACAGAGAACCTGGTTCACGAACTGCGAGCCATGCACGACAGACTCGCCGACGAGTACGGTGTCGACATCGCCGTCACCGGTTACACCGCCGTGGGCATCGATGTGTCAGAGAAACTCACCGACGCGTTACTGCCGTTCGCTCTGGTCGTCGTCGGACTTTCTCTGATTCTGCTTGCGATCGTGTTTCGCTCTGTCGCGGTGCCCGTGACCGCGGCGCTTGGCTACCTGCTCACCGTCGGGGCGACCTTCGGTATCACCGTATTGGTCTTCCAATGGGGATGGTTCGCTGACGTCCTAGGGGTAACGCGGGTCGGACCGATCATCAACTTCATGCCCATAGTCACGATGGGTGTCCTATTCGGCCTTTCCATGGATTACGAGGTTTTCTTGGTTTCGCGGATGCGAGAGGACTTCGTCCACACCGGGCGGGCTCGAGAGTCGGTCATCAGCGGGTTCTTGGGGTCGGCTAAAGTCGTCACGGCGGCCGCGATCATCATGGTGGCAGTGTTTGCCGCATTCGTCCCAGAAGGAGACATGAGTCTAAAGCCGATTGCATTCGGACTGGCAATTGGCGTGGCAATTGACGCCTTCGTCGTTCGCATGACGCTGATCCCAGCGATCATGGTTTGGCTTGGCGACCGGGCCTGGTGGCTGCCGAAATGGATGGAGCGAGCGCTGCCCGTGTTCGACGTGGAAGGCGAGAGCGTGATGCGTCAACGCTCTTTGAAAGATTGGCCGGGCATTGAAAACACTGCGGCAGCCTCGGAACTCGTCATGAATGAAGGCGATGAGCCACTGTCATTCTTACTTTCCCCTGCGACGTCCCTTCTGATCACTGGGGACACCATGAAAACACGTTCCCTTCTAAGAGCGATGTCTGGTAGAGAGGTACCTGTCTCCGGAATCCTCAAGGTACGCGACCTTTTGGTGCCGGAAAGGGCTGCCGCGGTACGCCGCCAAGTTGCCTACATCCAAGCTGGGCCGCCTTCCACAGGCGGTGCGCAGCGTGTCAGAGATCAAGTTGCACGCGCCGTCCGGGAAAAATCATCAATTTTAGCTGTAGACCTGGGCGACAACCTGCTTGCCGCCACTGGTCTTGACGAACTCAATCCCACATCGCAAGGGGGTCCCGTGCTGATCATCGCCGTTCGGGATACACCGCCTATCCCCCAGCTCCTGCGTGCTGAGTCCTGGGAGACCGTTGACTTGAAGCAAAGAGCCCTACAGGAGGTCCCAGCATGACCACTCCAGTTTCCCACTCAAAAGTTGCGCGCGGCCGGATCATTCAGGTCAGCTTGACGGCAATGATTGCCGTTCTGCTTCTAGTAGTCACGCTGGCAGCTATGCGACCAGCAGCCGCCGCCTCGTCTTTGGCTGCGATAGTCAACAACGACGAGCCCGTGGAGGTCGACGGGCAGCTTGCCCCGATGGGACGCCAATTGTCCGCGGAACTAGCGCTGCTGGACGGGCCCTATTCTTGGGAGATTACGACGGCAGACAGAGCGGATGCGGGATTGAAATCCGGAAAGTACCAGGCAGCCGTGACGATCCCCGAAGATTTCTCCCGGTCAGTCACCTCACTCTCGTCACTGTCGGACGCGGTGCAAGCTAAAGTCTCTGTTCAGGTGCGCCCAGGCGCAAGCAGCGCGCAACAGACCGAGACCGAGCTTGAGGTTTGGAAGGCGACAGCCGCTCTTGGCTCGATGATGACGGAGGAGTTTGTGTCCGGCATCTTCGGGGGCCTAGGAGAAATGGGCTCCCAACTGAAGACAGCGGCCGATGGCGCCGGTGAACTCGCAGACGGGACCTCTGCGGCTAGGTCCGGCACAGAGATGATAGCGGACGGTAACCGGCAGCTGTCAGAAGGCGCGGCAGAAGCTGCATCCGGAATCGGCCAGTTGGCAGGTGGTGCCTGGCAACTCGAGGATGGGGCGTGGCAGGCAGCCGACGGAGTCGGTCAAGTGGCTGCGGGGGCCGGCGACCTGAGCGGCGGCCTGGGCCAGCTTGCAGGAGGAGCCCGGCAAGCCGCGGACGGGACCGCGCAGCTAGCGAATGGCTTAGGAGCGCTGTCCAGCGCCGGCAGCGGGCTTTCAGCCGGAGCCGATCAGGTCGCTGGTGGTGCTGAGTCTCTTGCGGAGGGCGCTTGGGAACTGGAAGATGGAGCCCAGGATTTGGCGCAGGGCGCTCAAGGGCTGGCAGCTGGAGCGGATGAACTCTCCGGTGGGCTCTCCACGTACGTTGCGGGCGTCGGCGAAGCAGCCGACGGGATCGGTCAAGTCAACGATGGGGTACAGCAGATCGCGCCCTACCTAGATGATGCCGAAAACGGACTAATTGAAGCAGACTCCGTTCTGACAGGACTTGAGACAAGATTGTCAGAGTTCTGCGGTGAGTCACCAGACAGTTGGATATGCCAGCCTGGCGAATATTCACCGGAGGTGATCTTGCAGTACCTGCGGATGGCGCTGGACAAAGCAGACGGCGCCTTTGATCAGTTTCAGAAACTGGTCGATGGGATGAACCAGCTTTCGTCGGGGATGGATGAACTCGCCGCGGGCGGGCTGAAGCTTTCTGACGGGATGGACGAATATGCGCAAGGCATGAACGAATATGCCAATGGGTCAACCGAGTTCGCCGAGGGGCTTTCCTCTTACGCGGAAGGTATGGACGCATACTCCGCCGGGACCAAAGATTTTGCCGGGGGCGTCCGCCAATACACCGAGGGCGTGCGGCAAACCGCCGGCGGGGCCGCGGCGCTCTCCGCGGGCAGCAGGCAACTGGCGGACGGAACAAGCGCAGCGGCGACCGGCGCCAGCGAACTTTCCTCAGGAGCTTGGATGGCCGCAGAAGGGGTCGGCTTACTGGCCGGGGGCGCGGGCGAACTGGCCGCGGGAGCGGACCTTGCAGCTGATGGCGTCGGGCTGCTCTCCTTTGGCGCGGGAGAACTCTCGGACGGTGGCGAGGAGCTGGGCGACGGCCTTGGCCAAATCAGTGGCGGAATGGATGAACTGGCAGACGGTTTAGGCATGGCCGCTGACGAGGTTCCCGATCTTTCTGCCCAAGAGGCTGAGGCACTGGGTGAGGCGCTTGCCTCGCCCGTGGACCGACCACTCATGACTCTCACCGGGCACGCCGGCCCAGCGGTAGCGCTGGCTTTGCTGCTCTGGTTGTCAGCAATGCTGCTTCAGAGCATCTACCCACCAGCAGTTGCGCACTTGGCTTCTTCCACCCGGTCAGGCGCATCTCTGGCACTTAGCGCACTGTGGAGGCCAGCCGCGTGGGCGGCTGCTATAGGCGCGGCTGGCGGCCTGATCTTGGCACTCCTGGGTCGCCCGGCCGTAGCGGCGGCCCTTGGCCTGATCCTTTTTGGAGCGATGGCTGGTGCCGTTTTTGCCGCTGTGCACCAGGCGTTGGCGCTCATATTTAGGAAAGGATGGGTCACGGCGTCAGTGGCAGCGCTGGTGATTGGGGTAAGTGCTGCTCTTGCGCCGATGGGAGGGTCTCCTCTAGCGACCGTTGCGGGCCTGCTACCAGCGGGTGAAGCCGGATCAGTCTTCTCGTTCTTGCTAGTACCCGGTTTGCCAACCGCCACTCTTTCCCTGCTGCTGCTTTTCCTATGGGGGGCTTTCGCGGTGACACTTTCCGTTGCTGCGACAGCGAGCAAGAGAAAGAACCCGGAGGTTGCTGGAGCCGCCGGTGCGGTCTAGCGCCGTAAGGGCCACTCACTGGTTCTGGCGTATGTAGTTCATGAACGAGTTGACGCGCGGGTCAAATTTGATATCGGATGGGCGAAGAGGTCGTGTTAGCACCAAACCTTCCAGACTGGTGCAGCGGCTGAGCGCAACGTAGACCTGTCCGTGGGCGAAAGCGGACCTACCGAAATCAACGACCATGGAAGGGAACGTCTTGCCCTGTGACTTGTGGATCGTCATGGCCCAGGCAAGCCGGACTGGAAACTGCGTGAACGTGCCGACGACCTTCTGGTCGATTCTGTCTGTCTCCTCGTCCCAATAGTTGTGGATGGCCTCCCAGGTGTACTCCGGAACGCTGACTGTTTCCCCGGAGTCCAACTCAACAACTAGTGCCGTCGCCTCATCGTTCTGGTCGACATTCAGCAGCGTGCCAAGCGTTCCGTTCACCCAGCGGCCCTGCGCGTCGTTTGTGAGCAACATAACCCGGGAGCCGGGTTTCAGTTCAAGCACCTCGTCTGTTGGCCTGTGGCTGGCGGGAAACTCTTCCGAAACGTCGGCAGTCGAAATGAAGGCGGTCCCCGGTAGTTCCTCCAGGTGTAAGGCGTTGATTTCTCTCGCGCTGGCGTTTGTGGTGGTGAGGTGAACGGCGCCTTCCGCTGGTTCCTGCCCGTGCCGTTCATTGATCGCGTGGATCTGCCCTGCGGTGATCGTTCGATTCCGCACAGCATTGAGTAGGTCAATGAAGTCATCATCGCTCTGCCGGTAAATCTTCTCGAGTTCGACCATCAGGAACGGAGGATAAAGAGAGCTTTGAGGCGCCGTCGCCAGGGAAGTGATGACTTGAGAATCAAAGAAATGTGGCCCATAGTACTGGTTTGAGAAGAGTTCTCTTTCTTCTCTTTGCACCACAGGCGGCAACTGGTGCAAGTCTCCAAAAGCAAGCAGGCGGACGCCGCCAAAAGGTTCTGAGCTGGAGCGGATTTTCTGCAGGAACGTGTCAATGATGTCTAGCAGATCGGCTCTGACCATTGAAACCTCGTCAATGATCATCGTCTCCAGGCGACGATACACCGCTGCCCGTTTTTCGGACCGTGCCGCACTTCTCGCGACCGCTTCTGCCCGATCCCGGGTGATGCCCGGGCGAAAACCGAAGAAGTGGTGAATCGTTTCTCCGCCAACATTGATTGCAGCCACTCCCGTTGGGGCCAGCACAACGTAGTGCCCCAGGTCCCCTTGATCCGTCAGATGCCGAAGCAGCGTCGACTTGCCTGTGCCTGCGCGTCCGGTGATGAAAAGATGCGTCCCAGGCAGGTCAAGCGCGTCCAAAGCGGATTGAATCTGCGGGTTTATCTCCATATCTTCACTCATTGCGTGAGTCACCATTCTTTTGCACGGGCCATGCTGCCTGTCCATCATAAGGGCCGGGTCGACGCGGGTGAACGCCAGTTGCGCGAAGGCGTCTGCTCTACCGAGAAAAGCTCTGGAGGGCTAGACTGTTGGCGGTGGCGAGGCAGCGTTGCTTGGCCACCGCTAAGATGAGTGCAGGAGAACAAATGCTGGGGATCAGAGTTACATCCAAGACGAACTCTGCTGCCGAAATCAGAGACGCGATTTCGAACCAGATACGCAACGGGACGCTGCTTGACGGGGAGAAACTGCCGTCCATACGTGCGCTCGCCGCGGAGATAGGTGCCGCACCAGGAACAGTCGCGCGGGCTTACACCCAGCTTGAAGAAGCGGGACTGGTGGAGAGCAGACCCCGCCTGGGAACGCGCGTTGTCAACCCTGCATTTGCTGGTGCGGAGCTAGCGAGCGCGGCGCGAGACTTTGCGCGGGCTGCCCGTGGCGCCGGGCTTGAGAAGGCGGAAGCGCTTGAGATGGTGAGTAGGTTCTGGGAAGACTAGTCGCCGGCCGCATCAGCAACTGCCTGCAACTGCTCAAACAGGTCCCGAACGCCTTCCGGGTCGACCAACGAATAACACCTGCGGCGTCCGTCGACCCGAACATCGACCAGCCCCGCCTCCCTAAGCACCGCTAAGTGTTTGGAGACGGTCGGCTGGTCAGTGACCGTTTTTTCCTGCATGACACCCACGTCGCACTCCCCCGCTGTGAGCCCCATTAGAAGCTTCCTTCGCAGCGGATGAGAGAGCGCGCGACAGAGAATGTCAATGCGGTCGGTCAAGACGTTTATTCCTTCAAGTAGTCGAGTGCTGATAGTGCCGCTACGGTACCATCTGAAACCGCTGTTGTGATCTGCCGGTAGCGCTTTTGCCGCACATCGCCCGCTGCGAACACGCCGCGGATGTTGGTCTCCATCAGCTCATCCGTGACGATTTCGCCTCTCTCGTTCAGTTTCACCTGGCCAGCAACCATTTCGGTATTTGGGACATACCCGACGAAAATGAAGGTCCCGTCAATAGGCACCTGAGTAGTTTCACCGGTGTCTTTGTCCGTCGACCTAACGTATTCGAGCCCGTTTTCACCACCAAACGCCTCTACACTCTGGTTGACCAAAAAGCTGATCTTCGGATTGGCACGTGCTTCCTCAACCAGGTATGGCTCCGCTTGGAAATCGTTGAATTCGTGCAGGACCGTGACAGAGGAAGCGTATTCGCTCAGCGAGACCGCCTCTTCCAAAGCTGAGTTCCCGCCCCCAACAACGGCGATCGGCCGGTCAGTAAAGAAGTCGCCGTCGCATGTTGCGCAATACGATATGCCCTGGCCGAAGAAGCGATCCTCACCATCGACTCCCAGTTTTCTAGGCACACCGCCGGTAGCAATAATGACGGAATTTGCTCGATAAGTGGTGCCATTCTTCAGGGTCACCGTTTTCGGCTCGCCGGTGAGGTTCAACTCCGTTATCCGGGCGAAGGTCTTCACCTGGCAACCGAATGATTTGGCCTGCGCCAGCATCGTCTGGGAGAGTTCCCGGCCAGAGGTATGTTCCACCCCCGGGTAGTTTGCTACCGCGTGCGTCAGGACCGTTTGTCCACCAGCTGTGCCCGTGTCCAAGATCAGGACGGATCTGCGTGCCCGGGCTGCGTAAATCCCTGCGGCCAGTCCGGCAGGTCCCGCGCCCAGGATGAGTACGTCGTAGTCAGTCTGCGCTGCCACGGCTACTCTGCAAAGTTCTCGTCTAGGATCTCGGTAACCTGATCCATTGACTGAATTGAGCTAGTAGCCGCAACCACTTCCCCGTTCTTGAAGTACACCGTGAAAGGCAGACCCATGAAGCTCTGCGTCTCCGGAAGCGAGCGGATGGTAACCGCCACCGGATCGTCGAAAGCCATGTCGCGGAACGCAACGTTGGGATAATCCTCTTCAATTGACTCCATCACGTCGTATACCGGTAGACACATCGGACCCATCCGGCCGCAGCAGACCATAACGTTCTCATTTTCCGCGAGGGTCTTGTCAAACTCTTCTGTTGAAGTGATGTGTTCGAGGTTGGTTTGCAGCATCCTATGTCCTTCTTTTTAGGCGGTTAGCCCCGCTCGTTTGTATTCCTCAAAAAGCATATGCCTTTCTCTGCATGTGAGCAACTTGGGGAGCGGCCCGCCCGCCCACCTGAACTCGACCACGAAGTCATCGAGATCATCAGCTGGATTGATGATCACTCTCGCTGCGCCCTGCACATCGGCGCACGCGAAAGACAAGGACTACCAAGCAAAAACCGGGTTACCGGCAAGAATGAAG
>CAYFRL010000044.1:0-10054 GCA_964345595.1 uncultured Actinomyces sp.
ACCAACTAACCCACGACACGCCGTCTAAAGCAACACGTTTTGGCCGGTATCCCTACATTCAGAGCATCCGGATCCTGCACGAGTCCTCGCTGAACATCAGCGTCGCCCAACACCCAAACGACGGCCAGCACTCACCGAGCCAGACCCTGGCCCAGCCTTGTACGGCACTGGCCTCGACGCCGCAGAGGGGCTCTGGATGCGTAGCGGATGGGCCGGCAGAGGGTAAACACGCCCGGCGTCATCCACCTTTTATTGCCGGTAGGCCCAGTTTGGTGTCTGACGAGTCCGCCCAGTTCAGGACGGTACCCGGTCTTGCGCCTCATCGGCGGTGAGGTGTTCCAGTGTCAACGAAGTTTTGACTGGGTTCTCGCTGCAACGCGGGACAGTCTGATAATTGAATCAGAGGGCACGTTCAAGGCTTCTGGCTACTTGGAGACTATCCGCAGGGGAAGCCCAGACCTATTGGCCGCTGCGTTTGTCGAACATAGCAAAAGGCTCGTCGAAACCGAGCCTCAGAGCGAGTGACGGGAATCGAACCCGCGTGATCTGCTTGGAAGGCAGAGGCTCTACCATTGAGCTACACTCGCGCGTCTCCAGAGGAGAACAAGGCTTATTGTACCGAAGAATCCTCCGGGGCAAAACTTGCTGAGGGTGCGGGATGCCACAGGCCCTTACGGGTGGAGAGTGGATGCCCAGGCGCCCCGGCAAGATCTCAGGAATCTTGCAGGGGCGCCGGTCGCTACGGGTTGGCATTGTTGCCGCGGTTAGCCCTCGCGGTAAACGATGCCCATACCGCCTTCGGGGTAATGCCACTTCAAGGACCCTGGGGGCGCAACCTGCAGACAAGTGCCGCACTCAAGACAGGCCGCATATTCGACTGAGATCGTCCCGTCGGCCTCTTTCGCGTACACGTGTGCTGGGCAAACATTCACCAGAATGTCTGCCGCCCCGGTACGTTTGGCGACCTCCTGGTCGACCTCAATGTGCGGATTACCTTCGTCAACCTCGTAAACGTCTTTGGCTAGACGTTCTGGAACACTACCGAACATGAACTTCGTCATCTCACATCGCCCTCATCCCTTGGAAACCGACCTTCATCAGGCGGCGGATCTTCAACCCGGACCGCTTGAGAGCGTCCTTCGCGGTCGCGACCAGATGTTTCCTGGGCGTCAGATCCAAGTTGTAGACACCGTATAGAACGTTCGCGGCCAGCTCGCCAAGTTGCCCGTACATTTCCTCGTTCTCTAGGAACGCAGGGGCTTTCGCGTAGGTCGCCATGTCCTTACCGACGAACGTCTTGCCGTATTCCTCCACGTAACGTTGAAGCGATTCTTGCAAGAAGTCGTTCGCTTTCAGCGCCGCATCCACCGCGGTGGCTGCAGCTTGGGCTGAGCCGGCAGCCAGGTCCATGCCGCGAACCGTGAATCCGGTGTTAAGCGTGAATCCAGCGGCGTCTCCTATCACCACCAGCCCCGGGCGCACCAGGTCGTGCTGCATCTTTTCGCCACCCTCGGCAACCATGTGGCAGCCGTATTCGAGCAACTCGCCATCTTTCAGGTACGAGGCGATCGCCGGGTGGGACAAGAAATGGTCATGCAGATCCGAAGAGGACTTTTTCTTCGCGACCAGATCGTCCAGCCTGGCAACTATCCCGATGGAAACGGAGTCCTTGTTCGTGTATAGAAAGCCGCCCCCGACCACGCCCTCTGTGCAATCTCCTACGACGGCGTACGCCGCGCCTTGATCGCCGGTCAGGTTGAAGCGCTCGTTGATCTTGTCTTCACCAAGATACACAACGGACTTCACGCCGACTGCCATGTTCTCATCCGGCTCTTTTTCGCGGATACCCGCGTATCGAGAGATGAAAGAGTTAACACCGTCCGCGGCGATCACCACTTCGGCGCGAAGCTCATCCTCGCCAGAGCGGACACCCACGAACCGGTCGCCATCACGCAGTAGTTCATCAACCAAGATGCCGGGCATCACGGTCACCCCGGCTTCCTCCGCTTGCTCCGCCAGCCAAGGGTCAAGCTTCGCTCGCAGAACGGTCACCGCGTTCACGGGGTTCTCTAAGCGCTCATCCCAGTAGTCGACGTTCACAAAGGAGGTCGGGTTCAGGAAACTCAAAATGTTACGAGTGATGTGCCGTTCCACGGGCGCGTTCTCTACGAAATCAGGGAAGATCTCTTCCATGACTCTGCAGTAGAACACCCCGCCGGATAGGTTCTTTGAGCCGGGTTCAATGCCGCGCTCAATGAGCAGAACTTCGTGGCCCTTTTGGGCCAACAGGTAGGCGGGTATAGATGATGGAGCTGCCCATCGAAACAAGAATGAGGAGGAAGATTCGCATTCCACCGGATAGATCCGAGGTACGCACCTCCTTGCGGGTCAAAGCGAACACTGTGTGGCCTTTCTGAGTGAAGGAATGCACTTGATTTTTGGGTCGACAAGGGAGTCGCCAAGAAAAGAACTCTGAATGATGTGGGTGGGCATTCCAGTTCTTGGGCGGACGAAACTGACTTGCCCTTTTCCTGGTCTGACCTTCGGACTGTACCCGTCCGAAATGTGATCTTGAAGATTCGGTTCCCCGCCACCTGGGCGGTAAAAAACCTGCGAAATCCGACCGCTAAACGAGTCGTTGCGCAAGGTTCCCAAGGGGCACCTGACCACGCTTTAGACGCTATCAGCGCAGCAACCTAAAATCGATGAAAAAGTCAGGTCAAGACGTCCAATCGACCCGCCAAAACCTGTTTGGATTAGTTATTCAGGACGAATATCCCAAGAAATCTTTACGGACTACAATCGTCCGAAATGCGCAGTATTTCAGGCAAAAGTTCCCACTCAGTCGATTCCTTGTGAGCGTTTTTTCACTACGTCAACGCTTGTCCGAACAAACCTGGCTTCATTGGGCAACGATGTTAACAATTCGCACATTCGCAGCTGGATGCGGACACGTTGATGCCGACCTATCCGCGCAGTCGCGGCACTACTTACTAACAGTGACTGCCACCTGCGCGAGGTACTGCTCAATTTGGTCTGGGCTGAGCGTACCTATCGCAACAGCTGCGACGTCGCCTGATCCGTCGATGAAATAGTGCGTAGGAAGCCCAGCAACCCGGTAAAGGGCTGCGATCTCATTCTGTGAATCCACAACTTGGGGGAAAGTCAGGCCAAGCTTCTCCGAGTAATCCGCCACCGCACTTGGAGTATCGGAAACATAAATCGACAGTATGTGGAGCTGGTCTCCCACCTCGATGTACGTCCGCTCTATGTCGGGAATCTCTGCCCGGCAGTTGGAACACCAAGTCGCGTTGAAAATCAGCCAGGCCGGAACTCCATCAAGGTCCGCCAGATCGAACTGGTCACCGCCCATTGTCCTCACAGAGAATTGTGGAGCGGGCTCGCCGACTTTCGGAGCGGGCTGGTCTTGGTCGGCAACGTCAACTGGAGAGACCCCTCCGTCCGCTGCCGCCACGGACTCGGGCCTGGTGTCGCTTGAGCCGCGTGCATATCCAACCAGCCACACTGCCAAGAGAACGACGACCGTTGCGAGCCCAAGGACCAGCAGGTTGCCCGCGGGAGAATTCTTCCAGGACCTGGCCGCTTGTGTTTCGTTAGGCATATGAGTGCAGCCCGCCAAAGAAATGGTTCCCAAAGTATGCGAACAACACCGCGGCGAAGCCGATGATTAGAAGCCACGCGCTTCGTTTCCCCTGCCAACCGCGGGTTACGCGCGCATGCAAATACGCCCCGTAAATCAGCCAGGTAACCAGGGCGGCTGTCTCTTTCGGATCCCACCCCCAGTACCTCCCCCAGGCAGTATTAGCCCACACTGCGCCCAAGACGATCATGATGGTCAGCATTGGAAAGGTAACAGTGGCGGCCTTGTAACCGATGTCATCAAAGAGATCGCGCGGCGGGAGCCTGCGTATCTTCAAATATGGGTAGATCAGGTACAGAACCGCGGCGCCGAAAGAAACCACCGCAGCGCCGTAAGCAATGATCGCGAAACCGACGTGCAGTGTGAGCAAAAGGTTGTTTTGGAGAGCGGGAATTAGAGGGCGGACGCTCGTGTCCAAGCTCAGTGCGTATGCGGTCAGGCCTGCCGCTACGGGCAATACCGCCAGCGATAACAATCTGATCCGCCAAACATACTCGGCCACCAGGTAAGCTCCCAGAATGCCAAGCACAAAAGAGACCGCGAACTCGTGCTGATTTGAAAATGGACCGTAGCCCGTCTGAACGGTTCGGATCCCCAGATAGATCGCGGTGAGAACGAAAGCG
Source organism: uncultured Actinomyces sp. (assembly GCA_964345595.1). Taxonomy (GTDB): domain Bacteria; phylum Actinomycetota; class Actinomycetes; order Actinomycetales; family Actinomycetaceae; genus Scrofimicrobium. Next base: position 4,285 of record CAYFRL010000044.1, read on the forward strand.
ATGAAAGTGAACCCCGTCGCATACAGCGCAAGTCCTGTGGGCAAACTGGGTTTTTCGTGCGGGTCGCTCCCCGGTTCGCCAGCTGTGTAACTGCCAGCCCCCGCTCTGGCCGACACTTTTACTGGCCGTTTCGTCGTAACCACAACAATGTCTGCTAGCAAAGCCAGGACCATAAATACCAGCGCTGCTGTAAGTAGGTATTCTGCAAACTCCAAGGCATCACTCACTGTGCTCTCCTGCCATTTCCAATGCGTCACTGCTCTTCAGGTCCCCCAAAGACCTATCGACTGCACCGACTATCTCTTCGAACATTTTTTGGTAGGAGTAGTCCAGTCGCGACACCGCTCCGAAGAGCACTTCGCTGCCCGCTACTTCCCCTTTGTCCACTCGAACCCAGAGCCTGCGGTACGGGAACATGAAAGTGATGCTCATCCCGAGCACCAACAGAATCGACCCAGCCCACATCCAAGGGGCGCCCGGGTCATGGCGCATGCGGATTCCCGTGTATTGCCGCTCTCGTTCGAAAACGAACCTATAGTCCCCAGCCGATACTTCTTCTCCCTGGACTGCTGGGACCACATCAATAGGGCTCGCTTCTTCGCCCTCGTAGATCTCGAACACCGCTGTGCCCGCCGGCAGGGACTGATTTGCCGCGCCAGAAGCGGGCAGCACGACGATCACTTCTAGGTTCGTATTTGGGATCGGGAATCTGCCAAGCGCTCTCGAACCGTCGTTCGAGGTCCACTTCAACGGGACCGATTCCCGGAAAAGCTCAACACCCGCCTCGTCCAACACAACAACATCCGCAGCCGTTCCAAACGTCGATTGGTGGAATCGGAATCCCCCAAAATCAAGTGGAGAGTTGACTCGCACCTCTTGCTCGGCAACTACTTCCCCGCCCTGGCGGATCTGGAGGACGGACACGTAGTCTGCGGGTCTTCCTTCTTCGGTGTACGTGTCACTGAAAGAAAGAGCGTGCAAAGTACCTTCCACTCCGTGACCGATCTGCACTTCACCACCCACCGGGATAGCCAGATCGTCTTCTATGCCTAGGGTCGAACTAATGACAAAAGCCACCAGGATGATGATGAAACTCAGATGGGCTATGACCGTGCCGACGCCGCTCCACGCGTACCTGTCCGCGTAGATAGCCCTCCCCTGTTCTCGGGGGTCATCCAGGACACGAAACCTACGCTTCAGTAGCACGGCTCGTGCGGCATCCAGCGCCACCGGAGCATCAGCTTCTGAAACGACACTTCCCCTATAGCGAGCCTTTTGAAAAAAGCTAGCAGAGACGTGTAGCCGAGGTGACTTCACGCGGCGCCAAAGTTCAGGGATTCGGTGGGCCGTGCAAGCCAGGATGCTGAGCGCCAGCATCGCTACGACAACGTAGAATCCGACCGAAGTGAACACGTGAAAGAAACCCAGCGCGTTCAGAATCGGTGTCCAACCGCCGTACGTGAGCCGCAATTCTTCTAGGGCCTTTGCCTTCTGAGCCGAGTCCGCCAGAGTGTCAGGGCCCAGTTGGGAGATTACGGAACCGATCACGGCGTAGAAAGCCATGAGAAGGATAAGTATCAGGCCGACTGTCTTTGAGTAGAAGAAGCGATAGATCCAGTGGAAAAACTCGGTGGTCGCGACTTCACGCTCGCCTGGGTGCTGTCCTTCGTCCGGGGTGGTACCCACGGTGACTTGGCTGCTCCGGACAGATTCGCTCATCTACCGCTCCCTATACTGTGATCCACGAAAAGCCGCTGAGCGGCGCCAAGAGGTTCGTAATCATAAGGACCCCCATGCTCATGAGTAGTGCGGCGCTCACGTATTGCACCGCCTGATAATGGCGGCTGAACCATGACAGCCTCTCGGTCACCCAGGTAGCTCCAGCAGCCACCAACAAGAACGGTAGGCCAAGTCCCAAGCAGTAAAGAACAAGAAGGAAAGTGCCGGTCAACACTGATCCCGAGTTTACGGAAAGGCCAAGAACGACGCCGAGCACCGGTCCGATGCAGGGCGACCACCCAGCTCCAAAACCCAATCCCATCAACGCCGAGCGTCCGAGCGTAGGCGCACCAAAGTCGCGCCCCATACGCGCATTCGGCGCCAGTCGGCCCATCCAATCAAATCGGAGAAGTCCCGCGGTGATGAGGCCAAGGACCAGCAGTACCATTCCGCCAATGACTCGGAGCGTGTCCTTGTAGCCGGCAGCCGCCCAGCCCACCGTGGCAATCAGAACCCATAGGAGCACAAAAACCGCAGAAAAGGCGCCCACAAAGGCAGCGGCGTTCAAAAGCGTACGAGATTTCCCGTCTCCTAGTCGTGAAGCTGACAAGCGGGGTGTGCGTACACCCGCACTTGGCGAGCTGGCCGACCGGTTTTCCTCTCCAATGAAGCCGCTGACGGAAGCCCGCGCGAGCTGCGGGAATTTCTTCGGCTCCGAGCCACCCGACAGATAAGAGATGAAGACGGGGACGATTGGCAAGAAGCAAGGGGACGCGAAAGACACAACGCCGGCCAAGAAAACCAGCGGTAGAGAGATTGCCTCTGCGGTCATCAGCCATCACCGTCACTCTCAGGGCCGGGCGTCTCAGGGCCGTACGTCTCGGGGCTGGGTGTATCAGAGCCAGTTGTCTCGGGGCTGGGCGTCTCGACCCCCTCCAGGTGCATCTGCACGGTCTTCGCCAAATCCGAATCGGGCGCTATTTCAACTACCCGTTCCCAGGCGTTACGAGCCCCTTCCATATCTGCCGGACTGGCTGAGAGGTAAACGAAGCCTAGGTTGTACCAAGCTTCCAGGTTTTGCGGGTCAAGCTGCGTTACTTCTAGCCACTGCTCTTCAGCTTCCGCCACGCGCGCTTGGTTGAAGTACAAGACCCCAAGTTCAAGACGAGCATCAACGTCACTTGGGTCTGTAGACAGTATTTGTTCGAGCTCTGCTTGCCTCATCGGATCGTTGGCCGCGGCGCTATCCGCACTCATCATCGGCGTAGAGGCTACGGGTTGTTCGACGGGGGCGCGACCCGCATACCAAACTCCAAACCCGGCGCCCAGTACGAGAGCCAGGGCAAGCGCCACCTTTGCGCCCGCGGTGAACCCAATCGGATTTTGCTTCACCGGGCTCGGGGAACCTGACGCCAGCAAGCCGGTCTTCCGCTTGCGCTGAAGGATGTCGTCCTCACCCTCCATGTCGTTGTAGAAATCGTCGGACTCATCGGTCTCCCCGCTCCCCGGGGATTCCGTGGGCTCGTCTATCAGCCGCTCTTGATTCCTTGCCCAAAGGTGCAACTCCGGCGGCGCCTGAGCTAGGAATTCACGCAGCACTCGCCGCTGGTCGGAGTCCAGCGCTTCTGACGGATGGGACTCACTCCCCACTCTTTGTCCCCCCGGTGCGCAGTGACGCCTGCAGGTTGGTGGCCGTGATCTCTGAGGCCTCCAGGTCTTCGGCGCTCACGCCGCGCAGCGCAAGCTGACCCTTCCGGGCAGCGTCCAAAGACTGGCTGAGGATGCGCTGCTCATAATCAGGGGCGTGGAAGCCGTAAGAGTTCTCAGAGTAGACGTAATCGACGTAGAAGCTTGCCCTATTCTGGAATTGGCGCGCCAGATCTATCTGGCTCTCCGGGGTTCCATCCTTTTGGGCTGCTTCGATGTCGGACACAAGCGCGGTGAGCGCATCCATTGCCCGGTCACGTGATTCGATGAAGCGGTCTTGAATGGTCGTTATGCGTTCTGCCAGAACATCCGTGTCATTGTGGCAGGTACCGCAAGACGCGTTCAGGTCCCTCATCGGGGTCGTAATCTGGTGATTCGTGACCTTGGCAGCGCCATTGCGTTCATATGGCATGTGACAGTCCGCGCAGCTCACCCCATTCGCCGCATGAACCCCCTGAGCCCAGACATCGAACTCTGGATGTTGGGCTTTCAAGATCTGTGCCCCGGTCGTTGCGTGCTCCCAGTCGACGTGACCAATATTCATGTAGTAGTCCCAGATTTGGTCAATGTCTAGGCCTTCGTCCCACGGGAAGGTAAGGACCTTGTCTTCTCCGGCAAAGTAGTACTCCACATGGCACTGAGCACACACGTAGCTGCGCATCTCCTGCCGGGTGGCATCCCTGTTCACATCGTAATTCTCGATGCCTTCGGTGGCTTTGAGCTCAGCTATGCCCTGTTCAAACGCAGGCCGGGTGATGCGAAGGTCCATAGTTTCTGGGTCGTGGCAGTCAATGCATGAAACCGGGTGCTCGGTGATATCCAGGACTTCGCCCAGCGACATGGTACCCATTAGCTCAAAACCAAGTTCTGAGTCCCCATTGCCGATTTCTTTGTAAACGGCTGGCATGGAAGCGTGGCAGTTAGCGCACGTGCCGGGCTGATTGAACTCGGTGTTGCGCAGCGTGTACATCTGGTCCAGAGTCATGTAGGTGTGGCCGCGGGCGTGCCTGTAGTCTTTCGCGAACGGATACCCCTCCCACATGGTGATCAAGCGGGGATCTTCCTCTAGCTTCGAGGACTTAACCTCGGTTCGCGGATCGCCCTCCACGTCGTGGGGCACCATTACGCCGCCGTGGTTTGCCGGAGTGAACTCCGCGGTGCGCAGGAAACCCTCATACTGGACGGGGAAGTTCTGCCCCCAGATGGCTGGATCAACAGTAGTTTCGTCGACTTCTACCACTTTCGTGTAACTGTTCGCCCCTTCGGCTTTCTTGTCTGAAATGTTCATCAGAAGGGCCACTACGGCGAAGGTGAGTGCAAACGCTGCGACCAAGATCAGTGCCAGCAGCCACCCTCGACTCACCGATTTCTTATTTGTCTGCGTGTTCTCGCTCATGACATGCTCCTAGTCGTGTCCCACGCCGGAATGGCAGCGGATGCAATCAAAAATCTCATCGTCGTTCACAGTGCCCGGATGCCGGGCGCTGTACGTGAAGTCGTCGTGACAATAGAGGCAGGCTTCGTTCGTAATATTGAGGCTCACCTGGCGCGCCTCAATGTTTTCTGGATGCCAACCAGTAGTGAATTTCAAGGCGTGCATGAACCCGTTTTCGCCCTTCACCCAGTACTTATGCACGATGTTGTCGTGCGGCAGGTGGCAATCACCACAGGTGGCGAAGTTAGCGTGGGGTCCAGCGAGCCAAGAATCGTATTCTTCTTCCATAATGTGGCAGTTGATGCAGGCCGCAGGGTCTGAAGAGAGGTAGGAAGCTCCCTTTGCATACACGAATGTGTACACCATGAGGCCGCCCAGTACACCAACGACAAATGCGGCGACGGCGGCAAGGATGAAGCCGGGTGGCCAAGAGCGCTTCTTTGCATCTCCAGCCATGTCTTCACTCCCTCTACGCCATTGTCAAGAGTCGCATCATCGCGCCCCTTGATGGTTCCAGACTACGGAGAAGTCACCCATTTTTCACGGTGCTTTCGGGGGAAAGTCCATTTGCCGCAAACTTAGCCGAGCGTCGATGTCGCCTTCTAGGACTTAGCTCCTAGAACAGCTTGCTCCGACCTCTTGGCGCAGTGTCCAGGCACCGACGAATCCGATCAATGAACACCACGAAACCAAGACCGTCTCCGAATCTGCCGCCGCGGCGCACCGGGTTCAAAACGCCCTTCTCGCGACCCGGCGGTATCATGGTCGCAGTACTTCACACGCGGCCTAGTGAGCCGCTACCACCACAGAAGGGAACCGCTATGGGGGCCAGAGGAATCAGCGAAGAGAAGATTCAGTTAACCGTTTCCACTTACAAGTGGGGGTTTGTTGCCGCTGGCGCCGTAGGGG
>CAYFRL010000045.1:0-8608 GCA_964345595.1 uncultured Actinomyces sp.
GCGACCTCCGCCGTGACAGGGCGGCGCGCTAACCAACTGCGCTACGGGGCCTTGTTCATCACTAATCAGAAGCTGATCGGCGATTTGCGACTTGGTTAGTGTACCAAATCAAGACCTGTTATTCATATTTGCTTCCCCACCGAACAGGCCTTCCGGTCTGCTGCAGTTCGTACCCCCAACGGGATTCGAACCCGTGTCGCCGCCGTGAAAGGGCGGTGTCCTAGGCCTCTAGACGATGGGGGCCTGGGCATCAGGTTGTTGTTCCTGAGACTCGTCGATCATAGCGAAGTTCGCTGGTGCAGCGCAAAGCGACCGGTGCAATATCGGTCACGTTCGAACGCGGTAAAGAGCGCGCGATAAAGAGCACGCGATAAAGAGTGAAGCACAGCCCTGTCCGGTCAGCTGTCCGATCAGCCGCCCGGTCCGCACTGCCCGGCCCGCGTGCTTGGTTTCGCGTTCAGCGCGTCTTCTTCGCCCAGCTTCTAAGCTAGGGGTATGGAGAACACGGATGAGGTTGTAGCGCACGCGATAAACGCCGCAACATTGCTCGGGTGGGGCCTTGTGGGCGGACTGGTCGGAGTTGTTGTATTTCTGATCAGCCTGGCGATCCTCGCTCTGATGGGTAGGCGGTACCGAACTCTGCGAGCGTTTGTCCGCCGTACCAGGGCACCAATGTTCTTTTCCTTGCTGGTAACCGGCATGCTGGTTGGGTACAGGCTGGCAGACGTTGAAGAAGAGACCTTTGTGTATCTGGTGGTCCAACATGCTCTGCTGTTGACGCTGATCGGGTGCATAGGCTGGCTGCTCTACGCTTCGGTTGGTGTCATTCAGGACATGACCAGGGCGCGGCTGAAACGGGATCCGCGTGGGGCTCAGCGGCTGCAGACTCAATCCCAGGTTCTCCAGCGGGTGTTGCAGTCTATTGTGGTTATTTCGACTTTGGTGGCAATGGCGCTCACTTTCCCGGCGGCCCGAGCACCGCTTGCCTCGTTGCTGGGGGCGGCCGGCGTCCTTTCGGTTGTAACGGGCCTGGCTGCCCAGACAACGCTGGGTAACGTTTTTGCGGGTATCCAATTGGCCTTCACCGACGCGATCCGGGTGGGTGACACGGTGACGGTCACTGTTGATGGCTCGGAGGAGGTGGGCACAATTGAAGAGCTCACCCTCACCTACGTTGTCCTGCGGATTTGGAATGAGCGGCGGGTCCTGTTGCCATCTAGTTACTTCACGACGCAGCCGTTTGAGAATTGGACGCGGACGGGGACGGATCAGCTTGGGAAGGTCGAGTTAAAGTTCGACTGGCCTGTGCCGATGGCGCAGGTGAGGCTTGAGGCTCAGAAGATTCTGGCGAAGTCGGAGCTGTGGGATCACCGCACCTGGAACGTACAGGTGACCGAATCTGATGGGCAGTCGATGACTGTGCGGATAGTGGTGTCCGCGACAACGCCGGGGAACCGTTGGGATTTGGAGTGCGAGGTTCGGGAGAAGATGCTCGCTTGGGCCAGCTCAGAGATCCCGTGGGCCCTCCCCAGGCTTCATACTGAAAGGGAAGAGACACGCATATCGGATAGGGAGATTTCGGATCAGCGCGTAGCTGAACTGGCTGAAGATTTGCAGCAGATAGCGGCTCAAACCACCCCGAAGGATGATTCTCAAGAGATCGCGGTGACCGATGATCCCGTGGCTAAAAAGGATCCGGTACACGCCACGAAATTGCGCGCCAGCAGGCGTAAAGCTAAGGAGGCTCGCCGCAAGTCGATACTGCACAGGGAGGTTGTTGCACAGTCTGCGGAACCTCCCTTGGACAGCACGATGTTGATGACGGCGGCGACTGATGTGGCTGCTGATTTCCTTCTAGCTAAAGGCGCCGCGGGGGAGGAAGATGGGGATGGAACGCGTCTGTACTCCGGTTCACAGGACGCTCAGGCCCGTGCGAAGCTCTTTGCGGGTCCCGGCGACGACGTGTTCAAAGAGCGGGAGCAGACTGCGGTCATGCAGGCTTTGGACGCGCAGGGGAAGTTGCGCGAGCCGTCCCGCAAAGATCGAGAGGGGAAGGGGCAAGAAGAATGAGTACCGAAAAGCAGTGGACCGCCGAGCAATGGCGGGAGAAGCTCAGCCCCGAACGCTATTACATTTTGCGTGAAGCTGGAACTGAGCGACCCGGCACAGGGGAACTTTTGAATGAGGAACGTTCTGGAACCTACTTCTGCGGCGGATGTGGTGCAGAACTTTTCGCAGCCGACACAAAATTTGATGCAGGGTGCGGGTGGCCCAGTTTCTTTGAACCAAGAGAGGGCGCCGTGGAGTACTTCTCAGATTGGGTGACGGGTTATGAACGCCGTGAAGTGCGCTGCGCAAAGTGCGGCGGTCACCTGGGGCACGTGTTCCCAGATGCGCCTCAAACGCCTACGGGGCTGCGTTACTGCATGAACTCGTTGGCTTTGGATTTCGAACCAGATGGCCCGTAGGTCCTCTGGAGTCGTTCCCGCGCCGGTCCTCTTCTTGGGGTCCGGCGTGTTTCAGTACACGGGGGCGGGGCTGGCCGTGGCTCTGTTCGCCGTGGTCGGCCCGGCAGCCACGACTTGGTGGCGCCTGGTTGTGGGAGCGGGGTTCCTGCTGCTGATCTGGCGTCCATGGCGGCAGAAGTGGACCTGGCAACAGGTTCTTGCTTCAGCCGTGTTTGGTTTTGTCACCGGGGCGATGAATCTTCTCTTTTACGAGGCGATTGCTCGCATCGCGTTAGGCGCGGCCGTCTCGATCGAATTCCTGGGCCCGGTTGCAGTCGCCGTGTTTCGCGGCAGGGGCGCCCGACCCAGGATCGCGGCAGCGCTCGCAATGCTCGGTATTGTCGCGATCTCTGGCTGGGGCCTAGACATTTCCGACCCGCAGGCGCTGGCGGGAGTGCTATTCGCCTTGGGGGCCGCCGTCATGTGGGCCGGCTACATTCTGCTTGGGCAGCGCATAGCTTCTCAGCGTTCCGGGGTGAACTCCCTGACGGTGGGTACGGTGACGGCGGCACTGATTTTTGCGCCCTTTCTTGCCCCGGCCGCATTCGACTTCCAGTTCACGTGGAAGATGCTCCTCATAATTCTGGGTGTGGGCCTTTTCTCCACCGCAATCCCGTATTCGCTGGAGGCTCTCGCTATGGAGCGGCTGAGTCCCGCGCTGTTCGCCCTTCTTTCTGCGCTACTACCGGCGACCTCGGCAATCGTCGGCGTCGTTGTTCTGAGACAGGTCCCGACTCCTGGCGAACTGACCGGGCTGGTAATGATTTCTGTTGCAGTCTGGATAGCGGTGCGGGGTGAAGAAAAGGCCGTTCCAGTCTACGAGCGCTGACTGCGTTCTTGGATTTCCGCCTCTTTCCCCTTCTTGGCCGCCATAGCCAGAATTACGGTTACGCCGGCGGGGATCAGCAATGACCACCCTGTGCTGGCTAGCGGCGTTCCCGACAGCGCTTTGGGAGGCCAGCCACCCAGCAGCGCAGAACCAGCAACCAGTAGTGCGCCGAGCACGAAGCCTGCCAGTACCGAGCCGAAGCGCCGAGTCCAAAGTGCGGTCTCAGATTTCTGGCGGGCCTGGCCGGGGGGAGTGAAAAGCAGCACTGCTAGGTTATTGAACAGGGCTTGCAGCTCTTGAGTGATGGAGACATTTCCGTAAGAGAAGCCAGCTATTTGGTGGAAAGTGTTTCCTTGCGCTCCCGCGACGAAAGCGATCAGCACACCTATCGAATGCGCCCCGATCACCGTGGCTGGAACCAGACCCGTGGCCCAGGTGAGTCCGGCCGCGGCGATCACCGCCGCCTCGCCAAAAAGAACCATCTCGGCCGGCACGGAACTATTCTTCCCTCCGCGGTGGAGCAGAATCGCTGACAGGAACGCGCCCGCCCCGAAAGCTAGGACAGAACCCAAAACGAACAGGGTTCGTCTGGACTCGCGGGCCAGCAGGTATAGGACGGCCGCCACAAGATTTCCGGTTTGGGAAGTCGCAAAGGCTCCCGCGTTCATAAACGCCCACATGTTCAGCGCGCCAGCCACGAAAGCAAGGCCCGTCACGAACAGAGGAGTCGAGGTGACCGCGTTGGCGCTGGGAACAGGACTCGATCCGGGGGTAGACTGACTGGCGCTGGTCATGGCACCTCCGGCACTGTCGGCAATGACTGGTTTACGAAAATTAGCCTAGCCGAAGATCAAAAGCCGGGCTGTAATTCATGAGTAAGGCGGTCTCAGTGAGTCTTGACGTTGCCAGACACAGCAGCTCTTGGGAGCAAAGGGCCGACTCTTTGGATTTCACCGCGATTGATTTCGAGACAGCGAACGGCTCGCGCGCATCGGCGTGTGCGGTAGCGCTGGTTCGCGTTCGCGGCGGGCAGGTAGTAGAACAAATTGACTCACTTATCCGCCCTGAGGACGGCGGGGGATTCAGTGGGTTCAATATTCGGATTCACGGTATTCGGCCGTCCCACGTTGTCTCTGCGCCGACGTGGGCGCAGCTGTGGCCGGTGGTCGCTGAGTTTGTGGGCTCAGACGCCCTCTTGGCCCACAATGCGCCCTTCGATCGAGGGGTATGGCGGGCGGTCTGCCAGCTTGCCGGCATAGGAGCAACTGAACCCCAGTTCCACTGCACTGTTCGACTTTCACGGCGATTCCTGCCGTTGCCTTCTCACCGACTGCCCGCCGTTGTGCAAGCGCTCAACCTACCCGACTTCCGACACCATGAGGCAGCCGCCGATGCTTTGGCGTGCGCCCAAATCGGAATTGAACTGGCGCGCCGGGCAGGCCTGCGCACCATTGCGGATTTTGGGGCACCGCTTGGCCCTGGCAGGCGGTAGGTGGGGCGCGTATAGGGTGGACGGCTTAGCGACATCCGCGCTGGTGTCTTAGACTTACTGAAGTCTCTTGCGCTGGTTTCCGGAGCACCTAAATGCCGCCCACTAAGCAATGAAGGCCAAAACCCGTTTCGTTGGAGGTCTACCCGTGGAAGAAAAGTCGCCCCTCAAAGTAGCTGTTCTTGGCGCCGGAACCGTTGGCTCTCAGGTAATCCGGCTTCTGACGGAGCAAGCCGATGATTACGCGGGACGGATTGGCGGACCGTTGGAGATTTCAGCGGTGGTCGTAAGAGACGTGGACGCCCCGCGGGATACAGAAATAGACCGCGCCCTGCTGACCACCGACGCGGAAGCCGCGATAGCCGAGGCCGACGTTGTAGTTGAACTGATAGGCGGGATAGAACCGGCGCGCACTTTTGTGTTGGACGCCCTGAAACAGGGGAAATCGGTCATCACAGGGAACAAAGCGCTCCTTGCCGCTCACGGACCTGAACTGTACGAGGCAGCCGCGAAAGCCGACACGGACCTTTATTACGAGGCGGCCGTGGCCGGGGCGATCCCGGTCGTTTACGGGCTTCGCGAATCGCTTGCCGGCGACAAGATCAGCCAGGTCCTGGGCATAGTGAACGGGACGACCAACTTCATTCTTGACTCGATGACGACGACCGGCGCCTCGTACGAAGACGCCCTAGCCGAGGCCCAAGCGTTAGGTTTCGCGGAAGCCGACCCTTCAGCCGACGTTGACGGTCTGGATGCCGCCGCCAAATGCGCCATCCTAGCTTCCCTAGCTTTCCACACCCGCGTCGGCATTGAAGATGTTGCCGTTGAGGGAATAACAGGGGTGACCGCTGAAGACATTGCCCAAGCAACGGCTTCTGGCCAATGCGTGAAGCTACTGGCTATCGCGGAAAGGAAGGCGTTGCCGGACGGCGGGGAGGGCGTGTCGGTGCGCGTCCATCCGGCGCTCGTTCCTAAGTCGCACCCGCTTTCCACTGTTTCTGGCGCGTTCAACGCGATCGTCGTGGAAGGGGAGGCCGCGGGGCGCCTCATGTTCTATGGCCAAGGGGCCGGGGGTGCACCGACGGCCTCGGCTGTCCTGTCTGACCTGGTGGCCGCGGCCTCGCACCGACTGCACGGTGGTAACGCGCCACGCGAACTGGTCTACGCGGACCTGCCCCTGCTTCCAGCTGATCAGGCCGAAACTGAATACCAGATCCGTTTAGAGGTGAAAGATACCGTCGGTGTGTTGGCTCAAGTTGCCCAGCTGTTTGCGGACAACCAGGTGTCCATTCGCTCTGTTGAGCAGGGCGAAGGCGCTGGCGGTGTCACCACACTTGTCATCGCTACCCACCGGGCCCCCGAAGGCGCTCAACGGAAGGTCGTCTCCGCACTGGAAGGCGCGCCTGCTGTGCAGGGCATCCAGTCCATCTTGAGACGCGAAGGTAGCTAGCTTGCGCGGCCGCTTCGGGCGGCGAGCCACCTAGCTCCGGCTGGGGGCAAGATCAGCCATTGTACGGGAACATGGAAATCTAAAAGAGGCAGTAACTTGGCAGACAGCGACGGGAAGAAAAGTGTCCCGGACCTGGGCGACACTCTGAGCGCCCGCGCCCGCATCACCTACGTAATCGTGTTGGGCACCCTCACGGCACTCGGCCCCTTCACAGTCGACATGTACCTGCCTGCGTTCCCCGCAATTCAAAGTGAGTTCCGCGTGGATGCGGCCGCCGTGCAACTCACTCTCACCGGCACAATGATCGGATTTGCCGCTGGACAGCTGATTGTTGGGCCATTGAGCGACAGAGTGGGACGGAAGACGCCATTGGTGTTGGCGGCGCTGGTCCACATCGCGGCCTCAATCGGAGTGGCACTTGCGCCAACCATCGTGTGGTTGGGCGTGCTACGGATCGTGCAGGGATTCGGTGCGGCATCTTCTGGTGTGGTCTCCATGGCCATGGTCAGGGACCTGTTTGGCGGCCGGCGGCTGGTGAAGATGCTGAGCCGTTTGGCGCTGGTGAACGGGTTGGCTCCCGTCATCGCACCCGTCGTGGGTTCGCAGCTTCTGGCGATAGTCAACTGGCGCGGGATCTTCTGGGTGCTGGCCGCCTACGGCGCGATCGTCACCGTTGCCGTTGCAGCTTTGATCCGGGAAACCCATCCGAAGGAGCGGCGTCTAGCTACCCATAAACCTTTGAAGGAACGCTACCGCGCTGTCCTCACAGACCGGACATATGTCGGCGCCCTCATCGTCGCTGGCATGAACTTCACCGGGCTCTTCGCCTACTTGTCTACATCGCCGTTCCTGTTTCAGCAAGTGTACGGACTCACCGCGCAGGAGTACGGCTTGGTTTTCGCAATCAACTCTGTCGGGGTCATCATCGGGGTGCAAACCAGTTCGCGGATGATGCACTTGGGCAAGTGGCAACCTCAGTGGATCATTGCGGGGGCGCTAGGCGCGCAGATCCTTTTGGGTGCTGCCATGTATTTCCTATCAGCAGCGGGCGCTGGACCCTGGGGCACTTTCATTCCCCTCTGGTTCTTCATCGTCAGCTGCGGATTCACGTTTCCGTCAGTCCAGTACCTGGCGTTGGCAAAGCACGCGGCTGAGGCGGGGACGGCCGCCAGCCTGCTTGGGGCCATGAACTTTGGGATCGCCGGTCTGCTCTCGCCGATCATCGGGCTGCTGGGCGTCGGCTCCGCCATGCCGATGGCAATGATGATGGTCGCGGCTGCAACCGTGGGTTCGCTGTCGCTCTGGTTCATCATCCGACCTCGCACGGTTCCCGCCATCGAAGACTAACGGCGGGAAGCATTCCTTCCGAACAAACCTGTCCGGGGACCGAGGCACCAAAAAGGGCGCCCAACCGCAAGATCGGACGCCCAATCGGCGCTTGGTGCCAGCTGAGAGTGCTTAGCCTTCCAAGTAGTCCAAGTCGTCGCGCTGCTTCGTTCCGCCCTCGTGGCTTCCATCCTCTAGCGGTTCACCGCGACCGGCCCCGGTCTGGATGTTTTCATCCACATAGGTCTCTTCGGACAGGTCCCCGCCTTCGCGGTTCTCTACCTGAACCTCATGCAGAGCCTGATTCTCGTTCCTGCGGGCTGCACGGTTGAAGTGCTCTTTTTCTTTCCCGTGGTCTTGGGACATGGTAGGACCTTTCGTCTGGTGAGCCGCCTTCGCGGCAAGTTATCTAGCTGCGTCAATAGTAGTGCCATCGGCGGAAGTTTGCAGTAGCGCTTGGGCAGACAGCTCTGTTCAGCGGTCGTCCGTTGGTTGTGTGGGCGGCAAAGCGCAAATAGGCCTAACGTTCAGGCAGCACCCGCAAAACGAGTTTGAGGGCACGCCTCCACTCGAAAATTAGTTGTGCGACCGAAAAACGAAAAATGGCTATCCAGGAGGGCCTCTGCAGGGTTGGGTGGCTACGTTTTTGCTATAACTAGGTGATCGGTGAGACCTAGCGCAAAGCAAGGCAGCGTCGATAGTCGCTAGAAGGGGAGAAAGGTGGCAGGCGTGAATAATAGCGGACCATCAAACCAAAAGGTTATCCTCGAAGCTGAGTTTCTGGACCCCGGACCTTTCTCTCAAGCACACGGCAGGTTCCTCAAGTTCCGCAGCGAACTAACCAAATTGAAAGACGCATCGGCTTACGCTGGGTCTGTGCTCAACGCTGAAGTGTACGTTGAGTCGCCCACTGACGTAGAGCCGGTTGTAATCCTGGTTCGCCTGCGGATGGTGGGCGCTTCATGGGCTGAAATCGAGAGCTTGGCAAACGAGTTGTGCTTCGAAGC
>CAYFRL010000046.1:0-7587 GCA_964345595.1 uncultured Actinomyces sp.
GCGGATGAGAAGCGCTATCCCCTGCGCGTCATCTTCGTCGTCTTCATAGCCGCAACCGCGGCATTAATGCTGGTGGCGGGGATCATCATCGGTCATCCACGGCACGAGGAAGATGGAATCCTCGGATCAGCCACTGGGAGTAATGAGGTCCCGCTCGTCGGAATGTAGCGCCAGGTTGCGCTCTCCACGCCCTCGCCGTGTCCGTAGTTGCGCAGTTGTCGCTCCGGCTCGTCTCTGAGATCTGTCAGTTCGGCTAGGAGCAGCACTTGCCCTGGCGACAGCTTGCTGCCAGACCGGGCACGGGTTTCGCAGATCGGCGATCCTGCTCGAAAGCAGGTCAACACAAGGATTGGCGGCCACGTCGGAGCCCTCGCCGAACACTTCGGCGCCGTGTCTGTTGACGACGTCATCTCTAAGTTCTGGAAGAAGGTCACTATTCCGCTCTCGGAGAATCGCTGGTAGCCGCGTAACGTCAGGCTAACAGGCGCGCCGGGCCGACGAACATATGCGATCTAATGCCGACCTGTCGACCTTAGAACGGCGGCTTGTAGTAATCGTCCCGTTGAGGAACAGGCTCATCACCTGAGTGTTGGAGTGCTGTTGACCACGCCTTGGTCACCGACATCGTCCGGCTGTTCGGCGCGTACTCTTGCTCCAACTCACTAACCTTCATCATCAGGGGCACTTGCGCAGAGACGCCGGCCAGCACGCACACCCCCGTCGGCAGAATCGGAAGCGACTCGAACGAGACACGATCCAGGTAGGCGACTGCCTTCTCAACGGTCCGAATGTCTAGGTCGTTCACTAGGCGGTGCAGGAAGTAGTTGTGCAACTGGGAAATGATGGTTGGCGAGATGTCGTGTGGCCGCTGACTTGCGACCGTCAGAAAGACACCGAACTTGCGACCTTCCTTAATGATCTCCTCGAATGTCTCCAGCCGATAGTCACGCCAGGCCTCGCTCTCTCGCGTCGACTCGGTTGAAAGGATGTTGTGCGCCTCGTCGATGTGAGCGTGGGGTGTGGTGTCCCAGCGCACCTGCGGTGGTTGCGGCATCGAACAGACACTCCGGTGAGCCCTCACCGTCGAGAAGAAGAGCATCGACGACTGCACACCGCATCAGCGGCAAGTTCTCGCACGAATACTCAAAGAGGTGCCCTATCAGGGCAGCAGGCCGATCATCTGCGGTCTAGCCTTCATCGCATGGATCACCAGCTCATTGCCGCTGTCGAAGACGAGAACGACCGTCTCTAACAGTCGACCGTGAGCGTCGAAACCGAGCCGCAACTGCCGTGCCGGACTGTTCTCATCGAGATCCTCGATCCATATCGCCCATGTCGCTGCCTGAATCACGTCTTCACGGAGAACACCGTGCTTCAACGCCGAATCGTGAACGTTCACGCTGCCGACAGGTTAAGCGCTTCGCGGATGACTTCTGAACGTGACTTGCCCTCACGCTTTGCGCGTTCGTCGATTACAGCGATCTCTTCAAGGGTGAGCCGGAGCGCGACGACCTGAGACGGCTCAGCCCCGCGACCTGGGCGTCCGCGACCGCGCTTCTTCAACGCCGCAACATCATAGCCAGCCTCGGCTTCGGCGGCCCAGGCATCGATCTGCTCCTCGGTGACGGGAACCCCGTTGATCGTCTCGCGCTCGCTCATGCCATTAATGTATAACGAAAATACTGGATGGGCAAGAGATCTCATCCGCGTGCTCAACTCCCCAGAATCTCGTTAAGCACATCGACGGTGATCGGCTCGACCTCCTCGGCGCTGACGACGTAGCTGGTTCTCGTGATCTGCTCGTTCGCGTGCCCGAGCACTCGAGAGGCGAGTGTGAGGCCCGCCGCTGCTCGATAAGTGTTGCGGTCGTGCGGCGGAGACGCTGCGGCTCAGCGTGATCGCCTGGATGATCCAATCGCACCGCCCCACCGTCAACGCATCGAGAGTGATCCCGCCGCACTGCGGCAGCAGCACGCGGCGCACAGTCCCGATTATGACTCGTACGTCGAGAACGTCAGCGATCCGGCAACCGCGCATGCTCTCACCTGTTCCAGCCACGACACGGATACGAGGCCTACCCGTGGACGCTCCTTCACCCAGGCGAGCAGTTCCGCCTGCTCGTAGCGGACGTGCCGACCGGGTTTCACCCACGGCGGGCCGGAGCGTGTGAGTCGCCAGTCCTCGACCGTGCGGACGGGCACGCGGAGGAGATCGGCGACCTCACGCTGAGTGAGGAAGACGGGGGCGAGGGGCGGCAAGAGGTCCATACCGGGGAGGTATGTCTCCCATCCGGAGCGTCCGGTAATATCCGGCGTTCCTCGGCCGAGAACCCAACGGGCAGGGGCAACAGGAGAGTTTCTGGTGACCAAAGTGGTAAAACCGCCCGAAACGGGCCGAGTTATGAAGTGGGCGGATGGGCTGGATAGCCGAGGAATCTCGCCAGATTTCTGGCTGGGGCACCCAGACTCGAACCAAGAACACCTGATTCTGTGTGCGCTCCCTGCCAGTAAACCAAAGCGATTACACTGGTGCCATGAAACCCTTTCTGCTGGTGTCTACCCGTCCCGAAGAAGAAGCGCTGGTAAGTGAGTACCAGGCGTACTTGCGGTCCACTGGTTTGAGTGAAGACCAACTTCAGTTAGCCGAGTTTGACCTGCTTGGTCTGCCCCCTGTCGAGTTTGAAGATTACGCGGGCATCCTGGTTGCCGGGTCTCCTTACGGGGATACGACTTTGGGCTCGCAAAAATCGAAGACCCAGCAGTGGGTCGCGGAGGAGCTGCGGGAGTTCTTCGAAGGAGCTCTTGCAGCGCAGCTGCCGCTGCTAGCAACCGGCACCGCGATGACGATCTTGGCCACTGCGTTGGGTGGGCGTGTGGATTCCGATCATCAAGAGCTTTCAGAAGTGATGCGTGTGACTTTGACCAGGGAAGGTAGGGATGAGCCGATCACAAAAGGCCTGGGTGAGGACTTCCTGGCTTACATCACGCACACTGAATCGGTAGCTCACTTGCCTGAGGGCGCTGTCCGGCTGGCGTGGTCAGCGAACTGTCCCGTTCAAATGTTCCGCAGCGGTGACAGAACTTTCGCTGTGCAGTTCTCCCCGGAGTTGGACGCGGAGGCAATCGCCGAAAAGCTAGAGGCGTATGCGGACGCGGGCGATTTCGGTATCGGAGATCTAGACATGCTGGTCAGCACGGGCCGCCACGAAACTGGGTCACAAAAGTCCGCCATAATCTTGAAGAACTTTGTGGAGATGTTTTCCTGAACGCAGTTTTAGGAAATAGACACCTTGATTCTGCGCGCCAGTGGGGCCCGGGTGCAACCGCGTCCGCCAGCTGCCGCCCGCATATCCGGATGCGGCCAGTGAGTTAAGCTCAAATCCCGAACGTTGTGCCGAGTTTTTCGGCAATCCAACAGATCGGGAGTCACATGAGTTCGAAACGATCAGCTCTGTTCAGCTGGAAGGTCCACGGGACCGGAACCAGCATTCCACCCGGGGAAGTAGTGTTGCCCCACGAGCGACTTTCTTGGCCCCGCACGTTCGGTATCGGGGCGCAGCACGTTGTCGCCATGTTTGGCGCGACTTTCCTGGTGCCGCTGCTCACCGGTTTCCCGCCGAACACAACGCTGTTCTTCACGGCGATAGGCACGATCCTTTTCTTCCTAATCACCGCGGGACGGGTTCCTTCATACCTCGGTTCATCTTTCGCACTAATTGCACCGATTCTGGCGGTCAGTCAAACACTGGGCGCTTCCTACGCGCTGGGCGGCATTATTGCGACGGGAGCAACGCTGGCCTTGGTTGGTCTGGTTGTTCACTTTGCAGGCAGCAGATGGATAGACGTAGTGATGCCTCCAGTCGTCACCGGTGCTATCGTCGCCCTGATCGGTTTCAACTTGGCCCCAGCCGCATGGAACTGGGTGAAAGAAGGAGCCGTCACCGCGGTCATCACGATCGTCTCAATCCTGCTAATCACGGTCTTGTTCAAAGGGATGATTGGCCGTCTCTCAATCCTGTTCGGCGTTCTAATAGGGTATTTGGCTGCGGTCATTCAAAACCAGGTTGATTTCTCAGCCGTCGCGGACGCGGCTTGGTTCGGGTTGCCGGAGTTCCATTCCCCGCAGTTCTCCTTTTCGACGCTCGGTCTGTTCGTGCCCGTCGTCTTGGTGCTGGTCGCAGAAAACGTTGGTCACGTGAAATCAGTTGCCTCAATGACCGGGGAGAACCTAGACGACATGACGGGCCGTGCTCTGTTTGCTGACGGTGTCTCCACCATGCTGGCCGGAGCCGGCGGCGGCTCAGGAACCACCACATACGCAGAAAACATTGGCGTTATGGCCGCGACCCGAGTGTATTCTTCGGCGGCCTACGTGGTAGCCGCCGGGTTTGCGTTTGCGCTTTCTCTCATGCCGAAGTTCGGGGCGCTAATTGCGACGATCCCGCCCGGCGTGCTCGGCGGAGCAGCGACGGTACTCTACGGGATGATCGGCATGCTGGGCGTGCGGATCTGGGTGCAAAACCAGGTGGACTTCTCTGACCCGGTGAACCTCAACACCGCGGCGGTCGCCATGATCGTCGCGATCGCGAACTTCACCTGGGTCCCGGGCGGGCTGGTCTTTGAAGGCATCGCCCTTGGCTCCGGCGCCGCCATCATCATCTATCACACGATGAGGGCCATTTCCCGGTGGAGAGGCACGAACCTTGAGGCCGCAACGCCCGCTTCTGCTCCATCAGGAACAGAGCTGGACTCAGAGGCGTACTCGAAGCGCCGCCGGATCGTTGACGGGGTGGACGGAGTTCTGCCTGAAGACGACATTGAAAGCATGTACGACAAGTAGCTGGACGAGGCCCCTTCCGGACTTTTCGGAAGGGGTCCTCACCTGGCAAGGCGGGTTAATTTCCTTGGTCGGGGACGGTTACAATCGAGACATGTCCCAATCCGCCGAGTCGGTTCAATCTTCACGCATTTGGACTCTTCCAAACCTGATCTCGATAGGTCGGCTGCTACTTCTCCTGCCGCTCACCGTCTACTTCTTGCTCCAGCAGGATTACGTTTCGGCACTGATTTGTCTGGTCGCCCTTGGCCTGACCGACTGGTTGGACGGGTTCCTAGCTAGGCGTCTTAATCTAATCACCCAGTTCGGGAAAAACTTGGACCCGCTGGCGGACAGGGTGGCAATAGTGGCGGTGGGTGTCGCGCTAGTTGTGGATGGACTCTTACCGTGGCCGTACGTCGCCGTAATTGCGGCGACCGACATAACTTTGGGAATCTTGGGACTAGCCTGGTTTGGTGGGCCGCCGGACATCCCTGTCTCCCGCCTCGGCAAAATACGCACTGCTGGAATCTTGGTCTCCATGCCGCTGCTGATCCTGGCCGCAGCAACCGGGAATGAGTGGGTCGGTAAGGTCGGTTTAGTGCTGCTGGCGATCGCTACGGTAGGGCACGTGCTGGCGGGCTTTGGCTATTGGCAGCAGATGTACAGTCTGCACAAGGCGCGGCGCCAGGTGGCATAGCGTTCAGCGGAGATTATTCGCCGGACTGGCCTGATTGAGCGCCACCGCTTTGCGGGATCGAATCCGGGTCCACGGGAAGGCACTCGGGCAGCGGACGAAGGCGGCCCATGGACGCTTGGATCTCTTCCAGATCGGCGTCCGAATGGAAACCCTGGAATCCCTCCCCAAGTGTCACGTTTACCGTTCCAGTGGGGAGCTCGCGGAGCTTGATTCTAACGGGTTCATGAAAGTAGCGGGCCATGGTGTACGCCGCGTCGACGCTTCCCGGACCCACATCGAACTGGATGCTCCCCCGGAATGGGGTGGGTGAGTTGTCGATAAGGACAATTTCGTAGCCCATCGACTCAAATTTGTCGGCGATCCGTCCCGCTAAGCCAGAGGTGGACGAGGCGTTCAAGATTTGCAGCTGAATTCCCTCTGCAGATACCGGCCGGGCGTCAACAGTTGGACAGGGAGTGTCCCCGACAGACGCGTAGTCGATCTTCTTGGAGAACTCATCCCCAAAAAGGGTGGGGAGCATCCCAGTCAGCATCATCGCAGCTAGAACCAGCGCCACAAGCAAGAACGTGATGAGCAGCCCGAAGACGCGCATCTGCCTGCGTCCTTGCCTCTCCCGGTACAGCTGCCGGGGGGACTTCTGCGGCCCCGGCACATGCCCGGGGTTGGGGTACGGATTTGCTGGATGGGTCACGCATCAAACTTACTTGATTGAAGCCCTGGGCGGCTAATGGTTCGCCTGTTGTCGGGCCTCCAATCCCAGATTTGCGTCCCCTGCGCGGACAATCTGGGCGTCTGGTAACCGCTGTTGGATTACCCGCGCCGCCTGCTCGCTCTCATCCACTAACAGGTACTTCCGGCCCAGCTCTGCAGCGGCCGCGCCGGTCGTGCCCGAACCGGCAAAGAAGTCAAGTACCCAGTCGCCGCGTGATGAGCTGGCCGCAACTATCCTGCGCAAAACCCCCAAAGGCTTCTGGGTTGGATACCCGGTCTTCTCCTTCCCCGTGGGGGACACGATCGTGTGCCACCAAACATCAGTTGGAAGTTTCCCGCGAGCGGCTTTCTCCGGTGTTACCAGTCCGGGTGCCATGTACGGTTCCCGGTCGACCTCTTCGTTGTTGAAGTGGTAATTCTTTGGGTCTTTCACGTAGACCAGAATGTTGTCGTGCTTTGACGGCCAACGCTTGTTCGTGCGTCCCCCATAGTCGTACGCCCAGATGATCTCATTTAGGAAACTCTCCCGCCCAAACAACTGGTCCAAAAGCACCTTCGCATAGTGGACTTCCCTGTAATCCAGGTGCAGGTACAGGGTTCCGGTCGGTGTCAGCAGCCGCCATGCTTCCAACAGACGCGGGGCAAGGAAAGCCCAGTAGTCCACAAAGTCGTCGTCGTAGGTCTGCATGTCTTTCAGTAGCGACTCGTAGGTGTGTCCGCCAAAGCCAACCCGTGTCATGTCGCCTGTGCGCTCCACCCTGCGCGTCTTAGTTGTCGCGCGGGTTTGGGTGCGTCCCGTGTTGAACGGCGGATCGATGTAGATGAGTTGAAAAGAGTCGCTGGGCAGTTCTTGTACCACCGGCAGGTTATCGCCCAGGATCATGGTGTTAGGTCCGGTGTGGCTCCACAAAGCGGGCAAGGAAACCTCCAGCAACTCAGGTATGTTCGCAGCGTCTGCCGACACAGATAACCGTACCCTTGGGAAAGATTTCCGGCCTAACGAAGCGGCGGTTAGAGAACACAATTCAGGGTCAGCTGCATGTAAGAGGAGACGGTACAGGTTTTTCCGACCCCGAACAGTGCCCTGCTCGACAGGTAGGTTCCAATTCTCGGGGTGACTACTCGCCACAACGAAACCCGGGAAGGAAGGTGCAGGTTGTGTACAAGCTCTTGGCTGAATCGGACAATCCCCAAACAGCAGCCGCCCCCACTGTGTTCTTCGCCAAATTGGTGACTCCGAGTTTCACAAAGCTCGCGGTCTCTGGATAGGATAGCGAAGCAGGTGAGCAGCCTTGGCTGCTTGCTTCCGGAGGATTCGCATAGTGGCCTAGTGCGCACGCTTGGAAAGCGTGTTGGGTGCA
>CAYFRL010000047.1:0-7095 GCA_964345595.1 uncultured Actinomyces sp.
GCCTTTCGCGTCAGTTCGGCTGATTGGCTTCAAAGTATCAAGGAGCGAGTGAACCCCATGTCGCAAGGGAGTGGTGGCCATCGAGTGGCTCACTCAGCCACTCGATGGCGGTGGATCGAACGTGTTGGCCAGGGCAGCCAGTTGCCCTCGGCACTGACTGTGGCAACCGCTGCAAGTGTGGCACGGGCCGACTTGAGCAACTCGACTGGTATATCCTCTGCGGGCGATTGACTGCCCATGTCGTGGTTTCCGTCAAGGGACCGTAGGCGGTTGGATACGGTCTGCCCCATTCCTCTCACGAAACCTCGGCCCCACTGGTAGCCCCATTTCGAACGTCTTGGTTCGCTCACCTCTTCGGTGAGGCCGCCGCTGACGATCGCAAACACCTGCCATTCTAGTTCTTCTGCGGCGTCTTCCCACCTCTCATCACAAGCTTTACACCCGCACGAAGGGTAGGACGCCCAAAAGAGGGTTCCCGCATAGACGACAAGCGATGGGTAATTGGTTAGCACGATCACGAGCGGAGCGCGCGCATTGCCTCGTGGAGTGAGCCGGACGGCACGCACGGTCTCCGCGGCAGTCGGTGGGCGCAGCAGGTCGGTCGTTACGTGGTGTCCTTCCTCGATATCGACCGCATATTTCGAGACGAGATAGTCGATGAGTGCATCCGCGATAGTATGCAGCGGAGCAAATCGCTCTGGGTGCTCGAAGACCGAGTAGCTGTCCTCAGGTGGGGTTCCCCCACGGCTCGCCCAACGGTGGCCGTAGTCGATGATGTTGCCGTCATCGTCTCGGAACTCAACCGATTCGACATGCGGCCTCTTGTATTCACCCATGCGGACCGCGTCCCCGTTCTTCCTCAGCCCCGCGGGACCTGCTCAACGCGGGCCGCCTTCGCACATTTCCAGCGCCTCAACGCGAAACGGCCCTTGACCCGAGAAACAGAATCCCAGGTCAAGGGCCGTTTCGTTCGTGCGCGGAGGGGGACTTGAACCCCCACCCTCTAATACGAGGACTAGCACCTCAAGCTAGCGCGTCTGCCTATTCCGCCACCCGCGCGATCTTCTGTTCGAAACCGGGTTAACCGTAACATGTTGCGAACTCGGTCGGCCAATTCGGGCAGCAGTCCGCGCCCGTGATCGTGCTCACTGACCGCCGACAAAAAAGAGGCTGGTACGGTAACTCTATGTCTGTAGGACCAATTACCGTAGACGCCTGGCTAGACCTAGGCAGACTCGATTGTTACCTCTCACTTCACGCTTTGAGAAGAGCGCTTCGCGAGCTGCCGTTCGGAGGCCGCGTCATGGTCAATGTAAGACCGTTTCTTCAAAGCCGAGCGCCCGGCACTCTTGTTGAGGATGAGCTCAAGAACCCTGCGCGAACAGAAATTACTGATCAGGCTGCCGCCGCAGGCATTCGTTTAGATCTGGGGGCAGTCCTTCCCGAGTCGACCACAAGCGCGCAGCAGCTTCTTTTGTTTGCGCAGGAAGAAGCAGAGACCGCTGATGGGCTTGGCGGTCCAGAAGCATTGCAGCTGCGCTTCGCTGAGTCAATTATGCGCGCGCTGTTCGAGCTGGGCGGGAACATCGAGAGTCCCGAGGTATTGATCGGAGTCGCTCAAGACCTGCAGATCAGCGGCGAAAGCGCGGCATCAGCCCTGCGGGATGACGTCTTGCGAACCCGCGTGCAAGAGGCCTTCGAAATGGGGCTCTACTTGGGCGTCACCACTCCCCCTGTGTTCATTTTGGAGGATTCTTTCGTCGTTGAAGGGCCACAGACAAATGAATCATTTCAGAACATTCTAAGGGCCGTGTGGACTCAGCGCGGTGGGGATAAGGAGGACAGTCAGTGACTGAATGGACGAATATCGAAGCAGGCGAAAGCAGCCTACAGGTCCGTCGCAACGGGCACGATACTTGGGAGGTTCGATGGGCCGGTTCGGACGCCAACGCTCTGCGACGCGCGATTGACGACTGGGCCGCCGCCTCGTCCGCAAAAAGGCTCATCCACTATTCCCAGCCGCGCGATTACGAAGCGCTCAGGCTCGCCCGAGCTATCGGTTTTTCAGCGGAAGGGTTTGAAAGACATTTGGAAAACGAGCAGGTGACTGTTCGCTGGCGCTCATCCATGATTGTCGGGGACGGCTTGGGGAGCGCCGCCGACATGATCGACGGAAGTAGGCCTTCCCACTTAGTCGACGAGTTTCATGACGTTTACGGACTGCCGAGTCTAGTCTCCCCCGATTTCGAACCGAGAGTCGACTTCGAACGCCTGGGTCTGCGGATGAGCCTCATTCAGGAAGAATTCGCAGAGCTGTGCGGGGCCATTTATGGAGCGGACTCTGAGGCACTGCTTCTCGAAACATTTCAGCAGTTACCGGACAACGGCGACAGGGACGTGGTCGAGGCGGCCGACGCCCTGGGCGATCTCACTTACGTTATCTATGGCATGGCTTTGGAAGCGGGGATCGACCTTGACGCGGTGCTAGCGGAAGTGCACCGATCGAATCTTTCCAAACTGATGCCTGACGGGTCGGTACATCGCCGACCCGACGGCAAAGTCCTGAAGGGCCCAGACTTCTCTCCGCCGGACATTGCCGGTTCCATGCGTGGCAAGTAGCCACGAAGAACTGTAGAGCACGGGCTTCGTTCGCGGTACAGTGTGCATATGTCTCAAGATGTTCGCGATGCCCTAAATCTGCTCATTGCTGCGCTGGAGCAGCATTTCGACCTGGCACAAATGGAAGACCTGGCTTCGGACGAGGCCTTGGAAGTTGCAGAACATCGATTGCAAGACGCCTTCTTCACGTACGACGACCTTCTCTTTACGAGCTTTGGTGCTGAGCTGCCCTTTGACATGGTCGATGATGATCCAGACGATGCTGAGGACGTCTACTCAGAGGACGTTGACGTGGAATTTGAGCTATTTGAAGGAGAAGACGAGGACCACGACTCGCAAAGTAACTAGCGGCGCGGCGGGTAGCTGAATCTCACTCAGCGGTGGCGTTTTTTCGAGGTCCTTTGTCCCTCACGTCGGGGAGGCTACTGTCCCCGGGTCGTCTCGGCCGGGTGAAAGATCGTCAGTAATTCCCCGTGCGGCACCGTTCAGCGTAGGCTAGAGGAAGTTATAGCCGGAAGGAAACAAAACGTGGCAAAAGTTGTTGTTATCGGCGGAGGTTACGGCGGGATCACGGTCGCAAAAGGCCTGGACCCTATCGCCGATGTAGTTCTAGTCGAGCAACGCGATCAGTTCGTCCATCACGCCGCTGCCCTTCGCGCGGCCGTTGATGGTGTCTGGGGAAACACGATTTTCATGCCGTACTCCTACCTGCTTCAACGCGGCAAGGTTTTGCACGGCACCGTCTCTCGTGTTGAGGGCACAACGGTCTACATCTTCGGGCAAGAACCAATCGAAGCAGACTACGTAGTCTTAGCAACCGGGTCCAACTACGCGTTCCCGGCAAAGCACACGACCAGCGATAACATTGTTGCTAAAGCTCAGATTGAACAACTGCACGAGAACTTACGCCACGCCCAAACCGCCCTTCTGGTCGGCGCAGGAACAGTTGGCCTTGAATTCGTTGGTGAGCTAGCACATGCGTTTCCAGAGCTGCGGATAGAGCTGGTCGAGAAAGAGCCGGAGATCCTTCCAAACCCCGGTTACACAAGCGAATTCCGCGAGGAAATCGCGCGTCAGGTGGATGAGATGGACGTGCACCTTCATCTGGACACGCGACTGTCGCATAACCCTCCAACGTCCGTCGGTGAGCTTGGGCGGTTCCAAGTGACCACAACCAGCGGAGACAGCATAGAAGCAGACATCTGGTTCCAGTGCTACGGCTCAACCACAGCCAGCGGGTACCTCTCTGGGACTCCGTACCAAAGCCTGCTCACTCAGGACGGAACAATCAGGGTGCAACCCACGCTTCAGCTCGAGGGTTACACGATTATTTACGCGGTCGGCGATATCACTGACATTGATGAGTCCAAACGCGCCGACGTCGCGCGGCAGCAGGCCCGCGTCGCCATTGCAAACATTGCCAACCAGATCGACGGCGGCACGCCTGATGTTGTCTATGAGTCCACCAAGGAATGGGTCGTGGTGCCTCTTGGCCCAAACGGCGGCGCATCCCAACTCCTAGATAATTACGGGAACACTCGTGTGGTGGGAGCTGAGCAAACGGCAGAGATCAAAGGGGCAGACCTAATGGTCTCCGTAATCAGATCTCAACTGAATCTGCCCTGAACTGAAGGAGACCGTCCATGACACTACGCATTGGAATACTTGGCGCTGCAGACATCGCACCCAAAGCGGTCATTGAGCCTGCCGCTGAACTGAACGGAGTTCAGGTTGCCGCGGTTGCCGCTCGAGATCCGAAACGGGCTGAAGCTTTTGCGAACGCTCACGACATACCGCGAGTGCTCGACACCTACCGAGATGTCATTGATGACCCCGAGGTCGACATCATCTACGTACCCACCCCGGCATCGCTCCACGGCTATTGGACAAAGGAAGCCATCAAGTCCGGAAAGATCGTGTTGTGTGAAAAGCCGTTTGCGGCAAATGCGGCAGAAGCCAAAGAGGTGGCTCAAGCTGTCGACGATTCTGGACTAATCGTGATGGAGGCGATGCACTCCTTGCACCATCCTCTGTGGGCAGCGACCAAAGAGGTCTTGAATTCGGGAGAGCTTGGAACCATCAAAAGCGTGGACGTCGAGTTCTCTTGGCCAATACCCGACCGCTCCGACATTCGATGGAATCCCGACCTGGCTGGCGGAGCGCTCATGGACATGGGCGTATACCCAGTGACCCTTTTGCGGTATCTGTTCGGAGAACTAACCGTGCGGACAGCTAGTGCTAAGGCACAAACCGGCGTAGACGGGACTCTTGAAGCCGAACTGGTCACTAGCGAGGGCGTCCATGTCACCTTCAAGACTTCAATGGAAGGCGACGTGGAACCAGCTCAATTCTTGGACGTGACGGGCACGGACGGCTCTCTCAGATTGACCGGATACGTGCACCCCCACAACGGCGGAAAGCTGATTGTGAGAACCAAGAACGGAGTCCGTGAGGAAGAGGCATCGGCCCGGTCATCCTACTCCTACATGCTGGAAGAACTTTTGCTTGCCGCTACGACAGGAGCTGACGTGGTTACGGATGCCCAAAGCGCCACCTCTACGATGCAGCTCATCGACGACCTCTACACTGCCGCCGGGCTTGAAGTGCGCACGCCCACTCCTATAGACGGCTAGGCGCCCCGCGAACTTCCGACTTATCCCTTCACTGCGCCCGAGACCAGTCCCGACGTCATCCGGCCCTGCACAATTACAAAGAAAATGATGACCGGGATCGCGACCAGTGTAGAGGCCGCCATAACCTGACCCCAGTCGGTCTGCCGAGAAGCTGAAGCGGTGAGGAAGGTCCGGAGCCATAACGGCAGCGTCGCCATCGACTCACTTTGCATGATAACCAGCGCCACGGTGAACTCGTTCCACGCCTGGAGGAACGCGTAGACGCCTGAAGCCACCAGACCGGGGGCGAGAAGTGGGAAAGTGATCCGCATGAAAGCCTGGGTGCGAGAAAGTCCATCAACCATAGCGGCTTCTTCAAGGTCGGCAGGAATGCCCGCAACAAAGCCGCGCAGCATCCAGATAGTGAATGGAACAACGGCCGCGATGTAGAGGATCGATAGGCCCAGTACGGAGTTCAGACCAATTACAGGACTTACGTTTTCTCCGAGCGACTTCAGCAAGCGGTATTGAGCGATAAACAAGCCCTCTGCTGGAAGCATCTGCACAAGCAGCACGACCAGGATGAAAGTCTTTCTGCCCCGGAACCGGAACCTGCTGATCGCCAAGGCAGCTAAGAAAGCGAACAAGAGGCAGAGGGACACTGTTATGAGAGCCACCAGCAGTGAGATTCCCAGGGCACTTTGGAAGGTCCCTTTAGCAAAGACCGCCTTGAAGTTCTTGAGTGAACCGCCAAGGGGCAAGAATGTGGGTGTTGACCTTTCAAGCACCACTGTGGACAAAAGTGAAGAGTTCACCATCCAGTAGACAGGGAAAACCCAGACCGCTGCAACGGCCAGCGCCAAGGCTCCCCAAACAATCTTCAGCGGATGAAAGTTCCGGTTCTTCGCCACAACAGTTGACTGCGAACTGCTCCCAATCGCTGCACTCATGCTTCTTCCTCTTTCATCAGGTAGCGGACGTAACTCCAACTCAAAGCAATCGTCAGTAGTAAGACGAAGATCGAGACCGCGCTGGCCTTGCCAAAGTCACCAGCTCCGACACCCAACTGGTATATATACGTTCCTAGAAGGTTTGTCTCATTCGGTTGAGAGCCCTGATCCTGCAGCAATTTGATCTGCGTGAAAACACGCAAGTCCCAAATGAGTTGCAGTAGGAACACGATCCCCAAGACAGGTTTGATCATGGGGAAGATGATTCGCGTCAGTTGCTGAAAAGGGTAAGCTCCGTCCATTTGCGCAGCTTCCAACACCTCTTCGGGAACCTGCGTTAGGCCTGCGTACACGGAGAACGCCACGAAGGGAACGCTCATCCAAATCACAATTATTCCCGCGACCATGAAGAAAGAAAGCGGGTTCTGCAGCCAGTTGTGCCCGGAAATACCCAGAATGTAGTTTACGACGCCGCGGCGCCAATCAAAGAGCCAAGACCAGACTGTCATTGCCGCGACAACGGGCATTGCCCAAGCTAAGAGGAGTGCGATCTGCAAGACGATTCGTATCCAGTTGGCAGTGGCCTTCATCAGAAGAGCCATAATGAAGCGCCCTGGGTTTAGTGGAGACTCAGCTCATTTGATTTCTACCAGTTCTTTGGCGCTGGTAACCCCAGCATAGAACGATTCCTCGTACTCGAGCGGTGGCACGTCACCAAGGTAACCATGGAGCCGCTCAGTGTTGTGCCAGTACACCCACCCCAGCGTCGCGAGCTCGAGATCATCGATCGTTTTCCACGGCCCTGATTTCGCGGGACCACGCACCAACTCGGCCTTGTAATACCCGTTCACGGTCTCAGCGAGGGCGTTGATGCTCCTATGTTTGTCAAGTGAGGATTTCTCCGGTTGCGGGGT
>CAYFRL010000048.1:0-7011 GCA_964345595.1 uncultured Actinomyces sp.
TGCTCATTATTCCGAGAACACACCAAGGCGCGTGGGCCAATCGCTCTCAGTTGTGGATAGCGCTCTTGGGAGCGCCTGTTATTAGCCGCCTTTTCGACTAGCCAATCCGGCAATGTTAGCGCTAACCTTAGATTGTGTGTGGAAGCAAAGACGAACTCGGATGTCTTGAGCTTCGAACGCACACCGGTGACAAGACCTACGAATAGATCCCACAGCGCTTCGAAAGCCTCGGCAGTGCACAGTCGGGCCGAGCGTATTTGGGTGAGGACTGCCTCGCACACGCTGCGAAGAAGGAGAAGAGCGACATGACGGCTTCCAACAGCAATGACTTGACCGCGGCGCAGGCAATCAAGGACGGCCGCACCGCCCTGGGTATCGAATTCGGTTCCACACGGATCAAAGCTGTGTTGATAGACGAATCAGCCGAGGTACTGGCCACTGGCGGGCACGGATGGGAGAACAGCTTGGTAGATGGGCTTTGGTCCTATTCTGAAGACTCGGTTTGGGAGGGTCTCCAGGCAGCGTTTGCCGAGCTGGCCTCGAACGTCGCGCAGAAATACGGAACGGACCTGCAGCAGGTCGGCTCCCTTGGCGTTTCTGCCATGATGCACGGCTACGTTGCCCTAAACAGTGACGGGCAACTGCTCACCCCATTTCGAACCTGGAGGAACACCAACACGGGACCGGCGACGGAGGCGCTCTCACCAGCCCTGAACTTTAATATGCCGCACCGCTGGAGTTCTGCTCATCTCTTCCAAGCCGTCTTGGATGAAGAGGAACACCTCAGTGAGCTGGCAGAGATCACCACTTTAGCCGGGCTTGTTCACCAGCGTCTTTCGGGGGAGGCGGTCCTAGGAGTCGGGGACGCCTCGGGCATGTTCCCAATCGATCCGCACACGAAAGATTACGACACGGCCCGTTTGCAGATCTTCGATGACTTGCTCAAAGAAAAAGGCATGACGTTTTCGCTTGCAGAACTCCTGCCAAAAGTGCTGGTTGCTGGTGAAGAGGCCGGAAGGCTCACCGAAGCGGGCGCAGCTCTGCTTGACCCGACAGGAAATTTCAAATCCGGGGCGCTCATGTGTCCGCCCGAGGGCGACGCCGGCACCGGAATGGTGGCAACGAACGCTGTGGCTCCCCGCACTGGAAATGTGTCGGCCGGCACCTCGATCTTCGCCATGATCGTGTTGGAAGACGACTTGGAGCGCGTACACCCAGAACTTGACCTGGTCTGCACTCCAGATGGGCTGCCGGTCGCAATGGTGCACTCGAACAACGGAACGTCCGAATGGGATCAATGGGTGAAAGTGTTCGGCGAGCTACTCGCGGAAGCGGGCCTGGCCCTGCCGAAATCTGACGTCTACGACCTGGCGTACGCGGCTGCTGCAAAGGGCGACCCCGATGGGGGCGGCCTCATTGCCTACAACTTCCTTTCCGGCGAACCCGTTGTGGGACTGGAAAATGGGAGGCCGCTGTTCATGCGACTGCCTGACTCCTCGATCACGCTCCCTAATTTCCTGCGCACGCAGCTGATGGCAATTTTTGGGGTCTTGCGACTGGGGATGAACATCTTGGTCGAAGATGAAGGGGTACAGGTGGACCGCCTCTTCGCACACGGCGGACTTTTCAAAACGCCAGTAGTGGCGCAGCGGCAGATGGCTGCGGCCCTGGAAACCGCAGTTTCAGTGAGCGAAACTGCGGGTGAGGGCGGCCCGTGGGGCATGGCCCTGCTGGCCCTTTACGCGAACGGCAATCAAAAGGACGAGTCGCTACCGGAGTTCCTGGATCGGCAGGTCTTTGCGAACCTGGCTTCGGTTGTAGAAGAGCCACTCCCAGCCGACGTGGAAGGATACAAGGCCTTCCTAAATAGGTACGTGAAAGCCCTGCCGGTAGAAGCAGCCGCCGCTGAGAACTCATAGCCACAGGCACCAAGCCGAAGCAATTCTGAGAACCGAAACGAGAGGAAACCTGCGCGCCATGACAACGCTGTGGTCGCCCAAGATGGCGGAAAAGATCTCCGCAACAAAAGAAATAGTATGCGACTTACACTCCGAGCTGATCAAGTGGAACCTGGTCATATGGACTGCCGGGAACGTGTCGCAAAGAGTACGCGGTATTGACGGCGCGGACGACGTGTTTGTCATCAAACCTTCCGGGATCGCGTACGATCAGCTGACACCGGAGGACATGGTCGTGTGCGACCTGGACGGAAATGTTCTGAGCGGAAAGCACTCAGCATCCTCTGACACCGCGGCCCACGCCTACGTGTACCGCCACATGCCAGAAGTTGGCGGCGTCACCCACACTCACTCCACTTACGCAACCGCTTGGGCAGCCGTTGGGAAGCCTATCCCCTGCCACCTGACCATGATGGGTGACGAGTTCGGCGGGGAAATTCCCATAGGACCGTTTGCTCTGATCGGCGATGACTCCATCGGTCAAGGCATCGTGGAGACTCTGAAGAACTCCCGATCGCGCGCGGTCCTTATGCAAAACCACGGCCCGTTCACGATCGGCGCGGACGCTAGAGCCTCGGTGAAAACTGCCGCCATGACCGAAGAAGTCGCGCACACCATGTGGGCCGCCCGGCAGCTTGGACAGCCCCTGGAGATTCCCCAGGAAAAGATCGACTCTCTGTATGAGAGATACCAAAACGTCTACGGCCAACACAGCGAAGGAACGGCGAACAACTAATGAAGAGCGCATTTGAAGGTAAAGAGATCTGGTTCCTGACCGGCAGCCAGGATCTCTATGGTGAAGAGACCCTTCGGCAGGTGGCTGACCAGTCCAAACAGGTTGTCGCGACGCTGACTGAGGGAGGCGAAGTCCCCGTAAAGATCGTGTGGAAGCCGACTCTGAAGGATTCGGATTCGATCCGCAAAGCGGTCCTTGAGGCAAACAGTGATGACAACGTGGTCGGTGTCATCACCTGGATGCACACGTTCAGCCCGGCGAAGATGTGGATCAACGGCCTAACGAAGCTGCAAAAGCCGCTCTTGCACCTGCACACGCAGGCTGCACCGGAACTTCCGTGGGACACCATCGACTTCGATTTCATGAACCTGAACCAGTCCGCTCACGGCGACCGCGAGTACGCCTACGTGCTTTCACGTCTGCGGATAGCGCGGGAGACCGTTGTTGGCCACACCAGCGATCCGAAAGTGAAGGAGCGGGTCGCCACGTGGGCGCGCGCCGCCGTTGGGTGGGCGACCGTTCGCGGTCTGAACGTGGTCCGGTTCGGTGACAATATGCGCAATGTCGCCGTCACAGATGGGGATAAGACCGAGGCGGAGCGCGTCCTAGGCGTCAACGTATCCACCTGGTCGGCAAACGAGCTTGGTGAAGAGATCGACGCTGTATCCGATGCGGACGCCGCGGCGCTTGCAGCAGAGTACCAGGAACTTTACAACGTTGTTCCAGAGCTGCAAAAGGGCGGAGACCGGCATGATTCGTTGCTTTATGCCGCGAAACAGGAGATCGCCATCCGGCGCTTCTTGGAGGAGCGCGGAGCCCAGGCGTTCACCACGAACTTTGAGGACTTAGGCCCACTGAAGCAGCTTCCAGGCATTGCAGCACAGCGCCTGATGGCTGAGGGTTACGGGTTTGGCGCTGAGGGCGACTGGAAGACCGCTGTGCTGGTGCGAGCGGTCAAAGCAATGAGTGAAGGACTGCCCGGCGGCGCTTCTTTGATGGAGGACTACACCTACAACCTGGTTCCGGGCGAAGAGCTGATTTTGGGCGCTCACATGTTGGAGATCTGTCCCTCTCTCACCACGCAGAAGCCGACCGTGGAAATTCACCCTCTAGGCATCGGTGGGAAGGAAGACCCGGTTCGCTTGGTGTTCCATACCGATCCGGGACCCGCAATTGTCGTCTCTATGGCGGATATAGGTTCCCGTTTCCGGCTCACCGCGAACGAAGTTGAAGTCGTTACGCCTCCCGCGCCAATGCCGAACCTGCCGGTCGCACACGCAGTGTGGAAGCCCAAACCTTCCATGGAAGTCTCCGCGCAGTGCTGGTTGGAATCTGGCGGCGCACACCACACGGTTCTCACCAATGCGGTCGGGATCGATGTCTTCCGTATCTTCGCGAACCTAGCGGCAACGGAACTGATGGTGATAGATGAAAACACCACGATTCCGGCGTTCACTGACGCACTGCGCTGGAACTTCGCTTACTACCACCTGGCAAACGGTCTCTAAACCGCGCGCTCCCCGTCACCATCACCGTCCCCGTCACCAAGCAAACAGTGGCGGGGACGGTCGCCTGTTCGTGTCGCGTCGTTTGTATCCCCTCCGGCCGACAGAGCTGTTACAACGATCTGACGAGGCTTCTCTAGTCGATGTAATCGACTGCCGCCCGGCTGACAGCGGCGGCTTTGATCCGCGCGGCAACCTTTTGGTGCTCAGGGTGAACCTGGTAAGAATCGAGCGCTGCTTTGTTCTCAAGGTCCGCGAGTAGAACCAGGTCCCAACAGCCAGGCTCATCTAAACCGTCGGGCTGCGCGTCAACTGCTAGCAAGCCCGGAATCTGCCCGACCAGATCACGCAAGTCATCGGCCAGCGCGGTGGCCAGTGCCACCCGATCGGCCTTGTCCCCATCGGCAAACTTCCACATCACGATATGCTTTACCACGGCCAGCTCCACTCTTCTCGGTTTGTAAACCGCTA
Source organism: uncultured Actinomyces sp. (assembly GCA_964345595.1). Lineage (GTDB taxonomy): Bacteria > Actinomycetota > Actinomycetes > Actinomycetales > Actinomycetaceae > Scrofimicrobium. The sequence goes on from CAYFRL010000048.1 coordinate 4,671, forward strand.
GATCTCAACAACTCACAATATTCCAGGCGCACTGCCCGATGGAAGCGCCCAGTTACAGCCAGGCATAGATGACTCCGGCCGCTTCAGCAACTGCGTCGAAACTCAAGTACTCCGTCATGATGACAAGTACGAAATCGCCCTTTGGCGAATAGATGATACCGGCGTCGTGGTTGACCTCGTCCAACCATCCGACCTTGTTCGCGACCAGCACCGAGTTCCCCAGACCTGCCGGGATCCCATCACGAAACTCCTGAATGGTCATCAGGTGAAGAATGCGCTGCGTGCCGGCCTCGTCCAGCAACTCACGCCGATACAGGCGCCCCAGCACCTCGGCAAGATCTGCTGCGGTGGTCTGCAAATTCCCGAACTCGAACACTGTCCCCGTCGCGCCCACGCTGCCCGCTACGTCCTGCATATGCTGATAGCCGCGCTGATAGAGCCACTCTTGCGGACACTCGTTTTGGGAATAGACGACCATCTCATAGATGCAGCTGTCGACGGACATCCCATCCAGGTATTCGTCGCCTGAGAGCATTCCTTCTTCAATTTGGCGCACCATGTCGTACACGACGAAAACCTTGTAGGTACTTGCCGAAACGAACTGTCGGTCCGCGTCGAGAGCGTAAATGACCGTGTCCGTCGCGGGGTCCGTAACGATAGCGGCGCCGCTGCCGCCCTCAAAAACCGCAGCAAGTTGCGCGTTCAAACTCGTTGTCCTAATCTGTTCCGCCAAATCAAGCAGGCGCGCTGATGTGGGCGAGGCGTCGTCCGCTAATTCGGACCGCGCGTCCTCGACCAGGGCCGCCAATTCGGGCGGTGCGCCACTTGGGAACGCCTCTGAAGAACGGAATATCGCGGATGTCAGTGCCCGCTCTGCCGCGTAATCACGAGGCGGGGCAGGTGGCTCATCTTCAATTTCGGGCAGAACTGTCACCGGGACTGGTGGAAGTGTCGTCCACAGGTCCCCGCCCTCTGGCTGGGACGCCGCTAGCCGCGCTGCTGCGGCTTCTGCACTGTCCGGCGCAGCGACGGGTGTCAGAGCGATGAACACTGCGGCAACACTGACCAGGGAAGCGGTGAGCGCGCCGCTGGCCACCCTACTGCCTCTGCCCGCCACGAATGACCTCCTGGAAACGACACCGACACTGCGCCCGTCTTGGTCAGCTAATGGTTGATTCCCTACGCAATTGTAGACCGATAGACTGGCCGAATGATTTCGATCTTGCGTCCGCAAGTAGACAGCGACCTGCAATTCTTTACCGGCGAAGACAGCCCTTTTGACGATTGCGGGCCGCGCTCACTTCCGCAGGCGCCCGCCTCCGCCGCGCTGGAAGACTCGGGCGGCCTAACCGTTATTGGCCCAGGTCAGCAGGCCGCCGGAGAAGTTACCTGGCATTGGCGCCAGTGGGGACCAACAGCGGCATCCAGATGCCCGATGATCGGCATTTGGTTGCGACCTTCCTTTCGTGGACAGGGCCTGGGGGCACGGGCGCAAGCAGAACTTGCCCGACTGTTCTTCGAACACACAACAACGAACCGAGTCGAGGCCCACACGGATCTGGAGAACCGTGCCGAGCGACGCGCCCTAGAAGCAGCTGGCTTTACCCAGGAAGGAATCACCCGGGGAGCGCAATGGCGGCGCGGCCAATATCGCGATGGCGTGCTGTATTCGGTGCTACGCCAAGAAGTCTTCCCTGGTAATGCTCCCAGTGCCTAACTGACTCCGGTGCGCGTAAAACAAAGGGTCGAGAATGGCCCGGTGAGCGTGCAACGATTGAACTCCGATGACAAAAGCACCTGTTCAGATTAGCTTCGAAGCGCCCGTGCAGACACTTCAGGGGCGCAAAATCGCGCGCCTGCCCGGGGAAGCAAGCTCCGCTCTGCCATCAAGGGGACAGGTGGCGGTCGTCGGACAGCTCAACGGGCTAGACGTTCAGACAGTACTGGAACCGGACGGGCACCGCGGACACTGGTTGTCTATCGACACCATCGCCCCGCCACTTCCAGCTGAAGCCGGAGACACGGTCATTGCCGAGCTACGCACAGCGGACCAATGGCCGGAACCCTCGATCCCCATCCGACCTTGCCGCAGCGTTGGAAGAAGCCCCAGACATCGCAGATACCTGGTCGGACATAACCCCGATGGCCCGGTGGGAATGGGTCAGGTGGGTCCAAGCCACTAAGAACCCCCAGACACGCGAACGACGCGTCGCCGTCACGATCTCCAAACTTCGGGGCGGTAAACGCCGACCCTGCTGCTTTGACCTGACATCGTGTACTGATCCCGAACTTGCCAAAGGTGGCAAGCTAGCCGTGAACTAGGGGTTCGAGACGAACACCG
>CAYFRL010000049.1:0-6937 GCA_964345595.1 uncultured Actinomyces sp.
TAGATGTTCTTATTACAGATACCGGACTGTCACCCGAACAACGCGCCTGGTTCGAAGACAAAGACATTGAGGTGGTCTTGGCATGATAATCACGTTCACTCCTAACCCGTCACTGGACCGTACCGTCACGATCGATGGTCCGCTGAATCCCGGAAGCGTCCATCGGATCACTTCTGACAGTGTTGACCCCGGTGGGAAGGGCATCAACGTTGGGCTGGGAATAGCTAGGGCCGGACTAGAGGTAGTTGCGGTATTCCCCGCTTCACGCACCGATCCGCTCCTTTCTCTATTGGAGCGCGAGCAGCTTACTTTCAGCGCGACACCTACCGCAGCGCCGGTCCGAACGAACTTGGCCGTCATCTCAGAGCCGGCCCTCACCACGAAGATCAACGAGCCGGGCACCGGACTTACGCGCACGGAACTGGCCGCCCTGATAGGCAACCTGTTAGAGCTGGCCGAAGATGGCGACCAGGTAATGATGGCCGGATCGTTGGCACCGCAGATGCCCAGCAACCTTTACACCACACTCATCCGTAAACTTCGCGCAAAGGGCGCGTGGGTCGGCGTCGACACAGCGGACGAAACGCTGGTGTCTCTGTTCAACGCTGGCCCGGAAGCAGCGCCTGACTTCTTGAAGCCAAACGCCCACGAACTGGGCCAACTGACCGGTTTCAATGGAGATGAGCTGGAACGAAGCGTCCTAAAGGGCGACCTGGCTCAAGTATTATCCGCTGCGCTCCAGCTCCGAAGTCAGGGAGTGGACGAGGTGCTGGTCACCCTCGGTCCCGCGGGCGCCCTACTGGCCTGCAAAGAAGGCGCTTGGTACTCGCCCTCTCCCGACGTCCCCGTCATATCAACGGTGGGAGCCGGCGACTCTTCCGTGGCCGGTTATCTGATCGGCAGACAACGCGGACTCGGAGCCCCGGAACGCCTCGCGCTGGCTGTCGCGTACGGCGCAGCGGCAGCGGCGCTCCCGGGAACGGCAATCCCGTTCCCGGATCAAGTGACCACGCTTCCCGAATTGGTCCGATCTCTCTAGCAATCCCCTCTCCTGTCAACAAGTTCCCCGAAAGGTTCCTGAATGGTTGAACAATTGATAACGCCTGAACTGGTCCGTCTGCACGTGACCATCGACGGTGACAAACATGATGTGATCCGTGAAATGGCTACGCTGATCGCCGCCAGCGGCCGCGCTGCTGAAAGAAGCCGCCGCCCGTAAGCGAGTAGCACAGGGCGAGCCAGCTATCCCCTAGCCGTGTCGTCGGATTAGGAGGTCCCCGGTCGCTGCGGCCGGGGACTTTTCCTGTCTGCTGATTTACGTATCGGCACCGTATTCAGCAAGCAATTGGCGTAGCGTTTCTTCGGTGAAGCCCGCGCTAAAGCCCATCACGGGTATCTTCGCTATGGGGGTTCCGCCCAGCAGCGCCGCCATCCCGCCGTCCTTTCCCGAAAACCCGCTGCCCTGGCCTGAGAACGTCGCACCAAAATCGCCGAGGGCATCTAAGAACGCCTGGCCGGCAACGGGACTCGAAAGCCATTCTGTGATTGTTGATTCCGCCGTCAGTGGCGGGGTGAGTGGCGGGGCGACGACTGTCTCCATTTGGTGGAGCGACAGGTCCCTTGAGGACTCTCCCACCCAAAACTCGATGGGCCCCGGCTCAACCGCCCACTTTTCTCTTGCTGTATCCCAATGACTGATGTCGCGTTTGGTCAGCGTGAACGTGAAGTATTCCGACTGGCCGGGGTGCAGTGGAAGGCTGACGAAGCCGCGCAGTTCTCGAACAGGCCTTTCCAGCTGTGATTCCGGCCGACCCACGTAAAGTTGCGGAACGGCCGTCCCGCGTCGGCGTCCTACATTTGTGATCCGCGCGGTCACCTGGCCGACAATATCGTCGTCCCCGGTTTCTTCGCTGAGCGGTGCCAGCAGGACGCGCATATCACCGAGTTCAAACCGGGTGTATGTGAGTCCGTGACCGAAGGGGTACGCGACGTCGGTCTCCATCTTGTCCAGCCCTCGATATCCCACGAAAAGCCCTTCGCCGTACCTGACCACGCCGCCGCTGCCAGGGAAGTTCAGTTGGGCGGGAAGGTTGCCAAGCTTCAAAGGGATTGACTCAGCGAGACGACCGGAAGGAGACGCATCGCCGATCAACAGGTCGATCGCAGCCGCGCCGCCTGCTTGCCCACCCAGCCAGAGCTCCAAAATTGCGTCGGCTTGATCTTGCCATCCAGCAACATCGACGACGCTGCCATTTGAAAGCAGTACAACAACGTCCCGGGCGACCGTTGAGACGTCCCGCAGAAGCTCCAATTGAGCGGACGGCAAGGAGATAGTCTGACGATCGAAGCCCTCTGACTCGCTCTCAGCTGGTAAACCCAGGAACAATACGGCGGTCTTTTTGCGGGCCGCCAGGACTGCTTGATCCCGAAGTGCCACGTCCGATTGGTCCTGGCCCGGTTTTCCCGCGGCCTGCGTGAGTTTATAGCCGGGTTCAAAAGGAACCTCAATTCCGCGCTCCTGCAGTGCATCAAGAGCACTGATTAGGCGCGTCGGGTTTACTTGAGAAGAGCCCGCTCCCTGGTAACGAGGTGTACGGGCCATTTCGCCAATGATGACGGCCTCGCTGAAGTCCTTTAGAGGCAGAGTCCCATCATTCTTCAAAAGCACAGCGGCCTTTGCGGCGATGTCTTCGGCCAGGCGGTGATGAGCCTCGTAATCTGCCTCCCCAGGGTGAGCTAGGGCAGTGCCGGCTTTGGCGAGCAAAGTGAGGAGGCGAGTGACCGCGAGATCCACGGTCGCCTCGTCCAATTCTCCACTGCGGACGGCCCGAACGATCTTGTCATCATTGATTCCGGCCGAACTCGGCATCTCCAAGTCCAGCCCGGCGCGAAGTGCGCGAACGCGGTCATCAACCGCACCCCAGTCCGAGACGACGACCCCGTCATAGCCCCACTCTTCTCGAAGCAGGTCGGTCAGCAGCCAAGGATCTTCGGATGCGTACACCCCGTTGATCTTGTTATAGGCACACATGATCGTCCACGGGCTCGCGGTCTTCACGACCTTTTCGAAGGCCGACAGATAAATCTCCCGCAGCGTTCGCTGGTCGATCTGCGCTGATACCCGCATCCGATCCGTTTCCTGGTTGTTGGCGGCAAAGTGCTTCAGCGAAGTCCCGACGCCTTGCGATTGAACTCCGGAAACGAAGGGAGCGGCCAGTTCACCGGAGAGAAAAGGATCTTCTGAGAAGTACTCAAAGTTCCGTCCGCAGAGGGGACTGCGCTTGATATTTATTCCCGGCCCAAGCAGCACACCCACCGAGTTCGCTCTGGTCTCCACGCCAAGTGCGCGGCCCACCGCGAAGAGCAGATCCCTGTCCCAGGTGGAGGCCAAGCCAGCAGCCGATGGGAAACAGGTAGCAGGGATCGAATCCGCCAGACCCACATGATCAGAGGCGCCGGCCTGCTTACGTAACCCATGCGGCCCGTCCGTGACCATCATCGCCGGTATCCCCAGACGCTCAATGGCCTGCGTGTGCCAGAAGTCGGAGCCGGACAGCAGCGAAGCTTTCTCTTCCAGACTCATCGCGGCAACCAATTGCGGAATGTCATCTACGCTGATAGGCACGCCAAACTCGTCTCTCTTTGCGATCTTTCTTCTTGGAGCTGCTTCCCAGTCTACTTCCCGCAGGCTGATCCATACTTGGCGTGTCCCCGCCGTTGCGCGCAATCCTAGGTGACACTTAGGAAATGAACGTACGCCCGAATTTGGTGCTGACGGCCGTCGGTGTGCTGGTGCTGCTGCTGGCCGGCGTAGCGGGCTTTTTAGCCGCGAAGGACAGGTCGGTCGAGTTGGACCCGGCGACCCCCGAGGCAGCTGCCCAGATGTACGTAGCGGCGGTCATCGCCCGGGACGGTGAGGCCGCTGCCTCACTGCTGGCCCCAGGTTCTCAGTGCGACAATCTACTCGACTATTACGCACCCGATGCTGCCTCCATCACAGTCCAAAAAGTCACCCTTTCCAACAATGGCGAATCCGCCGAGGTCACGCTGGAAATAAGCGAAAGAACCGACGCCTTCTCAGAGTGGACCCACGGAGAAGTATTCACCCTGACAAAAACCGGCGACCAATGGCTCGTAACCGGAGACCCTTGGCCGAACTACGGGTGCGGGTGAAGACACCATGGTGATTAGCGTAATTGTGTCCCTGCTTGTTCCCATGGCACTCTTGGTTGCGTTGATTGTGGGGACCCGAGCCGCCTTGAAAGGCCGCCTGCAATTAGGGGCGCAAGAGGTTCGGGAGTTCTTTCAATACGCATTGACATACGGGCTGGTCGTCATCGTTGGAGTTGGACTCTCGGGCTTACTGAGTGCGCTAATTGGCGCCAGAACACAGCTTGACGGCCTTTCGAACCAAGAGTTCGCACAATCCCTTGCTTTCGTGGCGGTCGGCGCCCCACTGCTCGCGCTACTTGCGTTGTGGTCGTCGAGGCGACATAAGAGTCATCCGGGAGAAGACAGATCTCTCATCTACGCAGCCTATGTGACGGCCACAGCTTTGACGGCGGTTCTTGTGGTCGCCTTCGCCATCCCCCCTTTGATGGCCGGGATCGCTGCCGGTTCACTTAACCGAGGCGCTTTGGCGAGCGCACTCATTTGGGGACTCATCTGGTATTTCCATTGGAGGCTTGGTCGGCGCACATTGCCCTCACCACACAACGCGCCTCACTTGCTGCTGGGATCCGTTATCGGAACGGTCGTTCTGGTAGTCGGCTTCATCCAAGTAGTTGAGCTGGCCTGGGAAGTGATCGGAACGCAGCTGTGGGGCGGGACAGTTGTTGTAGGAGCGGAGACCTTGCTGGGATTGGGCTTAGGGGCTTTCCTAACGGGCGCTGCCATCTGGGTCAGATACTGGGTGAGCGCGGCCCAGAACCTGCCAAGAAATACCCTGTGGCTCATGCTCACTTTGCCACTTGGTGTCGGCGGTGGCTTGGTTCTCACTCTGACTGCAGCGAGCACAGCTTTATGGCGAACCCTTGTTTGGTTCTTTGGTGAGACGGGCGGGATCTCGGACGCCAGCTTTGTTCGGTCTTTGCTCGGATCTGTTGCAGGAACCCTGGCCGGCATCTTGCTGTGGTGGTATTTCCGAACCGTTCTTGGTCCCGATCTCAAAGAGTCGCCAAGTGCGTACGACACGTACCTGTACATCGTCTCTGGCATCAGTCTGCTTGCAGTGTCCGTTGGCGTGGCAAGTGTCGTTTCCGCTTCCATAGAGGCAGCGACCGCGAGTTTGGACATTGGCGTCTCCCCGGTGAACACGTTGCTTCTTGGCGGAACGGCCATCACCGTTGGCGGCGCTGTTTGGGGACTCTTTTGGACAAAGATCCAGAGTCGGCAGAGCGATCACCAGGTGACCGGGACGGGCGGTGTCGTCCGGCGCATTTACATGCTTATCGTTGTGTGGACAAGCGCTATCGCTGCGACTATCGCGCTTGTTTCCATAGCGGTCACGTTTGCGCAATCGCTGGTTGACGGAACCTTGAGGCCAGGCACACTCAGGGAAGCACGGTGGTCGATCGGCGTCTTCTTCGCGGCGCTCGCAATACTGGCCTACCACGGCTCACTGAGCCGCGCTGAGCGCAAGCCGCCTGTTCTGCCTGGGATCACCGATGACCGTGTCGACAAAGCGGCGCATCCCGCGCCTTGCGGGCCCAGCAGCGCCATGTTTGTCGGGCTGCCCGAAGCGTTCGTAGCACAGGTGGAAGCAGCTGAACTGGGAACCCAGGTGACGGCCCTTCGGATCATGGACGATGTTTCGGTAGCTCCAGACACCGCCACACTGGTCGCACAACTAAGCAAGTACCCAGGGAACGACGTGATTGTTGTCCGCGAAGACCAGCGCATTCGAATAATTGCAGTTCAAAGCAGGTAGTGAAGCGTGGAATCTCCGCCAACTGGGGGCCTATCCCTAGGCCAGGCGCCCGGGAGCAGCGTAGAGTGGCTTACATGGAAAAGAGAATACTTGGTTCACATGGGTTCCCCGTATCTGTAGTTGGCCTGGGCACTTGGCAGCTCGGATCCGATTGGGGGCAAGTAGCGGAAGCCGACGCACTTGCTGTCCTAGACGCCGCGGCCGAAAACGGCGTCACTTTCTTCGACACTGCAGACGTATATGGCGATGGTCGCAGCGAGACACTTATCGGGCAATGGCTGGCCGCGAACCCAGGGGCCGGCGTCCACGTCGCCACGAAAATGGGGAGACGCGCCACGCAGGAACTAGCCAATTACCAGGAAGAGAACTTCCGGAAGTGGCTTGATCGATCCAGAAAGAATCTTCGGCAGGACACGCTTGAGCTGGTCCAGCTTCACTGCCCTCCCGACGATGTTTTTGCCTCCGACCAGGTATTCGACACTCTTGATCAGCTGGTGGAAGAGCAGATCATCGCACGCTACGGCGTGAGCGTTGAGACGACGAAGCAAGCGCTGTCCGCGCTGGAACGTCCGAACCTCACCAGCATTCAGATCATCTTGAACGCCTTCCGCCACAAGCCCTTAGTGGAGGTCCTTCCCGCGGCGCAGCGTCAAGAGGTCGGCATAATAGCCCGGGTCCCACTAGCTTCTGGCCTGCTGTCGGGGCGCTACACCAAAGACACAGTGTTCGCCGAGAACGACCACCGGAACTACAACAGGCACGGCGAGGCCTTCGATGTCGGCGAAACATTCTCAGGCGTCGACTACGAGACGGGAGTAGAGGCTGCTCAGGAGTTCTCTCAGCTGGTGGCCGAACTTGGGCCGGAGGGGGCAACGCCAGCTCAAGTCGCCATCGCTTGGATCATTGACCAAGGAGCCACGACTGTCATTCCCGGTGCACGAAGCCCCGAGCAGGCGGCCGCCAACGCTCAGGCCGCCGACCTGTCGCTCAGCCCCGAGTTTATCGCCG
>CAYFRL010000050.1:0-6710 GCA_964345595.1 uncultured Actinomyces sp.
TTTTGGAACAATGCCGGACAATGCTGTGCTGCCGCGCGTCATGGGGAATCCCGAAGGACTAAAGGACTAAGCGGGCGAAAAACGAAGCGAAAAACGAAGGGAGCGAAGCGGTCCTGGCTCAAAGCGACGTTCCAGGTGTCCTGGGTTAGCCTGAAGTCACACTGCCCGGTTGGTGTTCTGGCCAGCGGCCACACACTTGACGGAGGCGGCAGGCACAATAGACGTGCTAGTAAATACGAGTTAGCCAATTAGGAGCAACAATGGCGGAAATGACAGACCGCGGCCCAGAGCCATACGTGATCGATATCGAACAGGCGACCTTGGAGAATACGAACTTCCGGACTGCCCTGTGGACTGGCAAGCACATCCAGATGACAGTGATGTCAATACCTGTGGGTGGGGATGTAGGCCTTGAGATTCACAAGCACGAAGACCAGCTCTTGCGGGTGGAGCAGGGACGCGCACTGGTCCGCATGGGACCGAAAGAAAACGAAGTGACCTTTGAAGAAGAGGTCGGTGAAGACTGGGCGATCCTGGTTCCAGTGGGTGTTTGGCACAACATAATCAACATTGGGGATGAGCCGTTGAAGCTCTACTCCGTTTACGGTCCGCCGCACCACGAGTTCGGAACGGTCCACCAGACACAGGCCGACGACATCGACTAAAGCTCGGCATGGGGAGGCCCTGGAGTTTGGGGCCTCCCTTATTGCTGTCCGGAGAGTGAATGCTTCCAAAGCGGCGGCGCGTCTTGGCATAATCAAAGTATGACCACGATTTCTGCGGTTTTGGGAGACATAACTGCCCAAACGACGCACGCAATTGTAAATGCTGCCAGCGTCCAAATGCGCGGCGGCGGGGGCGTCGACGGTGCGATACATAGGGCGGCCGGACCGGACCTACTCAAGGAATGTGTCGCTCGTTTTCCAGACGGACTGCCGACCGGCCAAGCGGGTTGGACTCCCGCTGGAAACCTGGCTGCCCGGTACGTGATTCACACACCGGGCCCCAACTACGCCGCCGGCCAACGTGACCGTGCTCTGCTCGAATCTTCGTACAAGCAGAGCCTCAAAGTTGCAGAAGAGCTGGGCGTGCAGAGCATATCTTTCCCACTTCTGAGCGCAGGAATCTACGGCTGGCCACTAGAAGACGCAGTTCGCGTGGCTGTGGAATCTCTTGCTGGGGCCGCAACTACCGTGGAGGATATCCAAATTGTGGTCCTGGATCCGCAAATCCGGGACTTGGTGGCCGACGAAATCGCGCGGTTTCAGGACTGAAGAGCTCCCCGGTTCTCAACTGCGCGTGCGCAGCGGCTCTCTCCACACGTCCGTATTCGACGATTGTGCCACGGGACGCAAGACCATAAGGTCCACGTTCATATGGTCGGGGGCGTTCAAGCTCCAGCGGATCGCCTCAGCAATATCGTCCGCGACCAGGGGCTGCTCCACGCCCGCATATACGCGGTCCGCCGCCTCTTTGGAACCCAGCCTGTTTAGCGAAAACTCTGGTGTGGCGACCATTCCTGGTGCAATTTCGATGACCCTGATCGGTTCTCCAGCAAGTTCCAAACGCAGCGTTGTAGCTATCTGCCTTTCAGCGTGTTTCGCGGCAACGTAGCCCGCCCCGCCAGGATAGGTGCCAAGAGCCGCGGTGGAGGTCACAAAAACCAGTGAACCGCCGCCCGCCTTTCGGATCAACGGCAGACACCGCCCGGTGAGCTCAAGGGTGCTGAGTACGTTGATTTCATACATGCGCCGCCACTGCTGGGGGTCGGCTTCATCAACCCGATCGGTTCCAAGGGCGCCGCCCGCGACGTGAACGACCGCGTCCAGAGATCCGCGCCCAGCCGCCTCGGCCAGCCGATCCAGATCAGCCGAGACCGTGAGATCGGCCGGTTCAATTTCGCAGCCAGTTTGTTCCTGCAGGTCCTGCAGCCGCGACAGCCTGCGCGCGCTCGCAAGGACTTGCCAGCCGGAGTCAACCAACGCTCTAACCGTAGCTTCACCAATTCCCGTGGACGCCCCGGTCACCAGGGCCCGTTTTTTCCTCATGCTTTCAGTATGCCGAACTGGCGTGGGCAGCTCCACCAGAAGCCACTGGTTGCACCCTGTTGCCTCGCGTCTTTCACTCCTTGGTCCAGCTCGGACTGCAAAGGTGTGTCCTGCGCCATACGATGGAAATCGCAGAGACACTCTGCGTGGTGGATCAGCTCAAGAGTGCGGTTCGCCAAAGCTGAGCGAAAAGAGAAAACAATGGCGTTGGAAGTGTATGAAGAGGGCGTTGAGTATGCCCGGAACCTCATCGAGCAGGGTCGCGTGTCGAATGATCCTGGACAGTGGCACGAGATAAACCCTGGAACCGAGCAGCAGGACTCTTTTATTGACGAATACGGCTTGCGCGCTTGGGCGCTTTGGCATCTGGCACACGACCCGGAAGCTGACCCCGAGACAAAAAGTGCGTACGAGTTCCCCTACGGAGATTATGAGACGGTCTGCCGGGAAGGCCTGTTGGCCGCCGAAGAACGCGCAAAGCAGTACGGCTACGAAGAGATTCGCCGAGTCGCCCTAGAGTTGCTTTCACTGGTCGACGAACGGCTGGAATAGGTATCGGGCGAGAGTGCTGCTCCTTAACCTGTAGGAGCAGCGCTTTCGGCTCTGTGTTTAGGGACCTTTCGGGGCGCCTGGCCCATACCATCCCAGCGAGGCAATCGGGTCAACCCCACCGGCCACCCGTTCCAATACCTCTTGGTATGTGAGCTGGGCGAGGCGCGGGTCCTCTATTTCCTCCCAGGTCCTCGGCGCCGCCACCCACGGCCGTTGGCGTCCCCTGAGCGAATACGGACAGACCGTTGTCTTGGCACTGCTGTTCTGTGACCAGTCGAGCAGGACCCGCCCGTCGCGTAACGCCTTCTTCTGCATGGACACCACGCGGTCCGGTAGTTGCGTCTCCAGGTCGGTTGCCACCCGCTTCGCGATGCCGCTCGCGTCTTCACTGGTTAAATTGCCACCCAGGGGCACGTAGAGGTGTATACCTTTCGATCCGGAAGTCACTGGAAAAGACTCCCTTCCCATCTCTTGAAAAAGTTCCCGGACTTTCAGGGCTATTTGGGCGCAGCCCTGCAAATCTACACCCGGGCCTGGGTCCAGGTCGATCACGAGCCGGTCCGGGTTACATTCGTTTCCGGCAGCATCGAAACGCCACTGAGGGACATGGATTTCCAGCGCGTCCATCTGTGCGAACCACGCGAGAGCCGCGGCGCTGTTCACTAGCGGGTAGGTGTTGATCCCTTTCTTGTGTTGCATCTGTCCAGTTGGAAGCCACACCGGGGCACCTTTTTCCAAGTCTTTTCGAAAGAACACTTTTCCCGGTTCCTTGGCCGTGCCAACTCCCCCAATCCAACGCTTGCGAGTTGCGGGTCGCCACGCCGACTGGGGCACAAGAACTTCTGCGATACGCAAGTAGTAGTCGAGCACATCGGCTTTAGTGGTTCCTGTCTCCGGGTACATGATCTTTTCGGGGTGCGTAAACCGAACGGAGTGCCCGTCGACTTCGACGGCGTTCGTTCCTTGCGTCATGATTGTCTTTTCTGGCCAATGGTTCCCAGCTCCACCGGCCCGGCGAGACTAGCGAGTAGATTCTCTCGGTAAGAAGAAACAAGAAGCTCAGGCTCCCCAAGTGAAACATTCGAGTACCGCGAAGGAAACTCCACTGGCAGGTGCAACTGCTGCGTGATGCGCTCGGCGCGTGAGCGCGGGTTGGTCTTCACACCCATCCATCTGAGCATGTCGGCAACAGAACGTCCGGCGCCCGCTTGGCTGAACCAGCCATTATTGTGTCCAACCATCCAGCAGATAGCGGCGGCCAGATTCACGTCCTTGGTCCGGCCGCGGAATGCCTGCGGCGCCCTTGTTCCGATGTAGGCAACCGTCCTCAGCGCCGCCGTACGCATCTCTGGATCAACGAAGAACCGCTGCGCCGTGTCTTCCACGACCGCTCCCACGTCACGCACACGCGACCTAATCTCTTCAGGGACGCCGTCTAGATCAAGTGACTCGTCGGCGGGCAGCGGGTCCGTGTCGAGATGGTCAATCCGGTCGCGGCGAACAAAGTGAGCCACAAAGTCCGGTCCGAACGGTAACTCCAACGTGAATTCGTCTGGCCCGCCTTCCACATTCCATAGGTATTCGTCTTGGCAATCATCGATTACCTGCAGGGTTTCTGCCGTGAGTTCGGCATCAATCCCGAGTCTTTCGTGAGCGAACCGGACCAGCTGCATCATCACCTCGGGAACGTCGGCCGCTGCAGGACCGAGCGCCAGACCGGTCCCCGGGATCAACTCGCAAAGCAGGTAGTCAACCAGCATTGGGCTCAATTCCAGCGGGTTGCCGGTCCCGTGAATCACCGCCAGTTCGAGCAGTTCTGCCACGAGGTCGCGAGCCCCTGCCGGAATGCGCATGCCGAACGGGGAAGAGAGGAAACCACTCACGATTTCATTTCGCTGCGCGTCGGTCCACTTGGACGCGCCAAACCCGACTCCCCCAGCCGGGAGCATCCGCAGAACCCACATCAGCAACGGCCCCGAAGACGGCCACGTATCGGTTGTGAGGGGAGGGTACAGTCCCTGCGTTTCGCCATATGCTTCTTCAATGCGCGCGCGGGCGTCTGCCAAGCTCACCTCTGTGATCTCGATTGTGGGCAAATCCAGCTCAGGGATTCTGGCCAGCATCTCTTCGATCTTCTCCGGGACCGGATAGGCGTCGTCCATGGACGGTTCGCCGAGCATATCGAAGCCGCAAACAAGCGTGACAACCCCGCGCGGCCCAGACACTTCGACTGCAATACTTTCTTGCTCCCCAAGGGCGGCGCGCAATACCACTGCGCGCTGCGGGCGGATCCGTTTGATGTCGGCTAGCCACGCGGGAACAACTTCTACACGCGGACGCACGGTAGCATCCACCTTCGCAGTCAATTCGTCATTCGCCAGTAGTTCCGCCCAAGCGAGTAAGAGCGCGTCTGTTACGGGATGAGGATTCCTCAGCATCTTCTCAATTAGAAGGCTGAGCTCCAAGCCACCTTGCTCTACCGCCAAGTAGCTGTCCAGCGGAGTTCCCGAGGCAAAAGAGCTGGCTAGGTAGAGGAACGGCACAGGAGATTCTTCCTCCAGTGCGTCGACCAAATTCGAAAGAGGATTGTGCTGGGAGTCACGATCAAAGGGCATGCTCTCAGACTAACCAGGCGGGCCCGGCTTGGCTACGCAAGGGGCGCTACTGATCGAAGCATCGACACGGCAGAGTGAACACTCAGTCGCGGCCGCGCTCAGCCCGAAGGCGAGCAACCTCATCTTGCAGTTCCAGCACCAATGCCACGCCGGCTAAGTTAAGGCCCTTGCCCAGCAGATCACTGATCCGTCGGAGCCTTTCCAGATCCGCAGGCGAGTACAGACGCGTTCCGCCAGGGGTTCGACCCGGCCGCAGGAGTCCTCTTGCCTCATATTGCCTGAGCGTTCCGGCGCCTAAGCCAACCAGGCGCGCCGCGACTGAAATAGCATAGACAGGCACGTCACTGCGCGCAGCCCCGCCAGTTTTTCGGTTGTGCTCGTCTCCTCCATTCATGTTGCACTCTCTTTCATCTGTCAGTACCATATAACTATATCAATCAATATAGATAACCTACCGACGCAATAGCGATGTAGGGGATCAGAGGCGGCCGAATCAGTCCTGGGTCGCCGATGTTAACGAGTAAGGGAGACAGGAAAAATGGCAATGCTAATGAGAACGGACCCATTCAGAGAGTTTGATCGATTCGCGCAGCAAGTGCTGCAGGGGACGAGCGGCTCCCGTCCCACTCTCATGCTGATGGACGCTTGGAGGGACGACAACAAATTCTACGTAGAGTTCGATTTACCCGGGGTTGATCAGGAATCAATCGACATTGATGTCGAGCGAAACGTAGTTACCGTGAAGGCTGAACGCGCTGGTCGAGAAGAAGTTGAAGAGGTACTTGCGGCAGAACGTCCGCGCGGGCAGTTCAGCAGGCAGCTGGTCCTGGGCGACAACCTGGACACCGAGAAGATCACCGCCAAGTACAAGGACGGCGTACTGCTCTTGGAGATCCCGGTGGCAGAGAAAGCGAAGCCACGAAAGGTTGAGATCGAAGGAGTTGAGACGGCAAAGGTCATTGATGCATAGCAGCTATTGCCAGATCAGCTGAAAGAGCAGAGGGTGGCGGGGAGTACATTCAAAACTCCCCGCCACTTTTCGCGTATCCTTCGGACTTTTAGGTTCCTTGCGAACAGGCACATCCCCGTAAGTAGGATGGACTACAGCGGAATATCCTGAATCCTCCGCTTCGGATCTTCAAGCCAGGAGCACCAATGCCGATGCCCAAACCTAAAGACGACGCAGAAGCGTCCGGGAAGGCTGAGCCTGCGAAGAATGAATCTCTAGAAGCAAGGGCGAAGTCGCTCACCGCCAAGCAGAAGAAACTGCTGCAAGTCGCTTTCATGTTGCTTATCTTGGCCATTGCCATCTACGCCCTCTCCCACGTGCTGAAACCCGGAGAGCTCGAGAAGACTGTCAGAGAAGCAAAGCCTTGGTGGCTTCTGGTGGCTGTGGGGCTGGGTCTTCTCACCGATGTCGGCGCCGCAATCCCGCTGATGGTTTTTGCGCCAATCAAAATCAGTTTCAAAGATGCCTTTCTGACCCAGGTGGCCT
>CAYFRL010000051.1:0-5527 GCA_964345595.1 uncultured Actinomyces sp.
CAGAGGGCCCGCCGCAGAAAACGGGAGCGACGCGTGCCTGGCGGGCTGCGTCAACACCCACGAAAGGACCGGGAACAACCATGATGTCCGAGAATAGCCATTTGCGGCGTAGTCGGAGTGAGTCGGGGGCGCCGACGCCCGGGGCCGTGTGGGGCTGGTTCATCGCCTGGATGGTTTTGGGAGTGCTGGCTTCCTTTGGAGTTGCCGCGTTGCCGTCCGTCGGCCTGTTCGTCCTGCCCGTGGCAGTCGTCGCAGCAGCGGCTTTGGGCAAAGGAAGTAAGGGAAAAGGGTGGGAAGGGTTCCTTTCCGGAGCAGGGATCACTGCCTTATGGGTGGCCTATGAGAACCGCTACGGGCCCGGTGAGTACTGCGCCAGCGCAGACGCCGTAACCTCATGCAGCCAACAGTTGAACCCCGCTCCTTTCTTAGCCCTGGGACTTCTGGGAGTGGCCTTGGGTCTGCTACTTGGCGCTCTCAGATACGCTCAAGCGCTCAGACCAGCACAACCTTCACACCGGCGGTCTCAAGGGCCCTCACCAGCTTAGGTTTGGCGTCCCTGTCAGTGAGCAGCACGTCGATTGCGTTCAGTTTGCAAATGCGAACAAATGAGCGCGACTCCAACTTGCTGGAAGCAGCGACAACAACGACCCTGTGTGAACGGCCCACCAGTAGGGCATTGATTTCTGCTTCACCATCGTGGTGGGTGAAACAGCCGTCGGGATTAATTGCGTTTACTCCCAGAAACAAGGTGTCGATGACTACGTCTTCCAGCACTCGGGAAGCCAGCGGACCCGTCAGTTCGTAGCTGAGAGCCCGCACCACCCCGCCGGTGAGCACCAGCCGGATATGTTTGCGTATCGCCAACTCGTTCGCAATGTTCACGGCGTTGGTCACCACAACCAACTGTCCCGTAGCGTCTTCTGCATCAATCAGCTCTTGGCTGCCGGCGAGCGCCCGCGCCACCTCCGTGGTGGTCCTACCGCCGTTCAGTCCAACCACGGTCCCCGGCTCAACCATCGCGGCTGCAGCCTGAGCGATCCGCAGCAAAGGATCGGCGTCGTCCGCTTTCTTGTAGCGGAAAGGCAGGTTAGCTGAGGACGGATTGGGGACGGCACCGCCCCTGTTCCGCTGCAACAGTTGCTGGGATGCCAGGTGATCCAGGTCGCGACGCACAGTAGCGGGTGACACGCCCAGTTCCTCTACCAGATCGTCGACCCGCACTGAACCGCGTTCCATCACCATCTCAAGGAGTAGTGAAAGGCGCTCCAAGCGTTCCATAAAACCTCGCTCGTCTTTGCCGCTGGCCCTCCTCATTCTAGCGCCCGGCCCACGTTTTCGGTGCACAAACGTCTAGAGTTCACACCCCACTAGCACCGGTTCAGGAACCAGTTGGATGCCGAACATCTCTTCGACCCCGTCGCGGACTGTACGCGCCAGCTCTGTCATCTCGGCGCTAGTCGCACCGCCTCTGTTCGTGAGGGCCAAGACGTGCTTCGTTGATAGAGCAGCCTCGGAATCTGGGCGGACGCGGTAGCCCTTCTCAAAACCCGCCTTGGAAATAAGCCACGCTGCAGAGGTTTTGAAGATCCCTGGAGCCGTCGGCGCTTTCCCAGCGATAGAGCTCACCAGAGACCTTTTCTCCACGGGGAAACGGGGGGCGTCACTTGGAAGTTTCTTAGCCGCATCGCCGTCTTCTTTCATTATGGGGTTCGTGAAGAATGAGCCCGCAGACCAAGTGTCGTGGTCTGAGCTGTCCAGCAGCATCCCCTTGCTTCTGCGCAGTTCAAGCACCGCCTGACGCAGTTCCTTCGATGGCACCCGATCACCAAGGTTGACGTCTAGCTTCTTCGCCAACTCCGCGTACCGGATCGGGGAAGAAAGAGATGCGTTCCGGAATTGGAACTCCACCTCTAGGACCACCCATCTTCCGGTGGGTCCCCACTTCTTGCCACCGCCCACCTTTTCGTCAAGCAGGGAGCGTTTCAACATGGAGTTTCGGTATCCCATATGAAGATCAAATAGGGGCAAATGTTCAATGCGGCCCGTGAGCCGGTCCAGTGCGCTCACTGAAGCGAGTGTCTCAGCAACCTCTTGCCCATAGGCACCGATGTTTTGGATGGGAGCCGCCCCAACAGTGCCAGGGATCCCCGAAAGGGCCTCGACCCCCATCCATTCCTCATCAATGCAGAACGACACAAAGTCGTCCCAGGTAACTCCAGCCGCCACCCGAACCGAGTTACCCCCGCAGCCCGAGAAATCCTCCAGGGAAACCGCGTCACTTCGATCTCGGATTACGACACCGGGAAAATCCTGGTCGCCAACCAGCAGATTGGAGCCGCCACCGACCACAAGGATCTCTTCTCCCGCCCGATCAGCAGTTTTCACGGCTTCCGCCAGTTCCTCCGGACCTACCACGTCCACCACGCGCTGCGGTGCACCACCAATTCTCAAGGTGGTCATTTCCGCTAAAGTTTTCATCAGAGCCCCTCCTAAGCAGGGATCGCGAGAACTGCCCGGTCACTACTATTATCGCCCGTGGGTGGCCAATGACCATACCCTGACTGGGCAAAAGTCCGGGCCCGGGCGCTCTGTAGACTCGCTTTGAAAGCGGAGGCGATGTGCAAGAGACTAGGTGGCCGGGGATTCTGGCAATCGTTGTCACCTCTTTTCTTTGGGGAACGACTGGCACAGCAGCCACATTCGCCGGCGGCGTGAGTCCTTTGGCAATAGGGGCGGCCGCGCTCGGAATTGGTGGTCTGCTTCAAGCCGTCATAGCGATACCAAGCCTTCGCAGATCAACTGCCTCTCTATCGAGGAACGCAACGGTCGTCGCGATCGGCGCCGTCTCTGTGGGGATTTACCCTCTAGCGTTTTACAGTTCGATGCATCTTGCAGGTGTTGCGGTCGGTTCCGTAATCTCGCTTGCCTCCGCTCCCCTGTTTTCTGGATTGCTGCAACGTTTTGTGGATCGGAGACCGCTCACCCGCGCATGGTCGGCGGCAGCGCTTCTGGGCATAGCTGGCAGCGTCCTGCTGAGCGTCGCAGATTTCCGAGGTGGAACCGCCAGCGCCACCGGGATGATCCCCGGAATCGTCCTGGGCCTGGTCGCGGGCGCAACCTACGCAACGTATTCTTGGGCGGTCGGCAGACTACTTGGCCGGGGACTTCCGCGCGCCGCGGCGATGGGCGCTGTGTTCGGGGTGGGCGGCCTGCTGCTCATGCCGGTGCTGTTCTTCACCGGCGCGCCAATCTTGGCCAGCCAGCAGAACTTCCTGGTCGCCGCATACATGGCTCTAGTGCCGATGTTCCTTGGCTATCTCCTATTCGGCTACGGCCTGACCCGCGTCACAGCCGCCACCGCAACCACCATCACCCTCATCGAACCGGCCGTCGCGTCCCTGCTGGCCGTCTGGGTTGTCGGCGAACGCCTGTCTGCGCTTGGCTGGGTGGGGATCAGCCTTTTCGCCGTCGTCTTGATTCTTCTTGGAGTTCCTCCACGCAGACGAGGCAAGCTGGGGTAGCGAAAGAGCCCCGACTGATCCAGTCAGGGCTCCTTCGAAAAATTAGATCAGCGGGTCTCGCGGTGGACCGTGGAGGCGTTGCACCTGGGGCAGAACTTCTTCATTTCCAGACGATCCGGGGTGTTCCGCCGGTTCTTCTTGGTGATGTAGTTACGCTCTTTGCACTCCGTGCAGGCCAGAGTGATCTTTGGACGAATGTCCTTTGAGTTGCTTGCCACTGTGGTTCCTCACGTTTACTTATCCGGCACTAAAGCTGGCGCCCGGTCAGACTCAAGCTTAACAGGTTCCGCTCACGGTTCGAGAGCTGCTCACCCTAGTGCTATTTCTGAGCATGTCGTGCCCATTTCCGACTACGAGATTAGCACGGGCGTCCGCGGGCATCCAAACCCTTACCAAGTGGTCTTTCTCTCGGCATAAAGCGGATTGTGGCGGCCTGGGATTAGTCGTTTCGGTGCTCTGGTCGAATCCACTTCCGCAAGTCGTACCCCTGCTCGGCAGCCGTGCTCAGGTAGTCTTGTTCGACCTGTGGCTCAATGTGCGGATCTCGGGAAAGCAGCCACAGGAAACGCCTATCCGGTGTGCCGACCAACGCGGTCTCATACCTGCTGTCGATCCGCAGGACCCAATAGTCGGCGCGTGTGCCGGGCAACCATCGCAGTCCTGTCGGCAAGAAACTGACGCGCAAACGACCCGGATGACCCAGGACCGGTAGAGCTTGACCGTGCGCTTCAGACACTTTGGGTTTCCGGTTCTTCCCAGCCCTGTCCTCGACTACGCGGTTCAACACGGCGACCGTGCCAGCTTTGTTGAGCGAGTAGTGGGCGGTAATGTCTCTTCCGTTTTCCGGCTCGAATCTCATTGGGAGACGCCCCACCTCGTACCACAGGCCCAAATACCGACCAAGGTTCAAAGTAGTAACGGAAGTTGGCCTTGACTCCTGGGCCGCTTCCTTCATCGCTTTTCGGTCCCCTCCATAGAGGGCGCCGGCGATTAGCACCGGTTGAAAGAAGAGCCGAAGAAATCGTTTCCCATCCGTGTCCAACCCAAACGCGTCGGCACTTTTCATGAACTGGGAGACGTTACCCGGGAAGACCGCTGCGAAGTACGCGGCCATGAGCGTACCCATCCTGGCCCGCATGGGCTGCTTCCAACTGAGCATCGTCGCAAGACCCAGCCCGATCTCCGCGAAACCAGAGGCCACAATTACCTTGTCCTTTGGCAGTGGAATTATCTCTGGAACCTGCGCACGAAACTCTTTTCGAGCTACCGTCAGGTGAGCGACTCCCGCCCCAACGAGTCCCGCGCCCGTCGTCAGCTTTGCTGCGGCCCGAGCCGCTTTGGATAGCCTGGATTCAGATGATTGTGACATGCCGCAATGCTAACGCCGTGTGCAGAGCGGTTCTAGAGGATTGACAAAGTCCCCTAGAGCTGCCAACTAAGGGCCATTCGCCGAAGTTTTCTGCCCCGCCATCGCCAAAGGAGGAAGAGGGGCACCCAGAAAAGGGGCGCAGCCGGGCCTGCAAAAGTGAGCCTTTCGTGCCACGCGGTCTCTGTCTCTCCCTGTGCGCCAGTGTGCGCAGACACAGCCATCTCATGCTGCCACCCTGAGAGAAGGGACAGTATGCCGCTAACCGGTCCGCCAACATCAGCCATTACCCGTATGTCCGGCGTTGGGTGGCGGTCCTGAATCTCGATCGTCTGCGCACCAATCGGAATGAGTCCAAAGAGTTTTGCTTCCATGAGCACCCTGTCACCCGGGGTGAATCGCTGCGGCAACGGGGAGAGCGGCGCCATTTCAACCAGAGGTGCATACAATTCCTGGGCGACACGTGGCGAGTGTAGCTTCTCCCACGCCACATCGGGACTCACCGGCAAGGTGAAGCTCAAGAATATGCGCATGCTCCCATTATCCGCAGGGCGGAGCGGTAGGGAAAGGCCGCTCTTGTTCGTTTCTGTAGCGAGGGGGGGACTCGAACCCCCGACCTTACGATTATGAGTCGTACGCT
>CAYFRL010000052.1:0-4965 GCA_964345595.1 uncultured Actinomyces sp.
GCCGCGGCAGAGGAAATACTGGCACAGGAACTTGGGCAAGTAAGACGCGCACAGTAAGTCCTATAGGTAGCGCTTGATCATGCCGTCCAGCAGCGCGTCGGAGGCTTCGGTGAGGCGTGATCCGACCGAGTCGATTCGCCTGAGGATTTCGCGCACCTTCAATGTGTCCATCGAGAGTTCATCTTCAAATACCAAAGTGAGTCCGTCTTGGTAAACGCGCCGCAGTTTACCAGCGTGCCGCCTGGCCTTTAGGCAGTGATTCCTGCTCTCTGTCCAGTCTTCAGTCCGAAGGGATTGCCTTAGAGACTTCAGGGAATCGATCGCTGGGCGAAGCGCTCCTTTTGACCACCGGCCCGTCGGCACGTCCCAGAGAGCCATCTGGCGTACCAAGTCTCGCAGACTGTCGGTGACGTCGTCGATGTAGCGGGAAGCACGAAAGAGGTCTTCTCGTTCCAGCGGCACAGTGAGTGCGACATCTATCCTTTCCACTACCGTGGCCCGCTGGTCGTCTCCCGCGTGTTCGAACCGGCGCATCGGGCGCCTTGACGCCTGAGCATCCGCCTCACGTGAACAAACTTGGTTGGCGAGCCGCGTGGCATCAATAGCAGTGTTGATTTGTTCAATCAGCAGGTCGTGGATGGACGGTTGTTTCCGGGGGAGTCGCGACAGCATTGTTCTGGGGGTCATCTGCCGAGTAAACCTCTTAAACCTGGGTTGCTCCGTCATGATTTCCTCCAAGATGAAGCATCGAATAAGTCCCAGACTATCTCACTGAGGAAGTGAGGGTAGTTGCCGAATAGGCAACCAGGCCAGCTAAAGGAAGGGTCCAAAGCCAGGCGACGCCGATCCTTCTAACGGATAGCCAGTTCACTGCCCGTGCCGATTTAGCGAAGCCAGCGCCCAAAAGGCCGCCGGTGATCGCCTGGGTCATTGAGAGCGGTATGCCAACTAGTGAACCGCCGGTCACTGCAATTGCAGTCGAAACCTCTGTCCACAAAAGATCCGGCGGAGATACGGGCGTTACCCCGTGGCGAACGAAAAGACTTGAGCCGCGCAGCCCCGTAACGAGTCCGGCCAGGAAGATGGTAGAGGTGATGATCAGAAGAAGTGGCATACCTGCCGCCTGATCCACCCCAACTCCCGCCGCCAGTGCGGCAGCAAAAACCATCTTTTGGGCTCCGTTCATTGCATAGGTGACCGCCAGGATCGGGAAGGTGATGCCTCGATAAATTGTCAGGAGCAGTCTTGGGGGCAGCTTCGCGGTCGCGTGAAGCGGCACGTGGCTCAAAGAAAAAGCGAGCACCGCCGCGACCAGCGGGGCTGCAAGACCGAGTAGTATCACGCGCGTGAGTAGGGGAGCATTGACACCGGCACCCGTCGCTATCGACGAACCGGTCAGTGCGCCCACCAGGGCGAGCGCAATAAAACCACAGTCCTGAAGAACCCTAAACCCCGTGCTTTCGAGTTGACCAGCAAAGATGCAAGGACCAGCCCAATGATCAGGGGAAACACCGTGAAGAAAACAATAAGCACCAGCGCGTGACCGAATGACGCGGCCAGCCGGGGATCGGAGAATATTTGCTGATAGTTACTGGCGCCCGCCCACACGCCTTCTCCCATCCCGTCCCACTCATACAAGGACAGTAGGAGAACGCGCCCCAGCGGGTAGAGCATAAATAGCGAGTACACAAGTAGTGGCAGTGCCAGAAGTGAAATTGACACGCCCCAATTCCGGTACCTGGGTTTGCGAACCGCGGTTGCTTTCATCTTTGGGTCTCTCGGAGCCGCTGCCCGGTGAGGCCTTGTGGACCCCACCGGCTTCGTCGACTCACTCGCCGGCAAAGGCCGAGTAGTAGCCTTCCATCCGCTTTGCGAATTCTTCAGGGCTAAGACGCCCGTCCATCAGCTCTTGCAGCGCGGCGCCCAGGTCGTCTCCCATCGTTGGGGTCGCGTAGTCCATGTACGGCAGGATTTGCCCGGTCGTAGTGATCTGCTCGAACCCGTTCATGATGTCGGCGGTCACGCCGGTCTCATCCTTCGCGAATTCGGCGGCGTTGCGCACGGGGACATTCCCTGTCTCTGCCAGCACTTTCATAGCCTCGTCGTTCGTGAGGAAGTCAATGTATGCGGCCGCTACGTTTGGATCTTTCGCGGCCGAGGTGATTGCAAAGGGAAGTCCGGTGCCTCCCGTGGTCGCGGACACACCGTTCACGTCCGCCGCAGGGGGATTGAAGAACGCGACGTCTTCGCCCATCACTGCGTCAAGGTCAGGTCCAAGCCAAGACCCGCCGATCAGGTACACCCCTTCGCCTTTCGCGAAGTCTTGCCACACCGCGTCGTAGTCCGCACCATTGAAGCCATTGTTGAAGTATCCCGCGTCAGCCCAGTCTTGCAGTTGTTGCGCCGCGGCAATATTCCCGTCTGTGTCCCAACTTCCACCCGGGTTGCCAAACCCTAGCGTGCGGATCTCTTCGGCTGGGACATGCGCTCCTTGCACCGGTCCCCACACGTGGATTCCTGGCCACTTCTCTACGTTGCCCAGCATGAGCGGAGTTTGGCCGCTGTCTTTGATCTTTTGGAGTTGCTCTGCGAATTCGTCCCACGTGGCCGGTACCTCAAGACCCGCTTCGGCTAGCCTCTCTTTTGAGTAAAAGACGCCGACGACTTCACCGACCTGAGGCAATCCGTAGACGCAGCCTTCTCCGAAGTCGACGGCGTCTTCAGAGTACGAGGAGTAGCTGAGAATCGACTCCGAAAATGACTCATCCCAACCGTAGGCTTTCGCATAGTCTTCTAAGCAGAGTATCTGTTTGGCTGCCACAAACTGTCCCATGATGCCGCGTGAATTGTTTGCTTGGACAACGTCGGGAGCGTCATCGCCCGTCAGCGCCAGCCTTAGTGTGGCTTCCAGGTCGTCGAAGGACTGAGAGACACGATCGATAGTGATGTTGGGGTACTTTTCCATGAAAGCGGCGTTGAGCCGCTCAATCTGCTCGTTTTGTCCGCCTCTGATTTCTTGATCCCAGACAGTCAGAGTTTGCTCGGGCAGCCCCGAAATATCAGTAACTATTTCCGTGGCAGCACCCGATTCGGCGGCGTCCTGGCTCTCGGGCGTCTTGGCCCCGCCTCCGCTAGGCGCGCATGCGCTTAGAAGCGCAACGCTTCCGGCAATAGCTGCGGCAGTGAAAAAGACTCTTGATTTTGGTTTCACTAGTCATTCCTTTCTAGAATCGTGCAGGGTAGATGCTGTGTTGCTGCCGAGCGGCCAATTCGACCATCCTTGCAGCTCTTGTAAGGTTGGCGCCCCCGCGGAACCGCCCGGATACGGGACGGACCAGGCGGCGGCGTTGGCAACCGCGGCCGCTTTGTACAGAGGTAGACCCGAGAGCAGCGCCCACACCAGACCCGCTGAGAAGGTGTCACCGGCGCCGGTCGGGTCGACCGAGTTGACGGTAGGGGAAGGAACGTCCAGCTGGTCGTGGCCAGAAAAGACGCTGGCCCCCTCGTTTCCCCGTGTGATGATGACGGTCGGAACGTGCTGGGTCAGCCACGCCCCCGCCTGATAGGGGCTTTCAGCTTGAGAGTATGAGATCGCCTCTTCCAGATTGGGCACAAAGATATCCGCTAAGTCCAGATGATCAAGTAGCGACTGGTCCCAATTGCCGTCAGGATCCCAGCCGACTTCGGCGATCACCAGGGGCGGGTGCGGGTCCGCTCGCCAGTTCAGGATTGTCTGCCGATTCTGACTGATCGCGCTCAAATCGGCAAGAAGCGCAGCTGGTTTTCTCATTCCCGTGAGTGGTGGACAAGCGTTCGTGCCGGAGGTGACCATAGCTCGGGCATGTCCAAGACTGAGAGATACCGTCACCGACTGAGCGGGCGTTTCCACCAGTGCGTCAAGGTTCACGCCTTCAGCTTCTAAGAGTGTCCGCGTCAAAGCGCCGGGCGCGTCTTGGCCGATGTACGAACGCAACTGACTTTGCACGCCCAGCCGAGCAAGGGCCACGGCCTGGTTCGCTCCACCGCCGGGCGTGAACACGCAATTGTCCACCCAGGTTTGGGTTCGCTGATTCGCGGCACCTTTGGCCAGTTCGGCTTGGACGAAGTCCCACACTGCTGGGCTGATGATCGCTTCGTGGCTGGCGGTGACGTAGTACTGGGGCACCTCGCCTTGGTTGATGACCTGCTTCTTTGTCAGGAAGTCAGCAACATAGGACTTTTGCAGGAGGGCGTCGCCCTTGTATTTCTCGTTGGTGAGGATTGAGCGTACCGATTGGTAGTGCCAGGTTTTGTTGCCTGCTGCGGTGTACGTGTTCGGTTCATCCGTGAGGGTGCGGGCGCAATTCGGGGTGGTGGAATTTGAAGTATTCCAGCAGGAACCGTTCGTATAGAGCGTGTAGTTCTTCATCTGGTAGCCACGTTTCTAACTTCCATGAGCCTGATGTATCTCTGGGAAGTAGACCGCGGACGATTAGCTGGCAGACGCCCAACAGCAATCGGTACGGTGCATTGGCGCGGTGGTAACTCAGCGCATCCCACCTAATCGCTGAGACTGGCACGTCGGATACTCCACTCAACTGTCGAACGGACAGTTGCAGTTCGCCGCGCCGATCATCAGATACCTCTCCTAAGAATGTGGATGATCCCCTTTATGTCTCGAAGATGGAGGTTGGGGCGGCTCCGGAAGAAGACCCGACAATATAGCTCTCCGGTGCACGGCTGAAAGCGAGCTCTTCAGCGGGCGTGTTGTTGTGGCAGCTACCAACCGGACTCATCTCTCATGTTCCGTGTCCACAAAGGCAACGTTGCCCCAGTGTGCGTTCACACAGCATGATTACTCTGTTTCCATTAGTTTTTGTGCACACTTCGGCAACGTTGCCTCTGTGTGCCAGGGCCTGTGCAGCGTGTACGCACCGTGTACGCACCACGGGTGCACGGCGCGTTGGACGCCGGGACTCGATACAC
>CAYFRL010000053.1:0-4465 GCA_964345595.1 uncultured Actinomyces sp.
GGGTTCAAATCCCGCCGTCTCCGCCAGTCGAGATCCCGTGGCCACAGGTCACGGGATTTCACTTTCGCTCACTGACCCAGCGTAATGCTTGGGACAGGCTCCCGTGCTTGAACCGGAAGCCCAGGTGGTCTAGCCGCTCGGGAATCACGCGCTGGCCTGCAGCGATCGTCTCTTCGACCATCTTCTTCGTCAGCACCAGGGAAACGAGTGGCAGTGGCAACGGGATGATGGCTGGCCGGTGCAGTGAATGCGCGTATTGCTTGACAAAGCTCTCGTTACGAACTGCGCCGGGTGCAGACAGGTTAATGGGGCCGCCGACCTGATTGTCCAGCAGCCAGAGTTGGGCGCGTATGTGGTCTTCCGCCGAAATCCAGGAGAACCACTGTCTGCCGCTTCCAATCCGGCCACCTAAACCAAGCAGGTAGGGCAGGCGGAGGACGCCTAGAATGCCGCCCTCAGGTGCCAGTACGTTCGCCGTTCGTAAATAGACGGTCCGAACTCCCAGGGTTTCAGCGGGAGCCGCGGCGCCTTCCCATTGAATGCAAACGTCAGCTAGAAACCCGTCTCCCGCGGGAGTCTGCTCGGTCACCTTAAAGTCGCCCAGATCGTATCCGTAAATTCCGACGGCACTTGCGGATAGGAACGTCTTGCACCTGTCGTTTCCTTCCGCCCGGGCACGTTCCAACGCAGAGATGACGGTGCTCGTTGTGGCAAGGCGGGACGACAGGATCTTCTCTTTATATTCCCTGGTCCACCGCCAGCCGGCGATGCTGGCACCCGCCAAGTTCACTACGGCGTCCACATCTGTCAGACCGGGGCTGTCGATTGTCCCTCCATCGGGATCCCAAGACCTTTCGTCTGCAGCCTGTGCAGGTCGGCGGACCAATCGCACAACTTCGTCTCCGCGCGCTGTCAACGCTGACACGAGCCTTGACCCTAGCATTCCCGATGCCCCACCGACCGCTACCCTCATATGTACACACTAGGCGTCTTGGTACGCGGTGAACAGGGGCACCACATCGGGTACTGCCAACCAGCAGTTCCAGCGCGGAATTTGCGTGACCTGTCCTGACCGTTAGGCTTATGAGGGGTATGCAAACTATCGCGGAGGCAGAAGAGGATGTCTGCAGCAGACAACGAACTGGGTACCGAAGCGTTCAGGAATGAGCGGCACTTTCTCCAATCCTCTGCTTGGGCGCAGTTTCAGCGTGTGAGGGGGAACCGTGTCCTTCAGCGTAGTGGTCCGGGCTGGGAATACCAGGCGGTGGAAGAGCACGGGAAGTTCGGCAACAGGCTGTATTGTCCATATGGGCCCACGGTGGCGAATGAGGCCGCACTGAAAGAAGCGTTGGCGGATCTTCGTCGGCAGGCAGCGAAATTGAAGGTGGATTTCGTCCGGGTTGAACCAAGGAACCATTACTCGGAAGAGGCACTTTCTTCGCTGGGCTTGAAACGCTCACATCACGACGTGCAGCCCCCTGACACAATAGTCAGCATTGTCGACGCTGAGGCGGTCACCGAAGAGGAAATCGTTGCTGCACTCGCTGGTACTGTGCGGCGTTCTTGGCGTAAAGCGATGAGAGAGGGCGTCACCTATCGGGTCTCAAATGATCCTGCGGAAGTCGCCGCATTCCTAGATATGCTGCACGACGTTGCGAAGAGAACCGGGATGCACCCGCATAGCGACGACTATTTTGAGGATATTGCCGGCGCTCTTTTCCCAGCAGGCAGTGGCGGCCTAATCTTCGCTGAGCAAGAAGGCAAACCGATCGCGTCCCTCATCTATTTCTCTGACGGCACCACAATGAGTTATGCGCACGCCGCCAGCTACTCCGAATATCGGAAGCTCAGTCCGGCAACGGGATTGCTAGTCTTCGCCATGTTGCATGCACGTGAGACGGGCCACCGGTTCTTCGACACGTACGGCGTGGCCCCAGAAGACGCACCAGAAGATCACCCTTGGCTTGGATTCACCAATTTCAAGAAGTCTTTCGGGGGCGCCCGAGTGAATTTCCCTGGAACGTGGGAGATGCCGGTGAAGAAAGTGAAGTACGGAATTTACAACGCGGCAGCCCGACTGATCGAGCAGAGTTGAAGAGGTCAGGAAAAGACGACCGTCGAGTCACCGTTCATTAGCACTCGGTTTTGCGCGTGCCAGCGCACAGCCCGGGACAGGACACTTCGTTCCACGTCTTGACCTTGCGCGACCAGTGCAGCCACCGAGTCGGCGTGTGTCACCCGTGCAACGTCCTGCTCGATAATTGGCCCCTCATCCAAGTCCGGAGTCACGTAGTGTGCGGTTGCTCCGATCAGTTTCACTCCGCGCTCATGTGCTTGCCTGTACGGCTGGGCCCCTTTGAATGAGGGCAAGAAGGAGTGGTGGATATTTATTATCCGGCCGGGCATCGCCTCGCACACTCTGTCCGAAAGGATCTGCATGTATCGGGCCAGGACGATCAACTCGGCGCCGGTCTCGTCCAGGATTTCAAGCAGGCGGTCCTCCGCTTGCTTCTTGGTGTCCTTGCTAACGGGAACATGGAAGTAGGGAATGCCGTAGAACTGTGCGAGCGGCCGAAGATCCTCATGATTCGATACAACGCCAACAACGTCTATCGGGATCTGGCCTTCCTTCGTGTGGTGAAGCAGGTCGGATAGGCAATGTCCCTCTTTGGACACCATGATGATAGTGGGAATGGCGCGGTCGGCATCAGTCAGGGTCCAGTTCATGGCCAGCTCATCTGCAAGGTCTTCCAGGCGGGCCCGCAGCGCTTGCGGGTCGTTTACACCCTCTGCTTCCACTCGCATGTGAAATTGCTTGGACGTAGCGTCCCCGTATTGCTGGGATTCCAGTATGTTCCCGCCGAACTCTGCAATCGCACCCGTCACCGCGTGAACGATTCCAGGCTGGTCGGGGCAGCTGAGCGTCAGAACCAACTCTTTAATCATGAGTGGCAGTATAGGAAAAGTCGGCGGGCGACTTCAGTGCTGACCAGCGTCTGCACGTGTTTGCTCAAGGGGACGGATGTCGGCCAGTGAAGCCCCCTCACGTCGCGTGTCAAGGAAATGTGTGTAGCCTTCGGTGGCGAGTGACTCGAAGAACTGACCGCTCAGACGTCTGGGAGGCACGACCATTCCCACGTTTGTTCCCTGCTCCTGGAGCTGGGCGCGCAGTTGCAGCGGAGCCAAAGGATCATAGCTGGGCTTGTAGAGGAGTGCTACGCGCTCAGTGTCTTCATCGGCTGGGGGAACTAAATCCACTATCCGTTCAAAACCGATAGAAAAACCGCAAGCGGGGACATCCTTACCCAGCCACTTGCCCACCACCTTGTCGTAGCGGCCCCCACCTGCGACTGAGAAGTTCCGTTCTTTGTGGGCGACTTCAAAAATTGGTCCGGTGTAGTAGCCCATGCCGCGAACCATACTCACGTCAAACTCAATGTTGCAGGCGGGCAGCAGCGCTCTGGTGGCTCGGACGATTTCAGGGAGGTCGTATAGGGTGAGTTCCGAACCATTAGGTAGGGACAGGTGCCCGTCTTTCAGCGGGGGGTCCTCCGGGGATTTCATTGCGCGCAAGTAATCAACCGCTTGCAGCAGGTCCTCAGCTTGCTGTTCACTGCAAATCTCTTTTGCAAGTAGCTCCTCTTGCACCCCCGTATCACCGATCTTGTCCCGCTTGTCCAACACTATGAGCGCGGCGTCTTGACGGCCTTCCTCAACGCCCACGGAGTACAGCAGGTCGCGTAGAACGCGCCTGTCGTTCAGCAGAACCTTTACGTCCTGGCCCATTCCGAGTCGTTCAAACGCTCTCAGAGTCGTTGTGAGTAGGTCGACTTCAGCGGTTATCGAGGGGTCTCCAATAATGTCGATGTCACACTGGCGGAACTGCCGGAACCTTCCTTTTTGGGGCCGTTCCGCGCGCCAAACCGGGCCGGTCTGCAGCGCTCTGAAAACCCTTGGCAGCTGGTTCGCGTGCGTGGCATAGTAGCGCGTGAGTGGCACGGTCAGGTCGTAGCGCAGTCCCAGGTCCGAAGCGTCTCTTGCGATGACCGGTTCGTTGGCTGGCAATCCGCGGCGCATGATCTCGAAAATCATCTTCTCGTTCTCACCGCCCTGGTTAGATAGTAGACGGGACAACGGTTCCACGGCGGGGGTCTCGATCTCTTCAAAACCGGCCGCGCGGTACGTGTCCCTAATAATTCCAAGGACATGATCGCGATGACGTTTATCGGCGGGGAGAATATCGCGCATGCCTCGAGCCGGGACCACAGGATTAGCCATGATCCCAGTCTAGAGATCGCGGCTTGCGTTCGCTAAAACGAACATTTTGTGACTGTGCGTGATCCGTCTCGCAGAACAAAGATTTGTTATTTCCAGGTCAAGACGCTTATTCTTGATGAAGCCAAAAGGCACGCGCTCGTAGCTCAATGGATAGAGCATCTGACTACGGATCAGAAGGTTGGGGGTT
>CAYFRL010000054.1:0-4177 GCA_964345595.1 uncultured Actinomyces sp.
GCTCGCCGGAGCCTTCCAGGCCAAACCGGTCCATAATGGACCAATGGGAATAGTTTCATGCGTGTCGTGCGGAAAGAAGAACCGGGTACCTGCCGCTTCCAGGGGATTGCCCCAATGTGGTCACTGTCAAGCAAAGCTTCCGTGGCTAGTAAGTGCTGGCGATAACGATTTCGATGATGCCGTAGCAACCAAGCTGCCCGTCCTGGTGGACCTGTGGGCGCCGTGGTGTGGTCCGTGTCGAATGGTCGCGCCGATACTTGAAAAGATTTCCCGGAAGTATGCGGGGCAGCTCAAGATAGTGAAAGTCAACGTTGATGAGAACCCGCGAATTCAGGCACGCTTTCAAGCGATGAGCATTCCCACAATGGTTCTGCTTCGTGGTGGGGAAGTGGTGGCCCGCCAGGTCGGTGCACTGCAACAGCCGCAGCTTGAGAGCTGGCTTGCTGGGCAGGGGATCAGGCCGGACTAGCCCGAACCGCCGTGCCAGCTCCCCAGAAAAGCCAGCGCCACAAAACAGCCAGCGCCGCGGAAAATTAGTGTCGGGCTACGCAACTGTGCCGTAGCCGCTAGTCTTCTCCGCGCCTCTTTATCATCATGTTCATAGTCGCCCACATGAGGTTTGCCGCCCCAAGCAGGAGAACGATGTAGGCGGCTGTGAGCGCTACTGGTGGCAGCGAAACTAATGATGTTGCCAGCAAGAACGCGGCGACAATGCCGACGAACAGCCACAGCGAGCGGCGATGGTATCGGCGTGCACGCGGGGCAAGGACTTCATCACTGTGGGTCTGAGCTGATAGATCTTCCGCGGATTCTTCTTCGCCGGGCACTAACTGTCTCCTTCCGCGCCGTCAATTACGTCACGCTCCGTTTCAACGTCCACTGCATCGCCAGAGGCAAGTCCCGGAGTGACCGGAACGATTCCTCCCACTGCCGCCACAGATTTCACGTCCTGCAGCAACCAACGCAGGCCCAATTCCTCAAGCGCTGTGTCCCCCGAAATAAGGAGTTGCAGATCGGCTCCTAGCACGGCTTCTAGTACGTCAGAAGGCTCTTCAAACTGAATGACACAGCGAATCGGTGCGGGCCAGGGTCCCAGCTGTTCCAATTGGATCCGGCGAGATATCAGTTCGTCGTAGAGAGACTGCTCCCAGTCGACCTTCTCCGTCGCCAACGAAGTGAAACCGAGCGTAGACCCCGCGCAATCCATGGCTTGTGCGGCCCGCTGGCGGGCGTCTTCGCTGGTCTGCGCGCCCGATTGTGACGCCAGTTCCGATTCGGAGGTGTTGGAGGGTGAAACCGCGGCCCCTTCTGGGTTTGTGAGTAGAGCCCCTGCGGGAAGCGTAGCCGCTTCCAGTTTCGGGTCGGCCTCGAAATCGTCTGCTAAGTACTGCGCCGCGAGCAAGCGTCCGGCCAATAGGCTGGCGAGTAACTCTTGTGGCAGGTTTTCATCGTCCGAGAGCTGCCGCAGCTGCTCGAGTTGCATGAGCGCCGTCGCGTGCATGTAGCCAGCCAGCGGTGCCGGGGCTAGCGGCGCGTCCCCGACTGCGGGTAGTTCAAGTAGGTCCAAACGTTGGCCGGGTTCGAGCTGGGCCCAGGGTTCCCACAGCCCTCCCAGAATCTCTAGGCGCGCGTCAGCGTCGACTGCATTTTCTTCTAGACTTGCTGCACATCCTTTGCAGACGGAGGCAAGACCCGACAGATGAGAGGCGGAAGTCTCGATTGCGAACTCGGTGCGCGCCATGTCGTCTCGCAGTCTCTCCGCTGGGGAAAGCTGACTCAGTGCGGCTGCTCCCGCTGAGCTCGCACCGCCGGATTGAGACCCCGCGGGGCTCCCGCATCCACCAAGGGGAAAGAGAACTGCCAGCAGCAGGACTAATGCGGAAGTTCGCTGTACCCGTGTCAAAGTCTCTCCCCCAAATCGGCGCCGCGTCGGCAAAAACTTATCCGCTGGCGCGGACATCAAGATCATTCTAGACGTTTGTCGGTAGCATGTAACAAAGAGGGGAATCGCGCTTCCAGAGTGGAATCACAGTCTGCGCGGGTGCTCCCATATCGGTGTCGGTAGTTCAGTTAGTAAACGGGAGAAGAGACAGATGGCTGATATAGATCCGGTGGATACTGAGGCCCATGTCAAGGGCATACTTCAGCCGCTCGCCCGCGCTCGCGGTGCCGAGTTGGAGGGGGTGGATTTGCGTATTAGGGGCGCTGATACATCTTTGGAGGTCACTGTTGATCGCAGAGACGGGACAGAGCCGCTCACCTTGGATGAGGTCGCGGAGCTATCTCGGGTATTCTCAGATGCCCTGGACGCCTCTGACCCCATCGAGTCTGCGTATGAATTACAGGTTTCGACTCCGGGCGCGGAAAGCGAGCTGAAGGAACACCGTCACTACCAAAGGAACGTGGGACGCCAGTTGCGCGTGAAGTTGAAGGAGGGTGAGAAGCTTGAGGGTCTGCTCACCCGTGTGGGTGAAGACACCTTTACGCTGGATACCCAGGCAGGTAGCCGAGAAATCGCATTTGATGCAGTTCGAAAAGCAAGGCCCCGCGTCACTTTTCGCTAGGATTAAGCAGAAGGTAAAGAAGCGGTAAAACAGAATAAATGCAGTAGGTCGCAGAAAGGATGTCTGCCATGGAAATTGACATGACAGCGTTGCGTACGGTGGCAGAGGAACTCGGGGTGGCAGCCGATGCTCTGGTGGATGCCATCGAGGAAGCCCTTTTGCGGGCCTACCACAATCTTCCCGGGGCGATCACCCCCGCCAGGATAGAGCTTAATCAGCAGACTGGTAAGGCGATCGTGTGGGCTGCCGATGAGGATGAGGATGGGAACCACATCGGTGAGTTCGACGACACCCCTTCCAACTTCGGTCGGATTGCAACGGCGACGGCCCGTTCGATCATCACTCAGCGTCTGCGAGAGGCAGAGGATTCTCGGGTCCTCGGCAGTTTTGCGGGCAAAGAAGGAACCGTTGTAACTGGGGTCGTTCAGCAGGCGCGTGACCGGAACCTCACGCTGGTAAGAATTAACGATGATTTCGAGGCCGTTTTGCCGGACGGGGAAAAAGTTCCGGGTGAGCGGTACGAACACGGCGACAGGATCCGCGCTTACGTCGTTTCGGTTGAACGAGGCGACCGTGGGCCTCGTATTCTTCTTTCGCGAACCCATCCCGGGCTAGTCGAAGGATTGTTCAGGCGAGAGGTCCCCGAGATCCAAGATGGCCTCGTCCAGATCAAAGCGGTCGCAAGAGAAGCCGGGCATCGCACCAAAATCGCGGTCGCGGCTACGCGTGAGGGAGTGAACGCGAAAGGCGCGTGTATCGGTCCGATGGGCGGCCGCGTGCGTAACGTCATGGCGGAGCTTGGCGGAGAAAAAATTGACATTGTCGACTGGTCCGCTGACTCGGCCCGGTTTGTGGCAAACTCGCTTTCACCGGCTCGAGTGAGCCGCGTCGTGGTCCACTCAGAAACGAATAAAACCGCGACCGCTATCGTTCCCGATTTTCAACTGTCTTTGGCGATCGGGAAAGAGGGCCAGAATGCCCGGCTCGCGGCGCGCCTTACGAACTTCCACATCGACATCCATTCAGACGCCGACACACCAGAAGATGACGAGTTGAATGTGTCTCGCTCTTCGATACCGGACCTGGCGGCCGAGGTGAGCCCGGACGGAACTACGGTCATCACCGATGGGGAGATCACGGAGATCCTCGGCGACTGACTTGCAGCGTGACCATTCGCTCAAAAACAGTGTGTGGCTAGGGGATACTGCTGCACTACACTGTTGAGGTAACTGTTTACTCCAGTTCCAAACGGGTGGTGAACGAACTGTCGAAGCCAATGCGCACATGTATCGGCTGCGCAGATCGAGCACCCCGCGCTGATCTGTTGCGGTTTGTGGCCATTAATGGCCGACTCGTCGCAGATCCGGGCCGGTGCCTACCCGGGCGGGGAGTGTGGGTTCACCCGCAGGATGACTGCGTGGATAGAGGGCTTACCGCCCAGCGGCTTTCCCGTTCTTTCCGCCAGTCGATCAGGCCGGAGCCACTGCTCATTCGTGAAGTCAAGAGGAATCTTGACCACGAGTGTTCAGGAGTGAATAAGACTGATGGCGTAGACCGCGCCACCGACGATGAAAGAAAGCGGGTTGGAAGCTGATGGGCACCCGATGAGTACC
>CAYFRL010000055.1:0-3835 GCA_964345595.1 uncultured Actinomyces sp.
TGGGTGGCGTCTGGCATCAGGATTTTCAAAGACCACTTTTGGCGCGATTGTCCGAATGTGGCCAGGAGGGGTACGCAGCGCCTCTGGCAGCTCGTTATTCAAAGCTTCCACCGCGCTGGCGGACACCACGAAGATGGCGGCGACCCCGACTGTATTGCGGGTCAGTCGGTCGACAATTGCGGACCACTGTGGTTCAGTTTGCGGATTGATTGCCGAGGCGACCACTAGCGCTATTTGCCGATCCTGATCCGCTATTGCGGCTACGAGCTCGTCCACATCACCGGGGCGGATCACTCGGGGCCGTCCCTGAAGGCGAGTTCCGCCGTTGTAAGCGCGGCGCTGCTCGAGAATTGCCGGGATGATTCTGGGCGGGAAGATTTCTCGAACGGCGGATTCGGCAGTCCCCGAGTTGCGCGAAACATCGACGATGAACGAGGCGGCCTTTGGTTTCGAATGGGGCTCGCTGAGCGCGGTGATTGATACCAGATAATCGGTGCGGTCTCCTCGGTCAGTGACCTTGTATCGAACGGCGGAGTCCCCGCTACGCTTATCCTGGAACCCGATCACCTCGATCTCAGTTCCGCTAGGAAGGATGGTGTCTTCAGACCCATCCCACAGGTCGAGCGCGTCGCGATCGGGCTTTCCTTTCCTGGCGCGCAACCAATCCCGCATGTATTGCTCTGCCACGCCGGGGACGGTTTCTCCTCGGTCCAGAGCAAACCGGAACAAGCTCCGGTAACCGCTCACAAACGGTGATTCTGTTGTCGCCCCTGTCACCATCGACTCTTCCCCATACGTAGGATCCGGATAGGTGGAAATGGTGTGAGCTTTCCTTGGCTTCTTCGCCAGCTACCATTTCACTAAGGCCACCGAATCGGCGCCCGGATTTGCCATGATAGCCACGAACAGGGGCGCTCGCTTCTTCAGCCTGCTCGGCGGCTCAGCTTACTGAGCCCCCCAACCTCTAACCGGCAGTTTCTCAATGGTCTCGCGACTTTGGACATCGGAATCGATGATGATTAGGACCTCTCGCTCATCTGTGAGCACTTTGAGGAACCCGGGAGTCGTCTCAAGCACGTAACCGGTAACTTCGCCACCCTTGGTTTGGATGCTTTCCCTGGGCATCCACGGCGTGTCCACCAGCAGTCCAAGGAGCACGAGCGATACGACCAGCAGCGTGCCGGTGTGCTTCCCAAGATTTGACATGAAAACGTGTCCTGATCCAGTTGCCCAAACTCGGTTTGCTACCAGCAGCCCGATAAAGAGAATGCCAGCCACAATTAGGGGCCACCACATTTCGAAACTCCGGATCAGCACGTACTGGGTGGAAATGAGGCCGGCGATGATGAAAAGGTTCTTTACAATCGTCGATGGTTGAGCAGTCTTGCGAATACGAAGCATTCTGAACACAACGATAGGCAGAAGAATTGAAGCGATCACTCCAGTCGCCACAGGCAACTCAAACAGGGTGCCGAAGATGATCGAGACCGAGTCGTTGAAATCAAACGAATCAGCGATGTCAGCCGCTGTACCCCAGTTCCACCCTGACACGGCTAGCACGTGTATGAAGAGGAACAAGGCTAGGAATCCAGCCGTGAGTTCCCATCCACGCTTGTCCAGCTGGCTCTCGATGCTCGAAAGTGAGGCCGGGTGCGTTGGTTCTGTGGCTCCTGCCGGACTATCTCCCGCAGCAACAGCTTCCTGATGCGGGTCCGAACCGCGGGTGGCGAGATCTCCACTCTGTCCTGATCTGTCCGGTTCAGACATGGCCCCTCCTGGTGCTTTCACAGCTCCGACAATTCTAACCATTTCGGTCGTTATCGTCCTGCTCAAGCTCGAAAGCCGCCAGCGACCACGACTCCCACGACCGGATACACAGGACTGGAACTCAAAGGAATGGAACGCGAACGATTGACCCAATCCACAGGCCCGCAACAGCGGCAAGTGAGCTGAACACCAGGGTTCCGATGGCATAGAAGAGCGCGCTGTTCCATTGGCGTGAGCGAAATAGGACCGCTGCCTCCACACTTGCCGTCGAGAAAGTGGTGTAGCCCCCCAGGAAGCCAGAACCAAGGACTGGAACAGCCAAAGAGTTCAGTGAACTAGCCCCAATTCCTATCAGAAAGGCCAAGAACAGCGACCCCGTCACGTTGATTGCGAGGGTTGACCAAGGAAACCCCGAAGCTATCCGCCGACGTATCCACGAGTCCAGACCAAAACGCGCGGCGCATCCAAGACCACCAAAGACAGAGACAAGTAAAGCGAGCATGGGACTCAACCGGTCGGTCTTCCCATGCGGTGGAATGGTCTTCCCACTGCGGCTCCCAATAAGGCCAGCGCGATTCCGACTACCACGGTAACCAGACCGTAGGCGGCTGACTGCCAGACTTGTGCCATGCCCACTGTGGTGAGCGCAAGGGCGCTGTAAGTTGTGAAGCCACCTAAGAAGCCAGTTCCAAGAAAGAGTCTTCTGCGTCTGCCTCTGTGGTTGCCGGGAGAGGGGGCGACGGCAGAGAGAAGCAGACCGAGTAGGAACGACCCGGCGCTATTGATTGCCAGTAGCATCACTATTTCATGGGCGTCTGCCGCTTCCATGAGTAGGTAGCGGCTCAGCACGCCGAATGCGCCGCCGAGCGCTACGAGTGCATATTCTCCGACATGCGGCTGCATTGGTGAAATGCGTATCCGGC
This sequence comes from uncultured Actinomyces sp., assembly GCA_964345595.1. Taxonomy (GTDB): domain Bacteria; phylum Actinomycetota; class Actinomycetes; order Actinomycetales; family Actinomycetaceae; genus Scrofimicrobium. The sequence goes on from CAYFRL010000055.1 coordinate 2,691, forward strand.
TCACCCTACGCAGTTTAGCTGTGTCGACGTTGGTGAAGCATCCCGAACTGGCTGGAAGCAAGCTCGTGCAAGCTACATGGCTCCCGTCCTCTTGGCAACCCCTACTCGACCGGAATTGACGCTCGTAGGCTGGCAAGGGAACACCGATTCTCAAGAATGGAGAAGAAGCAATGGCTCAACATCAGCTACAGAACCCAGAAGACCTGTTTCACTACCAGCTGCGCAGTGCACTCACCATGGAGCAAAACTCCCTGGAAGCTTTGCAGGAACTTGAGAAAGCCGCCAGGGACGCGAAGGTCAAGAAGCTATTTTCTCACCACGCGGATGAGACCAAAGAACAAATAGAAAACCTTGGCGAAGTCTTTGAACTAGTTGATCTGAAGGAGTCGACCGCTCCGTCACCGGCAAGCACTGGCATTAAGAACCAGGCCGCATCTCTGCTGGAGAAAGCTGACGAATCGCTCCACGATCAGGTCGCATTGGCTAGCGCACTGGGAAACGAGCATTTCGAGATGGCCGTGTACGATGCTCTGATACTTCAGGCAAACGCACTAGGTGCGGGGGACGCCGCAAAGCTATTGACTGCGAACATGGATCAAGAGGTGCACACCAGCGAGGAGTTGCATTCTGCGCTGAAAGAGATACTCAGCTAATCGCGCATGCGTCGCCTTGTGCCCTCGGCTGAACTGATTCCGCGGGCACCTTGGCGCATTCGGCAAAGGAAACCGTTGCTATTAGTCGGGGACGCGAGTCCGCTTCCTGCCGACCAAAGGTTCGAGAGCGTAACACCGGGGCGGTAGGCTAGCTGCCCAACGCGGTTTGAACGGGTGGACTCGTTCGTGACTGCTGGTACACGGAAGGACTTCAGTTAGGATTCTTTCGCGCCACCCATTATGATTTACATGCACGACAAGTCGGCACGGGACGTAGCGCAGTTTGGTAGCGCATCCGCTTTGGGAGCGGAGGGTCGCAGGTTCAAATCCTGTCGTCCCGACTTTGTGATGTGGCGGGACATAGTTCATTCTGTGTCCCGCCATTTTTGTTGGTTACCGGCAAGAACGTGTTGCTTTAGGCGGCGTGTCGGGGGTTAGTTGGTGCGTCCTGCCCATCCTTTTCTGGGCCGGACCGCTTCACTTTCCCGCACC
>CAYFRL010000056.1:0-2917 GCA_964345595.1 uncultured Actinomyces sp.
ACCCCTACCCAGGCACCGACGCGCCGCCCACCACACCCTCAACTGCGAAGAGCCTCTTATTAGGAAATGACTGGAATTGCTGGGGTTGGCACGCAATAATGGGGGCATGGTATTAATGTCAGTGGAGTTCATAAGCTTGCTAGCAAGCCTTCTGGGCGCCGTTGTGGCCATAATTGGTGCATTGTTCGGAGTGACATCATCGCTGCGCCGCGAGATATCAGAGCTGCGCGATGCGATGGTGAAAGAGGCTAAGGCTCTTCGCTCAGAGATGCGAACCGGCAAAGAATCACTCCGAGCCGGCGACGAATCACTCAGAACTGAAATGAACGCTGGTCAAGAATCTCTCCGATCCGAGATGATCGAATTCCGAACAGAAATGCGTGGCGTAAACCATCGGGTGGACGGGGTCAACAGCCGCCTTGACGAGTTATTCAAGGCGTTGCTTGCTTCCTACCAAGTGCCTAGCGCGGGTTAGTTGCCGGGCAAGACTCAAGACTCATGCCGTCGCTTCAACCTTCGGCAGCCGCGCCGCGCCCCACCTGATTCTCGAGGACGTGAAACGCGGGCTCTTCATAGGGGTGCGCCTGCAGCAGTGCTGCGACGACAGAGTCTCTCAGCTCACGCGGGAATACCAGCTCAACTCTATTTTCTGGAACGCGCTCAACCTTACCCACTTGGCCTATAGCAGGGGTTGCCCCAGCAAGCGGTCGGAACTGTCCCGTTCCGCTTATCACGAAAGCACCTTTATCGTAGTCACCGATGCGCCCCGCACCGACCGCGAACAGCTCTTCTAGTACGGCATCGGTGTCCTGAACTGGAACGTAGAAGACCAAGATATCTAGGTTCAACATATCCTTAGTCTACCGGTGCGTGGCTGTCCCCTTGGAGGAGCGCTTCTAGCGCCATGGCATTGTATGGCGCGTAAGACAGTGCGGTGTTGTCAAAGTAAACGTAGCAGTCATGACCTGAGCCCAACAGAGGGCGAAGCTCCTCAGCCCATCGGGTCAAAGCTTCTTCTGAATAGTTCGAGTAATAGATTCGGGGGGAACCGTGCAGCCTCACGTATACAAAGTCTGCCGTCACCGCCTGGAACTCCGGGTGACGCCCGGCAGAGTCTGCCATCACCAGGGCCGCATTGTGTCGTTGGAGGACCTCGATAGCTTCCGAACTGTTGAAACTCTCGTTCCTCGGCTCAACCGCGTAGATCAACCGCTGCCCGGCGAGTTCCGTGGGGATTTCCTGTTCGGCGATGGTGGCCGCCGCCCCCAGTGTCTGCGGAAGAGAACCCAAAAACTCATCCAGAACCTCGCCGTCAAACTTGAGTGACGGCGGCAACTGCCAAAGGACCGGACCCAGCTGTTTGCCCAAATTGAGAATTCCAGATCCGAAAAACTGCGCGACAGCATCGTCGGCATCCCGCAGCTTCTTGAAGTGGGTAACACCCCGCCAGCCTTTGACCGCGAAACAAAAGTCGTCTGGGGCCTGGGCTGACCACTTCTCGTACATCCCCGCAGACTGCAGCCTGTAGAAAGGGCTGTTCATCTCAATGGTTGCAAGGCGCTCGGCGGTATAGCTGAGTTCATCCGCCTGCCGAAGCCCTTTCGGGTAGAACTTTCCTCTCCATTCCCGGTAGGCCCAACCAGACGTTCCGACAAACGACTTTCCCCGTGCCGAATCCTCAAATTCAGCGCCCAAACCTGCCTTCGCGTTTCCCATAACCTCACTATGGGACACGCCTGGCGCCGCCGCAACCGGGAGGTGTCGCTGGTGCCCGTAGAGCTTGGTTCACGATCAAGCACCGGAAGCGTGAACACAAGAAGAATCAGCCTTCGACCGCTGCCCAGCGTTTCTATGAAGGCAGTGGGCGGTGCATTGCTACCGCTAACCTGTTCCAGACATTGATGACACTGATCGCCATGAGTAGGTCAAGCAGGCCCTGCTCATTGAACTCGGCTTCAGCAGATTGCCACACGTCGTCCGAAACACCGTCCTGCCCGATGAGGGTAACTGCTTCGGTCATCGCGAGTGCGGCCTGCTCACGAGAAGTGAAGAAACTTGGGGCCTCCCGCCAGGCGGACAATATGTTGATGCGGCGCTGATCTTCACCGCCTTCCAGGGCGTCGCGCGTGTGCATGTCCAAGCAGAACGCGCAACCATTTAGCTGGGAAGCCCTGATCTTTACTAGTTCGTAGAGCGGTTTCTCCAAACTGCTCCCGCGGACGTAGCGTTCCAACGCTAGGACCGCTTTCGTCGCGGAAGGGTCCACCCGATCCATGTTTAGCCGTTCTTGAAATCCCGACACTGTAACACCAAGCCCACACCGCCCAAAGCACCGGTGAATAGGGAATGGTTCGGCGGGCAATGGCCGGAACAATTATCGGGGCGTGCGCCATAACCATGGAGAGCGCAAAGCCGATGGTCAGCGAGTGAACGACCGTGTCGTACGCGTAACCGGAAAAGACCGGCCCTTTGACAATCCATATACCGGCGGCAAGCAGCGACCAACCGTACCCGGTGAGCATCGCCGCAGCCATGAACTTAGTTAGGCCGCTGGTGCGAATCGTGCGCAGAGCAATATCGGTGGAGCCGATATCAATTGTTAGCACGGCTAGGGATATTCCCATCAGCGGGTATCCGACTTGCGGCGCGAACATCGCGGCGGTCAGTGACGTGAAGTAGACCAGGGATTCTATGAACACCCTGAGTTCAGTACTTCCCGCCGCAAATGCGATTCGGGCAAGTTCAAGTCTCTCACCCAGGATTGTGAGAATCAGGAACGCCGTCCACCACGGAATCACCATGGGAATTTCAAAGCCTCTAGCCCAAAGCGAAATCCCGATCAGGCCAGCGACCGCTCCCAGGATCTGCATCAGCAAGAAATACGTTTGCTGCCGGCACCAAATAACTAGGTAAACCG
>CAYFRL010000057.1:0-2513 GCA_964345595.1 uncultured Actinomyces sp.
CGGTTGGACTGCTGGGCTCGTAGAGGTTGGAAGATTCCCCATGCGGTCGCGCGCCTGTGGGGAAACCCCTTTGGGTCCTGTCGCCTTACAGGTCAGTGCGAACCTCCGACCGATCGCCGCTCCACAGGGTGTGGTAAGCACCTTCAGCATCAATGCGCCCGTAGGTGTGGGCGCCGAAAAAGTCACGCTGGCCCTGTATCAGCGCAGCTGAAAGGCGGGGACTGCGGACGCTGTCGTAATAGGTCAGAGCAGAGGCGAACACGGGCATTGGCAGGCCGGCCTTGAGCGCCTGAGTCACCACTGAACGCCAGGGCAGCTGTGCGTCAGCTAAGGCTGCGGCAAAGTAGGGGTCTGCCATCAGGAGTGGCAGACGCGGCTCTTTCGTGTAGGCGTCTGCAATCCGGTCTAGGAACTGAGCACGGATGATGCAGCCGCCCCGCCAGATTCGCGAGATCGCGGCCATGTTCAAATCCCAGTCGTACTTCTGGCTGGCGGCGCGCATAATGTCGAAGCCCTGAGAGTACGACACTATTTTTGCGGCATAAAGCGAGCGGCGCACGGACTCAATGAAGGCCTCTTGGTCTCCAATTTCTAAATCCTCCACCTGGAACGGCAACTGGCTGCCAGCGCGGCGCTGTTCCACCTGTGATGAAACGGATCGGGCGTAGACCGCCTCAGCGATCGTGTTCGCGACAACGCCCAGGTCCAGGGAAGCCTCGGTAGTCCAAACACCGGTCCCCTTAGCCCCGGCCTGATCAACAATAATGTCCATCAGCGGTTGACCGGTTCCCGGATCGACCTGTCGCAGCACCTCGGCGGTGATCTCAATTAGATACGAATCCAGCTCAGTCCGGTTCCAATCCGCAAAAATATCAGCTATCTCTGCAGGGGTGCGGCCCGTGCCAGCGCGAAGCAGTACGTAGGCTTCAGCGATTAGCTGCATGTCCGCGTACTCAATGCCGTTGTGAACCATCTTCACAAAGTGACCGGCACCGTCCGGCCCAATGTGGGTAACACACGGTTCGCCTTCGGCTTGAGCAGCAATTGCCTCAAAGAGCGGGCGAACAATGCCCCAGGCACGCTGTGAGCCGCCCGGCATTATGGAAGGGCCAAGCAGGGCGCCTTCTTCTCCACCGGAAATGCCCGTGCCAACGTACTCCATACCGGCTGCTCGAACTTCCTGTTCGCGTCTTATCGTGTCTTTGAACTGCGCGTTCCCGCCGTCAATGATGATATCCCCGGGAGAGAACACTTCCATCAGGCTACTGATCACGGCATCTGTGGGCCGCCCGGCCTGAACCATGATGATAGCCATCCGCGGTTCTTCGAGTACCTCCGCCAACTCCTCATAGGTGTAAGCGGGTATGAAGTTCGCCTCCGGAAACGCGGCGACGGTTTCTTCTGTGCGGGCACCGGTCCGGTTGAAGATCGCGACTCGCGTGTCCGGAACTCTGGCCAAGTTCCTGGCCAGGTTCGCGCCCATGACGCCCATACCGATAACCGCAATGTTGGCTTTTTCGTTCACAGTTCTTCCCTAGTTCTTCTTCGCTTGTTGATGGATGCTGGGGGCCAGGTTACTGGCGAGTCTGTTGAACCCGGTCAGAGACCAGCAGCATGAACTCCTGATCCCCGGCCAACGACTCATCAAGTAACGCAACGTAGTCAGCGGGACGCCCAGAGGCCGCCGCGGGGTCAAGTTCAACTTGAAGAGAATCGGTGAACCCAAAGTCCCCCTCTGTTGCGACTATCCACTTGGCGATCGCTGTGGCGGCGGCACTAGCCGCACGACCGGCCTTCCGTTCCAGTTTAGCGACAGGCACGATCCGCTGTCGCAGCTTCGCCAGTCCGTCGTTGCCAATCTGTTCCAGCAGATGCGCGATTCTTGGATTCAGGAACCGCTGCGTGAGCTGATCGCTGTAATCGTCCAGCCCAAGATCGGCTGGCAGATTCGCTTTTGCTTCACCCCACCAGGCGTCCACAGCTGCCCTGCATTTAGGGTCGGCCATCGCTTGGGCCACTGTTTCGTGTCCTTCTAACAAACCCATGTAGGCAAGCAGACTGTGAGCTCCATTCAGGAGCCACAACTTGCGCAGCTCGTACGGCTCAATGTTGTCCGTGAAGGTGGCGCCGGCGGTCTCCCACGCGGGTCGTCCGGCCGGGAAATCCCCAGAGAGAACCCAGTCTGAGAAAGGCTCGGTCACGACAGGCACCTGGTCAACAAAACCCGTCGCCTGCCGGACTTGCTCAACCAATTCGTGATCGGTTCGAGGCGTGATTCGGTCGATCGAGGTGGAGACAAACGAGACGTTGTCCGAGATCCACCTGCCCAGTCCCTCGTCAATCTGATCGGCCACTCCTATCAGGGCCCGGCGAAGCTTCGGTCCATTTTCCATGAGGTTGTCGCAGGGAACGATGGCGAGGGGACCTCCGCCAATTTCCGCCCTCTCGCCAAGGGCGCTGGCCAGGCGGACAAGCGCGGTTTCGGGGGCGGCTATCAGAACATCCTGACCGGT